>CAVQQM010000001.1:0-173336 GCA_963714915.1 uncultured Gammaproteobacteria bacterium
ACTCTGGCTTTCCCGGTCTTTGCGTTCCAGTCATTAGAAACAATGACTTAACGTGGCCCACTGGATGGTTGATCGACTCGCCTCCCTGATGCATCGCCTCACCGACAAGACCGTCTTCGCCGAGCTGCTCGCCCCGGTGGCGCAAGCGCTCGCGCGGGTGCGCAGCGCCGAGCGCCTGGGACGGACCCTGAGCATGGGTGATTTCATCGCCCTCGGGGTGCTGCGCCATCTCCAGGGCATGGCGAGCCTGCGCGAGCAGGTGCAGGCGCTGCTGCACTTGGATCCGGCTGAGGCCGCGCGTGCGCCCCTGGCTCGCTCCACCTGGTCGGATGCACTCGGCTCCGCCGAGCGCCTGGCCGTGCTCGCGCAGATGCTGCCGGCGCTGGTGGGCGAGGCCGCGGCGGTGCTGCCCGATCGCCTGGCCGATATCCCAGGCCTCGCCACGCGCCCGGTGCGCGCCATCGACGGCACCTACCAGAGCGAGAGCGCCCACTTCCGCCGCCGCACCCCCAAGCAGGGCGGCGAGGACAACCCCAAGGGCCATGCCCTGCTGAGCTTCTACAACCTGCGCCTGGGGGTCCCCGAGGACGTGCAGGTGGAGACCCGCAATCGCCACGAGACGGCCATCCTGCGCGACTACGACCACTCCCCCCTGGCCCTCACCCGGGCGCACCAGACCCTGTTCCTGGTCGATCGCGCCTTCATCGATGCCCGCTTCTGGGATGCCAAGAAGGCCAAGCTGCGCCATCACGATCATCACGCGCATGAAGTCGAATCTGCGCATCGACTCGAGCGAGGACCTTGGCGTCGAGGCCGATCCCGTCAACACCGGTGTTCAGCGCGACCTGCGCGTCAGGCTCGCAAGCTCCCGCGAGCCCTGGCGCCTGATCACCTACCGCACCCGCCGCGGCCATCTGGTGGAGTTCCTCACCAACGCGTTCGATCTGCAACCCGGTGTCGTCGCCTTTCTGTACTCCCGCCGCTGGGAGGAGGAGAAGTGCTTCGACACCTGGAAGAACGACTTCAGCCAGGCCAAGGCCTGGGGCAAGCGCACCGTGGCCATCGACAACCAGGTGCGCCTGGCCATTGTGACCAGCATCCTGGTGGCGATGATGCTCGCTACCACCCTCGGCGGCGACGGGCTCACCGATACCAAGGCACTGCGCCGGCAGGCGCGCCGTCAAGCCAAGCGCCCGGAGCAAGCTGACGGAACCGACCGCCCCGACTGGACCGCGCCCCTGTTTCGCTACACCGCCAAGGTCAGCCGCCAGGTGTTGCGGTTCTTCAAACACTGTTTTCTCAAGCCGGCCTGCCCTGCGCTCTATGAGCGCGAGCTGCGGCCACTGTTGATGGCGTACCTATGAAGGGACCGGACACCGTTGGTCTATAATAAGCCCAAGGTGGTCCCCGGTAAGGCCAACCCGGAGACCCAGCGCGCGTTCCTCGCTGTTCGAGGAGATCGAGCGGGTCAATCTCGTTGCGACCTGGATCTACGTCATCTGCGACAACGCCCGCGACTACCGTTCCAAGGCGGTCCAGGACTACTTAGAGACCTCGCACATCAAGCTCGTATTCCTGCCCCCGTGTGCTCCCAACCTCAACCTCATCGAGCGACTTTGGAAGCTTTTCAAGAAAACGACGCTCTACGATCGCCACATCAAAACCTTCGCCGATTTCAAATCTGCGCGGGTGCAGCGGCCTTCGCCAATCCCGATCAACATCAACGGGAGATTCGCTCGTTGCTGACGGAGAGCTTCGAAATCGTCGGCTCATGAAAGATCCGAAAAACTCGTATTAGCTGGCTATAACTTGCGGAGTTGCCTGGAATATCCGCTACGTTTATACTTAGGCCGGAGATTATTCTCATGAAACGATCCAGAATCGCATCAGACAGGAAGGAAACTCGAAACGTCGCCGAACTGCTCGAAATGTTGGCGTCATCGCAAAAGAGATTTTACCCGTTTTCTTTTACGCCTCCACCATCGACGGAAGACGTTCGAGCAATCAGTGTCGTCTTTTGTCCTGTTTGCGGACAGACGTCCGAGATGGATCCATTCACCGAAAATAATCGAGAGTCGGGATTCTGCAGCGTCTGCGGTTCGTGGAACCGCCAGCGTGCGATGGCAGTAGTTCTTTTGCGCGCGATCAAAGCGGCAACAGGCGCTTCGCTCACCCATCTAGCATCACCTGCGATGCCAGATACTCTTGAGGTCTTCAGTGCCGAATATTTCGGCGCCGTCCACAAGACATTGGGACGCCTTCCTGGCTATAAATGGAGCCGATTTGCTGGATCTGAGTACAATAGCGGCGACGAAGTGAAAGGCGCTCCGCATCAGGACCTTACGGCAACCTCCTTTCTTGAAGATCAATTTGATATCGTTTTGACTGCGGACGTGTTGGAGCATATACCTGAACCATACTTGGCCCACCAGGAGATATATCGCATCTTGAAGCAAGGCGGAGCGCACGTCTTTACCGTTCCATGCAACATGAACAACCCCATGGACGATCAGCGGGCCGTGGTGACCGACGGTGCAGTCATTCATTTGGCAGCGCCCGAATGGCACGGTCCGGCTGAGGACTCGAACCTCGTGTATACGGTGTTCGGGTTGGAGATGATTACTCACCTCTGGATTCTCGGATTTCAACTCAACGTCCACGAAGTGATCTGCCCAAACATGGGCATTGTCGGGCCAGGTGCCATTGTGTTCGAAGCAATCAAACAACATAAGCCGATCCCTCGCAAAATCCCTACTGGTTCGCGAAGCATCGCTGCGTGACGGAAAGCAACAGAGAGCCGAGGAAGAGGGCGGATGCAGACCCGAGACGGCCCTGCGCACCTACAAAGAGCAACATCGCTTCGCGACAGGCGACTCCTTCCTCAAGGAGGCCTTGATCTTGACGTCACTCAATAGGGTATTGACCCAGAGGAAGTCGTGCAACGCGCGGGGCTTGCGCTTGCCGACCACCACCAGGTGGTGCTCGCAACCGGCATCAACGACCCCGACGAACTACGCTAGCAATTCGGAGACGACCACTCTGCCGGGGGCCCGGCTGTCGCCGGCCCAGGCCGTGACCGTCTTTCGCGTGGACCCGGCCACTTGAGTCAGCTTGGCATGGATCGGGTGGCCGTCGGCATGCACCGAGACGGCGGCCAGGAATGGCACCTTGTTCTGCGAGCCGCGCCCAGCCCTGCCGCCGCTGAGTTCGCCGCCGAGGTAGGCGTCGTCCAGCTGGACCTCGACGCTGAGGAGGTAGCATGCCTCGCGCTCGAGCATCGCCTGCATGAGCTTGTGATGGATAAGCCAGCCGGTGGGTTAGCTAACCCCCAGGTAGCGCTTGAGCGTTAGGGCGGACAGGCCAGTTCTGGCCTGGCTGATGAGATATCCGCCTCTGATCCGAGATTTTCTATCAGGAACCTGGCGCAATGCCCTGAGTAAGTATTGATCTCGGATCCATGCAGGGTAAGCGTCCTGCGAACTACATCTATCGCGGCCGCGGCGGAGTCGGGATGATCGCCCCATGATGAACCGCAGCGATAGAGGGTGAACGTGGGGCAAGCAGAAGATGGGACACGTAAGACGCCGCAACAGTGGGCGATGTTGGCGCAGGAGTACGAGGCAAGTGGGCAAAGCCAGCGGCAGTTTTGTGCCGAGCACGGGATCGGGCAGAGCAACCTGCGTTATTGGAGGTGGCGCCTGGAGCAGAAAGCGGGCACGGGTGACGCGCCCGGCGCGCGGCGCGTACGGTTGATCGCGCTGAAGGTGCTCGACGAGGCTCCGGCAGTGGCCTCGTGGTGGTCTCGCCGCGAGGGGTGCGCGTAGAGATCGCTCGGGGGTTTGATGCTGGGACCCTCGCTCGGGTGCTGGCGACCCTGGCAGCGGCGCCATGATGGTCCCGAGCGAGCAGACCCGGGTCTATCTGGCCGTGGGAGTCACCGACATGCGCAAGCAGATCGACGGCCTGGCGGCCTTGGCCGAGGACGTCCTTGAGCAGGACCCGTTCTGCGAGCGCTTGTTCGTGTCCTGCAATCGCGGGCGCAACAAGCTCAAGATCCTGCTCTGGCAGCACAACGGTTTCTGGCTGTGGTACCGGCGCCTGGAGCGTGAGCGCTTTGCCTGGCCGCAATCCGACGCAGTCGCCCTCGAGGTCTCAGCACGGGGCCTGCGCTGGCTGCTCGACTCGGGAAGCATTGCAGCCTGGATTAGACGTCAACAATTCTTCCCGAATCTCTCATGCAGGCGGCAACCTGGCGATGACTCTTATAGCACATCATCATATATTCAAGAATGCCGGGACTACGGTCGACTGGTTACTTGAAAAGAACTTTTCCGGGGAGGTTTTGTACATAGAGGGCAATGAGCCCGACGCGCGCTTGAATCCCGCGAAAGTAAGAGCCGTGTCCAGCGGTTACCCAAACCACCGAGCTATTTCGTCGCATACGTTTCCGCTGCCGGATACCCGTAACGCGTGGGCACAGATTCATCTGGTTGTGCTCAGGGATCCCTTGGAGCGTTGCCACTCTATTTATCGGTATGAGCGGGGTAGAAAAGATTCGACGCCGGCAAACCTTGCGGCGCGGGAGTTGGACTTTGCGGATTATTGTCGCTGGTGGCTGAATGCAGCCCCGGACATCTGGTTGAATTGGCAGACGCGTTCATGTACGCCACAGCGGCCCAAGGCGGCGTTCCAGGACGGGGCGCCCCGGACAAATTGGTCGGAGAATCTGGACGCTGCGCTTGGCGCAATTACCGAGACGGCAAATGTCGTCACCGTGGATCGCTTCGATGAAGGGATGCTTCTGCTCGAGAGCGCGCTCAGGAGAATTGGCGTCGAATTCGACGCAAGCTATCTGCGCCAAAATGTTTCGGATGCTCCTGCACGCCAACAAGGCCGGTGGGAAGATCTCTTGGGTGGCGAACTCTATTCTGAGCTGGTCGCAGCGAATGCAAATGACTTTGCGCTGATCGCTCATGCGCGGGAGCTCATTGAAGCGCGGTACAAGGCCATTGATCCCTTAGGGTCAAGGCTGCTCGGCTTCCGGCGTCGATGCTCCGATCTAAGCAGCTCCAACGATAGTCTTCGGGTTCGTGTTCCCGGGAAAGATGCGTGGATTCTAGTGCCCGAGTCGGATACCTAACCGGGAAACCTCACCGGGGGATTGAGCAAGGGCCCTCGATTTGGCAAGACGTTCGTGCGATCAGGATGTGAGTGCGAGCCAAGCTTGGCGCTTTTGGGTGACAGGGTCTTTCCTTTTCTGCCGCGGGTGATGGTGGCGCGCTGCGATTTCGGAGCGAGCAGCTCCCAAGTTGCCCCGCTGCTGCTCAGCGTGGTCGAGGCGAAGACACACATCGAGGGGGTCCGCTTGGCAGTTCGCCTAGGATCGCAAGCCGGAGTTGATCGAGCACGGGCTGCGGGAGCCGGCCGCGCAGCGCACGGCTCGGTTGTGTGCCGCTGACGGCCAAGGGGAGATGGGTCGCCGAGCTGTGATGTTTGTTGATGGCACTCAGCACGCGGTGATGAGACGCCGGATGCCCAACCTGTGGCCCTTGAAGTCACCCGGCGCGGGGACACGGTCGACAACCTCTGCGATGTCGAGACCACGCCTCAGGAACCTGCGGGTGAGCGCGTAGTCATTGGTCTGGAACAACCAGTCGACTACCTTGACCGGTAGACCGTATTGCCCGCCCCACGGGAGTAGCTGGGGCAGGCGGGCGTAGCGCAAGGGATCTTGCGAGCGTAGATCCCTCAATTTGAACGCCAGGCGGGCAAAGAGACGCTGGGCGGGGCGGTAGAGCAGGCGGCCGTTGAAGAGCAGATCCGACCAGTGCACGGCCTCCGTGTAGGCGAGCGACCAGGGCAGCGCCGCCACGAGGTGCGGGGCATACCAGTCGTCGTCCACGAATAGGTAAACCGATCTCGGATCGCCGCCTATTGCGGCGACCACCTCGGACCGGGCGGATGGCTCGACGAGCACGGGACCGCGAACGGCCATGCAACCTCGCCGTGAGACCCCCGCCAGTGCTGCCCGGCAAACGAAACAGTCGCTGGCAAACTCGGCGTTCCAGAGATCGACGCAGGCGCGCATCTGGTCCGGGAAGCCAGGCGTTGCGAGTTCGGGCTGGTAGGCCGCCGGGTCATAGCCGCCTGTCTCCTTGAACCGCGCCGCGTAACTGGCCCGATCGAGCCCGCGTCTGCGAACGATGTAGGCGTTTATCGGGTCTCGTCTCCAATTTGCCAGATGCGCTTCGAGGCACCCTCGGGGTCCAGCCCGTCGACGGGTATCCCAAGCGCGCGAAGCCCTCTCGGTAGTAGGCGACGACGGCGTCGCGCAGGCGCCGGTCGGCGGCCAACTGGCGAAGGGCCTCCCGCTTGTTCTCAGCGTCGGAGACATTGGCTCTCGGGAGGACGGTCCGGGGCGCCGCTACGCCACTTCGGCGATACGCTCGCGCCTACGGCTACCGGGGACCACGCGCCTTCGCTTCGCGCTCATTGGAGCCCAGCGGTAGACTTGCCGGCCAGTGCGCGGCCCCCGGCCCTCCGGTCCCGCGATCCTCTCCAGTCATTTTGTGCCGCCGCGCGAGCCGCAGCCCGGAGTGCAGTGTCCCGACCATGGTCCGCATGGAACACCCTCGGAGGATGGGCGATGAGTGACCCGGGCCTGACGAAAGGCGCCGCGGGTGGACCCGAGCTCAGCGTCATCATCGTCAACTACAACGCCGGCGAGCTGCTCGCCGACTGCGTGGGGGCGGTGCTGGCAAGCGGCGTGGCGGTGCAGGTGCTGGTGAGCGACAACGGCAGCAGCGACGGGAGCCTGGCGGCCCTGGGCGCCCGCGTGGGCGCCGACCCCCGGGTCGCGATCGTCGAGAATCGGGCCAACCTGGGGTTCGCCGCCGGCAACAATCGGGTGCTCGGGCGCGCGAGCGCGCCCTACCTGCTGTTCCTCAATCCCGATTGCATCCTGGGGCCAGAGACCTTGCCTCGCATGCTGGCCTTCATGGATGCCACGCCCGACGCCGGCATGGCCGGCTGCACCATCCGCAACCCGGACGGCAGCGAGCAGGTGGCCAGCCGCCGCGCCATCCCGGACCCCTGGATCGGTCTGGTTCGGGTGCTCCATCTGGACCGGATCTGGCCCAATCTCACCCAGGGGCGTCGGCTGAACCTCACGGATCAACCCCTTCCCGAGGGTCCGGTGCGGGTCGATGCGATCTCCGGGTCATTCATGCTGGTGCGGCGCAGGGCACTGGATGCCGTGGGGCCGCTGGACGAGGGCTACTTCCTGCACTGCGAGGATCTCGACTGGTTCGTGCGCTTCTGCCGCGCCGGCTGGGGCATCTATCTGGTCCCGGACGCCGAGGTGGTCCATCACAAGGGGGCATGCAGCGTCGGGCGACCCGTGCGGGTGGAGTGGCACAAGCATCGGGGAATGGCGCGCTTCTTCCGCAAGTTCCAGTTCGAGGACTATCCGCTCCCCTTCAGCCTGCTGGTGATGGCGGGCATCTGGGCGCATTTCGGGGTCGCCGCGGCGGTGCACGGGGGACGCCGCCTGGCGGGTCGCATCATTGGGGTCGTGCGCGGATGACCGGGCAGGACCGCCCAGCGGGATCCGCCCTCGTGACCGGGGCAACCGGCAAGGTCGGCCGGCGCCTGGTGGGCGCGCTGCTGGAGCAAGGGGATCGGGTCGCGATCCTCACCCGGGACCCTGAGCGCGCAGCGTCCCTGTGGCCCGGCGCTCCGGTCGACTGCCGCCCCGGCGACCTGACGGATCCCGGCACCCTGAAGGGGGTGCTCGACGGGATCGAGACGGTCTTTCATCTCGCGAGCTATTCGCCCGCCGCCGATGAGCCGGACATCTACGAGGCCCCCGCCCATTGGCCCGTGACGGCCGAGGGCACCCGAGACCTCGCGACCGAGGCGGGTCGCAGCCAGATCAAGACCCTGGTCTACCTGAGCAGCGTCAAGGCGATGGGGGACGCGGCGGCGGCGCAGGGCCGCCCGGCGGACGAGTCGACCCCGCCGGAGCCCGATTCGCTCTACGGCCGGGCCAAGCTGGCCGCCGAGCGGAGCGTCCTCGACCTAGGCCGGGACGGCCGCATCCGAACCTCCGTGCTGCGGCTGCCCATGGTCTACGGTCTCGCTGGCCAGGGAAACGTCGCGCGCATGATCGACGCGGTGGCGCGCGGTCGCTTCCCGCCCTGGCCGCGGATCGTGAACCGCCGCTCCGCCGTCCACGTGGACGACGCGGTGCGCGCTGCCCTGCTGCTCGCCGCAAGCGGCGCGGCTGCGGGCCAGGTCTATCTGGTCACCGACGGCCAGCCCTACTCCACCCGTTGGCTCTACGAACGGATCAGCGCGGCCCTCGGTCGTCCCATTCCCGGCTGGACCGTGCCGGCCTGGTCGCTGCAAGCGGTGGCGTCGGCCGG
Organism: uncultured Gammaproteobacteria bacterium; assembly: GCA_963714915.1. GTDB lineage: Bacteria > Pseudomonadota > Gammaproteobacteria > Chromatiales > Chromatiaceae > Thiodictyon. The sequence goes on from CAVQQM010000001.1 coordinate 8,427, forward strand.
GAGCCTCGCGGAACGGATCACCGGCCGAGCCATGCCGATCACCCGCGTCGGACTCTCGAAGCTCATGGGCGACGCCTGGTACTCCTCAGAGCGCATCGGGCGAGAGCTCGGATTCGAGCCGATCCACGACCTCGAGCAGGAGATCCCGCGCATGGTCGAGGCCTATCGACGAAGGTCTCGAAGTCCCGGGGCCAATAGGCCTCCCGGTCCAAGGCGCGCTCGGGGAGCCGATCCAGGGCCGGATCGGCGAGCATGGCGTCCCAGCCCCCGCGCGCGTAGAGCATATTGATCGGCGCCGTCTGGCAGTAGCTATAGAGGGAGGCGAGCCGGTCGAATGGCTCCCTGACGATGGTGAACTTGAAATAGCCGTCGATGACCGACTCGGGGAGCGGGCTCTCGAGTCCCGCGTTGAGCGGATGTCGCGGCAGCTCCCGCGCGATGGAATGGTGTTTCCCGACCGCGCCGAGATCGGCGAGGACCTCACCGAGGCTGGTGCCCGCGGTCTTGACGATATCCACGAACAATAAAACGGCCTGTGGTCGAGATCACCGAGGCGCCTCGCCATGCAAGTCGGGTTGGTTGAGCGCCCGGGATGCCCCGAATCCGAGTGCCCCGCACAAGTGCCGGGGCCTCCGAGGGCGCAAGGCCCGCGTTGGTTGCGGCGCAGGAGGGCCAGGGATCAGAGGCCCACCAAGGCGGCCCCATGGGACTCGCGGCGCGTAACAGCGAAGGAGACGCTCAACTGGTGCGACCAAGCCGGGTCTTGAGCCAGCGCAGAGGTGCGCTGACCCGCCAGGAGGTGCTCGCGTAGACCTCCGCGAGGTCGCGCTCGAGTGACTCGGCGTTGGCGCGCCAGCGCTCCGTCTCCTCGCCCGCGCGGACCAGCTCCACACGCAGTCCGTCGGCGACCCGCTGGACATGGGCCAGCTCGGCCCCGGTGACCCTGACCTGGGAGCGCGCCGAATCCAGATCGGACCGGAGCAGGGTCAGGTCCGCACGCAACCTGAGCGCCTCGTCGAGCGCGGCCGACAACTCCGAGCGGACCTGGGTCAGCTCCTGGGCGGCCTTGTCGTGGTCCTCGCGTGAGCGCGCCAACGCCGCCGTGTGCTCGTTCAGGACCTCCCGGAGGCTCGCGCGGTCGCGCTCCAGCTCCGACGGCCAGGCTCGTTTGCGAGCGGCGGACAAGGACGTTTCCAGACGCGCGCGTTGTTCCCGAAGAACCTTGCTCGCGTGCTCCAGATCCGTCGCCCGCGCACGGGCCTCGGCGAGCGACGCCTCCCGTTCCAGGACCGTTGCCCGCGCCCGCTCGCCATCGCGGCGCATCCGCCGCGCGGCGGCGGTATAGGCAAGGTTCGGATGGCGGCCCTTGGGGGTAAACCGACGGCGCGTCTCCACCAGATAGTCCAGGGCCTCACGCGCGTAGCCTTGCTCGAGCATCAGGTCGTAGATCCGCGACTCGATGGGCTCGAAGAAGTCGAGATCCCGCCCCGCGAAATAGGCCCGATGGATGTCACAGTCCTCGAACTGAACCGAGTCGATGTCGTGGGCGTGGAGCCGCTCCAGTACCTCCGCCCGGTAGCCCGGCGAGGAGGAGAGGTGGTCGGCATTCACGAGCAGATCGGCGTGCTCCCGGGCCTCCAGGAGTGCAAAGCACCAGAGGGCGAAGAAGAGGGCGTAGCTGTCGCCGGGGGCCAGAGGACGGTTCCAGAAATGGCCGATCTCGGCCTCCACGGACGCGTCGCGAATCGGAACAAATCCCAGCTGCTCGCGGAGCGCGTCGAACACGGGTGGAACGGTCGTCGCGCTGAGGATGAGCTGGCTCGTCACCTCGAAGTAGGGATCGACCTTGTAGGACCACCACTGGTCCCAGGGATTGCGCCAGAGATAGAGATGCAGGCCGCCGTTGCGCTCTCGAATCATCGGGATGCGGGCGAAGGTACGGCACTCCTCGATCACCGGGCGTCCTCGCGACGCGTCGATCAATGCCCCCAGATACCGGCCGAGGGCATCGCAGGCAGCGGGATCGCGTCCGAAGGCATCATCGAAGATGAACGACTTCTCGAGCAGCCCTTGCCAACTCTCGCGGACCTCGTTCAGCTCCCACCAGTAGGGTTTCTCGAGCTTCGGATGGCGCAGCCGCTCGGCGAGATCGCGGTGGGTCTGCACCAGCAGGTCCGGATTCTCCCGCGCCTTCAGGAGCGCCTCGTGGAGCGGTTCCTGGTAACACCAGAACCCCCCGTCCGATCTGCGAAAGACATTGAAGAGATAGGTGCTCCCCGAGCGAAACAGGGAGTGGATGAAGATGGCTGACGCCTCGCCGGCCTCCCGTCCAGGGGACGGCGCGTCGTTGGACTCTGTAACCTTTGACATGGGGTGGGCAGGATAAACCCATGACACCTTCGATGCAGTAACGGCGGTCAGCGACCGCCCCGACCAAGGTCGAGCGATCCGAGCCCGGACCCCATCGGGTGTTCCCAAGCGGTAGACTTGCCGGCCAGTGCGCGGCCTCCCGGCCCTCGGGTCCCGCGATCCTCTCCAGCCCTTTTGTGCCGCCGCGCGAGCCGCAGCCCGGAGTGCAGTGTCCCGACCATGGCCCGCATGGAACACCCTCGGAGGATGGGCGATGAGTGACCTCGGCCTGACGGACGGCGCAGGCCGCCGCGGGTGGATCCGAGCTCAGCGTCATCATCGTCAACTACAACGCCGGCGAGCTGCTCGCCGAATGCGTGGGCGCGGTGCTGGCGAGCGGCGTGGCGGTGCAGGTGCTGGTCAGCGACAACGGCAGCAGCGACGGGAGCCTGGCGGCCCTGGGCGCACGCGTGGGTGCCGATCCCAGGGTATCGGTCATCGAGAACCGGGCCAACCTGGGGTTCGCCGCCGGCAACAATCGGGTGCTCGGGCGGGCGAGCGCGCCCTACCTGCTGTTCCTCAATCCCGATTGCATCCTGGGGCCAGAGACCTTGCCTCGCATGCTGGCCTTCATGGACGCCACGCCCGACGCCGGCATGGCGGGCTGCACCATCCGCAACCCCGACGGCAGCGAGCAGGTGGCCAGCCGCCGCGCCATCCCGGACCCCTGGATCGGTCTGGTTCGGGTGCTCCATCTGGACCGGATCTGGCCCAGGCTCACGCGAGGGCGCCGGCTCAACCTCACGGATCAACCCCTTCCCGAGGGTCCGGTGCGGGTCGATGCGATCTCCGGGTCCTTCATGCTGGTGCGGCGCAGGGCACTGGATGCCGTGGGGCCACTGGACGAGGGCTACTTCCTGCACTGCGAGGATCTCGACTGGTTCGTGCGCTTCAGCCGCGCCGGCTGGGGCATCTATCTGGTGCCGGACGCCGAGGTGGTCCATCACAAGGGGGCATGCAGCGTCGGCCGACCCGTGCGGGTGGAGTGGCACAAGCATCGCGGCATGGCGCGCTTCTTCCGCAAGTTCCAGTTCGAGGACTATCCGCTCCCCTTCAGCCTGCTGGTGATGGCGGGCATCTGGGCCCATTTCGGGGTCGCCGCGGCGGTGCACGGGGGACGCCGCCTGGCCGGTCGCATCATTGGGGTCGTGCGCGGATGACCGGGCAGGACCGCCCAGTGGGATCCGCCCTCGTGACCGGGGCGACCGGCAAGGTCGGCCGGCGCCTGGTGGGGGCGCTGCTGGAGCAAGGGGATCCGGTCGCGATCCTCACCCGGGACCCTGAGCGCGCAGCGTCCCTGTGGCCCGGCGCTCCGGTCGACTGCCGCCCGGGCGACCTGACGGATCCCGGCACCCTGAAGGGGGTGCTCGACGGGATCGAGACGGTCTTTCATCTCGCGAGCTATTCTCCCGCCGCCGATGAGCCGGACATCTACGAGGCCCCCGCCCATTGGCCCGTGACGGCCGAGGGCACCCGAGCCCTCGCGGCCGAGGCGGGTCGCAGCCAGATCAAGACCCTGGTCTATCTGAGCAGCGTCAAGGCGATGGGGGACGCGGCGGCGGCCCAGGGCCGCCCGGCGGACGAATCGACCCCGCCGGAGCCCGATTCGCTCTACGGCCGGGCCAAGCTCGCCGCCGAGCAGAGCGTCCTGGACCTGGGCCGGGATGGCCGCATCCGAACCTCCGTGTTGCGCCTGCCCATGGTCTACGGGCTCGCTGGCCAGGGGAACGTCGCGCGCATGATCGACGCGGTGGCGCGCGGTCGCTTCCCGCCCTGGCCGCGGGTCGCGAACCGCCGCTCCGCCGTCCACGTGGACGACGCGGTGCGCGCGGCCCTGCTGCTCGCCGCGAGCGATGCGGCCGCGGGCCAGGTCTATCTGGTCACCGACGGCCAGCCCTACTCCACCCGTTGGCTCTACGAGCGGATCAGCGCGGCCCTGGGTCGCCCCATTCCCGGCTGGACCGTGCCGGCCTGGTCGCTGCAAGCCGTGGCGTCGGCCGGCAGTCTCGCGGAACGGATCACGGGCCGAGCCATGCCGCTCACCCGGGTCGGGCTCTCGAAGCTCATGGGGGACGCCTGGTACTCCTCAGAGCGCATCGGGCGAGAGCTCGGATTCGAGCCGATCCACGACCTCGAGCAGGAGATCCCGCCCATGGTCGAGGCCTATCTGCGGAACCGCGCTGGCGGTTGAGGCGGCGCCGATCCGAGGCGCGGTCCGGACCCTGGGAAGCGCTCAGGAGGCCTTGTCGGCGAACCGCGAGCGCTGGTGCTCCTGGAAGTACTTCCAACTGTCCTCGACACCCCCCGCGTAGACCACGCCGCCGTGCGACATGACGATCGCCCGGTTGCAGAAGCGCTTGAGGATCTGCGGGTTGTGGCTGGTGATCACCAGGATCTGGACCTTGGTGACGAAGTTCACCAGGCGATCCTCGGCCATCTTGAAGAAGCCGATGTCCCCGGCGCCGATCCATTCGTCCATGAGCAGGATCGAGGCGTCCCAGGCGGTGGCGATGGAGAATGCCAGTCGCGCCATCATGCCCCCCGAGTAGGTCTCCACGGGCATGTAGAGATACTCGCCGAGCCCCGAGAAGTCGGCGATGTCCTCCACCGCTGCCAGGATGTCCGCCCTGGAATGGCCCTCGATCAGGCCGCGCAGCAGGATGTTGTCGTAGCCCGACTGGGCCATCTCGAAGCCCAGGCGCAGGTTGAAGATGGTGGAGATCTCGCCCTTGACCTCGCGCGTCCCCTCCTCGAGGTCGAAGATCCCGGCCAGCGACTTGAGCAGGGTGGTCTTGCCCGCGCCGTTGCCGCCGATGATGGCGAGGCGATCCCCGGGCTCCAGCGAGAGCGACACGTCGCGCAAGGCCTTCACCGCGAAGCGCCCCGGTCTGACCTCGACCACCTCGCTGCCCACGTCCGCCCGGTTCTCGCGCGCCTTGCCCAGATCGCCCGCCGGCCCGGAGAGGCGCACGGGAAAGCACAGGCTCGCGTTGGAGAGCCTCAGATAGGGACCCAGCGTCGTCTCGCTCATAGGTTCAGCAGGACCCGAGACTTGGTGCGCGAGAGCAGCAGCAAGGCCGCGCCGAACAGGACCGCGGTGATGGCCAGGGCCACCAGCCAGTACCAGAGGGGGATCGTGTAGCCGAGGAGCGGACCGCGCACGATCTCGACGAAGTAATAGAAGGGGTTCACCAGCACCAGGGCCGCGCGACCGCTGACCCCGGCGCTCATGTCCAGGGCATAGCCCTCGTGCCCGCTCCCGGTGAGCATGCTCGGCATCCACAGGATCGGGGTGATGAAGAAGGTCAGCGACATCACGGGCGGGATCAGATTCTGCATCCAGCGCTGGAACACGGCGGCCACCCCGAAGAGCAGCGCCGTCGCCACCCCGGCACAGACGACGATCACCAGACCGATGGCCAACAGCAAGGGGTTGGGGATCACCAGGATCCGATAGATGGCGAGGATGGCCACGAAGGCGATGGCGTTGAGGCCGAAGATGTAGGCATGGTTGCACACCAGGCGCAGGGGAAAGACGCTGATGGGCATGGCCATCTGGGTGAGCAGACCGCGCCCGGAGGTCACGGCCCGCACGCCCTCGGTGGAGAGCGCGCTGATGAAACGCCAGGCCAGGAAGCCGCCGGCGAGGTAGGGGATGTAGACGTCCAGCTCCCGGCCGAAGAAGGTGCTGTACATGTAGCCCAGGATCCCCACCGTGATCAGAAAGCTCAGGCTGTGCCAGAGCACCCCGATGCGCGTCGAGGCATTCCCGCGCTTGACGTCATACCAGGCCAGGGCGCGCCAGAGCTCGTGGCGCCGGAGCGCGCCGAGCAGGTCGGCGATGCCGATCGCGAGACTCATGGGGATAGGGGAAACGACTACGACGATGAACCAGGACGGAGGCACGCCGCGGCGAGGGGCCGGGCGCCCAGTTGGCCTGGCAGGTTAACATGCCCCGCCGCTGGGCCGCCACGCGCAGCCATGTCCCGCGCCCGGGGCCCGGGCGGCGTCCCGATGGGGATTCGGGTCGTTGCTACCAGCTCGCGGCCGCGCTGGCGACGTCCTTCAGCATCCCCGCGATCTTTGCCATTACGGCGCTGCCCGAGACCTGATCCTCGGGGATCTCCCGATGCACCACATAGGTCGTGGACTCATCGCCCGGCAGGGTATAGACGGCGATGATGAAGGGGCAGTTGACGATGCGGGCGGGCTCCTCGCTGGTCATCTGCCGGGACAGCACGGCGCTGCAGAACTCGACCGACTCGGCCCGCCCATAGATCACCTCGTCCATGCCGAGATCCTTGCCCGTGCGCTCGAGCATCTCCGACATGTGCATCACGTTGTTGATGTACATGCCGCGCTCCTCGATGGCGAGCTTGAGGCCCTGGAGCACGTCGTCGAAGGACGATTCGCTCTCGTAGACGGCATAGCCGTCCGCCGCGTGGGCCGCGCCCGCCGCCCAAACCAACGTGGCGAGACCAAGGGCGCGGGACAGGCTGGGGATTCGGGACACGAGACACCTCCAATGGACGAGGGCGGTTCCAGTCGGGCGCGACCGCCAGAGACGCGAGACCCCGCGGCGGGCGCGGGGTCTCGGGGGCGAGAGGGCGGATCCGCCTCAGTACTGGTTCATGGGCCGGAAGGCGGGGGCGGAGGGCCAGTCCGCGCTCGGGGCGGGCTGGGTCTGGGGTGGCCGCTGGGAGGCCTCCAGCTCCTCGATGCGCCGCTTCAGGGCGTCGATCTCGCCCTGATTGCTCGGGGCGGCCTGGGCGGCCGGGGCCGCGGGTGCGACCGGGGCGACAGGCGCGACACCGTAGGCCGGGGCACCGTAGCCAGGCGCGCCACCGTAGGGGGCATAGCCGGGCGCGCCGTAGGGGGCACCATAGGGGGCGCCGTAGGGCCCACCGTAAGGTCCACCCCAGGGACCGGGACCGTAGTCGTCGTAGTAATAGTCGTCGTTGTAACGGTCGCGGTTACCGCCGCCGAACCAACGGCTGGGGTTCATCATGTCCCCGAAGCCGATGGCATAGGCGCCGGGGCTGCCGACGGAGACCAGGGCGGCGAGGGACGCCAGGGTGAGAATCTTCAAGGGCTTGATCGACACTAGGGACTTCCTCCGGGTTGGGGCGATTTCTCTCGTGGACTCAATCGGAAATCTTGGTGTGGGGCAGGCCTTGGAGCAGGCCATGACGGCGGACTTCTTACACCCATCCGGCACGAGGGGTCAACCGAGCGCCGACCCCCGCGATCCTCACCCGGTGTGATGCCCGTGATGGTGATCGTCGTCGTGCTGGTGGTGGTCGTGATGGTGATGATGGTGGTGGGCGTGCCCGCCCCCCTCCCCGCCGAGCCCATGCAGCCGCGCCCCCTCCGGTTGGGCCGCGGGCCGAATGGTGCGCCCCAGCTCCAGGCGGCTGCGCTGCGCCGCGAGCTCGTCCTGGAGCCAGGCGATCCAGGCGGCGAGCCCAGGGGCGCCGCGGGTCGACACCGTCTCGAAGGGCGCGGTGCTCGCGAGAGCCCGCAGGTAATGCTCGGCACGCTCGACCTGGAACTCGGGCAGCACGGGGGCGAGGTCGGCCTTGGTGCACAGCACCAGATCGGCGGCGCGGAACATCACCGGATACTTGGCCGGCTTGTCGTCCCCCTCGGGGATCGAGAGCAGGGTGACGTTGCGGTGATGGCCGAGGTCGAAGCTCGCCGGGCAGACCAGATTGCCGACGTTCTCGATGAACAGGATGTCGACCCCGTGAAGGTCCAGACGATGTAGGGCGTCGTGCACCATGTGGGCATCCAGATGACAGGCGCTGCCGGTCGCGATCTGAATGGCGGGCACGCCCTTGGCGCGGATGCGCTCGGCGTCGTTCTCGGTCTCCAGGTCGCCCTCGATCACGGCGATGGACAGACTGCCGGCGAGGGCCTCGATGGTGGCCTCGAGCAGGCTCGTCTTGCCGGCCCCGGGAGACGACATGAGGTTGATCGCCAGCACCCCCTGGAGGTCGAGGTGCTCGCGATTGTGGTCGGCCTGGTGGTCGTTCTCCGAGAGCAGGTTCTTCAGGACCGTCACGGCGGCCCGGCCATCCTCGGTACGGGCGTGCTTACCGTCGGCGCGGACCAGATGCTCGTTGCCGGGGGTGATGTTGCAGCCGCAGGTGTCACACATGGGTGGTCTCCGGGTGGGAATGGGGCGGGGCGGTGTTGGACGGCCCAAGGGCTGGGAGTGTACGCCATCCGTCCCGCGGGGTTCGATGCGGGTCAGGCGTCGGGGATGGTCAGCTCCAGGTTGGCGAGCAGCATCTCGTCGCCGCTGACGAGCCGGGTCCGCCAATCGCCGCACGCCCCGCACAGCAGGCGGTTCGGCGCGGCCTCGGACTCCGCGTCGCAGATCGAGCAGCGTACCCGCACGGGCGCAGGCTCGATCACCAGCTCCGCCGATTCGGCGACCGTCCCGACAGCGGCCAGGGGATAGGCGTTTCGGAGCAGGGCCGGCTCCACCCCCGAGAGCGGGCCGACCCGCAGCAGGATCCGCTCGACCCGGGTGGCGCGATGCTCGCGGGCGATCGACTCCACCTGGTCCAGCAGGGCCTGACAGATGGAGAGCTCATGCATGGGCGTGATCGGCGCGGGTGGGGACGGGCATGGAGGGAACCTGTGGCGTCTCGATCCTGGGGGGTCAGGGACCTGAGACCCTAACGGAAACCGTCCGTTGCATGCGCTGACATGGGTCAACCCGCCCCGTCGGACGAGCCCTCGGGTGCGCCTTCCACCTCGAGATAGGTATAGCCGTAGAGACCGGCCTTGAGCTCGACCATGAACTGCTCGCGGGTCACCCGGTCGAGCCCGGCGGCATCGAGCTTGCGCCGATAGTGGGCGAGCAAGGTGCGCGGCTCGAAATGGACATAGGACAGGAGCTCGTCGGCCGAGTCGCCCCGCTCCAGCTCCGAGAGCCGATAGCCCTCGGGCGCCGTGGCGTCCAGGGTCACGTTCACCGCATCGGTGTCGCCGAACAGGTTGTGGATGTCCCCGAGGATCTCCTGGTAGGCCCCCACCATGAAGAACCCGATCAGATAGGGCGCATCCTCGCCCGCCAGATCGTGCACCGGCAGGCTGGCCTCGACACCGCCCTCGTCCACATAGTGGCTCACGCAGCCGTCGGAGTCACAGGTGAGGTCGTGGATCACGGCCCGTCGGGTCGGCGTGCGATCCAGCCCCTGGATGGGCACGATGGGGAAGATCTGGTCCAGGGCCCAGGCATCCGGGAGCGACTGGAAGAGCGAGAAGTTGCAGAACAGCCGGTCGGCGAGCAAGGCATTGACCTCGTCGAGCAGCTCCCGGTGACTGCGCACCCCTGGATCCAGCCGACCCGCGAGCCCCCGGCAGATGGCCTGGAAGAGCTCCTCGGCGCGGGCGCGCACGGCAAGCCCCAGGGCGTCGCGCTCGAAATCCGCGCGCACCGCGTCCAGGATCTCCCGCGACTCCACGTAGACCTCCCTCGGCGGCGCGCTGGCGACCGCGGCGAGCTGGCCCGCGAGTGCGGCGAGCAGGGGGTGGCCCTCGTCCGGACTCGGGGTCACGCCCTCGCCGCCCGCCTCCTCCCGGTCGATCACGTTGGTGATCAGCACCGCATGGTGGGCGGTGAGTGCACGGCCGGACTCGCTGACCAGGGCGGGCTCGGGGAGGTCGCGCCGGCGGCACTCCGCGGCGATGGTGTGGACCACCGCCTCGGCGTAACCGTCCAGGCCATAGTTCACCGAGCAGGGGCCCCGGGTGCGGGTCCCCTCGTAATCCACGCCCAGCCCCCCGCCCACGTCCACCGTGGCGATGGGCGCCCCGAGCCGGCGTAGCTCCGCGTAGAAGCGCACCAGCTCCCGCACCCCGGCGCGGATGTCCTGCACGCTGGGGATCTGGGAGCCCAGATGGGCATGCAGCAGGGTCAGCCAGCCGAGTCGTCCCGCCGATTCGAGCGAGCGCACCAGGCCGAGAATCTGATTGGCCGAGAGCCCGAACTTGGAGCGCTCCCCACCGCTGCTCTGCCAGTTTCCGGCGGCCGCGGCGGCGAGGCGCACCCGCACCCCGAGCCGTGGCTCGACCCCGAGACGCTCCGCCTCCTCGAGGATCAGAGGCAGCTCGGAGGGCTTCTCGATCACCAGGTGCACCCGCAGCCCCAGGCGCCGGCCGATGAGTGCGAGCCGCACGTATTCCCGGTCCTTGTAGCCGTTGCACACCACCAGACCGCCGGGCGGCGCGAGGGCCAGCACCGCCATCAGCTCCGGCTTGCTCCCCGCCTCCAGACCGGCGAGGCCAGGGCGCAGGATCTCCTGGACCACCGAGGACTGCTGGTTGACCTTGATGGGATAGACCGGCTGATAGCCGCCGGTGAAGCCCACGGCCGCCGCGGCGCGCTCGAAGGCCCCGGCGAGGGCCCGCACCCGATGGCCGAGGATGTCGTTGAAACGCACCAGCACGGGCAGGGAGAGCCCCTCGGCGTCCAGCCGCTCGGCCAGTCCCTTCAGGTCGATCTCGGCGTCCCGATCCGGGTCGGGGCGGGCACATAGATGGCCCTGGTCGTTGATGCGGAAATAGCCCTCGCCCCAGCGGTCGATGGCATAGATCCGCGCGCAATGTTGGATGGGATGCTCCACGAGGCCCCCGGATGGATCGCGACTTGGCCGATGGATCGGCCGGAATGGGTCAGGCGCTATGGTAAGGACGAACAGTGCCCCGCCACAGGGTTGCGCCGGCGGTCCGCCCGCGCGGGCGCCGGGGCAGGCTCAGCGCCCGGCGGAGACGAACAGCCAGGCCCCGCCCAGGTAACAGGCCCCGACCAGGGCCAGGGCCAGGTCGTGACCGAGCCAGGGTCCAGGTCCGAGCACCAGCACCAGGGTCCCGCACAGGGCCACCGTAGCCCCGCCCAGCGCCTTGATCGCGACGGAGGGCTCCCGACGCCCGCGCGGACCCTGGGTCTGGTCGCGGGCCAGGAGCCCGCCGCCCGCGATCTGGCGATGCTCGAGCTCGTTCAACAGACGGTTGGCCACCAACGGCAGCTCGGGGATCTGGTCGGCCACCGCGATCAGGTTCTTGCGGCTGCGCCGCAGCAGCCCGAGCACCCCGACCCGCTCCTTCATCCAGCGCTCCATGAAGGGCTTGGCGGTAGTCCAGAGATCCAGCTCGGGATAGAGCTGACGCCCGAGTCCCTCGATGTTGAGCAGGGTCTTCTGCAGCAGGACCAGCTGGGGCTGGATCTCCATATCGAAGCGCCGGGCGGTCTGGAACAAGCGCAGCAGGAAGTGACCGAAGGAGATCTCCGAGAGCGGCTTCTGGAAGATGGGCTCGCAGACCGTGCGGATGGCGGACTCGAACTCGTCCACCCGGGTGCCCGGCGGCACCCAGCCGGACTCCACATGCAGCTCGGCCACCCGGCGATAGTCGCGCTCGAAGAAGGCCAGCAGGTTCTCGGCCAGATAACGCTGGTCCTCGCTGTTCAGGGTCCCGACGATCCCGAAGTCGATGGCGATATAGCGTCCGGTCGGCTCGACGAAGATGTTGCCCGGGTGCATGTCCGCGTGGAAGAAGTTGTCCCGGAAGACCTGGGTGAAGAAGATCTCGACCCCCAGCTCACCCAGGCCGCGCATGCTCACCCCCTGGGCCTTGAGCCTCGCCACGTCACCGACGGGGGTGCCGTAGACGCGTTCCATCACCATGACGTTGGGGCGCGTCCAGTCCCAGTGGATCTCCGGGATGTAGAGCATCGCGCTGCCCAGCCAGTTGCGCCGCAGCTGGGAGGCGTTGGCGGCCTCCCGTTGCAGATCCAGCTCGTCGTAGATGGTCTTTTCATACTCCCGGACCACGTCCACCGGACGCAGGCGCCGGCCGTCCTTCCAGTAGCGCTCGGCTAGGCGCGCGACCGTATAGAGGAGCGATAGGTCCTGGGCGATGGTCTTGTCGATCCCGGGCCGCAGCACCTTGACCACCACCTCGGTGCCGTCCTTGAGGCGACCAGTGTGGACCTGGGCGATGGAGGCGGAGGCCAGCGGGACCGGGTCGAAGGCATCGAGCACCGTCCCCACGGGACGGCCCCAGGCCTTCTCGATGATGGCGCGGGCCTGCTCGCCCGGGAACGGCGGTACCCGATCCTGGAGCTTCGCGAGCTCCACCGCGAGGTCGTCCGGCAGCAGGTCGCGACGGGTCGAGAGGATCTGCCCGAACTTCACGAAGATGGGCCCGAGGTCCTCCAGGGTGCGGCGCACCCGCACCGGGTAGGGCGGCAGATCACGGCGCAGCCAGTACCAGGGGGCGAGATAGCCGACCCAGCGGACGGGCCGGAGCAGATGGGTGGCGAGGATCACCTCGTCCAGCCCATTGCGCAGCAAGACCCAGTTGATACGGAACAGGCGCAGGGCCTGTCTCGGGCCGATCATCCGGGGCGATCGCCTGGCTTGGAGGTCTTCTTGGCAGGGGCCTTCTTGCGGGGGGTCGCCTTCTTGGGCGCCGGGGCGGGCGGTGGCCGGGTGTCCTCGGTGGGCGCCGCGGCGGTCTGATTCAGACGCGCGACGCGGGCCTCCAGGCGCTCCACGTCGTCGCGCAGGGTGTCGACCTCGGCGAGGAAGGCATCGAGCTCGTAACGGGTCGGGACTAGACGACCCTCCTCCTCCAGGTACTCCTTGAGGTCCGCGGTCAGGGTCCGCGAGGTCTGGCGCCCCCAATCGGAGAGCCCCTTCATCGCTTGGCCGACCTGGTGGGCGATGGGATCGCCGAGCACCCGGGCGGCCTGCTCCTCCCAGTCGACATCGAGCCCCCCCAGGGCCTTGGCGAACTGCTGGGCGAGGGTGGTGTCGCCCTCGATCTGGACGCTGCCCGAGGACATCTCGGACTCCTTGCGCTCGGCGAGGGCCATGCGCGCCAGGCTGAGCGGGGCCCCGCGGATCACACAATCGGCCGGAGCATCGTAGGACCCGAAGATCTGGATACGGTCCGGACCCGGGATCAGGGTGACACCCATCCCGAGCCCCTCGAGCTCGATGACGATGATGCGGCCATAGAGCGGCGCGAAACCCTGGGCGCCCTCGGGGTCGAGGTCGAGATACCGGTTTAGGGCCGCCTCCAGCGCGGCGAGGACCGGTGCCGGGACCTCCAGGCGGCCCGGCGGTGCATCACTGGACGGCGGACGCCCGTCGTCGAAGGTGTCGCTCGGGCTCACAGCTTGTACCCCCTGTGGATGGCGACGATGCCCCCGTTCAGGTTGAAGTAGTCGCAGCGCTCGAAGCCCGCGTCCTCCATCATCCCGAGCAGGGTCTCCTGATCCGGGTGCATGCGGATGGACTCGGCCAGGTAGCGGTAGCTATCGGGGTCGTTGGCGATCAGCCGCCCGAGACCCGGTAGCACCGAGAAGGAATAGAGGTCGTAGGCCCGCCCGAGGAGCCGGGTGGTGGGGTGGGAGAACTCGAGGATCAGGGCGCGCCCGCCCGGGCGCAGCACCCGCTGCATCTCGGCCAGGGCCCACTCCTTGTGGGTGACGTTGCGCAGCCCGAACCCGATGGTCACGCAATCGAAGGTGTCCGCCGGGAAGGGCAGCCGCTCGGCGTTGATCAGGGCGTAGTGGAGGTTGCCGACCCGGCCCTTATCGGTGAGCCGCTCGCGCCCCTGCTCGAGCATGGCGGCGTTGATGTCGGACATGACCACCAGGCCGTCGTCGCCGACGATTCCCGAGAAGCGCGCGGCCAGGTCCCCGGTGCCCGAGGCGAGGTCGAGCACCCGCTGGCCGCGCCGCACGCCCGCCATCTCGACCGTATGGCGCTTCCAGAGCCGATGGACCCCGAGCGACATCAAGTCGTTCATGACGTCGTACCGGGAGGCCACCGAGTCGAAGACCTGGCGCACGCGCCCGGCCTTCTCGGACACCGAAACCTTCTCGTAGCCGAAATGGGTCGTCTCTTTCTCGGACATGGCCTGCCCCCGGTAACACTGGCGGCGAATTCTACACCCTGGCGCGCGCGGCCCGCGGACGGTCAGAAGAACAGGCCCTCGATGGGCGACGACGCCGAGGCGAACCGGCGGGCCTGCATGCGCCCGGCGAGATAGGCCTCGCGTCCCGCCTCGATGGCCTTACGCATGGCGCTCGCCATCAGCACCGGGTCCCGCGCCGCAGCGATGGCGGTGTTCATCAGCACCCCGTCGCAGCCGAGCTCCATGGCCACCGCGGCATCCGAGGCGGTGCCCACCCCCGCGTCGACCAGGACCGGCACCCGGGCGTTCTCCACGATGGTGCGGATGTTCAGGGGGTTCCTGATCCCGAGACCCGAGCCGATAGGCGCCGCGAGCGGCATCACGGCCACGCAGCCGATCGCCTCCAGCTCGCGGGCGATGATGGGGTCGTCGGTGGTGTAGACCATCACCTCGAAGCCGTCTGCCACCAGCTCCTTGGCGGCCTCCAGGGTGGCGATCACGTCCGGGTAGAGGGTCTGCTCGTCGCCCAGCACCTCGAGCTTGACGAGGTTGTGTCCGTCCAGCAGCTCGCGGGCGAGACGACAGGTGCGCACGGCCGTGGCGGCGTCATAGCAGCCGGCGGTGTTTGGCAGGATGGTGTAGCGCTCGGGGGACAGCACGTCGAGGATATTCGGCTCGCCGGGGGTCTGGCCGAGATTGGTACGGCGCACCGCGACGGTGACGATCTCCGCACCGCTGGCCTCGATCGCCCGGGCCGTCTCTTCCATGTCCTTGTACTTGCCGGTTCCAACCAGCAGGCGGGAGCTGAATTCCCGCCCGGCGAGGGTGAATCGATCGGCGGCCGGGCGCGTGTCTGTGGGCATGGGTGACTACTCCGTCAGGGTGTGCGGTGGATGGCGGGAGATGGGCGCGCCCTGGTGGGCCAAGGACGGCGACGCGAGGGTCTCGCCGCAAGCGTGGCGACGCGGACCTCCCCTCGGGGCATCCAGTGGGCCGCCCCCGGGTTCCCGCCGAGTGGGTGAAGGACCGGGACGGCGGATCAGCCGCCGCCCACCGCGTGGATGATCTCCACCCGGTCGCCGGGGCGCAGGGTATGGTCGGCGAAGGTGCTGCGCGGGACCAGCTCCGCGTTCACCTCGACGGCGACGCGCTGACCGGTCAGGCCGAGCCGATCCATCAGATCGGCCACCTGGGCGCCATCCTCCACCTGGGACTCGGTCCCGTTGACCGTGATCTTCAAGCTGGCAATCCTCATCTTCGGGGCGGCGCGCGACGGCGTCGCCGGGTCGCAACCGGTGACGCGATTCTAGCGCCAAACGCCGGCACACTCCCCCTGACCCGGATATGGGCTCAAGCCCTTGGGCCGATTGCAAATGGATGGGGGTGCCGATAGCTTTAGCGCCCTGCGGCCGCAGGGCCGTCCCGAGCGCCCAACGCGAGGCCGACACAAGTCCCGGGTGGTGCCCACGCCCGATAGATCACAACCTGGTCGTCCGGGACAGCCCCGGCGCCGAAACGAGTCAGGACGACCGGGAGACACCAGTGAGTCGTTGGTCCGAGGACCTGATCCCCGTCGAGCGCGCGCGCACCCTCGATGGGCTCTTCTACCACCGTGTGCGCCGCTCCCCCGAGCGCGTCGCCTATCGCCATCACAGCCGCGACCAGGGCTGGCAGTCCCTCACCTGGCGTGAGATGGCGACGTCGGTCGACTGCTGGCGCGCCGCCCTCGCGGGCGAGCACCTGGGGTCCGGCGACCGGGTGGCGCTGCTGCTGCGCAACTGCCCCGAGTGGGTGATGTTCGACCAGGCCGCCCTCTCCCTGGGGTTGGTCACCGTCCCGCTCTATACCGACGACCGGGCCGACAACGCGGCCTACGTGATCCAGGACTCGGCGGTGAAGGTGCTCCTGATCCAGGACGCCAACCGCTGGAAACGGCTCGCGGAGGCTTTGGGCGGCTCGCCGAGCCCCCAGCGGGTGGTGCTGCTGGAGAGCGGCGCGGAGGCCGAGCGTCTGTCCCGCAGCGACCCGCGCGTCGTCACCGCCGCCGACTGGCTGCCCGAGTCCGCCCCTCCGGCGACCGAGCGCCAGGCCGACCCCGGCTCACTCGCGACCATCGTCTACACCTCCGGCACCACCGGGCGACCCAAGGGGGTGATGCTCTCCCACCGCAACGTCCTCACCAACGCCCACGGGGGCATCACCCTGATCGACGTCTACCAGGAGGATGTCTTCCTGTCCTTCCTGCCACTCTCCCACACCCTGGAGCGCACGGCGGGTTACTACCTGCCCATGATGACCGGCTCCGAGGTCGCCTTCGCGCGCTCGGTGGCCCAGCTCGGCGAGGACATGCAGAGCATCCGCCCGACCCTGATGATCGCGGTGCCGCGGGTGTTCGAGCGGGTCTATCAAAGGGTCCTGGACCAGATGGCGAAACGCCCGGCGCCGGTACGTTGGCTCTTCACCCTCGCCGTGGCCGCCGGCTGGCGGCGCTTCCTGCGCGATCAGGGGCGCGCTGGCTGGCATCCGCTGCTGCTGGTCCCGCCGCCCCTGCGGCGCAAGGTCGGCGGCGCCGTGCTCGACAAGCTGGGGGGACGAATGCGCGGTGCCGTGAGCGGCGGCGCGGCCCTGCCCTTCGGGGTGGCGCGCACCTTCATCGGCCTCGGGCTGCCGCTGCTCCAGGGCTACGGACTCACCGAGACCAGCCCGGTGATCGCGGTCAACCCGATCACCGACAACGTCCCCGAGAGCGTGGGGGTGCCCCTGCGCGGCATCCAGGTGCGGATCGGTCCCGAGGACGAGCTGCTGGTCAAGGGCGATAACGTGATGCTGGGATATTGGAATAACCACGCGGCGACCGCCAAGATCCTCACCCACGACGGCTGGCTGCACACCGGCGATCAGGCGCGCATCGAGGGCCGACACATCCACATCACCGGCCGGCTCAAAGACATCCTCGTGCTCTCCAACGGGGAGAAGGTTCCCCCGGCGGACATGGAGATGGCCATCGCCATGGACCCCCTGTTCGAGCAGGCCATGGTGCTGGGCGAGGGCCGCTCCTATCTCACCGCGTTGATGGTCCTGAACAATGACCTTTGGGGCGGACTCGCCGCCGAGTACGGTCTCGACCCGGGCCAGCCCGCGAGCCTCGACGACCCGCGGCTCCAGAAGGACATGCAGAAACGGGTGCGGGTGGCCCTCAAGGACTTCCCCGGCTACGCCAAGATCAGGCGCGTCACCCTCACCCTGGAGCCCTGGACGGTGGAGAACGGGCTGCTGACGCCCACCCTCAAGGTCAAGCGCAATCTGGTGCTCGAGCGTTACCGCCCGAGCATCGACCGCATGTACGAGCTGGACGCCTAAGTCCGCCGTTCGCCCGCCCCGAGGATCACCGTCCGCGGGGACGGGCGCGGGCTTGCATGCCAGCGCCGGGCTGCCTAAACTTCGTGGCCTTCGCGGGTGTAGTTCAATGGTAGAACAGGAGCTTCCCAAGCTTCTAACGTGGGTTCGATTCCCATCACCCGCTCCAATACCCCCCTCCCCGATCGACCGCCTTCGCGTCGCGATGCAGCGTCTCTATACCGCCCGCGACCGGATCGAGGCGCAGTTGATCCATGATCATCTCGACCGCCACCTGATCCGTAACACGATCCTGGGCGACTTCCTCGCCGGCGCCATCGGCGAGCTGCCGGCGGACCTCTCGCCCTCGGTGTGGTTGCTGGACGACGATGACCTCGGGCGGGCGCGGGGGATCCTCGATCAATTCCTTGCCGCGAGCGCCGCGCGCCCCGTAGACGGCGCCCCCTGGCGGTGTCCGGCCTGCGGGGAGATGGTGGAGGCGGACTTCGACCTGTGCTGGAACTGCGGCCGCGCGCGCGGCGCCGACTGACGCGCGCCACGGTGCCCGGTCCATCCGCACCCGCCCGCGGCCCCGCGACCGACCTCGACCATCGACCGCCCCGGCCTGAGGGGTGCCCGGATCCAACCCCGATCGCCCCCGCCCTGCTCGCCTGGTTCGACCGGGCGGGACGCAAGGACCTGCCCTGGCAGCTCGATCCCTCGCCCTACCGGGTCTGGGTCTCGGAGATCATGCTCCAGCAGACCCAGGTCTCGGTGGTCATCCCCTACTTCGCGCGCTTCCTCGCCCGCTTCCCGACCCTAGCCGATCTGGCCGCGGCGACCCCCGACGAGGTGCTCGCCCTCTGGTCCGGCCTCGGCTACTACGCTCGGGGGCGCAACCTGCACCGCGCGGCGGTCATCGCCATGGCGGCACATGGCGGCGGGCTGCCCACGGATATCGAGGCCCTCGAGTCCCTCCCCGGGATCGGACGCTCCACGGCCGGGGCCATCCTCTCGCTCTCACTCGGCCAGAGACACCCCATCCTGGACGGCAACGTCAAGCGGGTGCTGGCCCGGCGCTTCGGGGTGGAGGGCTGGCCCGGGCGGAGCGAGGTGCTCGGCACACTCTGGCGGCTGGCGGAGCGCGAGACTCCCGCCGAGCGGGTCGCGGACTACAACCAGGCGATGATGGATCTGGGCGCCACCCTGTGCACCCGCGCGACACCGGCCTGCCCGCGCTGCCCGCTGGCGGCGGCCTGTGTCGCCCGGGCGGGGGGGCGTCAATCGGCCCTCCCGACCCCGCGCCCGCCCAAGCGCACACCCGAGCGGCGCACCTTACTGATCCTGGCCCACAACCCCGCCCGTGAGGTGCTGTTGCAGCGCCGCCCGCCCGCGGGGATCTGGGGCGGACTCTGGAGCCTGCCGGAATGGGAGGCGGGCGGCGACCCGGCCGATTGGTGCCAAGAGCGGCTGGGCGCGAGCCCGCGGCTGGTTGAAATGCTGCCGCCCCGCCGTCACTCCTTCACCCACTTCAGGCTGACCATGGATGTCGCCCGGGTCTGGATGGACACGCCAGGGGATGCCCTCGGCGACGACCCGCACCACCGCTGGACTGCGCCGTCCCGCATCCAGGTGCTTGGTCTGCCGGCCCCAATCCGCCGACTGCTGGATGAGGCCACCCAAGACGACCCGGCCGAGGGGCGGGCCGAAGGGGGCCTGAGCCTCCATCCCGACCCGACCGTATTTCAAACCCAAGGAGTCAGACCTATGAGCCGAATGGTTCAGTGCATCAAGCTCGGCCGCGAGGCCGAAGGGCTCGACCGCCAGCCCTATCCCGGCGATCTCGGCAAGCGCATCTTCGACCAAGTCTCCAAGCAGGCGTGGGCCGATTGGCTGCGCCACCAGACCATGCTGATCAACGAGAACCGCCTGAGCCCCATTGACCCCAAGGCACGCAAGTTCCTCGAGGAGCAGATGGACAAGTACTTCTTCGGCGAGGGCGCCGTGACGCCCGAGGGCTACGTCCCCCCGAAGGCCTGAAAAGGCACCCCTCTCGCGG
Source organism: uncultured Gammaproteobacteria bacterium (assembly GCA_963714915.1). Taxonomy (GTDB): domain Bacteria; phylum Pseudomonadota; class Gammaproteobacteria; order Chromatiales; family Chromatiaceae; genus Thiodictyon. The sequence goes on from CAVQQM010000001.1 coordinate 28,171, forward strand.
CCCCGCTCACTCGCGGCGGCCGATGCGCAGGCTCGCCGTGGCCACGTAGACCTCCCGCAGGAAGAACAGCAGGGCGAGGATCAGACCCACCATGGCGGCGATGAAGAGGATGGAGACGGCGGTCGCCGCGTCCAGGGTGACCACCGCGCCCAGGAAGAGGATCGCGATCACCGCCGCGATCAGCAGCGCCGCCAGGGTGCAGAGCCCGACGGAGACGCCGATCAGACGGGCCCTTCGGCGCAGTACCCCGAGCTCACCCCTGTGCTCCGCGGCAGCGCCAGGATCCTCGGGCGCCAGATCCTCGATGTAGCGCGCCCGGTCGATGGTGCGCGCCAGGCGAGTCGTCATCACCCCCAGCATGGCGCCAATGCCGGTGATCAGGAAGGACGGCGCCACGGCAAGCTGGATCACATGGGCGACGGCGCTGATCGGCGGTTCGGAGATCATCGCGGCATCCTCGACAGACTCGGGGTCGGGCCAGTGTAACCGCGAGGGGTGCGCCCGATGGGCCCGGGTCCGCTGGCCGAGATGGTTGGCAGGAGAGCGGGGAGTCGCCGCAGGTGGGCAAGGACCAAGGTCAGCGGATGCCGCGACTCAGCCGCCGATAGGTCTCCAGGTAGATGGTCTTGCGCGGGCCGATCGCCACCACATCGATCACGCCTCCGTCCGCGATCCTATAGATCACCCTGAAGCGGCCGACCCGGAAGCTTCGCAGCCCGGCCAGCTCCTCCTTCAAGGCCTTACCACAGGTCGGGCAGTCGAGGATGGCCCGCAGCGCGGAGCGAATCTTCCGCTTCAGCTCCGGGTGCAGACCCCGCAGGATTTCGGCGACCTGGTCCGGAACACGCAGCCGACCGACGGACATGCCAGGCCCTGGCCTTTCAACCTAGAAACGGCGGTTGGACGCGGCCCAAGCCACGTGGTGAGCTTGCCAGCGGAAAAGAAATCGACGCGGCACAACACCTCTCATATTGCACGAAGCGGTCAACTGCCGTTTCTAGGTTCAGTCCTCGAACAATCCTTCCAAGGTGTAGAGAGACGCGTGTCCGTCCTCCAAAGCGGAGAGGCCGGCGCGGATCTCGTCCATCATCTCCGCGTCCAGACGGACCGCGAGGGTCTCGCGCCAGCTCTCGAACTCGTCCGGACTCACCAATATTGCCGCTGGGACGCCGTTCTTGGTGATCACCACCTCTTCATCAGTGGCCGATACGGCATCCACGAGGGCGCTCAAGCGCATCTTGACCTCGGTGAGCGGGAGCGTCTTCATCGTCCGGCGGCCTGAATCCTGGTCGACCTGAATTCGGTCCAGGTTAGTCTGGGATCGGCGGGCGATCAAGTCGACCTTCGGCACCGAGTGTCGGCGCATGGACGCCTGGACGGACTCGGGGACACCCGCCGGCCGATGCCTGACGCGGGTCGCGCCCAAGCTCAGGGCGACTCACGGATCAGCAGGTCTTGCAGGGCTCCACGGGCAGACCGCGCTTGAGCCAGCCGGGGCCCGCGCCGCTGCCCGCCATGCCCTCCTTGACGTTGTACACCCGCGTGAAGCCCATCTTTGTCAGGGCCTGCTGGACATAGGTGGTGCGGTTTCCGGTGCGGCAGATGATGGCGATCGGCGCCTCCTTGTCGCCGTCGACGGCGTTCAGGATCTCCTCGACGAAGGTCTTGTCGCGCATGTCGATGCGCAGCGCACCCTCGGCCACGCCGGTCTGGCGCCACTCGGGCGGGGTGCGGATGTCGATCAGGGTGAGTGCGCCGGACTGGGTCTGGGCGAATGCGTCTGGGGCGCTCAATGTCGGCCCGGCCTCGGAGAGACAGGCGGAGAGGATCAGTGCGGCGAGGAGTCCCAGGGCCGGGATCTTGAGGAAACGGTGGATCATGGCGTGTTGCGCCTCGGTTACGTCTTGGGTTGGGCGATGGTCGGTTGGGCGGCGAGATCAGGTCGGATAGGCGCCATTGCAATCGGGCGGTCCAAGTGCCGGGACCCGGTCAGGGCGCGGTAGACCCGAGCCAGGTGAGGCTCGTGGCTTGGGCTTGGCTGAGGCTCGGGCTCATCGCGGAATCCTCGCGAGTCGCCGCTGGATACCCGCGACTCCGAGTCCTATCGCGCACCCTCGCCACCCGGAGATGCCGCCGGTACACTCCCCGCCTGTAACGCAACCCCCGGCGGAGCAACCGAATGTCCGAGACCATCCTCGTCGGAAAAGGCACTGACACCGTCGCCATCGATCTGCGCATGGCCAACCGACATGGGCTCGTGGCAGGTGCCACCGGAACGGGCAAGACGGTCACCCTCCAGCGCCTCGCCGAGCAGTTCAGCCGAAAGGGCGTCCCGGTGTTCCTGGCAGACGTGAAGGGCGACCTGGCCGGCATCAGCCAAGCGGGGGGCGGCAACAAGAAGGTGGCCGAGCGCGTGGCCGAGATGGACCTCGAGACCGAGGACGGCTTCGAGTACATCGGCCAATCCGGTGATGTTCTGGGACATCCAGGGCGAGCAGGGCCACCCGGTGCGCACCACCGTGAGCGAGCTGGGACCCATGCTGCTGGCCCGGCTGCTCGATCTCAACGACGTCCAGGAAGGGGTGTTGAACATCGTCTTCCAGGTGGCCGACGAGAACGGCTGGCTGCTCCTGGATCTCAAGGACCTCCGGGCGCTCCTGAACTACGTGGCCGAGGACGCGGACGCCCTGCGCACCCGTTACGGGAACGTCTCCAAGGCGAGCGTCGGCGCCATCCTGCGGCGCCTGCTCGGACTGGAGCAGCAAGGGGCCGAGATCCTCTTCGGGGAGCCCGCGCTCACCCTGGAAGACATGATGCAGACCGACGCCGACGGGCGCGGATTCATCAACGTGCTGGCCGCGGACAAGCTCATTCACACGCCCGCCGTCTACTCCACCTTCCTCTTGTGGCTGCTCTCCGAGCTGTTCGAGAACCTGCCGGAGGTGGGCGACCCCGAGCAGCCGAAGATGGTCTTCTTCTTCGACGAGGCGCACCTGCTCTTCGACGGCGCACCCAAGGTGCTGCTGGACAAGATTGAGCAGGTGGTGCGCCTGATCCGCTCCAAGGGGGTGGGGGTCTATTTCGTGACCCAGAGTCCGCTCGACGTGCCCGAGTCGGTGTTGGGCCAGCTCGGCAATCGGGTCCAACACGCCCTGCGCGCCTACACCCCGAAGGACCAGAAGGCCGTGCGGGTCGCGGCCCAGACCTTCCGCCAGAACCCGGAGATCGACACCGAGACCGCCATCGGAGCCCTCGGCGTAGGCGAGGCCCTGGCCTCGGCCCTCGATGCCGAAGGCGTACCGGGCATCGTTCAGCAGGTGAACGTGGCCCCGCCGGGCAGCCGGCTGGGCCCCATCGATCCCGCCGAGCGGAAGGCCGTGATGGAGCAGTCACTCGTGCGGGGGGTCTATGACGTGGCCATCGACCGCGTCTCTGCCTATGAGCTCCTGGAGCAGCGTGCCGCGGAGGCGGCAGCAGCAGCGGCGGCGCCAGAGGTCCCCGCGGGCGGCGGGGGACTCGACCTCGGCGCCATCCTGGGCGGCGCCCTGGGGGGTAGCTCCGGCGGGACCAGCAAGGGGGGATCACGCCGTCAGGGCCCGGTAGAGGCCTTCGCCACCAGCGCGGCGCGCTCGCTCGGCACCCAGATCGGGCGCCAGCTCATGCGCGGGGTCATGGGCTCGCTCTTCGGCGGCTCGGGCCGCAGGCGCTAGCCGGCGCCAGGAGGACGGATGGAAGGGTTCGAGTTCAGCCACGAGATGGAGGTCCGCGACTACGAGTGCGACCTCCAGGGCATCGTCAACAACGGCGTCTACCAGAACTATCTGGAGCACGTCCGGCATCTCTATCTGAGATCCCGCGGGATCGACTTCGCCGACTACGCGCGCCGGGGCATCAACCTGGTGGTGGTGCGCGCGGAGCTCGACTATCGCCACCCGCTGACCAGCGGCGACCGCTTCGTGGTGGGGCTGGACCTCAGACGCGAGTCGCGCCTGCGCTTCGCCTTCCTGCAGAGGATCCTCCGACTCGCCGACGGCAAGCCGATCCTCGACGCCAAGATCATCGGCACCGGCATCGACGCCCGCGGCCGCCCTTCCCTACCGCCCGAGCTCGATGCCCTCATCCAACGCTGATCCCATCGTGGTTCCGTCCGATCCTGATCCGGCGGGGCCCAGGGTCTCCCAAGGACATGTCCCTCCCGGCGCTCCTGGTCTAATCTCCGGATCAACCCCACGGGAGAGGTTTCCCATGACAACCGCCAAGGCCAGCCGGATCGAGCCGCGGGCACCCCTGGGTCCCAGCCGCCACCCGATCACCGTCGGCGAATACTTCCGCATGGGTGAGGCCGGAATCCTCAATCCAGACGCCCGGTGCGAGCTGATCGAGGGGGAGATCATCGACATGGCGCCCATCGGGCCCTCTCACGCAGGTAAGATCAATCGATTGGTCGACCTACTGGCCACGGCGGCCCGCGGAAAGGCCATCGTCTCGGCGCAGAACCCCGTCGTCCTGGGCGATCTGTCTGCCCCACAACCCGACCTGGCACTGCTGCGCTACCGGGACGACTACTATGCGCAGGTCCATCCCGGCCCCTCTGACGTCCTGCTCCTGATCGAGATCGCGGACACCAGCCTGGCCCACGATCGGGACACCAAACTGCCCCTCTACGCCCGGTTTGACATCCCCGAGGTCTGGATCATCGACATCCCCGGGCGTCACCTGGACATCCATCGGGAACCAGACGGGACGCGCTACACCCATCAGTTCAGGGTCGCTGACCTGTCACGAGTCGAGGTCGCCGCACTACCGGAGGTGGTCCTTGATCTGCGCGGGCTGTTCTAAGGCGCGGCTGCCAGATGAATTGGGGCAAAGCGTCCAGACGAGCGACGCACCTCTGTGGACGATCGGGAACCGCAGGCGGCGAATGGGTCGGCAAGAGACAAGACCTGAACACCCCTGGCTCAGATCCTTTGATCACGCGGATGCTTGATTCCAAGACCCGACCCCGCGCTTGGGATCCCGAGGAGACATCTATGACGAGAGAAGATCTACTCGCGCGAATCTCGGTGGATGCCAACGTGTGCTTTGGAAAGCCGTGCATCCGCGGCCATCGGGTCTGGGTCTCACTGATCCTGGATCTCCTCGCCGGCGGATGGAGCGTCCAAGAGATTCTGGACAATTATCCGGGGCTCGATGAGGCCGACATTCGTGCCTGCCTCGCGTACGGGGCAGAGATGTCCCGCGAGCGCTACGTCGACATCCCGTTCGCCGAGTCCGCGTGAGTGTCAAATTGGACGAGAATCTCGGCAACCGCGGTGCCGAGCTGTTTCGCCGCGCCGGGCATGACGTCGCAACCGTGCCAGGCCAGCACCTGTCAGGAGCGAGCGATCATGAGCTGATCGACGTTTGTCGGCGGGAGGGTCGCTGCCTGGTGATCCTCGATCTCGATTTCAGCAATCCGCTCGTCTTCAAGCCCTGGCAATACCCCGGAATCGCCGTACTCCGGCTCCCCCACGGGCGATGGAGCACGAGCTGTGGGACGCCTGTGGAGTGCTGGTCCGGGGCTTGCGGGTCTCACGGATGGTGGCGGTCAACGTCGGCGGCCGTGACGGGGCCTATTAGGCCATGACTCGGACGGCATCATTCTCTCGGAGGCGGCAGGGGCAAGGGCGGCAGCGAACCGGGGCCTGACGTCTAGGGAGATGGGCAAACGAAAGCGCCCGGCGGGGTAAGCCCAGCCGGGCGCCATGTGCGTCAAGAGCGCGGATGCCGCATCCGTGCGACCGAAACGCCACGGCGGACGGCGTCGGTCAGCTGGGCGAGGCCTACTTCCAGAGGAAGCTCATTCCGATGGTGACGATATTGTTGCCACCTGCGGTATCCGTGGCGTCGTCGAACGACAGTTCGTCGAAGTACCACTCGTAGCGGTAGCGGGCGACCAGCGCGGTGTTCTCGCTCAGGAAATACTTGAAGCCGACCGCCGGGCCGGCGGTTCCCGTGGTGTCGTCCTTGTTGTAGGCGGCGCCAACGAAGGCGCCGATGAAGGGCCGGAAGTTGGGATTTCCAGTCAGGAAGTTGTAGTTGATGAAGGGGATCGTGCTCGCCGTCCAGCTGTCCCGCCCATCGTCAACAAAGGCGTAGTTCAGGGTCTGACGCAGGCCGACGTTGATACGTGGGGCGAAGTAATATCCGAAGGAAACGTCGGCGTTGACGGTGCCGACATCGCTGCCCGAAGTGTGCGAGAAACCACCGGTGAACTCGATCTCCTTGTCGCCCTCAGCTTGAAATTCTGTGGCGTAGATCGCGGGTGCGGCGGCGAGTGCGGCTGCGAAGCCAACAACGGCGATGAGTGATTGATGGGCGAAAGTCTTCATGGAGCTACTCCGTTGTGATATGTCCTTGTAGCGATAAACGGACATGTTGTTCAAGAAATACATCTGAACTTGCGGACCCCTAGCCTACGGGGCCAAAATGCATTTCCGTCGCACTTATCTTAGCAGCCAGGCGAGTAAACGCAACAGAAATGTCACTTTTGTCGCCAAAAAACACATGTTGCGACACTGCGATTCGTTCGGGGTCTAGGGTCTAGTGCAGTGCGTAGACGGCATCGATTCGAGCGGAAACGCCATAGACTCTTCACCGCCTGCTTGCGTTGAGACGCGCGGAACAAGAGGCGTCCTCAAGTCGGGGAAGCGTGTTACGAAGGCGACAGGCGCCGGACGACCCTCGGAGCCTCCGGCTCCTTGCATTTCCCCGGGCCGGTTGGCACCCTGCCGCGCGCCGGTTCACCGGCCTTCGACCCAACAATCCTGGAGGACATCCATGAAGTTTCGCCCCTGGCTGCCGCTTGTCGTCCTGCTCGGCTCCACCGGTGTGTGCGCCCAACCCTACGGCCCGGCCGGCGCGCCTTATCCCATGCCGCCGGGGATGGGCGGCATGCCGACGATGCCGCAGAGCTCGCCGCGCGCGGGCGTGCCCACTCGGCCCCAGGCCCAGCCCGCGCCCCAGACCGCACCGGCGGACCGGGACGCGGCGCGTCAGGCGATCATTGCACGCAGCCCCACCCTGCAGGCCACCGCGACCCTGAAGGAGGGGATCGACAAGCTGCTCGAGTTCATGGGTCAGGACGAGGCCCCCAACAAGCTCCAGGTGGCGGCCTTCCTCGACCGCGAGATCGCCCCCTACTTCGACTTCGACTACATGGCCCGTTGGGTCGCCGGTCCGGCCTACGGCCGCATGAACGCCAAAGAGCGCAAGGCGATGGCCGCGCGGCTCGAGGAAGGCTTCCTCACCGCCCTCGGCGGCCAGCTCGCAAGCTACAAGGGCCAGCAGGTGAAGATGCTTCGACCGCGCAAGGGCGCCCGCGGGGCGGTCAGCGTGAACGTCGGCATCCTGCGGCCCGGCGGCTATCCGTCGAAGATGGAGTTCCGCATGTACAAGTCCGACGACGGCTGGAAGGTGTATGACGTGGTCGCCAACGGTCGCAGCGCCGCGAGCTACTATCGCACCCGCTTCCAGCGGATGGGCATGGGGCAGAACTGAGCGCCCGTTTGGCGGGTCGCGGGCACCTCGCCCGCCGATCCAGATCGGGCCTCGTGGCGCCCGGCCCGGGAGACCCGCACCAGCGGGTCATGCCGTCCGCCTGAGGTTGTTCCGCGGGTCGGCGCCCAAACCTTGGCGGTGAGTAAAAGAGCCCTCATCCGCCATGTCCGACCCACTCCCCAGCCTCGACGACACCCCCTCGCGCATCGGCCGCGTGATGGGGTTTGCAGCCTGGGTGGTGGGCCTCGCGCTCCTGGTAATGCTCTTCAACGGCATCATCGAGCGTCAGACCAACCCCAACGTCGCCCCGAGCGCGGAGATCACCGACACCGGTCTCCCCCAGGTGGTGCTTCGGCGCAATCGCGCCGGCCACTATGTCGCTGGCGGTCGGATCAATGGCGAGCCGGTGGTGTTCATGGTGGACACGGGGGCGACCGACGTGGCCCTGCCCCTGCCACTCGCCAGGCGCCTAGGGCTGCGGCTGCGCCCCGGCGGGGTCAGCGTGACCGCGAACGGGCGAGTGGAGACCTGGCGCACCCGCCTGGACAGTGTCGATCTCGGCGGCCTGGTGCTGCGCGACGTGCGGGCGAGCGTACTACCCAACATGCCCGGCGAGGAGGTCTTGCTCGGCATGAGCTATCTGAAGCATCTCGAGCTGATCCAGCGGGACGGCACGCTGACCCTGAGGCCCCATGCCCCGGGCTGAGAGCTTGTGAAGAAATTCGCCGACCTACTGCGGGCGCCCCCGGACGCACCCCGCTGCGTTGCGGAAAGCCGAAAATCGAGTCACGTAGGCCCACTACGCTCCCCGATTTCCGACTTCCCGCGCCTTGCCCTGATCTCAATCGGGCACGCCCGGGAACGCCCTCGCTACGGCCGACGAATTTTTCACAAACTCTGACCCCCGCGTGGCGCGAGATCCGGATCTTCCTGTCCCGGCCGTGACTCATCGCGAGGGCGGCGGCGACCCCGCGTGCGGACGCAAGCGCATCTTGTGCCGGGCCGCGGCGTCGGACATCAGGAAATCGCGCATGGCCAGCGCCGTGATGCGGACGCGCTCCTCCTGATGGGGATAGGCCATGAGCTGCTCCTCGACCCATTCGTCCAGGGCAGCCTCGCAGGCGGTACCGGTGAACACGAAGACCTGGTCGCGAAGCTCGGACATGTGTGAAGGCGCGGGACGCTGGACAGTGATCAGGACCCCGCATCTTATACCGGAGCCACATCGGGCTCGCGTATCGGTCCGAGCCCTGGACAGGGCCCGGTGCCTCGGCGCTCGATACTCGCAACTGCCAGTTGTGACTGAGGCCAGGCGGCCATCCCCCCAGGTTCGCTGATGGTCGGCGCCCCCTGAGCCCATCCCCGACAACCCATGGACCACCGTCACCCCGATTCGCTCGCCCACGTCGCCGCCGCCTTCGACCTGCCCGACCCACCGGAGTCGATCGAGCCCTTGGGACGGGGTCTGATCAACGACACCTTCAAGCTCGCCGCGGGAGGACGCGGCTATGTGCTCCAGCGTATCAACCCGGGCGTCTTCCCCAACCCGGAGCAGATCATGGCGAACCTGTTGAGGCTCTCGGAGCACGCCCGGGAGATGGGATCGGCCGGCCTGCGGATTCCGGGGATCCTGCGCGCCCGGGATGGTCGCCCTTACACGACGGGGACGGATCACGCCCTGTGGCGGCTGATGGAGCTGGTAGAGGACGGGGTCAGCCTGCCAGGGCTCGAGAGCCCCGATCAGGCCGCCCAGGTGGGTCGAACCCTGGGGCGCTTCCACCGGCTTGCAGCGGGTCTGCCTCCCGGCGCGCTCGCGATCTCGCTGCCAGGCTTTCACCACACCCCTGGCTATATGGAGCAGCACCTCGCCGCGCGCGACGCCTGGCGCCGAGAGGCGGAGTCCGAACGAGCGGAGGCCGAGGCGGTCCGCGCCTGCGTCGACCAGATCGACCGGCGCCGGGGGCTCGCCTCGGTGCTGCACACCGCGCTCGCCGAGGGCCGCATCCGCGAGCGGGTCATCCACGGCGACCCCAAGCTCGACAACATCCTGTTCCATCGCGACAGCAGACAGGCCATCGCCCTGATCGACCTCGACACGGTCCAGCCGGGGCTGATTCAGCACGACCTGGGGGATTGCCTGCGCTCCTGCTGCAATCGCGCCGGCGAATCGCCGCCCGACGCCCCCCAAGCGGAGTTCCACCTTGGGCTCGCCGGCGCCATCCTCGCCGCCTATGGGGAGGAGACCCGCGGGCTACTGGGTACCGGGGACGTCGCGGTGCTCTACGACGCCATCCGTCTGATGCCCTTCGAGTTGGCGCTGCGCTTCCTCACCGACCACCTGGAGGGCGATCGCTACTTCCGGGTCGCCTATCGCGGTCAGAACCTCCACAAGGCCCGCGTGCAGCTCGCCCTGCTCGCGGACATCGAGTCGAAGGAGCCAGACATCCGCAGGCTGATCGCCGCGGCCTTCCCGGAGAGCGCAGCGGAGCGGTCACCCGCACTCCCTACCGACCAGGTCACCCCTTGAGCACCCCGCTGGACCCCGCCCCGAGCAGCCCGGTCATCGCGCTGCAACACCGCCACCGCTCCGTGCGCCGCTACACCGGCGAGCCGATCCCTCGCGCCCTGCTCGAGGGCCTGATCCGCGCGGGTCAGCATGCCGCGAGCTCGAGCTTCATCCAGGCCTACTCGGTGGTGCGGGTGACGGACCCCGAGGCGCGCGCCGCGATCTCCGCGGCGGCGGGCAACCAGACCTGGATCGAGCGGGCGGCGGAATTCCTGGTCTTCTGCGCCGACCTGCGGCGGGTGAACGCGGCCTGCCTGCGGGAGGGCACGGGCGACCTGGAGGGCTGGACCGAGCATGGACTGGCCGCCGTCGTCGACGTGGCGCTCTTGGCCCAGAACGTCCTGCTCGCCGCCGAGTCGGTCGGGCTCGGCGGGGTCTTCATCGGCGGCATCCGAAACGATCCGGTGCGGGTGTCGGAGATCCTGGCCCTGCCGGAACTGGTGGCGCCGATCTTCGGGATGTGCCTCGGCTGGCCGGCCGAGGACCCCGAGGTCAAGCCCCGGCAACCGCTTGGGCTGGTGCTGCACCAGGACCGCTACCGGGACCCGGAGCCCGAGGAGGTCCAGGCCTACGACCACATCATGGCGGCCTATTACGGCGGCCGGGGCAGCAACACCCGGGCGAGCGATTGGTCTGCCACCACGGCGAAGGCGGTCCAGGGCAAGAAACGCGAGCACCTGCTGGGTTTTCTCAGGGGACGCGGTTTCTTTCGGATGTGACCCGCGGCCCCGGTATGGATCGAAGGGTCCGCAGCGGATCAGGCGAGCACCAGCCGTGAGCCCAGGGTCACCGCCACCGTCACCACCAGGATGGCGATCAGGTTCAGCCCCAGACCGGCCTTCGCCATCTCGGGGACCGTCACATAGCCGGAGGCGAACACGATCGCGTTGGGCGGGGTGGCGACGGGCAGCATGAAGGCGCAGCTGGCCGCGATCGCCGCCGCGGTGAGCAGCATCCCCGGCGGGGCGCCGGTCGTGACCGCGGTCGCGGCGAGCACGGGCATGAGGGTCGTCGCGACCGCGGTGTTGCTGGTGATCTCGGTGAGGAAGACGACCACCGCGGTGACGGCCAACACCAGCGCCCAAGGCGGAAGACCGGCGAGGCCGGCGAGGCCGGAACCGATGAAGGCGTCCACGCCGTTGGCGGCGATGGCCGAGGCGAGGCTGAGCCCGCCGCCGAACAGGATCAGGATCTCCCAGGGCACACCCTTGGCGGTCTCCCAGTCCATCGCGAAGCGCCGCCCCTTCCAGTCGACCGGGATCAGGAACAGGCTCAGGGCCCCGCAGAGGGCGATACCCGGGTCGGTGATCCCCGAGATCCCGGTCCATTCCACCAACCAGGGCCGCAGGATCCACGCCGAGGCGGTCGCCACGAACACCAGCGCGACCAGCCGCTCGGCCCGGGTCATGGGTCCGAGCCCGGCCAGCTCGGCGGCGATCACCGCCCGGCCGCAGGGGAAGGGGGTGCGGGGGACCGAGAAGGCGATCCGGGTCAGGTACCACCAGGCCAGGGGCAATAGCACGGCCACCAGCGGCAGCCCGATTCCCAGCCATGCGGACATGCTGACATCCCGGCCGTAGTGCTCGCGCACGAAGGCGGCCAGCACCAGGTTGGGGGGCGTGCCGACCAGGGTCCCCAGGCCGCCGATCGAGCAGGCGTAGGCAATGCCCAACGCCAGCGCGGTGCCGAAGGCCCGCATCTCGGCGGGGGTGCAGGATGCGCCAGTGCCCCGGCCACGGTGCTCCTCCATCAGCTTGAGCACGCTCGCGCCGATCGGCAGCATCATGATCGCCGTGGCGGTATTGGAGATCCACATACTGAGCAGGGCGGCGGCCAGCATGAATCCGCCGATCAGGGCCCGCGGTCCGGCCCCGACAAGCAGCAAGATGTGCAGGGCGATGCGCCGGTGCAGACCGAAGCGTTGGATGGCCAGGCCGATCAGGAACCCGCCCAGGAACAGGAAGATGAGAGGGTTGGCGTAGGGTGCCGTGCTCGCGCCGATGTCGGCGATGCCAAGCAGGGGGAAGGCCGCCACCGGGAGCAGGGCCGTGGCCGCCAGGGGCAGCGCCTGGGTCAGCCACCAGGTCGCCATGCAGGCGGCCACCGCGATGGTCGCCACGCCGGCGCTCGAGAGCCCCGGCTGGTCTCCAGCCGCCGCAGGCGGCAGCAAGACCGCGACGACCAGGCCAAGCGCGGGGCCGAGGAAGAGCCCCAGGGTGGCGATCCGCTGACGACCGAGGCTCATGGGCGGGACCTCAAGCACACACGGCTTCCCATGTCTTCAGCATAGGCGCCGCGCGGCGCCCTACCCGGTATGAGGGTCATTTCTCCAGAGGGATGACGACACCACGCATTCCGCGGGTCAGGCGCTCGAGATGGAAGCAGGTGAGCCCGTCGGTCGGGAATCGCGCCGCGCAGGACTCGAAGGCCGCGAGGGCCCCGGCGTCCTCCCGCTCGGCGAGCGCGTAGGCCTCGCGATAGGCCGCCGCAAGCCCGGTTTCGATCTCATCCGGGGTCAGCGGTGTGAACACGGCGATGGGCCGCGTCTTGCCCTTGAGGATCAGCTCGCCGATGGATCGAGTCTCGAGCAGCCTGTCAGACCTGGGATGAATCGGCTGCGGCAGCGGGAGAGCGGTCCATCTCGGCTCGGATTTTCGTTGCATAGAACCCACTATGCGCCTCAATTCCGAGCCAAACTGGCCTCGCTCTCCCACTCCCTCGCTTCGATTCCCCCAGGTCCGACAGGCTGCTAGACCCTCGCAACGGGCGAGGGTGTCGGCGCTGATGGCGATGCGGGTGCCGAAGTGACGGTTGGCGGATTCCAGGCGGGCGGTCGTGTTGATGGGATCGCCGAAACCGCGATAGTCCAGATGGCTGCGACCCCCGAAGTTGCCCACGATCACCTCGCCCGAGTGCACGCCGATACGGGTCTGGCCGAAGGGCACGCCGCGCGCCTGCATGGTCGCCGAGAAGTCGGACGCAAAGCGGTCGATGGCAAGGGCCAAATCGACTGCCCGCTGGGCGTGATCGGGCTGTCTGACCGGCGCGGAGAAATGGGCGGACACCGCATCGCCGACGATCCGCTCGACGGTCCCATCGAAGCTGAAGACGATGGAGACCAGGGCTTCCAGATAGCCGTTCAATAGGTCCACCAGCTCCTCGGGCGGGAAGCGCTCCACCATCGCCGTGAAGCCGGCAAGATCGGTCATCACGAAGCTGCACTCCCGCCGCTCCCCGCGCAGGCGCAGCTCCTCGGGATGCCGCACCAGATGACGTACGAGATTTGGGGAGATATAGCTGGAGAAGGCGCTCTGGATCCAGCGCCGCTCGCGCTCGGCGATCACATAGCCGGCCAGGGTGAGCGCGGCGAGCACCGCCCCAATGGTGAGCGCTGGCATGGCCCCGTCGATCAAGAGCAGGTGCGAGCGGAACAGGGACAGGCCGCCCGCGTAGACGCCCGCGACCAGCAGCACGCCGGGCGCCACCAGCCAAACACCCGGGCGCCAGAGCGAGAGCAGGAGCAGGATGACAGAGCCCGCCGCGCCGACTGTGACCTCCGCCCCGAGCGCCCAACCGGGCCTCGAGGGATGGGCGCCCGAGAGTAGCTGGGCGAAGGCCTGAGCGTAGACCTCCGCCGGCCCGAATGCCTCGTCGCGCGGCGAGGTGAAGACGGCGCCGAAGCCCGGCGCCGACACGCCGATCAGCACGATGCGGCCGTCAAGGATCCCGGCTGGCAGCTCACCGGCCAGCACGGCGTCCGCGCTGACGACAGGAAACCCGCCGCGAGGCCCGTAGTGCAACCAGACCTCGCCGTCCCGGGTCAACGGGATGACCGCCGGGCCCACCTTGAGCAAGAGGGGCGGATCGACGCCCGCGGGGTTGGCGCGGACCAGGTAGGCCGGCTCTCCGGTGGCCAGCCGAAAGGTCTCACTCAGCAGCGACGGGTAGAGCTCCGTGCCCATCTGAACCAGCAGCGGGACACGGCGCAGCCGACCGTCGGCGTCAGGGAAGACATTCAAGGCGCCCACCCCGGCGGCGTGGTTCAAGCTGGCGTGGGCGGGCAGCAGGCTCGCGGGCAGGGCGGTGCGCAGATCGACTGGATCGCCGAGCATGGCGAGGCCCGCCCGCCGCGGGGGCGGATCGGCGCTGCCACCCCGGTCGGTGAGGGCAAAGCCGATCACCGAGGGCGGCGCGCGCAAGCCGGCGACCACCGGATCCGGGCCCCGCGAAACGGCTCCGCCGCTCGGCTCGGGCACAGGGGCGCACCCGGACGGGCAGGGATCCGAGTCGCTCGGGATGACCGCCAGGGCGGCCAGCGCGGCACCCGAGGCGCCGAGGCCGTCGAGCAATGTGTCGAGGGTCTCCATGTCCCAGGGCCAGGGACCATGACGGGCGAGGCTCTCCTCATCGATCTCGACCACGGCGAGCGGTCCCTCGGGCGTCGCGGGAAACAGCGTCATGTGGCCATCGAAGACGCGGTTACGGAGCGCGGCGAAGGTCTCCGGATACCAGAGCTGGGCGCAGACCAGCGCGGCCAGCACCAGGGACGCGAGCATGGGCGGAAGCAGCTTCAGGTTCGGGCGCATGACGGCTGGCGGCTGGGACTGCGGGGCCTTGGCTCGGCGCCCGTGGACCTTCCGTGCGAACATACCGCATCGTCCATCGCCGGGCGAAGGTCACCGCGAGGCGCGCATCGCCGGGCGCAGGCCGCGGCGAAGGTCGGCTGGCCAGGACATTGCGCGAACACGCCGGTTCGCGGCATCCACCGACGGGGGACAAGGCGATGAACAAGCGACAGGGGCTGCTCTTGGGCGGCATCCTCCTGACGGCCGCGTTCGGCGCCGCCTTTGCGGCCGATGGAGACGCGCGCCCGGATGTGGGCGTCGTCGAACAGGTCAGGCACCGGGCCGAGGCCCAGTTCCAGGACGATGTCCGGCGGCTAGCGGCCGCCTCGCCCGTCTTCTACCGGGACCTGCTACGCACGGGCCGAGACGCGCGGCTGCGGGCGCGGCTGGCCGATGGGTCCCAGCTCACCATGGGGGCGAACGCGGAGCTCGAGATCGACGAGTTCGTCCACGAGCCCGAGCGCCGCCAGACGATCACCCTGGACGCCATCAAGGGGGCCTTACGCTTCATCAGCGGACAACTTAAGGGCGGAGAGCAACGCGCGATCCACATCCGAACCCCGGTGGCCATCCTCGGCGTGCGGGGCACCGAGCTCTGGCTGGGGCCCATCGACGGCGCCACCGGCGTGCTGGTGCTGCATGGCGAGGTGGTCGTCGGCAGCGACCGGGACTTCGTGACCCTGGGGCCCGGCGAGGGCACCATGATCCAGACGGACGGAAGTCTGTCCCCGGCGAAGGTCTGGGGACAGGACAAGGTCGCGCGGGCGCTCGCCATGGTCGCGATGGATTGACGCCCTTGGGATCGGCTACCGGGACGTCGAATCCTGGATAATGCCGACCTGAGACGCCAACAGGACGATGCCATGCACATCTGGGTGGACGCGGACGCCTGCCCCGGGGTGATCAAGGAGATCCTCTACCGAGCCGCCCAGCGGGTCGGGATCCCCTTGACCCTGGTCGCCAACCAGCCCCTGACGACACCACCATCGCCCCTGATCCGCTCGGTCCAGGTGCGGCGCGGGTTCGACGTGGCCGACGACCACATCGTCGCGGGACTCGCGCCCGGCGACCTGGTGATCACGGCGGACATCCCGCTCGCCGCCCAGGTGATCGAGAAGGGCGGCGAGGTCATCAACCCTAGGGGCGAGCGCTATACGACCGAGAACATCCGGGAGCGGCTGGCGCTCCGCAACTTCATGGACGAGCTGCGCGGCACGGGCGAGCGGACCGGCGGTCCCCCGCCCTTGAATGCCTCCGATCGCCAGGCCTTCGCCAACGCCCTCGACCGTCTGCTCGCCCGCAGACCCGGCTGAGCCGCCCGTCAACCGCGGCTCCGTCCCCGCGCCAGGCGCACCTGGCGCCGGCAGGCGAGTGTCCGGAGTAGAGAGGCCGCGTCGCTCGGATCGACCGCCAGGCAAGACCGAATGGGAGGGAGCAGACACCGATGACGACCGGACGATCGAGCGCGGGGCGAGACACCGGCCGCCCGCCGACCGTCACGGCACACGCCGGACCCGAGGGTGAGTGGCTGGTCGACCTCTCGGGTCAATGGGTGCTGGACCTGCCCCCGGCCGACCGCACCGGGATCGCGCCCCCTGACTGGTCGGCGATCCGCACCCTGCGCCTTCGCTGCGAGGGTCTCGACCTCTGGGACAGCACCCTGATCGTGCTGCTGCTCGCCCTGCTGGATCAGGCCGAGTCCAACGGGGTCGAGGTCGATCTGAGCGATCTGCCAGAGGGGGCACGGGGTCTGCTGGCCCTGGCCAAGGCGGTTCCCGAGCGGACCTCCGCCCACCGGAAGCCGACCAAGACCGGCATGGTGGCCCGCGTCGGCAACCAGACCCTCGCCGTGGTGGACACCTCCGTCACCGTGCTCGGCTTCATCGGTGAGCTGGTGATGGCCTTCGGCCGACTGCTGATGGGTCAGGCGCGCTTTCGCGGCGCGGATCTGTGGCTCTTCATCCAGCGCTGCGGGATCGGGGCCCTGGGGATCGTCTCCCTGATCAGCCTGCTGGTGGGGCTGATCCTGGCCTTCGTCGGCTCGGTGCAGCTCGCCCTCTTCGGGGCGCAGATCTACGTGGCCAATGCGGTGGCCATCGGCATGCTGCGAGAGATGGGGGCGCTCATGACGGCGGTAATCATGGCCGGTCGCACCGGGGCCGCCTACGCCGCCCAGCTCGGCAGCATGCAGGTGAACGAGGAGATCGACGCCCTGCGCACCCTCGGCGTCTCGCCGGTGGACTTCCTGGTGCTGCCGCGGGTGTCTCGCCCTGACCCTGATGATCCCGCTCCTGACCATCTATGCGAACGCCCTGGGGATACTCGGCGGGATGGTGGTGGGGATCACCCTGTTCGACATCCCGCCGGTGCAGTACCTGAACCAGACCCGCGACGGCGTCTATCTCGCCGATCTGCTGGTCGGGCTCTTCATGAGCGTGGTATTCGGCATCATCATCGGCATCGCGGGCTGCTGGCAGGGGCTGAACAGCGGCCGATCATCGGCCGCGGTGGGCGAGGCGGCTACTGCGGCCGTGGTCAGCTCCATCGTCGCCATCGTGGTCGCCAACTCCATCATCACCATCGTGACCACCCAGCTGGGGATCTGACCCATGCCGGTGCCCCCCGCCAGCGCCGCGCCAGCGCCCATCGAGGTCCGCGACCTGACCATGGCCTTCGGATCATTCGTCGTCCAACAGGACCTGACCTTCGAGGTGCCGCGCGGCCGCATCTTCGTCATCATGGGCGGCAGCGGGTGCGGCAAGAGCACCCTGCTCAAGCACATGCTCGGCCTGCTGCGACCGGCCAAGGGGGAGATCCTGTACTCGGGCGAGGACTTCTGGGGGACGACGGAGGCACGCCGGCGGGGCATCCTGCGCGGTGTCGGCGTGCTCTATCAGGGCGGCGCCCTGTGGAGCTCACTGACCCTCGCGGAGAACGTGGCGCTGCCCCTGGGCGAGCACACCGACCTCCCGGCGTCCGCCATCCGCGAGCTGGTGGCGCTCAAGCTGCGATTGGTGGGGCTTGGCGGGTTCGAGGACTACTATCCCTTCGAGCTCAGCGGCGGCATGCGCAAGCGCGCCGGACTCGCCCGGGCCATCGCCCTGGACCCCGACATCCTGTTCTTCGACGAGCCATCCGCGGGGCTCGACCCACCCGGCGCCCACCTGCTCGATCGTCTGATCCTCGAGCTGCGCGACGGCCTGGGGGCCACGGTGGTGATGGTCACCCATGAGCTCGCGAGCATCTTCGCCGTCGCCGACGACGCGGTCTTCCTGGACGCCGGCGCCCGCACCATGCTGGCCCGGGGTGCACCGCGGGAGCTGCTCGAGCACTGCGACGACCCGCGGGTGATCGACTTCCTCACCCGTGGGGCGGGCCGCGAGACCGCGGAGGCGGCGGGCTGATGGGCCGGGCGATGGCACCGGTCCTGGTGGGCGGTTTCGTGATGGGCGCCGTCGCCCTGCTCGTGGTGGCGCTCCTGGTGGTCGGCACCGCGCGCTTCGGCGGCGACCGGGAGACCATCGTCGCCTTCTTCCGCTCCAGCGCCACCGGGCTCACGGTCGGCGCGCCCGTGGTCCTGAAGGGGGTCCAGATCGGTCTGGTGCGGGAGATCCAGGTGGCCTACGACGACGAGAGCGGCGAATTCCTGGTCCCGGTCCAGATGGAGATCGACCAGGAAAAGGTGGTCTGGCCGGGCGAGGTCCGCAAGGCCCTGGACACCGACGAGACCTGGCTGGATGCCTTGCGGGAGGGCCTGCGGGGACGGCTCGGGCTACAGAGCTTCCTGACCGGGCTGCTCCAGGTGGAGGTGGACTTCTTCCCGGGTGCGCCCCTGATCCTCACGGGCAAGGACCCGCGCTTCCGGGAGCTGCCGACCATCCCATCCGAGCTGGAGCGCTTTCGCGAGGAGCTCCTGAGCGTGCCCATCACGGAGGTGGTCGAGCAGGCGGTCGCCGCGCTCAATGGCCTCAACCGGCTGCTCACCGCCCCCGAGCTTCAGCGCACCCTCGAGAACATCGACGCCGGGACCCGCGAGCTGGCGCTGGCCGCCGAGGATCTGCATGGACTGATCGAGCCCGCCGGTCAGCGGCTGACCGGCGCCCTTGGGGAGGCCGAGCAGGCCCTCGCCCTTCTCACGCCCCGGCTGGACACCCTGATGACCAGCCTGACGGAGACCTCCGGCGAGATTGGCAGCCTGGCCCGCCGGGCGGACACTGAGATCCCGCCCCTGGTCACCAGCATGCGCGCGGCCGCCGAGTCCACCGAGGCCGCGTTCGGCTCCGCCGACCGGGCCTTCGCGGGCGTCAGCGAGCTCGTCGACCAGCGATCCCCGGTGGTCACCGAGGCGCTCTCGGCCCTGCGCGCCCTCTCGGCGGCCGGGCGATCACTGCGGCAGCTGGCCGATTATCTCGAACGCCACCCGGAGGCCCTGCTCCAGGGCAAGCGCTGAGGTCCTGAGGGACAGTTGCGAGTAGCGAGGGCCGAGGTGCGAAGATCCCCTGACTGACGAGGGGTGGCGTTCAGGATGACGTCCCCGGCGCAGCGGCTCCAGGTGACGGGCCATCCTCGGCCGGCGGCGAGAGGTTGGATGGGTCGACCTCTCCTACCGCCGCAGAATCCGCATCATCTGACACCTGCGGGGCCTCATCCGTTGCGTCCACCCGCAAGCCTTCCGGGACGGGGCGAAGGATGTGGTCCACGAGGCTTGCGACAGGCTGCGGGCCGTGGCGCCTGAGGGCGCCGAGGTCGGTCCATCGATCGCGGGTGGCGATCTCGCACCTGGGGGCGGCCTCGGCCTCCCGCTTCAGGGCGCATTCGGGTCCGGCGGGCGGCAGGAAGATCTCCTGCCCCATCGCGGGTAGTCCGAGCAGCTCCAGGGTCACCGCGTCTAGGATCCCGCCCGTTTGGGCGAGGCCATGGCGGAGCTGGAAGCTGTCGAGTGCGGCGACCGTCGCCTTGTCCGGCTTGCCCGCGAAGGGGAGGGTCTTGTAGGACGTCCGCTTCCTGCGCTTCTTGTCGCGCCAGACGGTCTTCTTGATCGGTCGCTCGAGCAGGCCCCGCTCCGCGAGCGCGGTCTGCACCGCCGCGACATGCGGCGCCGCCGAGCGCCTCGGCCCGGCCGGCAGGTCCTTGAAGCGGTTGAGGTCGGGCGCCTCCGCCGAAGCGGCCGCCTGACAGGCCTGGAGCCCGGCATAGTGACCGATGCGCAGGTCATAGGCCTCCAAGGCGATCCGCTCGGCCGGCATCAGTCGATCCAGGTGGTCCGGGTCGTCGGGCTCGGCCTTGCCGACCTTCTCCCGGAAGGCGGCGAGCGCCGCCTGCACCTTGGGATTGGCGATGCTCTGGTCGCGCACCTCCGGCGACAAGACCCCCAGATGGTGCAGCGCCGCGAGAGACTCAGGCGGCAGGACGTCGGTCGGCGCGTCGTCACCCTGGCTCACCAGGGCCGCAAGCCGCTGGCGGTAGCGCGCCGTCTCCTCGCCATCCAACGGCCCCGTCACCATCGCCTCGGGGACCAGCACCCTCTTGTCGCCGCGGTAGCGAAACTCGACCGGCTCGCCGGCGGCGTCCGGGTCGAACGCGCGCCCTGGGATGTCCCCGCCGTTGAGACCGAAGCCCACCCCGTACTTGGCACGCACCAGCGCCGGTTGGCTCTGCGCCCGGATCCGCCGCGCCAGATGATCCATGAACTCCGCCCAGGTGTAGGGATCGGACTGGCCTTTGCCGTCGCGGTAGAACATCCCCAGGTTGCCGGTCACGATCGGGGAGTCGGCGGGGAAGCCCCATTCGGACGAGATCGGCGGCGGCAGGTCCGGGATGATCGAACCCAGTCCGGGGAGCTCGGTGGCGGGTGGAAACAGGGTATCGAGGCCGATCTCCGACTCCACGACCTCCATGGTGCCCTCCCCGAAGGGGTGTGCCGGGTCTTCGGCCAGTGCGGTCACCGGGAGCTCGACCGGTTTGACCGAGAGGGTGTCGCGCGCCTCGCCGCGGGCCAGGGCGAGTACCCGTCTGGCCTGGCCCGCCCCGAGGAAATGGAACAGGAAATCCTCCTCCGGCGTGGCGGCCCCCGAGTCGACGCTCAGAAAGTGGCGCGCGAAGGCCAGCACCGCGAAGTTGTGCCGCAGGAGCTGGAGCCCCTGGTCGTCCGCCGCCCGTTCGCCGTCGACCGTGTCCTTGATGATGCCGCGGACCTGCTCATCGGTGAAGGGACCATCGCCCAGGTCCAGGTGATCGCGGTCTGACGCGGGATCGGCCGCGCTCAGGGTCAGGAGCCGCGACCCGTACATCCGAATGATCCCGTGGAAGGTGGCGGGCTGGAACTGCCACACCCCGGTAGCGGAGCCCAGGTTGCCGCTCTTCAGCGACGGGCGGACGTAATCGTTCCAGGTATGGGCGCTCTCGTGCTCGCCGGTCGCGAGCTCATGCCCAAGATTGGCCCCGGTGCGCTCGGAGACCTCGAGCAGCAGGACCATCTGCCGGGCGGAGATGTCCTGGGCCCGGTCATAGTCGCGCGCCCGGCTGTCCGCGAAGGCCTGATAGGCGGCCAGCGGGTCCTGCGGCGCGCCAGCCTCTGCCGAAGGATCGACGGACGGCGGTGAGGTTTCCTCCCCCCAGACCGAGGGAAGGGCAAAGGCCAGCGCCACGGCAAGGGCCCGAATAAGCGTCGAACGGTTGATGGCCGGCTACCTGTTCTGATCCGCCGGACGCCTGAGGCATCCCGCACACGAAACGCAAGCCGGAAGTATAGCGCCCACCCGCGGCGACCTTCACACGGCGTTTTCGTGGGTCGATCCTGCCCAACGCACGAGGGCGAGGCGGCCAAGGGTGAGATGGCCTTCAAACATCAGGCGATACCCCGGGACGGGGCAGGGTCAGTGTGAGGCCGATCACCGACGGGTGCTTACGCATGACGCAACGTTTCACCATCACGCGAGGGCCATGGGCGCGAAACCTTGCCAGGGAAGAGACCAGACATGTGTCATCCAGCATCTATAGCCAGCGACCCGTGCGATACGGGCTCGTGGCCTGTATCAGAAACGAGCTCCGCATGATTCCGCCCGGGGCTCCCACCGAAGGACAGGGCAGGATGAGCGTCGGTCATTGGAACTGGGGCCGAGGCCTGTTTCGCCTCTGGTTGTCGGCAGCCGTCCTTTGGTGGCTGGCGGGCCTGATGGCGGTGGTTGGGGTGGCAGGACGCGAGACGGTCGGTGAATATTGGCGCGTCCAGGGAATCGACTGTGCAAGGGTCTCGGCAACGGCGCTGCTCACCCAAGGGCACTCCTGCCGATCCGCCCAAGGCGACCCAGAAGCGACAGACCCTGCCCTTGAAGTCGTGTGGCCGCTCTTCATGGCTCACCTGGAGGCGCCTGCCGGATGGATCAGGTGGTCCCTCGCGGCAACGCTTCCATTCGTGGTCCTCCTGCTGGTGATCCTGGTCCGACTCTGGCTCACGTGGCTCGTGCGGGGATTCTCCGGCGAGCTCTCGGATCTCGCAGACCCGGTCTCCGGCGCTGATTCCGATGCCCCCCTGGTCGCGCCGTTTCCTGACATCGACGAGGAGCTTCGCAGCCTAAGCATCAGCCCGGCGGGCTCTCGCAGGGCGTCCGCGCTGCGCACGGACATTGTTCGAGCGACCCAAACCCTGAACGCACTGCACAACGGGCTCGCCGAACTGGAATGGCGCATGCGCGCGGACACCAAGACTGTCGCAAGAGATCTCCGGCTGGAGATGCCCGACTGGGGGCGCAAGCTCATCAAGCTGGCGCACGGGCTCGACAAGAATGGCCTAGAGCCCAACACGCCCCTCCTCTTCGCCGATCCACAGGCGATCTCGAGCCTTCCGGCACGCAGCGAGCGAGGGGCGTAGAAAACCAAGCCGCGGCCGAGTGCTACCGCATGGACTACCGGAAGAAACGCGACCATGTGCGCTTCCGGCCTGACCCGAGGCGCAAGGTTCCGGTCGCTCGCCACCTGGGTTCAACCGGGCATCGGTTTCGGTCGCTTTTTCGTCATCAACGGGTAGCTTATCGACCTTTAGGAGCACGCCACCCTGGTCCCCGACGGCCGTTACTGGCTGTGAACCTCCAGACAGGCGAACTGGCCCCGCGATACCCGGACCGCCGAGACTGTCGGTCCGGGCCGATAGCAAGGGTTCCGGGCCGGATCTCCCGGGACCCCCCAGCTACATCGATTTCTTCAGCTCCTGAAGCGCCTTCGCGCAGCCGACCGACATCTCTTCCTTGTGCTTCATCAGGCATTCCTTGAGCTTGCCTCCGCCTGGCGCGATACCCGGGCAGAGACGCTCGACGTCGGCTTTGCAGTACTTCTCGAGCGCCGCCTTCTCTTTCTCGAACTCCTCGAGCATGGACGTGGCGAGTGCGCCAGCGCTGAACACGCCGACGAGAACGGCCATGGTGGCTTTGACGAACATGGATTGACTCCTCTGGTGGTCTAGAGCTTCTTTGGGAAAGCGGTTGAACCCTTTGTTCAGGCTCCGGGCTGCCGGGCATCGCCGGGTTGTTCGCCGCGCGCCGAGAGTCTCTGCAAGAAGACATAGAACGCGGGCACGAATAACACCGCCAGGCAGGTCGAGGCGAGCATGCCGCTCAAGACCGTGATGCCGATGGACTTGCGCGCATTGGCGCCGGCCCCGCTGGCGAGCACCAGGGGCAGGACGCCCAGGATGAAGGCGAAGGAGGTCATCAGGATGGGCCGGAAACGCACCCGCGCAGCCTCCACCGCGGCTTGCGCCGCATCCGCCCCCGCGGCGAAGCGCTCTCTCGCCACCTCCACGATCAGGATGGCGTTCTTCGCCGAGAGGGCGATCAGGAGCACCAGACCGATCTGCACATAGAGATTGTTGGCCACTCCCAGCGCCAGCAGCACGCTCACCGTGCCCAACAACGCGAGGGGGACGGCGAAGATCACGGCCCAGGGGATGAGCCAGCTCTCGTATTGGCCCGCGAGCACCAGGTACACCAACAGCACGGACAGTCCAAAGATGAAGTACTGGGTGTAACCGAGCAGCTGCTCCTGGTAGGACATGCCGGTCCAGGCGTAGTCCATCCCGGGCGCCAGGGTGTCGCGGGCGATCTGCTCCATGGCGGTCATCGCCTGGCCGGTGCTGAAGCCGCGCTCGGGTATCCCGACCACGGTGGCGGAGGGATAGAGGTTGTACAGGGAGATCAGATCCGGCCCGACGCCGGGGGACATGGTCACCAGCGAGCCGATCGGGACCATGTCCCCACTGGTGCTGCGCACGTAAAATCGCAGCAGGTCGTCCGGCGTCAACCGGAAGGATTGGTCGGCCTGCGCGAAGACCATGAAATTGTGCCCGAAGCGCGTGAACTGATTGACATAGGTCGACCCGAGGTAGCTCTGAAGGGTATCGAAGGCCGCACCCACCGGGACCGCGAAGGTCTCGGCCTTGCTCCGGTCCAATGCCACGTCGACACTGGGCGCGTCGGCCTTGAAGGGACTGAAGGCAAACTCGATGCCCGCGTGCTCCGCGCCAAGCTCACCGATCCTCCCGGCGACCTGCTCCAGCTTCGCGTAATCGAAGCCGGTGTCCGTCAGGTTGACCTGCATCTGGAAGCCGCTGGCCAACCCCACACCCTGGATGGGCGGCGGCACCAGCACCAGGGATTTCGCCGCCTCGACCCCGATTACGGCACTGGACAGGTTGTCGTAGAGGTCCAAGAGCCCCTCCCCCTCGCCGCGCTGATCCCAGGGCTTGAGGATGACGTAGACGATGCCGGCACTGGACTGGGGCGCGTTGTTCTCCAACAGAGACGTCCCTGCGATGGTCACGGCATGCAGGACGCCGGAAACCTTGGAGACCTGCTCCGCGATTTGGGACAGGGCCTCCTGGGTGCGTCCGAGCGCCGCGCCGCTCGGCAGCTGGACGGAGATCACCATGTAACCCTGATCCTCGACCGGGATGAACCCCGTGGGGACCCGGGTGAGGCCCCATCCCGCCGCGATCACCAGCACCAGGGCCACCAGCACGGCGATTCCGGCATGCCGGACCAGGCCGCCGACCACACGCACGTAGCCGTTCTCCAGATGCTGGTAGAGCCAGTTGAAACCCCTACAGCCCGTCGGTTCCAGGTCCGCATCGACGGCGCTGAGGCAGTGCTCACGGCCGAGGGCCGCCTTGGCGAGAGCGGGGATTCCCGGGCGGTCGAGGCCGAGGTCAGCCTCGAGGGCGCGGATCTGAGATCCCTGACTCCGCTGCTCCCGTTCACCGATCTTCCGGGTGGACCCTTCGAGATCGGCTTCCGGCTCCACTGGGGCGAAGGGAGCCTCCAGCTCAGACAGATCAACCAAAAACGGCGGTTGGACGCGCCCCAGAGTGCGTCCCGCGTGGTGTCTGGCAAGGCGCAACGAGGCGCAGTGGTTCTATTGCAACGAGTTGCAACGCAGCCCTTATCGCCGCGCCGGGCGTGCTCTGGGGGGCGTAACGGCCTCACCCACGGGGTGAGTTTGCCAGGGCAAAGGAAGTCGACGCGGCACAACACCTTGCATATGGCACGAAGGGGTCAACTGCCGTTTCTAGGGTGAGGACCCATGACGATGAGGCGATTACCGCGACTTGGAATCTGATCGGTCAGAGGATGCGATTTCGACCGCTGGTCTTGGCGCGATAGAGCGCGGCGTCCGCTCGCCGCAGCATGGCGGCGCCCATGGCGGCGGCGTCATTGGGGTGGTCCTTGGGACGCAGCGCCGCGATGCCACCCGACACTGTCACCGGGATCAGCCGGTCGCCGGAGATGCGGAACGGGGCTGCGGCCACTTGGCGGCGGATGCGCTCGGCGACCCGCCGCGCATCCGCCTCGCCGGTTCGGATCAGGAACACCACGAACTCCTCGCCCCCGTAGCGCACCGCGAGATCGGTGGTGCGAAGCTGGTCGCGGACACGGGCGGCGAACTGGCGCAAGACGCTGTCCCCGGCCGCATGGCCATAGTGGTCGTTCACCTGTTTGAAACGATCCACGTCGAGGACCAGACAGCTCAGGGGCTCGTCGTAGCGGACGGCCAGCGCGATCTCCTGAGGTAGGCGCAACTCGAGATAGCGCCGGTTGGACCAGCCCGTGAGCGGATCCGTATGTCCGTCGGCGATCAGCCTCTCCCGGTTGATGGCGCTCTGCAGGCACACCGAGGCGACGCTGGCCAGGCGGCTGTGGAAGTCCACCCCGAGCCCAGGCGCGTAGCGCGCGGGGTCGCGGCTACCCAGGTTGAGGCCGCCGACCAGGCGGCCCTGGGCCATGAGGGGCAACAGGGCCACGCTCCCAAGTCGTCCGCGCTCGCCAAACAGCCGGTCATGGTCCGCCCGATAGGGCCCGAGCCAGGGGGCCTCCGGTGCCCGCATCCCCTCCGGACCGGGTTCGGGGCCGCCCACGAGCCGCACCAGGGGTGGAGATGGGAGTGAGACCCGGTTTGCGGTGAGCAGGTTGTGGATCTCGTGTCCCCGGTCATAGAGGGTCAGGGTCACCGCATCCAGCCCGAGGGTCTCGCGTGTCTCGCGGATGATGCGGTCCACCAGCTCCGGCAGGGTTGTGGCATGGAGCAGCGACAGCTCCAGGGCGTGAAAACGCCGGAACAACCGCTCGTTCTTGGCGGCCTCGCGCGACAAGGCCTCGAGCTCGAGGCGCAGGCGCCGGTTCTCGCGCCGCAGGGCGTCCGGGCCAACCTCAGGGTCGGCGACTGAAGCGGGCCCGGCGACCAAGGGGCCTCGGCCTGGGGGATCTCTCCGGACCCCCGCCGCTGCGCCAGAGGGCGTCTTCGGGACTAGACCCGCGTCCTCATCGGGCCAGGCGCCGCCGGGTTGGGTGCTGGGAGGAGCGTCGGACAAGGCGTGACCGGATCGGTTGGGCGGCGCAGGTTTAGGGGCACCCGGATTCTGCCAGGAATCCTGTCGGTGAGCAGGCCCCAGTACCTCTTGCAAAGCAACCCGCGTTGTTGCCTGCTGCCGAATACAACAACGACGATCGACGGCGGCCACCGAGGGGAAACCAAAGATGAATACTCGCGCAATGATCGTGGCACTGGCCGCGCTGACGGCGGCGCCCATGGCGCAGGCCATGCTGCTCGATTGGCGGCTGACCTCGGAATACGGCACGGATATGGGCGGCTTCACGCTGGACTTCGCGCAGCCCAAGGTGGTCGCACCCCTGGTGCAGGGCAACCTGGGGACCTATGACATCCCGTCGTTCACCTTCCTCGACACCACCCATTACATCTCCTTCGAGCAGGTGCATGACTTCATCCTGATCTTCTCCCCCCTGACCGGCACCTCGTATTTGACCGATCACGGCGGGGGCGACTCCTCCAGCCTCCGGATCAACGATTCCGCGATCCGGATCGGCACCATCGACGGGACACTCTCGCCAACGGGCAGCTCCTTCAACGTGATCATCGAGGAGGTGTTCAACTACGACGAGAGCTTTACCTGGTGCAGCGCCTACGTGGAGTATTGCGACGACATCACCGGGGAGTACATCCAAACCGACCAGTCCGCCTTCTTCGACACCACGAGCTACCTCAACGTCGATTCCGGTGACGGGTACTGCGGCGTGCTGTCGTCGCTTCCCGTGGTGCACGGGGGCGTGGCCCCGGTACCGCCGACCGCCGCGATCCTGTCGCTGGGTCTCGGTGCCCTCGCACTGGGACGCCGGCGGCGATCGGTCACGGGCTGACGACCAGGGCGAAGGTTGCCGCCGTCCTGCCTTGATGTATCTCGCAGTGGCGAGTGGCGAGGAAGCCTCGATCAGCCAGAGACTCGAACCCTAGACAACACGGAGAACCGACGTGGTTCGCATATACCCGGCCTCGGCCCAAAGACCAGGGGCATGGATCCCCAGTCTGCGGCTGGCACGCTCCGGCACGGGGTCATCCTCGACCTCGGCAGCATCGATAGCGGCGACCTCGACCTGAGCCCGCTCGATGGGGTCTGCGCCCGCTGGACTCGATACCCCTCTACCCGACCCGGCGAGACCGCGGCGCGGATCGCGGATGCGGACCTGGTGGTGAGCAACAAGGTGCCGCTCGGCGCCGATCAGATGGCCGCGGCACCCGGGCTGAGGCTGATCTGTATCGCCGCCACCGGGACCAACAACGTCGACCTGGAGGCCGCCCGCGACCGCGGGATCGCGGTGACCAATGTCAGGGGTTACGCCACCCCCTCGGTGGTGCAGCATGTGCTGGCCATCATCCTCGGCTGGGCGACCCGGCTCTCCGACCAGCAGGCCGCGGTACGCCGCGGCGACTGGTCGCAGAGCGAGCATTTCTGTCTCCTGGATCGTGACTTCGGTGGACCGATCAGGGAGCTCTCCGGGCGGCGGCTCGGCATCGTCGGTTACGGCGAGCTGGGCCGCGGGGTCGCCCGCGCTGCCGAGGCCTTCGGCATGCAGGTGCTGATCGCCGAGCGGCCGGGCGCGAGGCGTGATCCGACCTCCGGCCGGGTGCCCCTCCGGGAGCTGCTGCCGCGGGTGGATGTCCTGTCGCTCCATTGCCCATTGACCCAGGCGACTCGCAACCTGATCGGCGCCGCCGAGCTGACCCTCATGGGCCCGGATGCCCTGCTGATCAACACGGCTCGCGGCGGCATCGTCGACGAGCACGCTCTGGCTCAGGCGCTCCGCGCCGGCCGGCCGGGTGCGGCCGCCGTCGATACCCTCGGCGTCGAGCCGCCGCCGCCGGACCATCCCCTGCTCGCGCCCGACATCCCCAACCTGATCCTCACGCCCCACGCGGCCTGGGCGAGCCGGGAGTCCCGGCAGCGTCTGATCGAGGGTGTCGCAGCCAACATCGCGGCCTTCCAGGCCGGCGATGCCCGCAACCGGGTCGTCTGACGCGCGAGCGATCCAGAGCCGGACGATCCGGCTCACTACACCCTTGCAGGCCGTCCGCGAGTACAGGTGCGATCAATCGGCAGGCGAGACACGCCGGCGCTCGAGGATCACCAGGCCGATCCCGCCCACCACCGCACAAGAGGCGAGGAACAGCCGCAGGGTGATGGGCTCGTTGAGCAGCAGGACACCGCCAATCGCCACGATGACGGGGACGCTCAACTGAACCGTGGCCGCGGTCGCCGACCGCAGCATGGGGAGGACCCAATACCAGAGGGCGTATCCGAGGCCGGAGGTCAGCGCGCCCGATGCCACCGCATAACCCACGCCGGTGCCGTCCAGCGATGCCCAACGGATGCTCACCAGGCTCAAGATCGCCGTGAGAGGCAGGGTGAGCAAGAAGTTGCCGGCGGTCGAGGCGATCGGATCTGCGGCGCCCTTGCCCCGAACCGAATAGATCCCCCAGGCGATCCCCGCGCCCATCATCATCAGGGCACCGCCCAGGGGCGGCGCCGACCAACCGGGCAGCAGGAGTCCCAGGAGTCCGCCGAAGGCCAGCGCGACCCCCGCGACCTGAACCCCGTCCAGCCGCTCGTTCCGCGCGAGCCCCATGCCGATCATGGTCACCTGCACGGCACCGAAGAGGAGCAGCGCCCCGGTAGCGGCCGTAAGGCTGAGATAGGCGAAGGAGAAGAGCGCCGCGTAACCGAATAGGGCGAGCGCCGACGGCCAGCTCCCCCTGGCCGAGCCAACCTTGCCGGTCAGCCAGACCAGCGCCCAGAGCATCAAGGCGCCCGAGACCAGGCGGATGGAGGTGAAGCTCGCCGGGTCGATCGCCGTATCGCGCAGGGCCGCCCGGCACAACCAGGAGTTCGCCGCCAGGGGCAGCATGGCGAGCCCGGTGAGGAGCATGAGCCGAGGCGGACTCATCTGGGCTTCAACCTCGTGGAGAGCCCACTATCACCCCAGATCGACGTGTTGCCCATCGGCGCTAACCCTCTATTTTTATAGCGCATAAGTCCACAGGAGGCCCTCGGTCCAGGCCCCGGGGATCACCCTAAGCGAGCCTTGGCCCGGGCACCGCAATTTCCGGGAGGCGTAACGATGCGGCGTTTCCCCGGGACCAGACATGGGCCCCTTGCCCGGCGCGCGGTTGGTCAGGGGTTGCCTTCGGCCCCGACTCCGTGCGCCTCGGCTGCAGAGCGCAGCGGTCGAACGGGGTGGCCAACGCCCACGGCGGAGTAACTCGCTGGGCGCCCCGCGGACCCCAGGATCCGCGCCAGGGCAATGGGTCCAATGCTCGGACGAGTCGCTTCGGCATGGCTTCGAGAGCGCGACGAGCGATTCAGGTGTTGTTCATCCAACCCTCATCCGTCGTTCATGTCCTATTCCGTGCCCCGCCTTCTATCGACTCAAGCTTCGCGGAAGGCCGCAGAGGCATGACCCAATCCCTCGAACGCCCAAACGGGATTCGGCGCCGATCCGGCGCAACCCCTGTCATCGTAACAACTCCACCACCGGGCCCTGACCATGAAAACCGCAATCGTCCCCGTTCTTGCTTTCGGCATGGTCGCCCAGGCAAGTGCCCTCGACTGGAACACCCTGCGCAACAACACGGTTACCGGAAACCTGAACGACGGTGTGGCCGCAATCGGCTACACATCTGCCGCCGCGTCCTCCGGGTTCATCAATGGTGCGCTCATCCAGAAGGGCGTTGGCCGCCCGGTGATTCGCCGCGTGGTCAACGGAAAGATGAGCGAGACGGGCCCGGCGGTGTCTCCATCAACGGAGGCAAGGTAGGTGGTAGCGTGAGCGAGGCCCTCGGCCGCAACATCGCGCTGCGGAATGGGGTGAGCGCTGCCCGCGTTTTGGGCAAGGCGGGGATGCTGGGCCCAAGCGGAGACACGGCTTGCGCCCCGCCTGATCGTTTTCCGAGCGGTCGGCCACAGGTCTGGAGGCAGGACAATGTCCCTGGGTGGATACTTCGTACGCCGCTGGCGGGGAGAGGTCCCCCTGAGGCTGCTCCTCTGGCCAGACATGCTCGGCTTCGGCACCTTGGTCAACCTGATCGCGACCTTGTCGGCCTTTGCCCTGGTCATCCAGGATGCCCCGTCGCTGCTTGCGTTTGCGCTGCACATCGCGCCCCTTCTCTACAACGTCTTTCTGTTCGCGGCCGTGTGGCGCTCACCCGATCGAAACGACCTCGCCGTGGGGCTCGCCGCCGCCTGGTTTTGCGCCATGCTGCTTGTCTAGCCGGCCCCAGGGCGCGGCGGCCGGCTCGGCGCGGTGGCGTGCCCCACGGTCGTTCGAGGCCGGTGCTATGATCGCGCGGCCCCGATGCCCGCTGCGGCAAGACCTCGGCACGGGCCTACTACGGAAATGCTGATCGAGGCCAGTCTTGGACGTGAGCGGGTCGCGGTTCACGGGATGCGACTCTCGACCCGTTGCATGTTCAACCGCGTGCGGCCATCCGAGGCGGCGCGGCGTCCTTGCACCGCGCGGGAGGCGCAATGAATCGGTGTTTCCTCAGGCCAGGTCCGAATCACCCGATCCCCATCCCAGACGGAGAACCTCGTCATGAAACGGATCGAGCACGGGCTCGAACTGATGATCTTCAACAGCCGCTGGCTGCTGGCGCCGATCTACATCGGCTTGGTCTTCAGTGTGCTGTTGCTGCTGGTCAAGTTCGCGCAGGAGTTCTTCCAGATTCTCGTGCGCATGTTCAGCGCGAGCGACAGCGACGTGATCCTCGCCGTGCTCACGCTGGTGGACCTATCGCTGGTCGCGAACCTGCTTCTCATCGTGATCTTCAGCGGCTACGAGAATTTCGTCTCGAAGATCCATACCGAGGGCAGTGAAGACCGCCCCGAATGGATGGGCAAGGTCGACTTCTCGGGGCTCAAGCTCAAGCTCGTGGCCAGCATCGTCGCCATTTCGGGCATCGAGCTGCTCAAGGCCTTCGTCAATACCAGCGCATATACCAATTCCGAGCTGGCGTGGAAGGTCGGCATCCACGGGGTGCTGGTGGTATCCGGCGTGCTCCTGGCCTGGATGGATCGAATCGCGGCCAGCACCAAGCATTGACAGCGCCGCACGGGCGGGCGGCACATCGGAGTCAGCGGTCGTTGCCGCCGGGGCGATGGATGCCCGGTCGGCGGAGCGCCGCGTCAGTGCCCCGGTCTTGGCGCCCAGCGCCTAGACCTTGGTCGGCGGGGGGTCTGGGTTCATCGGCGGAGCCCCGTCTGACTCAGACAAGCGTGCCGCCAGGATCTTGTCGATCCGCTCGCCGTCCATGTCCGCGATCTCCAGGGGCCAGCCCTCCCATTGGGCCGCGACCCTGTTTGCGATAGCCGCCCCAGGTGCAGGAGCATCCCGGCCAAGGTGTGGTGGCGGCCACGCTCCTTCTCCGGCACGGCTCTGAGCGCTAGCCGGTCCTTGAGCTCGGGGATGGGGATGAGGCCGTCGATCAGCCAGGAGCCGGCCTCGCGCTGCACCGCCCAGGCATCTTCCGGGTTGCGCGGCGACCGCCGCAGCCTGGTCGCCCACCTCCGCGAGAGGCGCGAGACGCGCCCGGCGTGCCGTAACCAAGGCGATCTCCGATATCGCCAGCGTGCCGTCGAAGACGACGAGTGCCAGAACAACATCCGGATTTCCATAGGGTGGCTCAGGGGGCCGGGAATAGCCGGAATGAGGGTGATCGCTCGGAACGGGGCGCTTATCCGCTCAAGCGATCACCGTCGAGACGACCGTCCGTTAGCGGCCCAACCGGCGGCCAGCGCCGCCAGGGAGAGGGGTGTTCGCGAACAGCGGCCTGTGTCGCCGCGGATGCCCTATTCGACCGTAACCGATTTCGCGAGGTTGCGCGGCTGGTCGACGTCGGTGCCCTTGAGCACGGCGACGTGGTAGGCGAGGAGTTGCAGGGGGATGGTGAAGATCAGGGGGTCGATGAGGTCGTCGGTCTCCGGGAGACGGATGACGGTGACGCCCTCCTCCTCGACCATGGGGACGTGGAAGTCGGCGAAGACATAGAGCTGGCCGCCGCGTGCCCGCACCTCCTCGAGATTGGACTTGAGCTTCTCGAGCAGGGTGTTGTTGGGGGCCACCGCCACCACGGGCATGTCCTCGTCGATCAGGGCGAGGGGTCCGTGCTTGAGCTCGCCGGCCGGGTAGGCCTCGGCGTGGATATAGCTGATCTCCTTGAGCTTGAGCGCGCCCTCCATGGCGATGGGGTACTGCTCGCCGCGGCCCAGGAACAGGGTGTGCTGCTTGTCGACGAACTGCTCGGCGAGCGCAGCGACCCGGTCGTCGAGTGCGAGCACCTGCTCGAGCTTGGCAGGAAGGGAGCGCATCAGGGCGACCAGATGCGCCTCGCCGGCCTCGTCCAGCCGGTGATAGCGACCGAGGGCCGCGGTCAAGAGGAGCAAGGCGACCAGCTGGGTGGTGAAGGCCTTGGTGGAGGCGACCCCGATCTCAGGGCCCGCGTGGGTCAGGAGCACCAGGTCGGACTCCCGCACCAGGGAGCTCTCCGGCACGTTGCAGATGGCGAGGGTGGTGGCATAACCGGAGCCCTTGGCCAGACGCAGGGCGGCCAGGGTATCGGCGGTCTCGCCGGACTGGGAGATGGTGACGAACAGGGATGACTCCGGCACCACATGCCGGCGGTAGCGATACTCGCTGGCCACCTCCACGGTGCAGGGCAGTCCGGTGAGGGACTCGATCCAATAGCGGGCCACCAGGCCGGCGTGGAAGCTGGTCCCGCAGGCGACGATGGTCACCGACTTGATCCGCGCGAATAGCTCAGGGGCCGCGTTGCCGAAACTCTCGGGGAGCACGCGGTCACCGGCGAGTCGGCCCTCGAGGGTGTCCGCCACCGCCCGCGGCTGCTCGAAGATCTCCTTGAGCATGTAGTGGCGGTACTCGCCGCGCTCGGCCGCCTCGGCGGAGACCGAGGACTCCTTGACCGGGCGCTCGACCAGGTTCCCGTCCCGGTCCCAGATGCGCACCCGCTCCAGGGTCAGCTCGGCGACATCGCCCTCCTCGAGGAAGATGAATCGGTGGGTAACGGGCAGCAGGGCAAAGACATCGGAGGCGATGAAATGCTCGCCGAATCCCACCCCGATCACCAGCGGACTGCCTTGGCGGGCTGCGACCAGGTGGTCAGGGTCCTCGGCGTCGATCACCCCCAGGGCGTAGGCACCCTCCAGCTTGGCGGTGGCACCCCGCACCGCGTCGACCAGCGGGCGGCCGGCGCTCAGCTCATCGTAGATGGCGTGGACCACCACCTCGGTGTCGGTCTCGGAGGTGAACCGATGGCCGGCCTCGGTCTGCTCGCGGCGCAGCCGCTCGTGGTTCTCGATGATGCCGTTGTGCACGATCACGCAGCGATCGCGGCACACATGGGGGTGGGCGTTGCGGGCGGCGGGCTCGCCGTGGGTGGCCCAACGGGTGTGAGCGATGCCGAGCGTGCCCGCCAGGGGATGGGCGGAGATCTCACCGGCCAGCGCCGCCACCTTGCCGAGGGTGCGGATGCGGTTGAGGTGCCCGGTGGACTCGAGCACGGCCATGCCCGCCGAGTCGTAGCCACGGTATTCGAGCCGGCGCAGACCCTCCAGGAGGATGGCCGAGACCGGGCGTTGGGCGATGGCGCCGACGATACCGCACATGGGAGACCTCTCGAAGATGCTGTTGGGGGTGTGGAGCTGCCGCTATGCCTTGGGACGCTTTTTCGGGCGTTGCCAGCCAGGGACGCTGACCTGGCGCCCCCGGGCGACCGTGAGCTGTTCGGCGGGGGCATCGCGGGAGATGACCGACCCCGCCCCGATGGTCGCGCCGGCCCCCACGGTGACCGGCGCCACCAGGGCCGTGTTCGAGCCGATGAAGGCGCGATCGCCGATCACCGTCTGGAACTTGTTGGCCCCGTCGTAGTTGCAGGTGATGGTGCCCGCGCCGACGTTCACGCCACTGCCGATCTCGGCATCACCGATGTAGGTGAGATGATTCACCTTGCTGCCGACGCCGACGGTGGATTTCTTGATCTCGACGAAGTTGCCGACATGGGTCTCGGCGGCCAGCCGCGCCTCGGGCCGCAGCCTGGCGAAGGGCCCGACCCGGGAGCCAGGGCCCACGCGGGCGCCCTCGATGACGCAGTTTGCCAGGATCTCCACACCGTCAGCGATCTCGCTGTCACGGATCAGACAGTTGGGGCCGATGACCACATCCCGGCCCAAGGAGACCTCGCCCTCGATGACCAGGTTCACGTCGATCCGGCAATCTTGACCCGCGGTGAGGCGTCCGCGGATGTCGATGCGATCGGGATCGGCCAGGGTGACGCCGCCACGCATGAGCTCGCCGGCCAGGTGCCGCTGGTAGTGACGCTCGAGGTGTGCGAGCTGGAGCCGGTCGTTGACGCCGGAGACCTCCTCAATCCCCTCGGCCTGGACGCTGGCCACCGCGTCGCCGTCGGCCACCGCCAGCGCGATCACGTCGGTGAGGTAGTACTCGCCCTGGGCGTTCGTGTTGTCGATCCGGGCGAGCCAGCCCTCCAGACGGGCCCGATCTGCCACCAGGAAGCCGGTGTTGGCCTCGCGCACGGCGAGCTCCTCCGAGGTTGCGTCCTTCTGCTCGACGCTGCGCAGGATCCGCCCGGTCTCGGGGTCCCGGATGATGCGGCCGTAACCCGTGGGGTCGTCCATCATGACGGTCAGTATGCCGAGACCGGTGTCGCGGCTCGCCTCGATCAGGCGCCCCAGGGTATGGGAGTCGACCAGGGGGACATCGCCGTAGAGCACCAGCACCCGGTCCATCTCGCCCATCAGGGGCATGGCCTGGGCGACCGCATGCCCGGTGCCGAGCCGTTCGGGCTGCTCCACCCAGTCGCAGGGCCGGGCCGACATGGCCGATCGGACCCGCTCACCCTCGTGGCCGTAGACGACGACCGTGCGGGCGGCACCGATGCGCTCGGCCGCGTCGAGGACGTGCCCCAGCAAGGGACGGCCAGCAAGCGGGTGGAGCACCTTGGGCAGCGCGGACTTCATCCGCTTGCCCAATCCGGCGGCGAGGATCACGACGCCCAGCTGCATGGATCAGGTCTCCTTAGATCAGGCGTTGGCGGTGCGCGGCGTCGCCGCGTTGGTGTTGGGTCAGTGCAGGGTGCCGCTGGGGATCGAAGAGGCGTCCCCGTCCTGGGCGAGCTCCTCGCCGGTGGGATCGCGCACGTCCTGGATCTGGACGTGCACCTTCAGTGCCTTTCCGGCCAGGGGATGGTTGCCGTCGACCGTGAGGGTGCCTTCGTCCATGGCCGTGACATAGAAGGCCCGCGTCTCGCCGCTGTCGCTCTGCATGGGCACCTCGGCGCCGATGCGGCGAAACTCGGGCGGGACATTCTCCAGCGAATCCGTGAAGGTGAGCTTCGGGTCATGGGGTCCGAAGGCCTGGCCCGGCGCCAGGCTGAGCTCAACCCGGTCGCCCGCGCGTTTTCCGGTCACGGCGTCGTCCATGCCGCCGATCAGCTCCGTGTTTCCGCCGTGGATATAGCCGACCGGCAGATCGGTCTGCTCGACCACGCTGCCCGTGTCGTCGGTGATGCTGTAGGTGAGGCTGACGTACTTGCCGGGGCGGATCGCTTGATCTGACATGGGGTTGTTCGGGCGCTGACACCTGCAGGAGGCTAGCGAGGTTAACCGATTCGGGGCCGACCCGCGAAGCAGCGGGCGGAAACGACCGCGCCTCCGGCGCATCGAGGCGACGGAGGCGCGATTCCCAGGCTCGAACGGGGCAGAGGAGCGGGGTCAGCCGCCCTTGAGCTTGCGCAGCTTCTCGATGGCGCGCAGCTGGGCGATGGCCTCGGCCAGCTCGGCCTGGGCCTTGGCGTACTCGAACTCGGCGGTCTGACCCGCGAGGGCGTCCTCCGCCCGGCGTTTGGCGCTCATGGCCGCGGCCTCGTCGAGATCGCGGGCGCGGATGGCCGTGTCGGCCAGTACGGTCACCACCGTGGGCTGGACCTCGATCATCCCGCCCGAGACATAGAAGTGCTCCTGCTCGCCGTGCTCGTTTTCGACCCGCACGTCTCCGGGCCGCAGCCGGCTGATGAAGGCGGTATGCCGAGGGGCGATACCCACCTCACCCATCTCGGCGGTCGCGTAGACCATGGCTGCGGTGCCGGAGTGGATGGCACCCTCGGCACTCACGATGTCCACGTGGATCGTCATTGGCATGGGTCATCCCTCCTTAGGCGCCCATCTTCTCGGCCCGCTTCACGGCCTCCTCGACCCCGCCGACCATGTAGAAGGCCTGCTCGGGGAGGTGGTCGTAGTCGCCGTTCACGATGGCCTTGAAGTCCTTGATGGTATCCGCGACCGAGACGTACTTGCCGGGTGCCCCGGTGAAGACCTCGGCGACGGTGAAGGGCTGGGAGAGGAAGCGCTGGAGCTTGCGGGCGCGGGCAACGGTGAGCTTGTCCTCCTCGGAGAGCTCGTCCATGCCGAGGATCGCGATGATGTCCTTCAGCTCCTTGTAGCGCTGGAGGGTGCCCTGGACCGCGCGCGCGGTCTCGTAGTGCTCGGCGCCTACCACGTTGGGGTCGAGGATACGGCTGGTGGAGTCCAGCGGGTCCACGGCCGGGTAGATGCCGAGCTCTGCGATCTGACGGGACAGCACCAGGGTGGCGTCCAGATGGGCGAAGGTGGTGGCCGGGGACGGATCGGTGAGATCGTCCGCGGGCACATAGACTGCCTGGAAGGAGGTGATGGAGCCGCTCTTGGTGGAGGTGATGCGCTCCTGCAGGGCGCCCATCTCGGAGGCCAGGGTCGGCTGATAGCCCACCGCCGAGGGCATACGGCCGAGGAGCGCCGACACCTCGGTGCCCGCCAGGGTGTAGCGGTAGATGTTGTCCACGAAGAGCAGCACGTCGCGGCCCTCCTCGCGGAAGTACTCGGCCATGGTCAGCCCCGTGAGGGCCACGCGCAGGCGGTTGCCGGGCGGCTCATTCATCTGGCCGTAGACCAGGGCCACCTTGTCGAGCACCTTCGACTCCTTCATCTCGTGATAGAAGTCGTTGCCCTCGCGGGTGCGCTCGCCCACACCGGCGAACACCGAGAAGCCACCGTGGGCCTTGGCGATGTTGTTGATGAGCTCCATCAGGGTGACGGTCTTGCCCACGCCGGCGCCGCCGAAGAGCCCCACCTTGCCGCCCTTGGCGATGGGCATGATGAGATCGATGACCTTGATGCCGGTCTCGAGGATCTCGGTGGACGCGGCTTGATCCTCGAGCTTGGGCGCGGGGCGGTGGATCGCCCAGCGCTCGTCGGTCCCGACCGCACCGAGCTCGTCGATGGGGTTGCCGAGGACATCCATGATCCGCCCGAGGGTCGCCTGGCCGACCGGGACCCGGATGGGCGCGCCGGTGGCCGTCGCGGGTACACCGCGCTGGAGACCGTCGGTGGAGCCCATGGCGATGGTGCGCACCACGCCGTCGCCGAGCTGCTGCTGGACCTCGAGGGTGAGACCGGTGGACGCGATGTCGAGGGCCTCGTAGACCTTCGGCATCTGGCCATGGGGGAACTGCACGTCCACCACGGCACCGATGATCTGAACGACGTTTCCAGAGCTCATAGTCATTTCCTCTTCGCCTGGGCCAGGCGTCCGCGGGATGCTTGCAATCGGGGTTGCGAGACCGGCCGGATGCCGGCGGCTAGACCGCCGCGGCGCCGCTCACGATCTCGGAGATCTCTTGGGTGATGGCTGCCTGCCGGGCCTTGTTGTAGACCAACTGGAGCTCGTCGATGAGGCCGCCGGCATTGTCGGTGGCGGACTTCATGGCAACCATGCGCGCCGCCTGCTCACAGGCGCCGTTCTCCACCACCGCCTGATAGACCAGGGACTCGATGTAGCGGGTCAGCAGTGAATCCAGCACCGTGCGGGCATCGGGCTCGTAGATGTAATCCCAGTGCAGGGGCATGTTCTGCCGCTCCCCGACCGGCACCAGTGGCACCAGCTGCAAGATCTCCGGGCGCTGGGTCATGGTGTTCACGAAGACGTTCGCGGCGATGTAGACCGCGTCGATCTCCCTCGCCTCGAAGGCATCGAGCATGACCTTGACGGTGCCGATGAGATCCTCGATGTGGGGCTTGTCACCCAGATGGGTGGTCTGGGCCCGCACGTCGCCGCCGAAGCGCTTGAAGAAACCCAGGGCCTTGGTGCCGATGGTGCAGAACACGGGCTCCACGCCTTGGGCGCGCTGCGCCTTGATCTCCTGGATCAGCTTGCGGAACAGGTTGCTGTTGAGTCCGCCGCACAGGCCGCGGTCGGAGGAGACGACGATATAGCCGACCTTCTTGCGCTCGCGCTCCACGGCCATGAACGAATGGCGGTACTCGGGGGTCGCCCGCGCCAGATGACTGATCACCTGAAGCATCTTCTGGGCATAGGGCCGGGAGGCGGCCATGCGCTCCTGGGCGCGTCGCATCTTGGAGGCCGCCACCATCTGCATGGCCTTGGTGATCTTCTGCGTGCTCTTGATGCTCGCGATCTTGGTGCGGACTTCTTTGGCGCCGGCCATGGGTTGGACTCCGGGGGCTCGGGGCGAGGCCGCCGCGGGGCGGCTCGCCTGAAACGGGCTTCAGCGTCTGATCGGGTTGGGGCGGGGCGGCGGACGTCGGATCCGTCCGCACCCGCCCCTCTGTCGGGGTCCGGGCACCCTAGAAGGCGTTGTCTGCCTTGAATGACTTCAATGCGGCATGCATCG
This sequence comes from uncultured Gammaproteobacteria bacterium, assembly GCA_963714915.1. Classification (GTDB taxonomy): domain Bacteria; phylum Pseudomonadota; class Gammaproteobacteria; order Chromatiales; family Chromatiaceae; genus Thiodictyon. The sequence continues at coordinate 67,495 of CAVQQM010000001.1, forward strand.
CCGAGCGGATGTCGTCGGAGAAATCGCCGGTCTGGTTGATCTTGTCCAGCAGCTCGGACTGGCTGGACTTGAGGTAGGACTGGAGCGCGTGCTCGAAGTCCACCACCTTCTTCACCTCGACGTCGTCGAGATAGCCCTCGTTGGCGGCGAACAGCGAGAAGGCCATCTGGGCCACGCTCATGGGCGAATACTGGACCTGCTTCATCAGCTCGGTGACCCGCTGGCCGCGCTCCAGTTGCTTTCGCGTGGCCTCGTCGAGGTCCGAGGCGAACTGGGAAAAGGCCGCCAGCTCGCGGTACTGAGCAAGCGCCAGGCGGATACCGCCGCCGAGCTTCTTGATGATCTTGGTCTGGGCGGCGCCACCGACGCGGGACACCGACAGACCCGCGTTGATGGCGGGGCGGATGCCGGCGTTGAAGAGGTCTGTTTCCAGGAAGATCTGACCGTCGGTGATGGAGATGACGTTGGTCGGAATGAAGGCCGACACGTCACCGGCTTGGGTCTCGATGATGGGCATGGCGGTGAGCGAGCCGGTCTTGCCCTTGATCTCGCCGTTGGTCACTTCCTCGACATAGTGGGCGTTGACCCGAGCGGCGCGCTCCAGCAGGCGCGAGTGCAGATAGAAGACGTCGCCCGGATAGGCCTCGCGGCCCGGTGGACGGCGCAGCAGCAGGGAGACCTGGCGGTAGGCCCAGGCCTGCTTGGTGAGGTCGTCGTAGATGATCAGTGCGTCCTCACCGCGGTCGCGGAAGTACTCGCCCATGGAGCAGCCGGAATAGGGGGCGATGAACTGCAGGGCCGCCGAATCGGCAGCGGCGGCGTTGACGATGATGGTGTGCTCCATGGCGCCGAACTCCTCCAGCTTGCGGACCAGGGTCGCAATGGAGGAGTTCTTCTGGCCCACGGCCACATAGATGCACTTAATGCCGGTGCCCTTCTGATTGATGATGGCATCGACGGCCACCGCGGTCTTACCGGTCTGGCGGTCGCCGATGATCAGCTCACGCTGACCGCGGCCGACAGGGACCATGGTATCGATGGCCTTGAGTCCGGTCTGGACCGGCTGGTCCACCGACTGGCGAGCGATGACGCCCGGCGCGACCTTTTCGATGGGGGAGCTGGCCGAGGCGTTGATGGGCCCCTTGCCGTCGATGGGGTTGCCCAGGGCATCCACCACGCGGCCCAGCAGCTCCGGACCGACCGGGACCTCGAGGACGCGCCCGGTGCAACGGACCCAGTCGCCCTCGGAGAGATGGGTGTACTCGCCCAGCACCACGGCGCCGACCGAGTCGCGCTCCAGGTTGAGGGCCAGCCCGTAGAGGTTCCCTGGGAACTCCAGCATCTCGTAGTACTGGGCGTCCGACAGTCCGTGGATGCGCACGATGCCATCGGTCAGGCTGACGATGGTGCCCTCGGTGCGCGCCTCGGTCTTGAGGTCGAGCTGCTCGATCTTCTGTTTGATGAGATCGCTGATCTCGGACGGGTTGAGTTGCATGGGGGTGATCCTGTTCGCAAGTGGCCTGTTCGGGGTGGGGCCGGCTCAGAATTGAAGTGCGTGGGCGAGCTGCTGGAGTCTGCCGCGGACCGAGTCGTCGATCACCAGATCGCCGGCGCGCACCTCGAGACCGCCGATCAGCTCGGGGTCCTGCTCGACCGTCAGCTCCACCTGGCTGCCGAGACGCCGCACCAGGGCGTCGGCGACCTCCTGGCGCTGGGCGTCGTCGAGGGGGAAGGCGCTGCGCACGGTGACCTTACGCACCCCCTGATCGGCCTCGCGCCGAGCCTCGAACAGGGTCGCGATCTCCGGGATCGCGGCCAGGCGGGCGTTGTCGGCGAGCAGGCTCACCAGGTTGGCGACCTCGGGGGGCAACGCATCCCCGCCGATCCCGAGGATCATGTCTCGGACGCGGGCGCGGGGCACATTGGGGTTGCTGATCTGGTCGACCATCTGAGGGTCGGAGGCGATGCCGGCGAGCAGGGCCAGGGCCTCGGACCAGGCGTCGAGCTGGCCCGACTCCTTGGCGCGCTCGAAGACGGCCTCGGCGTAGGGCCTCGCGATGGTGGTGATTTCTCCGGCCATGGACGCTGTCCCTAGATCTGCTTGGCGAAGGAGTCGACCAGCTCGCGGTGAGCGGCGAGATCGACCTCCTTGTTGAGGATCTTGCCGGCCGCGGCCACCGCCAGGCTGGCGACCCGCTCGCGCAGCTCCTCGCGGGCGCGGTTGGCGTCGCGCTCGATCTCGGCCTGGGCCGCCGCGACCAGTCGCTGGCCCTCCGCGCGGGCGTCGACCTTTGCCTCCTCGATGATCTCGCCCGCCCGGCGCTGGGCCTGGTTGAGGATCTCGTTGGCCTGGCTCTTGGCGTCCTTGAGCAGCGCCAGTGCGCGCTGCTCGCCGAGGGTCTTCTCCTGGTGGCCCCGCTCGGCGGCCGCCATACCCTCGGCGATCTTGGACTTGCGATCACCGAGTGCCTTGACGATGGGTGGCCAGACGTAGGCCATGGTGAACCAGACGAACACCCCGAAGGTGATCATCTGCCCGATGAGTGTCAGATTAAAGTTCATCTTTGTGCCTCGTGTCCGACGTGCCGCCAGGGCCAGACGCGGGTCGGCCCAACCGATCCTCAGACGGCGAACATCAGATAGAGGCCCATCGCGATCGAGATGACGGGCAGGGCGTCGGTCAGACCCACCACGATGAAGAAGTTGGTGCGCAGCATCGGCACGAGCTCGGGCTGACGGGCCGCGCCGTCCAGGAACCGCCCACCGAGGTTTCCGATACCCAGCGCCGCGCCCACGGCGCCGAGACCAAGCATGAGAGCGGCGGCGATGTAAACCATTGCTTGTGCGAGTTCCATGAGTTCCCCCTTGAGGATGGGTGATGAGGTCGATTTGAGAACAGGGTCAGTGGTGTGTCTGGTGGGCCATGTCGAGATAGACGATGGTGAGCACCATGAAGATGAACGCTTGCAGCGTGATGATCAGGATATGGAAGATGGCCCAGGCGAGGTGGGCCACGGCGCCGGTGAGGGCGAGGGCCACGCCGCCGCCGTACATGAGCGCGATCAGGATGAAGATCATCTCACCGGCATACAGGTTGCCGAATAGACGTAGGGCCAGCGAGAGGGGCTTGGAGAGCAGGCCGACGGACTCGAGGATCAGGTTGAAGGGCATGCCCCACTTGCCGAAGGGCTGGAGGGTCAGCTCGCCGACGAAGCCGCTGACGCCCTTGATCTTGATGCTGTAGTACAGGATCAGGAAAAAGACCGCCAAGGCCATGCCGAAGGTCGTATTCGGGTCGGTGGTGGGCACCACGCGCATGAAGACGTGGTGTGGATCGGCCCCGAAGAGTGACATGAACTGCCCGAACAGCCAGGGGATCAGATCCACCGGGATCAGATCCATCAGGTTCATCAGGAAGACCCACACGAAGATGGTCAAGGCCAGGGGACCGACCATCGGGTTGCGCCCGCTGAAGGAGCCGCGGACGTTCTCGTCGACGAAATCGACGATGGCCTCGACCAGATTCTGGGCGCCATCCGGGACGCCGTCGGTGGCACGCTCGGCAACCCTGCGGAAGAAGCCGAAGGCGAGCCAGCCGAGGAGGATGGACCAGAACATGGTGTCCACGTGGATGGCCCAGAAGCCCATCTCCCGCGCCTCTTGGGCGTTGTGGGCGAACGACAGGCCCTGCTCGGGGTGGAAACCCAGGGTGAGATTGGTCAGGTGGTGCTGGATGTAGCCCGTGGTCGTTAAGGCGTGCTCGGTGGCCGTTTCAGCAGAAGACATGGGTCATCTCTCACTTCTAGGCGCGGTCGTGGGAGGCACGGGCTTTCCCGATGCCCGCCGGACTTCCGACTGGGCTGCGGCAATGGGGGCGACCACCTGGGTCACCAGGTAGCTACCCAGGAGCACCGGAAGATTCAGCCCATCGATGCTGGCGAAGGACAGGGCAAAGATCCCGAGGATCAGTGCAACCTTCATCACCTCGGCGGCATAGATGCGCAGCAGTAATCGCTCCGGCTCCTGGGCGCGGTAGCCCCGGAAGACCGAAGCCGCGAACAGTGCGTTGGCGATCAAGCAGGCGCCGGCGCCGATCAAGGCCGACAGTGCGACGGGGCCTCCGAAGGGCAAGGCGATGATCACAGTCGCAGCGCCTAGGATCGCCTGGATCGTCAGGTATCGCTTGGCCTGCGCGGCATCCGCCTGCTGCATCGAGGGTCTTCGCTTGGAGGGTGCTCCCCTAGCCGGACGCGCAGTATATGGGTTCACTTATAGAGGGTCAACGCAACCCAAACCTTTCGATAGCGGCATAAGACCAATGTGAAAGATTGGCTCCCCGAGACCCCGAGGGGTCGCAAACCATTGGATCCGGCAGGGCGGGACCTGGTGGCCCTGGAGTTCCGTCTCAGCGGATATGGGCCAGGATACCGTCGAGCTCGTTGAGGCTGTTGTAGGCGATCACCAGCTTGCCGGCACCACGCTGGCCTTGCTGGATCTCCACCCGCGCGCCGAGGCGCTCGGCGAGGTCGTCCTGCAGGCGCCGCACGTCGGGGTCGGGCGCGGGCTTGGACTGGGTCGGAACGGACACCTGGTCGAGCTGCTGGAGCCGCCGCACCAGGCGCTCGGTCTCGCGCACGGACAGCCCGGCCGCCACGACGCGTCGCGCCGCCTCCGACTGGGCGGGGCCCTTGAGACCGAGGAGTGCGCGCGCGTGCCCCATCTCGAGCCGCGACTGCTCGACCATGGCCTTGACCTCCGGCTCGAGCTCCAGGAGGCGCAGCAGGTTGGTCACCGTGGTGCGGGACTTGCCCACCGCCTCGGCGACCTGTTGATGGGTCAGCTCGAACTCGTTGAGCAGACGCTCGAGGGCGCCGGCCTCCTCGAGCGGGTTGAGGTCGGCGCGCTGGATGTTCTCGATCAGGCCGATGGCCATGGCGCTGCGCTCGTCCACCTCGCGGACCACGACCGGGATCTCCGCCAGACCCGCCTGCTGGCTCGCCCGCCAGCGCCGCTCGCCGGCGACGATCTCGTAACGGTCGGGGGCGATGGGCCGCACCACGATGGGCTGGATCACCCCCTGGGCGGCGATGGAGTCCGCCAGCTCGCGCAACGCATCGGGGTCGAAGTCGCGTCTGGGCTGGTAGCGGCCGCGCTGGATGTGCTCCACCGGCAGGCGGGTGACCTGCTCGGCGACCACCCCGTCGAGCGGCGGGACATCGAGGTCGCCCTCAGTGGTCGTCCCCATCGGCGTACGTGCACCGCCGAGGAGGGCGTCGAGTCCGCGGCCGAGACCGCGCTTCTTGGGTGGGACCTTGTTGGTTTCGTCCATCGCTTGGGAGTTTCCGGGTCGCGGGCGTCAGGCGGCGTTGGCGCGACGGTCGTTGCGGCGCAGGACCTCGCTCGCCAGGGCGAGATAGGCCACCGCGCCCTTGGAGCCAGGATCGTACAGCAACACCGGGAGCCCATGACTCGGCGCCTCGGCCAGGCGCACGTTGCGCGGGATGATGGTTCGGTAGACCTGGTCGGTGAAGTGGACGACCAGCTGGGTCGAGACCTGGTTGGCGAGATTGTTGCGCGGGTCGTGCATGGTGCGCAGGATGCCCTCGATGCGCAGGGCGGCGTTGCGCGATCCGCGGATCTGCTCGATGGTGTCGATCAGGGCGGACAACCCCTCCAGCGCGTAGTACTCGCACTGGATCGGGATCAGGACCCCGTCCGCCGCCACCAGGGCGTTGACCGTGAGCATGTTCAGCGACGGCGGACAGTCGATGATGATCAGCTCGTAGTCGCCTGCCACTGGGGCCAGGACCTTCGCGAGTCGGCGCTCCCGATCGGGCGAATCGAACAGGCCCACCTCGGCGGCGGTGAGGTCGCCGTTGGCGGGCAGCAGATGGAACCCGGGGGCGGGCTCGCTCACCGTTTGGGCGCAATCCGAGACAGGCAGGTCGGCCAGCAGCAGGTCGCAGGTCGAGCGCTCGACGGCGTGCTTGTCCACCCCGCAGCCCATGGTGGCATTGCCCTGGGGATCCATGTCCACGAGCAGGACCCGCCGGCGCATGGAGGCCAGGGAGGCGGCGAGGTTCACCGCGGTGGTGGTCTTGCCGACCCCGCCCTTCTGGTTGGCGACGGCGATGATCTTGGCCATGAATCGGCTACCCTCGTCGGATCTCGACCAGATGGCGCTCGCTCGCGAGGAAGGGCACCTGAAGGGGGTGAACGGTGAGCGGGAGGCCAGCGAGCGCCGGGTCGGCCAGCTCCTCGGCCGGATAGCGCCCCTTCATCAGCAGGAGCCTGCCCGGGCTGGCCAACAACTGGGAGGCCGATGCGTGGATCTCGGCCACCGACGCCAGGGCACGGGCGACAATGGTACTGAAATTTACCTCCGGCCGGTACGACTCCATGCGCGCCTGGACGGGCTCGACGTTCTCGAGCTCGAGCTCGGCGACCGCCTGGCGCACGAAGCGGATCTTTTTGCCGTTGGCATCCAGCAGCCAGAAGCGGCGCTCGGGCTGGACGATGGCGAGGGGCAAGCCTGGCAGACCGGGACCGGTGCCGAGGTCGAGGACCGACTCCCCAGCGAGGTAGGGCGCGACCGCCAGGCTGTCGAGCAGATGCTGGGCGATCATCGCCTCGGGGTCGCGCACGGCGGTGAGGTTGAAGGCGCGATTCCAGTGCTCGAGCAGGTCGACCAGGGCGATCAGACGGGCGCGCTGGCGCGCGCTCAGGGGCACCCCGAGCAGTTGCGCCCCCTGCCCCAGACGGACCGCGCGCCCGTCCCCGGCGCCCTCCGCAGTCACGCGGAACGCCGCTTGAGATGGATCAGGAGGAGCGACACGGCGGCCGGCGTGACCCCGGGGATGCGGGCCGCCTGACCCAGGGTGCCAGGCCGGCTGCGGCAAAGCTTCTCGCGCACCTCCCCCGACAGTCCGCGCACGTTCTCGAAGTCGAAGTCGTCGGGTAGGACCCGGGCCTCCTCGTCGCGATGGCGAGCGACCTCGGCGCTCTGGCGCTGGATGTAGCCGTCGTAACGGGCCTGGATCTCGACCTGCTCGGTGACGGCGGCGGGCAGGACCTCGGGCGGCTCGCCCGTGAGTCGCATCAGGGCCCCGTAGGTCAGGTTCGGCCGGGCGAGCAGCTCGCTGGCCCGGGCCTCACGGCGCAAGGGCTCGCCCAGCAGCTCGGTGGCGAGACCCTGGTCGACACGCTCGGGGCGCACCCAGGTCTCGCGTAGGCGCTGGCGCTCCCGTTCGATCGCCTCGCGCTTGGTGTCGAAGGCGCGCCAGCGCGCCTCGTCCACCAGGCCGAGTCCGCGGCCAATCTCGGTGAGTCTCAGATCGGCATTGTCCTCGCGCAGCAACAGCCGGTACTCCGCTCGGCTGGTGAACATGCGGTAGGGCTCGTTGGTGCCCTGGGTGATCAGGTCGTCCACCAGCACGCCGAGATAGGCCTGGTCGCGGCGCGGGCTCCAGGGTTCGCGATCGCGTGCGGCGAGGGCCGCATTGATCCCGGCCAGCAGGCCCTGGGCGGCGGCCTCCTCGTAGCCCGTGGTGCCGTTGATCTGGCCGGCGAGGAAGAGTCCCTGGATGTGCCGGGTCTCGAGGCTCGCACGCAGGTCGCGCGGATCGAAGAAGTCGTATTCGATGGCGTATCCGGGGCGGGTGATGTGGGCTTGCTCGAATCCCTCGATGGAGCGCACCAGCTCGAGCTGGACGTCGTAGGGCAGGCTGGTGGAGATCCCGTTGGGGTAGACCTCGGTGGTGTGGAGCCCCTCGGGCTCGACGAAGATCTGATGGCTCGCCTTGTCGGCGAAGCGCACGATCTTGTCCTCGATGGACGGACAGTAGCGCGGGCCGATGCCCTCGATCACCCCGGCATAGAGTGGCGAGCGCGAGAGCCCCTCGCGGATCAGGGCATGGGTGCGGGCATTGGTGCGGGCGATGTGGCAGCTCACCTGGGGCGGATGATCGCTGGCCGTGCCCAGGTAGGAAAATACCGGTGGCGGGGTGTCCCCGGGCTGCTCGGTCAGACGGCTGTAGTCGATGGTGCGTCCATCGATGCGTGGGGGGGTGCCGGTCTTCAGACGCTCGACCCGGAAGGGGAGCTCGCGCAGGCGCTTGGCCAGGGCGTTGGATGGTGGATCGCCCGCCCGGCCGCCCTCATAGTTGGTGAGGCCCACGTGGATGCGCCCGCCGAGGAAGGTGCCGACGGTCAGGACCACCGCCCGGGCGGTGAAGCTTAGCCCGGTCTGGGTGCGCACCCCGGTGACCCGGGGGACGCCATCGGCGGAATCGAGCAGCAGATCATCAACCGGCTGTTGGAAAAGTGACAGATTGGGCTGGTGCTCCAGTGCGGTGCGGATCGCCGCCTTGTAGAGGGCTCGATCCGCCTGGGCGCGGGTCGCCCGAACCGCCGGTCCCTTGCTGGCGTTGAGGATACGGAACTGGATCCCAGCCCGGTCGGCCGCGCGGGCCATGATCCCGCCCAGGGCATCGATCTCCTTGACCAGGTGCCCCTTGCCGATCCCACCGATGGCGGGATTGCAGCTCATCTGGCCCAGGGTCTCGATGTTCTGGGTGAGCAGCAGGGTGCGCGCCCCGGCCCGGGCTGCCGCGAGGGCGGCCTCGGTTCCGGCGTGGCCGCCGCCGACAATGATCACGTCATAGGGGGCGCTGGCGGACATGGATGGGCTCGCGGGTTGACATCCGCCCCATTCTAACCCAGCTAGTCCTGCACAACCCACTGGAATACCGAGCGTTTCGAGCATGAGAGACGGATACACCAGGCCCCCTGCCAGCGCTCGGGCCGACCTGCTCGAGGCGGTTCTAGCGGCGGCCTCCGCGGTCATCCTCGGCAAGGAGCAGGAGCTTCGGCTGGCCTTTGCCTGTCTGCTCGCCCGCGGGCACCTGCTCATCGAGGACCTCCCCGGGATGGGCAAGACCACGCTCGCCCACCTTCTCGCGCGCCTGCTGGGTCTGAACTTCTCCCGCATCCAGTTCACTAGCGACCTCTTGCCGGCGGACGTGGTCGGGGTGTCCGTCTACGACCGGGGGGCGGAGTCCTTCCGCTTCCATCCCGGACCCGTCTTCGCGCAGCTGGTCCTGGCGGATGAGATCAACCGAGCGACACCCAAGGCGCAAAGTGCCTTGCTCGAGGCCATGGAGGAACATCAGGTGACGGTCGAGGGGGAGACGCGCCCGCTGCCCGAGCCGTTTTTCGTGATCGCCACCCAAAACCCGACCCACCAGATCGGTACCTTTCCTCTCCCAGAGTCCCAGCTCGATCGCTTCCTGATGCGCATACGCCTCGGATATCCGCCCAGCGCCCAGGAGAAGGTCCTGCTGGCCGGCGACGACCGCCGTGAGATGGTCGAGCGCCAGGCCCCGGTGCTGGGTCCCGCCGACCTGATGCGCCTTCAGCGTCTGGTGGGGGAGGTGCACGCCTCCGAGCCGGTGATCGATTATTGCCACGCGATCCTTCAGTTCACCCGACGCTGCGAGCGTTTCCTGCACGGGCTCTCGCCGCGCGCGGGTGTGGGGATGCTACGGGCCGCGAAGGCCTGGGCCCTCCTCGCTGGACGCACCTATGTGCTGCCCGAGGATGTGCAGGCGGTGCTCGGGGCCTGCGTGCCGCACCGCCTGGCACCCGGGGACGGCGGCGGACGGCTCGCCCAGGACGAGGTGAGCGCGGCCATTCTCGACGCCGTCCCGGTGACCTGATCATGCCCTCCGGGTTGCGGACCCGGGTGTCCGCCTGGGCGGAGAGTCGTTTCCGCGGGATGTTGCGCCGCAGCCCCATGGGTCCCGACGGCATGGCGCGGGTGCGCCCGCGTGAGATCTACATCCTGCCCACGGGCACCGGCATCACCTACGGGCTGGTCACCCTGGCCACCCTCATCGGCTCGCTCAACTATCAGAACAACCTCGGGCTCTTGTTCACCTTCTTCGGGGCATCCGTCGGCCTGGTCGCGATGCACCACTGTTGGTTCAACCTGCTGGGACTGGCGGTGCGGGCACGGCCCGGGGAGCCGGTCTTCGCGGGGGATCCCGCTGCGCTGGAGGTGGTCCTCGACAACCCCCGGCGGGGGGCGCGCCACGACCTCGCGGTGACAGCGGGCGGGGCCTGGTCGGGTGCCGCGTCGGTGCCGGCGCGCGATCACAAGGCCGTCACCCTGAGCGTGGCGACCTCCCGGCGCGGGCTCCAGCCCGTGCTGGAGGTCCAGGTGGAGACCCGTTATCCCATGGGACTGTTCCGGGCCTGGTGTCTCGCCCGCAGTGATGCCGCGGTCCTGGTCTACCCGCGCCCGGCAGCGAGCGCGCCCGCCCCAACCGGCGAGGGCGGGGATCTCGGCCAGCCCGCGAGCGCCGGGCGGGAGGGCAACGAGGACTTCCTCGGGACCAGGGGCTATCGGGCGGGGGACCCACCGCGCCACCTCGACTGGAAGGCCTGGGCGCGAGAGCGCGGCCTGGTGACCAAGGAATTCGGGGGATCGGACGGGGCCGAGGTCTGGCTCGACTGGTGGCAGCTCCCAGGGCGGGACGCGGAGTCGCGGATCCGGGTGCTGGCCCGCCAGGTGGTCGACCTCAGCGCGGCTGGACTGCGGTTCGGACTGCGCCTGCCGGGCAGCGAGATCAGCCCCGCTCGGGGCCAACCTCAGGCGCACCGCTGCCTGTCCGCCCTCGCCCTGTACGCCCATGGCTGATCGGGACCGTGAGGCCGGCCGACTCCCCCCCGAGGGCCGTCAGTTGGGCGCGGCGACCCTGCTGGTCGCGGTGGGCTACCTGCCCCTGGTCTGGCACCTGGACTGGCGGATCACCGCGCTGGTGTTGCTCCTGCTGCTGCTCAGGACCGCCTCCCTGCGATGGCCCGGCGCCCGCCCCGGGCGGGTCAGCCTGGTGGTGCTTGCCGTGGTCGGGATCGCCCTGTGCCTGATGACCTATCAAGGGGTCACCGGCCTCATGGGCGGGACGGCGCTGTTCAGCGTGATGCTGGCGCTGAAGCTCTCGGAGACCAAGACCATCCGGGAGGTGCGACTGACGGCGATCCTCGTCGGCTTCCTGGTGGTGGTGCAGTTCTTGTTCGACGAGTCCATCGGCCGGGCGGTTTATCTCTCCCTGGTCAGCCTGGGCGCGGCCACCCTGCTCGTCGATCTCGGCGGCGGTATGGGCACGCCGTCCTGGCGGCGCAGCGCACGGGTCGCCGGGGGGCTCGCGCTCCAGGCCTTGCCCCTGACCCTGGTGCTCTTCCTGTTGTTCCCACGCCTGAGCGCGCCCCTCTGGAACCTCGGGATCGACTCGGATCGGGGACTGGTGGGGATGAGTGATCGCCTGGAGCTCGGCTCCATCAGCGAGCTGGTGGTGAACGGGGAGCTCGCCTTCCGGGTCCGGTTCGAGGGCAGCGCGCCCCCGACGGAGCAGATGTACTGGCGCGGTCTGGTCCTCTGGATCCCGGCGGAACGGGGTTGGAGCCAGGGACTCGACACGCGGGCGGACTCCGGTGCAGGGCTCAGCCAAGCCGCCGATTTCGTGGACTACGAGGTGACCCTCGAGGCCTCGGGCAAGCCCTGGGTCTTCGCCCTCGATGTCCCGGTCGCTTTCCCCAACGACCTCAGCCGCGGCCCCGACCTCCAGCTCCTGGCCAAGGCACCCATCTCCAGCGCGCGTCGTTTCCGCATCCGCTCCGCGCTCGATTACAGGACCGGCCCGACGCCCGACGCTCAGCGGCGCCTCGGGCTGGTGCTGCCACCCAACGTGACCTCGCGCATGCGGGGCCTGGCGGAGGGCTGGCGGTCCCGATCGGAGGATGACTGGGGGGTGGTCCAGGCCGCGATGGAGCACTTCAACCGGGAGGCCTTCCACTACACCTTGCTGCCGCCCAGGCTGGGGGCGAACCCGGTGGACGAGTTCCTGTTCGAGACCCGGGCCGGTTTCTGCGAGCACTATGCCAGCAGCTTCGCGGTGCTCATGCGGATCGCGGGCATCCCCTCGCGGGTGGTCCTTGGCTATCTCGGCGGCGAGCTGAACCGGATCGGAGGCCATCATGTGGTCTGGCAGTCCGACGCCCACGCCTGGACCGAAGTCCTGATCCCCGGGCGTGGTTGGACCCGGGTCGATCCCACTGCCGCGGTCGATCCGGGCCGGGTCGACCGTCGCAGCGCCTCACGCATCCTCGGTCCCGCCACCTCGGTTCGCTTCAACCTGGAGGTGGGGGGCGGTTGGCTCGGGATGGTGCAACAGGGGCGGCTTCTGGCTGACTCCGTCCAGGCCGCCTGGCAGCAGTGGGTGCTCGACTATTCCGACGAGGACCAACGTTCGTTGATGCAGCGCCTGGGCCTCGGGGACTTCGGAGAGATCGGGCTCGCCCTCCTCATGGTCTCGTCCGCCGGGTTGGTGCTGGCCCTGGTGGTCGTGGGACTCACCCGCGGATCACGGGAGAGACTCTCTGCGACGGAGGTCTGCTACCGACGATTCTGCCGTCGCCTGGAGCGCCGCGGGTTGCCGCGTCGGGCGAGCGAGGGTCCGCTCGATTATGGGCGGCGGCTGGTCTCAGCTCGTCCCGACCTCGCGCCTCAGGTGACCCATTTCCTGGCCTTGTACGCTCGAGCCCGCTATGCGCCAGATCCCGACGCCGGGCTGCAAAGGGAGCTGGAGACCGCACTCGCCCAGGTGCGCCCGGGACGATCCGGCGGGTGGCGTGCGACAGGCCGACCATCTGGGGTATCTGCCGAGGGAAGTCACTTCCCGATACAGAAGGTCGAGAACACCCGCCCAAGCAGGTCGTCGGGGGTCACGACGCCGGTGATCTCGCCCAAGACCCGCTGAGCGCTGTATAGGTCGGCCGCTGCCAACTCCGGGGTGGCCTTGTCTTGGGCCGATCGAGCGGCCTGTTCGAGCAGGGGCAGCGCCCGCTCCAGGGCGTCGAGGTGCCGCCGACGGGCGATGAATCCTCCCTCCTCCGGCCCTCCGATGCCCGCGGCGGCCTTGAGGTGATCGCGCAAGAGACCGAGACCGGTGCCAGTGAGCGCGGAGATGTGCAGGGTTTCAGGGTCATCGGGCGCCTGGTTGGGCGCCGGCGCGGGCAGCGGCCCCAAGAGGTCGATCTTGTTGCACACCAGGGTGAGGGGGATCGCGGGCGGCAGCTCGCTCAAGGCCCCCGGGTCGATCCCGCGCGTGGCGTCATAGACCCACAGGATGCGATCGGAGCGCCCCAGCTGCTCGCGTGCCCGGCGGATCCCCTCGCTCTCGACCGGATCGTCGCTCGCACGGATGCCGGCCATGTCGACCAGGCACAGTGGCAGGCCGTCGATCTGGATGTCGACCTTGAGCAGGTCGCGGGTGGTGCCTGGGACCGGGGTGACAATGGCCGCGTCGAGTTGACCCAGTGCATTGAGCAGGCTGGATTTTCCCGCGTTGGGCGGGCCCGCGATGGCGATCACCATCCCGGTGCGTATCCGTTCTCCCCGCTGGGCCTCCACCAAGATGGCGCGCGCCTGCTCGATCAGGTGGCGGATCTCCGCGGCGGCGATGGCGGACGAGTCCATATCCAGCTCGTCGTCGGGGAAATCGAGGCTGGCCTCGAGACGGGTGCGGGTGTGGGTCAAGCCCTCGACCAGGGCCTCGATGCGCCGGGAGAAAGCCCCCTGGAGGCTACGAACCGCCAGGCGGGCCCCGCGGGCGGTGGAGGCCTCGATGAGGTCGGCGACCGCCTCGGCCTGGGTCAGATCCAGCTTGCCGTTGATGAAGGCGCGCTCGGTGAACTCTCCCGGGCGGGCCAATCGGGCACCCAAAGCGAGTGCTCGGGCCAAGAGTAGATCCAGCACCACGGGTCCGCCGTGACCCTGGAGCTCTAGGACGTCCTCACCGGTGAAGGAGCGCGGCGCGGGGAAGAAGAGCGCGAGACCCTCGTCGATGGCGGCGCCGGACGCGTCGCGAAAGGCGCGGTGGGACGCAATCCTGGGCCGTGGCATCGGGCCACAGATGGCCGCGGCGATCCGTGGCGCATCCGGTCCGCTGATCCTGAGGATGCCGACGCCGCCGATGCCGGGCGGGGTGGCAATGGCTGCGATGGTGTCTGTCACTAATGGTCACAGCCCCTGCCGGGGGAGATGGGCGCTGAATACCGGTCTGGCTTCGAGTCAGCCCGCGATTCGAAGGCGTGGGCTCCCACGCCGTCCGCGGTTAGGGGATTGCCGGCCTTGAACAGGCCGGCGCATCCGTAAGACGAAGCGCAAGCGCCGAGGTCAGCGTTTCTTCTTCTCGGCGGCCTTCTCGATGTTACGGGTGATGTGCCACTGCTGGAGAATGGACAAGATGTTGTTGACCGTCCAATAGAGCACCAGGCCTGCCGGGAAGAAGGCGAAGAACACGGTGAAGACGAACGGCAGGCTCATCATGATCTTCGCCTGCATGGGATCGGGCGGTGCCGGGTTCAGCTTCTGCTGGATGAACATCGACACGCCCATCACCAGGGGCAGGATGAAAAAGGGGTCTGGTGCCGAGAGGTTGTTGATCCACAGGATCCAGGGCGCGTGCCGCATCTCGACGCTCTCGAGGAGCACCCAGTACAGGGCGATGAACACGGGGATCTGGACCAGGATCGGCAGACAGCCGCCCAGGGGGTTGATCTTCTCGGTCTTGTAGAGCTCCATCATGGCCTGGTTGAGACGCTCCTTGTCGTCGCCATACCTGTCCTTCAGGGCCTGGAGCCGCGGCGTCAGCTGCCGCATGTTGGCCATGGACTTGTAGCTGGTCTCCGAGAGCTTGTAGAAGGCCAGCTTGATCAGGATGGTCAGGACGATGATGGACCATCCCCAGTTGCCGACGACCGAGTGGATCTTCGCCAGCAGCCAGTGGATGGGCTGGGCGATGATGGTCAGCCAACCGTAGTCGACGGTGAGATCAAGCCCAGGTGCGATCTCGGCTAGGGTCTCCTGGAGCTTGGGACCGACGAAGAGCTGGTTCTCGAATTGGTGCGCCGTCCCCGGCGCAATGGTCAGCGCGGGCGAGTACTTCCCGATGATGTACCGGGAGCCGTCCAGGACGTTGGTGTAGAAGGTCTCCTCGACCCCACGCGGCGGCACCCAGGCACCCAGGAAGTAGTGCTGGATCATGGCGATCCAGCCGTCGACGACGGGCCGATCGAGCTTCCGCGACTCCATGTCGTCGAAGGACACCTTCTTGTATTTGTCCTCCGGGGTGAAGTAGACACCGCCCGTGTAGGTATAGACGAACTGGCTCTGATTCGGATCGATGAGCTCCGTGCGCTGGAGCTGGACGTAATCCCGCGCGACCACCGGCTCCGCCCCGCTGTTGACGACCTCCTGGGTCAACTCGATGAGATAGCTCCCGCGCTTGAATCGATAGCGTTTCTTGACCTCCAGGCCATCGGGGCCACGCCAGGACAGCTCGACGACGAGCTCGTCGTCGTCGGGTTCGAGCCGGTAGGCGACTTGGCTGCCCTCAAACAACGCCTCATGGGTTGGAAGTGATTCGGGGATTGCACCGATCAGCCCCGATTGGGCCACGAAGAGGTTGGGCGACTGGGGTTTCAGAAGCCTGAGCTTGTCCTCGGGCCGTTCCGCGGTCACGGAATAGTCGAGCAGCCAGAGGCTTTCGATGGTGCCACCTCGGCGGGAAATCTCCGCCCGCAGGACATCTGTCTCGACGGTGATGGGCCCATCGGAGGGCGACACGGGCGAACCCGTCGCCCCCGGCAGGCCCGGGGTCGCGGCTGCCGTGGGACGGGCACCTGAGGCACCGCCGCCGAGGTCGCCGGGGCCTGCGCCTGGGAGCTGCTCGGCTCGCTCGTGCCCTGTTGCTGTTGGGCGATGGCTGGCTGCCCGTAGTCTTCCATCCAGGCCTGGTAGATCAGGAGGAGCACCAGGGCGAGCGAGAAGACAAGGACCAGTCTAAGGGTATCCATGCGGCCTCTGGGAAGGGGTTGGGTCTTGGCGCGGATCGGGACGGCGGGTCAACCGGAGACGCGCTTCTCCGGAACGGGATCGATACCGCCTGGATGCCAGGGGTGACAGCGGGACAGGCGACGCAGGCTCAGGTAGCCGCCTCGCAAGATCCCGTGCCGCTGGAGGGCCTCCACCGCATAGTGGGAGCACGACGGATAGAAGCGGCAGTGGGGGCCGAGAAGCGGACTGATCAGATACTGGTAGGCACGGATCAGGGCGATGAACAACTTTGCCACGGCATACTCCCGATCTGCTTCCACGCATCAGCAAGTACGTCACGGAGCCGGTCGGCTCGGGGCGATTTCGTGCCTCGCCCGCACAGGATCACGATATCGAGGGCGGGCAAACCGGCGGCGACGGATCTGAAGCTCTCCCTGGCAACGCGTTTGAGGCGGTTCCGCTCGACCGCGCGCCGTGCGCAGCGTCGCGATATGGCTAGCCCCAGGCGGGCGTGCGGCGTGGGACCCGGGCGGACCAGGATCAGGAAGCCGCCAGCAGCAAATCGATGGTTTTCGGCGAAGACACGTCTGAAGGCCCAGGGCTCGGCGATCCTGCGCGATCTGCCGAATCCCGAGGCCCAGGTGCAGGGGGCATCGATGTCCGCTGCCCGCGCTGCCGCTCGGGGCGTCGGCTCAAGGGATGAGACGCAGACGACCCTTGGCTCGCCGGGCCTTGAGGACCTTACGACCGTTGCGGGTCGCGTTGCGGGCGCGGAAGCCGTGGGTACGAGCGCGCTTCAGGCGGCTCGGCTGGAATGTACGTTTCATGTCGGGCTCGGTTAGTTCGGTGGACGGCTCGGGCGACGTGCGAATGCCGCGAGCGAAGGCGCGGAAAGATAATGAGTTTCTAGGGTTACGTCAACCTTAACCTCCGGTTCGGCGGAAAATGGCTGTGGATAACTGGCCACCCCTGGGACTAGACTCTATGGCCTCGGGAGTTACTCGCGTGCCGTCCGGCGCGCGGGTCCCAGGGTCACTTGTGAGGGCAGACCGTGGAATTGTGGAGCCAGTGTGTGTCTCGCTTGCGGTCCGATCTCACGAGCGCCGAGTTCAACACCTGGATCCTGCCCCTCCAGGCCCGGCTCGACGAGGGGATGCTACGACTCTTCGCCCCCAACAAGTTCGTCCAGGATTGGGCGCGAGAGCACTACGAGCAGAGGATCGCCGAGGTGTGCTCTGCGCTATCAGGGGGCGACATCGCCGTGGTGAGCTTCGAGGTGGGAGAGCTAGACCGTCCGACGGGACGCGTTCCATCCATGCCCCGAATCGGGGTCGGGATCGACGAGCGCGCCCGCCGCGCGGCGGCGAATCTCAACCCCGAGTTCAAGTTCGACACCTTCGTGGAAGGCAAGTCGAACCAGGTCGCACGGGCCGCCTCCCTGCAGATTGGTCAGCATCCCGGAACCGCGTATAACCCGTTGTTCGTCTATGGGGGTGTGGGGCTGGGCAAGACCCATCTCATGCACGCCGTCGGCAATATGGTGCTGGATCTCAACCCCGGTGCACGGGTGCTGTATCTGCACTCCGAGCGCTTCGTCGCCGAGATGATCCGGGCCCTGCAGCACAATAAGATGGATGACTTCAAGGCGACCTACCGCTCGGTCAACGCTCTGTTGATCGATGACGTCCAGTTCTTCGCGGGCAAGGATCGTTCCCAAGAGGAGTTCTTCCACACCTTCAATGCCTTGTTCGAGTCGCGGCAGCAGATCGTGCTGTCCAGTGACCGCTTCCCCAAGGAGGTGGTGGGTCTCGAGGAACGCCTGCGCTCGCGTTTCGGCTGGGGGCTGACCGTATCCATCGATCCGCCGGACCTGGAGACGCGCGTGGCCATCCTGCACAGCAAGGCAAGCCAGCTCGGGCTGTCCCTCCCCGAGGACGTGGGGTTCTTCATCGGTCGGCAGATTCGCTCGAACATCCGCGAACTCGAGGGCGCCTTGCGCCGGGTTTCGGCGAACGCGGAGTTCACCGGGCGGCCGATCACGCTCGAGTTCGCCAAGGAGGCGTTGCGAGACATGCTCGCGGCTCAGGCGAAGCAGGTGAGCATCGACAACATCCAGCGCACCGTCGCCGAGTACTACAAGCTTCGGACATCGGATCTGTTGTCACCGAAACGCAGCCGTTCCATCGCCAGACCCAGGCAGATCGCCATGGCGCTGGCCAAAGAGCTGACGAAGAAGAGTCTGCCAGAGATCGGGAACGCCTTCGGCGGTCGCGACCATACGACGGTCCTCCATGCCACCCGCAAGATCAAGGCCCTGAGGGCAACCGACGAGACGGTTGAAGAAGACTACCGAAACCTGTTGAGAACCCTGACCTCGTAGCTGTGGATAACCTGTGGGTCGTTTACGGCTTCTGGCTGTGCACGGGTTATCCACAGGTTATCCGCGTGGCGGGATGCCAGCAGATATGCCCTAACGGTCTGGGAAGGTTTCGGAAATCTCGGGTATCCAGATATGCACAGGCATTATTGTTCTAACAAGTTTTAAGAAAGACCTGAATTAAGAGGTAGAGCGATGGAGGTCCTGATCAACCGTGAACGGCTGCTGCCACTCTTGAGTCGAGGCGTGGGGGTAGTCGAGCGTCGTCAGACCTTGCCGATCCTCGGAAACCTTATGCTGCGGGCGGACGCTGACGGCTTGGTGTGTATCGGCACGGACCTCGAGGTGGAGACCCGGGGTCGTTGCGACGCGGAGGTGGTGAGCGAAGGTGACACCACGGTGTCAGGCCGGAAGGTCCTCGACATCATGCGCAACCTGCCGGACTCGACAGATGTCCGGCTGAAGGTCACGGGTGATCGCTGCGTGGTCACTGCAGGACGAGGGCGTTTCGTCTTGGGGACCTTGCCCGCGAGCGATTTTCCGACCCTGTCGGCGGATGAGGAGGCCGAACGATTCGAGATCGAGGAGGGGATCTTCAAGCGGGTTCTGGACAAGACCGCCTTCGCCATGGCCCAGCAGGATGTGAGGTACTACCTCAATGGGGTGTATCTCGAGTTCGGGGGCGACTTGCTGCGTTCGGTAGCGACCGACGGGCATCGCTTGGCCAAATTCGAGACGGAATCTGATTGGGGACGCGACGGCGCCCGGGGTGTGATCATCCCCCACAAGACGGTGACCGAGCTTCGGCGACATCTGGGGAGCGGCGAGGGCCCGCTCGAGATCCTGGTAGGTGAGAAGACCATCCGGTTCACGGCGGGCGGCACGGTGACCACCTCGAAGCTGGTGGACGGACGCTATCCCGAGTACGAGCGTGTGATCCCCATCGGGCTAGGCAAGCGGGCGCTGGTCGGACGGGATGCATTGAAGGGCGCCTTGTCTCGGACGGCCGTGTTGTCGAACGAGAAGTATCGGGGGGTGCGGTTGACCTTCGAGTCGGGAACACTCCAGTTGCAGGCACACAATCCCGAGCAGGAAGAGGCGGTCGAGGAGATCGAGCTCGATTTCGACGGGGAGCCCACGACGATCGGCTTCAACGTGGCCTATCTCAGCGACGTGTTGGGTGTCGTGGACCGGGATTCGGTGGAGGTCTCGTTTCAGGACGGAAACAGTAGCTCCGTGTGGCGGGGAGCAGACTGCGGGGACGAGACCTTCGTGGTGATGCCAATGCGCTTGTGACCGTTCGTCATGGGGCGGATGGGGACGATCACGCACCTCAAGGTACGAGGGCTGCGAAACATCAGACACACCGAGCTGGAATTACCCTCGGGAAACGTGCTGATTACGGGGCTGAACGGGGCGGGCAAGACTTCCATCCTGGAAGGGATCTACCTTGCGGCGAGAGGGCGGACCTTTCGGTCGCGGAAGGCGGGGCCCGTGACAACGGAAGGGGAGTCTGGGACCCAGGTGGAGGTCGAGGGCGTCGACCAGACGGGCGCCCCGCAAACCCTCACCTATCGACGGCTGGGGTCGGAGGTTGTCCGGCGGTGGGGCACGTCCGAGCTGATCAACGGACCCGATGTGGGGTTGAGGGTCCGATTGATTGGCGAGAACAGTCAGATCCTCTTGGACGGCGAACCTGGGCTGAGACGGCGTTTCTTGGATTGGAATCTGTTCCACGTGGAACCGGGCTACGCTCGGGTCCTGGAGAGGTTCAGGCGCGCCCAATGGCAGAGAAACGCGTGGCTCAGGGAGGGCGGGTCGGGGCCAGCGGTCTGGGACGGTGTTTTAGCCGAATCTGGGCAAGAATTGACCGCCTACCGACAGCGCTTCTTGGAGGAGTGGGGCCAAGCCTTTCGGCGGCTCTCCACGTCCTGCGGGATGTTCTCCGGACTTCGGTTGGAGCTTCGACCGGGATGGGCCAAAGACACTCCGTTGGCAGGTGCGCTCCGGGAAGGACTCCCGGCGGATCGGAGTTGCGGCTACACGCGGGCTGGGCCGATTCGAGCGGACTTCGTCGTTAGGTCAGAGGCAGGCCCGTTTCGGGCATCGAGGGGTCAGGCGAAGACCATGGTGGCACTGCTGCAGATTGCTGCTGACCAGGTCGAGCGAGAAAGGGAGGGGCGGGGATCGGTCTGGTTGATCGATGATCTGGATGCAGATCTGGACGAGACTTCCAAGTCCGCGGTCCGTCGATTGCTCGAGGGGACCAGGCAACAGTTGTTGCTGACGAAGGTTTCTGACGCGCCCCCCGTTGGCTCGGCCCGGCGTGATGGTTTCGGTTCTTGGTTCCACGTGAAACAGGGGATCGTCTCGCGAGTCTGCTAGGGCATCTAGTTCCACCCCCGGTTCGCTGCACGACCTGGTTTTGCGCGGCACCTCCCCCGCGACCGAAGGCGGTCCTCGGCGCCAGATCGTTCAGAGCCTTTCGTCCTGCGCGGACCAGCCCCGGCTAGATTCCAGGGCCATATACCTGCCCGCCTCCCTCGGACCCTTCATCCTCCGACCCGGGCGACCCCGATGACGTATAATCCGCCGGTCGCGCAGCCGCGCGTTCTCCCGCCATTCCCCCGTGATCCTGCACCCCCGGGATGTCGCCCTCCCCTGAGGAAGCCTTCGGCCCATGACTTACGACTCTAAGAATATCGAGGTATTGCGAGGTCTCGACGCGGTACGCAAGCGTCCTGGCATGTACATCGGGGACACGGACGATGGGACGGGTTTGCACCATATGGTTTTCGAGGTGGTCGACAACTCGATCGATGAGGCTCTGGCCGGACATTGCACCGAGGTCAAGGTCGTACTCCACCGGGATGGGTCTGTGTCCGTGGCGGACAACGGACGAGGGATCCCTGTCGATATTCACGAAGAGGAGCAGCGATCCGCCGCCGAGGTGATCCTCACGGTCCTCCATGCTGGCGGCAAGTTCAATCAGAACTCCTATAAGGTGTCGGGCGGCCTGCACGGGGTGGGCGTGTCCGTGGTCAACGCACTCTCGGATCGCCTTTGGCTCCGGATCAACCGCGACGGACACGAATACGAGCAGGAGTATCATCTCGGCGAGCCCGTCTATCCCTTGCGAGAGATCGGAGAGACCGCCGAGACAGGGACCGAGATCCGATTCACGCCCTCACCGGCGATCTTCACCAACCTGGAGTTCCACTACGACATCCTGGTGCGGCGATTGCGGGAGCTCTCGTTCCTGAACTCGGGCGTACGCATCCGACTCCTCGAAGAGGCTTCTGGCAGGGAAGATGTCTTCGAGTATCGCGGCGGCATACAGGCGTTCGTCAACTATCTGAATCGCAATAAGATTCCGATCCATCCCAGCGTCGTCTACTTCTCCGCCGAGCGCAGCGACGTGGTCGTTGAGCTCGCGCTGCAATGGAACGAAGGCTTCCAAGAGACCATCTTCTGCTTCACCAACAACATCCCGCAGAGGGACGGCGGCACCCACCTGGCAGGATTTCGGGCCGGTTTGACCCGTACCCTGAACGGTTATATCGAGCGTGAAGGCCTCGACAAGTCTCAGAAGATTCACGCCATCGGGGACGATGCCCGCGAGGGACTCACAGCCGTGTTGTCTGTAAAGCTCCCCGATCCCAAGTTCTCCTCCCAAACCAAGGACAAGCTCGTCTCCTCGGAGGTGAAATCGGTCGTGGAGTCCCTGGTGGTCGATAATGTGAATACCTTCCTGGAAGAGCATCCAGGGGAGGCCAAGTCCATCGCCGGGAAGATGTTGGAGGCCGCGAGGGCCCGGGAGGCCGCACGCAAGGCACGGGAGATGACCCGACGGAAGGGCGTCCTGGATGTGGCCGGGCTGCCTGGAAAGCTCGCGGACTGCCAGGAAAAGGACCCCTCCCGCTCCGAGCTCTACCTGGTCGAGGGCGACTCCGCAGGAGGCTCCGCGAAGCAGGGGCGCGACCGCGCCTTTCAGGCGATCCTCCCCCTGAAGGGGAAGATCCTCAACGTGGAGAAGGCGCGTTTCGACAAGATGCTTTCGTCCGCCGAGGTTGGGACCCTCATCACCGCCCTGGGTTGCGGGATTGGTCGCGACGAGTACGACCCGGACAAGCTTCGCTACCACCGGATCATCATCATGACGGATGCGGACGTGGACGGGGCCCACATCCGCACCCTGCTGCTCACCTTTTTCTACCGCCAGATGCCAGAGCTCGTGGACCGCGGGCATATCTACATCGCCCAGCCGCCGCTCTACAAGGTGAAGCGCGGGAAACAGGAGGATTACCTCCTCGACGACCATGAGCTGGATGTTGCGCTCCTGCAAGCCGCCCTGGATGGAGCGGCCCTCCACGTCAGCGCGGATGCCCCGCCTCTGGCTGCCACCGCCCTGGAGCTACTTGCACGCGACCAACAGGTGGTGGCCGCAATCATCCGCCGACTCGCCCAGCGTTACGATCGCCATTTCCTGGAAGAGCTCCTCCACTCACCCCAGATGGATCCGAGCACCTTCACGGCCGATCCAGGGCGCGCCAAGAACTGGTTGGACGAACTGACCCTGCGTCTCAATGCCAAGCAGGCCGCCGGACTCAGATACGCCATCGCGCTCGATGACGAGCAGGCAGGGCGAGCCCCCCACCTCAAGCTCACCCGACTCGTTCACGGCATCCCCGAGACCCGCGACATCTCACTGGAGTTCTTCCATACCTCCGATTACCTCAAGCTCGTCGAGTTCAAGGACAAGCTCGAGGGTCTGTTGGGGGAGGGTGCCTTCCTGAGGCGCGGGGAGAAGCGTATCGAGCTCCGCGACCTGGGGGAGGGGATCCGCTGGCTGATCTCCGAGGCGCAGCGGGGCTACAGCATCCAGCGTTACAAGGGACTGGGTGAGATGAACCCAGATCAGCTCTGGGACACGACCATGAACCCCGAGTCGCGCCGCCTGCTGCGGGTGACCATCGAAGACGCGGTCGCCTCCGATCAGATATTCACCACCCTCATGGGGGACAACGTGGAGCCACGCAGGGAGTTCATCGAGCGCCACGCGCTCGACGTGGAGAACCTAGACGTCTGAGGTTGGCTGCGCGAGGTCTCGCGCGGCTGTGGTGGACTGGGGGAGTTGCGCAGTCGTCTCCTCGATCCACCGCTCGGCCTCAGCGTTGATCTCTCCGGCCCGTCGCCCCTGGGTCGTGATCTCGGGTCCAATCACCAGATCGATGGTCCCGGGGAGCTTCAGGAGGCTGCGCCGCGGCCAAAACACTCCGGCGTTGTGCGCAACCGGAACGACCGGCCGACCCGTCTTCTCCGCGAGGAGTGCGCCACCGATCCCGTAGGCCCGCCGTTCGCCGGGGGCCGTGCGGGTACCCTCCGGGAACACGATGACCCAACGTCCGGCCGCGAGCGCCTTAGAACCCTCCTGGAGCAATTGGCGGATCGCTTTACGTCCCTGACTACGGTCGATGGCGATAGGGTCGAGGGCCGACATGGCCCATCCGAATATCGGCACCTGGAGTAGCTCCCGTTTCAGGACCCAGGTCTGCTCCACGGGAAACAGGGCCCGGATCGCGATCGTCTCCCACGCGGACTGATGCTTGCAGAGGACGATCGTTCCGGTCTTGGGAATGCGCTCGAGCCCCTCGATCCGATGATGGAGCCCGCAGATCCACTTGAGCCCGAATAGGCAGGTGCGCGCCCAGGCGCGTGCCATACCCGCCGATGCCCGAGAGGGCAGCAACCAGCCAAACACGGCCACGGGCAGGCCAAAGACGATGACGGCAGCGACCAGATAGGCGAAGAAGACGACAGAGCGAAGGTAGAGCATCCTTGAACGTCTTAACGGGTGTGCACATCGCGGAGAAGCGCATCCGCCGCCGCGACGAGATCAGGAAAGACCGGAACCTCGTCGAGATCCAGGTCTGAGTCCTCCAGCGTCCGGCTGCCCTTCCCGGTCTGGACCAACCAAGGTGTCATCCCGCAGGCGCGAGCCGCCCGGACGTCACCAATGGAGTCGCCCACGAAAGCCACGCCGCGAGGCTCCATCCCCAGACGCGAAGTGATCTCCAACAGCATCCCGGGTCTCGGCTTGCGGCAGGCGCAACCGGCCTCCGGGATGTGCGGACAGAACGCAATCAGCTCGATCTGTCCCCCGTGAGACGCGACCAGCTCGCGCATGCGCCGATGCATGGCGTTGAGATCGGATAGGGTCAAGAGGCCGCGTCCGATCCCTGACTGATTGGTGGCGACCGCGATCTTGAAGCCGCCCTGGCAGAGACGACCGATCGCCTCGATGCTCCCACGGATGGGTCTCCACTCGTCCGGTTGCTTGATATAGGCGTCCGAGTCCTCGTTGATGACGCCGTCCCGGTCCAGGATCACCAGGGGGCTAGTCACCGTCCTGTCCTCGGAACTGAGAGACTCGGATTCGGCCATCGACCATGCGGCCTTCGCGCCCCGCGAGCGCCTCCATCTTGTCCCAGAATGCCGCCTCGAGATCGAAGTCCCGCGCGATCCCCGTCCCGATGACCAGGATCAGGAGGTCCGCGACCTCTTCCGCTAGGGCCTCCGGTGGCTTTCCCTTGGTGACGCAGGCAGAGATCTCACCCAGCTCCTCTGCCATGAGGGCCACCCGGTAGGTCATCTCCTCGCCGCCTCGCTCACGAAACCGATGCTTCTGGTGGAAGGCGGCGACCGCCTCGACCATGGAGGCAAAGCTAGCCTGGCTCACACGGCCTCCGGCTGGAGCTTGGAGATGTCCGCGACGTCTTGAAAGAGTGCGATCAGCCGACCGAGCAAGGCATGCCGATTCGCCCGCACCTGGGCGTCATCCGCCATCACCAGCACCTCGTCGAAGAAACGGTCCACGTCGGAGCGCAGGGCGGCGAGTGCCGTCAAGGCAGCGGGATAATCCCGTGCGTCGAGCAGCGGTCGCACGATCTCTTCCACTGCCGAGATCCGCACCCAGAGGTCCTTCTCCGCGGCGTCCTGGAACAGCGCCGGATCCGGCGAGATTGAGCCCGACTCGGGCCCGTCATCCGCCTTCTGCAGGATATTGCGGATCCGTTTGTTGGCCGCCGAGAGTGAAGCTGCGGCCGTGCTGCCGCGGAACTCGGCCACGGCTCGCACCCGCAAATCGATGAGGTGAGGATTGGTCGCCTCGGTCGCGAGAACGCTCTCCACCACGTCCGCCCCGATGCCCTGATCCTGGTAGTAACCGGTGAGCCGGTCGAGCACATAGGCGAGCGCGTCTCCTGCCGTACCTGCCGCGATCACCCCGGTGGGATAACCCGCGGCGGCCTCGTCCAGGAGCTCTGCAAGGTCCAGGTCCATCGGGGTCTCGATGAGTATCCGCAGCAAGGCGATGGCGGAGCGCCGCAGGCCGTAGGGGTCCTTGGTGCCGGTCGGTCGAAGTCCCACGCCGAACACGCCCACCAGGGTATCCAGGCGGTCGGCCAGCGCCACCAGGCGCCCACAGGGGCCGGTGGGGAGCCGATCCCCGGCGAACCGCGGCAGGTAGTGTTCCTCGATGGCGGTGGCCACCTCGGGAGCCTCTCCCCCTCGCGCGGCGTAATAGCGCCCCATCACACCCTGGAGCGCGGGGAACTCGAAGACCATGGTGCTGACCAGGTCGCACTTGGCGAGCAACCCGGCACGCCCGACAGGCTCAGGGTCGTCACCTGTCATTCGCGCCATCGATCGGGCGAGTCGGTCGATGCGCCGGCCCTTGTCGCCGACCGAGCCCAGCTTGTCCTGGAAGACCACGCCGTCCAGGCGTTCGAGGGCGGCCTCCAGCGGGGCCTTGAGGTCCTGCTCCCAGAAGAATTTCGCGTCCGCGAAGCGGGGCCGGATCACGCGCTCGTTGCCGGCGACGACCTGCCCAGGGTCGTGGCTCTCGATATTGGCCACGGCGACGAACCGCGGCGCTAGCCTGCCCTCGGCGTCCCGCACCGGGAAGTACTTCTGGTGGCTACGCATGGTCTCGATCAAGACCTCGGCGGGGACCTCGAGAAACCCGGGATCGA
Organism: uncultured Gammaproteobacteria bacterium; assembly: GCA_963714915.1. Taxonomy (GTDB): domain Bacteria; phylum Pseudomonadota; class Gammaproteobacteria; order Chromatiales; family Chromatiaceae; genus Thiodictyon. The sequence goes on from CAVQQM010000001.1 coordinate 93,803, forward strand.
AGCGCGCGAGCAGGGCCTTCGGCCACTCGACCAGCGCGGTGACCTCATCGAGCAGAGCAGCGTCGATGTCCGCTTCGAGCCCCTCTGCCTGGGCCGCCGCGGCCACCTGCTCCCGCACCACCGACCGGCGTCGGGCGAAGTCGGGCTCGACCCAGCCGATCTCTCTCAGGGTGCTCGCGTAGGCGTCGGGCGCCGGCACCGGGATGGCCTCGGGATGATGGAAACGGTGTCCGCGGGTGCTGGTCTCGGAGGTCGCCCCGAGGATGGCGCAAGCGATGGGCCGGGTTCCGAGCAGCATGCACACCCAGTGCACTGGCCGGACGAACTCCGCATCCCCGTCGCCCCAGCGCATCCGCTTGGGGATCGGCAGCGCGGCGAGCGCGCGCTCCGTGATCCCTGGGATCAGGGCAGGCGTCTCCTGACCCGCGCTGGTCGTGCGGTGGACGAGCCATTCACCCTTGTCGGTCGTCTCCCGTTCGAGGGCCTCGATCTCCACCCCGCAGGACTTCGCGAAGCCGAGGGCTGCCCGGGTGGGATCGCCCTGGGCATCCCAGGCCGCGGAGACGGCGGGGCCCCGGCGCGTGCGAACCTGGTCCGGCTGACGGGCCGCCACGCTTCGACAGACGATCGCGAGCCGTCGGGGCGTCGCATAGCCCTGGAGCTCTCCGTGGGCGATCTGATCCTCGTCCAACCCACCCGCGATCCCGCTTGCGAAGGCCTCCGCGAGGGAGGACAGGGCGGTCGGGGGCAGCTCCTCGCAACCGATCTCGATCAACAGATCTTCATGCGCCTGTGACATTCGCTTCGCCTCCAGAACCGGCCAACATCGGGAACCCGAGCGCCTCGCGGCTGCGGTAATAGGCCTCCGCCACGCCGCGGGAAAGGCTGCGCACCCTGAGGATGAAACGCTGTCGCTCGGTCACGGAGATCGCCCCGCGGGCGTCGAGCAGATTGAAGGTGTGGGATGCCTTGAGCACCTGCTCGTAGGCGGGCAGGGGCAGGCCCTCTTCGATCAGTCGGGCGCTCTCCCGCTCGCAATGGTCGAACTGGGCGAACAGACCGGCCACGTCCGCGGTCTCGAAGTTATACCTGGACTGCTCGATCTCGTTCTGCAGGAACACGTGCCCATAGGTGACCGGTCCCGCGGGGGTTTGGCTCCATACCAGGTCATAGACGCTCTCCACCCCCTGGAGATACATGGCGATCCGCTCCAAGCCGTAGGTGATCTCACCGCTGACCGGCCGGCAGTCGAGCCCCCCGACCTGTTGGAAATAGGTGAACTGGGTGACCTCCATGCCGTTCAGCCAGACCTCCCAACCCAGACCCCAGGCCCCCAGGGTGGGCGACTCCCAGTTGTCCTCGACGAAGCGGATGTCGTGGACCAGGGGGTCGATGCCGAGCCCACGGAGTGAGTCCAGGTAGAGGTCCTGGATGTCCAGGGGCGAGGGTTTCAGTAGGACCTGGAATTGGTAGTAATGCTGGAGCCGGTTTGGGTTCTCCCCATAGCGGCCATCGGTGGGTCGGCGCGAGGGCTGGACATACGCGCTGCGCCAGGGCTCCGGGCCGATCGAGCGCAGGAAGGTCGCCGGATGGAAGGTACCGGCGCCGACCTCCATATCGAGGGGCTGGACGACCACGCATCCCTGGTTCGCCCAGTATCGTTCCAGCGCGAAGATCAGCCCCTGGAAGGTCGCTACGTCCACCTGGTCATTGACCATCGCCGGTCCCCTAGATTGCCTTGGCAAAGACCGGGAAGTATACCGACTCCGGCCAAGGGGACACCACGCGCTCGCCTGGCGGATCGCCGTGGCCGAGGCGATATACTAGGCCGCGACCCGCCCCGGCCCGCCTTCGGAAGTCGACCATCCAGTGACCGTACCGACCCACAGTCAGACCCTGCACTCGGCAATGCGGGAGCGCGCCGACGCGGCATCGAAGACCGCGCTGGTGGGTGCGGCGGTCAACCTGGTCCTGAGCGCCGTCAAGATCGCCGCGGGCTTCCTCGGCCAGTCCCAGGCCTTGGTCGCGGACGGCATCCACTCGGTGTCCGATCTACTCTCCGACGGCCTCGTCTTGATCGCTGGCCGGCACGCGGCCCAGGGGCCCGATAGCGACCATCCTTACGGCCATGCCCGCTACGAGTCCGTGGCCACCCTGGTGTTGGGTCTACTGCTCACCGCGGTCGCCATCGGGATCGGTTGGGACGCGGTCCACCGACTGTTCTCCCCGGAGTCGCTCCTCCAGCCGCACGCGCTCGCCCTGTCGGCCGCTGCCGCCTCCATCGCCGTCAAGGAATGGCTCTATTGGTGGACCCTCGCCCACGCCAAACGGGTGCGCTCGGAGCTTTTGCGGGCCAATGCCTGGCACCACCGCTCCGACGCCATCTCGTCGGTCGTCGTCTTCGTGGGGATCCTCGGCACCATGGCAGGTCTGCCTTATCTCGACGCCATCGCCGCCTTCGTGGTCGCGCTCATGATCCTCCAGATCGCCTGGGAGCTGGGGTGGTCCGCGGTGAGCGAGCTGGTGGATACGGGACTCGACGCCCAACGCCTCGCGGCCGTGCGCGACACCATTGGCTCGGTGGGCGGGGTTCGGGATATCCATATGCTGCGTACGCGGCTGCATGGCGGCCAGGCGAGCGCCGACGTCCATGTCCTGGTGGACCCGCAGGTCAGCGTGTCCGAGGGGCACATGATCAGCCTGCTGGTCGAGCGGCGCCTCAAGCGGGAGATCGACGAGATCGCCGACGTGACGGTGCACATCGACCCCGAGGACGATGAGCGGGCCCCGCCGACGGATGCCTTGCCCCTGCGGGCGGAGGCGCTGGCCCGGCTGGCGTCCGCCTGGTCCCACATCCCAGCCGCCACCGAGCGCACTCGAGTCGTGCTTCATTATCTGTCGGGGGTCATTCAGGTCGATGTCTTCCTGCCCTTGGCGGCCGTTCTGCGCCCTGGTGCGCAACCCGAGGTCCTCAGGGGCAGCTTGCAAGAGGCCCTGTCCGCGCACCCCGAGTTCGGTACGGTCCGGGTCTATTACGGGGACTGATGAGCGATTATGGTGCGTGTTTTGGCTTAGTGCACCATAATCGTGCGCCTAAGCAACCTGAACCACGGGTGACTACCGGAGATCGCACCGGACTCGACCCCAACGCGGGTGTCTCGGTCGCTGGTAGGGTCAGCGAGCGACCATCGAACGATGGCGACTGTGGTCATGATTCGCTCTACTGATGGAAAACCCCGCCCAGGCCAGCCGCGGCCTCCAACCCGGCGAGCCCGGCCTCGTCACAATGCTTTTGGCGCGGTCATTGCTTAAACATCTCCGCGTTTTTCGCCATCGGTCCCGAGGCCCGCTGGGCAGGACCGGACCCACACCCCAACGTGTTCAGCCCGAGCGAGCGCCGATCCGGTCGCTAAACCCAGCGCCGCACAGCATTCACTCAAGTACGTCACACCAACTGCATCGGAGACGACCCAATGACAGATGTCATGAAGATGATCAAAGACAACGAGGTGAAGTTTGTCGACCTGCGCTTCACCGACACGCGCGGCAAGGAGCAGCACGTCTCGATGCCGTCCGCCATGGTGGACGATGACATGTTCAAGGAAGGCAAGATGTTCGATGGCTCCTCCATCGCCGGCTGGAAGGGCATCCAGGAGTCCGACATGGTCCTCATGCCCGAGGCCAGCACGGCGGTGATGGATCCTTTCTCCGACGAGAGCACCTTGATCATCCGCTGCGACATCCTCGAGCCGATGACCATGCAGGGCTACGAGCGTGACCCCCGCTCCCTCGCCAAGCGCGCCGAGGCCTATCTCAAGTCCACCGGGATCGCCGATGCCGCCTACTTCGGCCCCGAGCCCGAGTTCTTCGTCTTCGACGACGTCCGCTGGGGCGCGGACATGAGCGGGTCTTTCGTCAAGATCGACTCCCAGGAGGCCGAGTGGAACTCCGAGCGGGTCTACGCGGACGGCAACATGGGTCACCGGCCCAGCGTCAAGGGCGGCTACTTCCCCGTCCCGCCCGTTGACTCCCTCAACGATCTGCGCGCCGCCATGTGTCTGGCGATGGAGGAGATGGGCGTCCCGGTCGAGGTGCACCACCATGAGGTGGCCACGGCCGGTCAGTGCGAGATCGGGACCAAGTTCTCGACCCTGGTCGAGCGGGCCGACTGGACGCAGATCATGAAATACGCCATCTGGAATGTTGCCCATTCCTACGGCAAGACCGTCACCTTCATGCCCAAGCCCATGGTTGGCGACAACGGCAACGGCATGCACGTCCACCAGTCGTTGGGCAAGGATGGACAGAACATCTTCTCGGGCGACAAGTACGGCGGTCTCTCCGAGGCGGCCCTGTACTACATCGGCGGGATTATCAAGCATGCCCGGGCGCTCAACGCCTTCACCAATGCGTCCACCAACTCCTACAAGCGTCTGGTGCCTGGATTCGAGGCCCCGGTGATGCTGGCCTACTCCGCGCGTAATCGCTCCGCTTCCATCCGTATTCCCTTCGTTGCCAACCCCAAGGGGCGCCGGGTCGAGGTGCGGTTCCCGGATGCCACCGGCAACCCGTATCTCTCGTTCGCCGCGATGATGATGGCCGGTCTCGACGGCATCATGAACAAGATCCACCCGGGCGACCCCATGGACAAGGACCTCTACGACCTCCCGCCCGAGGAGGAGAAGGCCATCCCGACCGTCTGCCACGCCCTGGATCAAGCCCTTGATGCCCTCGACAAGGATCGGGAGTTCCTCACCGCGGGCGGTGTCTTCACCGACGATCTGATCGACGGTTACATCGCCCTGAAGATGGGCGAAGTCACCCAGCTTCGGATGACCACCCACCCAATCGAGTTCGACCTCTACTACAGCCTCTGATCCTCGCGCCTCGGTGCGGTGACTTGAGCGCGATCCCCGGCCGCCGGGGGTCGCGTTTTTCATTGAGCGGTCCCGCCGGCCTCGTCTATCCTTGGCCCATGCGCGGCGCCCTGTTCTTATTGTCCCTACTCCTGGTCTGCCAGGCCGTCACGGCCGAGGTCTACCGCTGGGTCGATGACGAGGGTCGCGTCCACTTCTCGGATCGCCCGGCCCCCGAGGCCACGGCGGTCCCGCTCGACCCGGGTGGCGCCACGGCGACCGAACCCTCCGAGTCGCAGCCAGGCGTTCAGGGTGCCCCGATCCTCGGACCCTACACGGCCTTCGAGATCGTCTCGCCCGAGGCAAACGCCACCCTGCGCCTCGAGACCGAATCGCTGCCCTTCGCCTTACTGATCGACCCGCCGCTCCAGCCATCGCACCGGCTCTCCATGGTGATAGACGGTGCGCCCGTCGCGGTCGAGACACCGGTCGGTACCCAGCTCAGCCTGAGCGGCGTGGGCCTGGGTAGCCACGTGGCCGAGGCGGTGATCCACGATGCCGACGGGAGTCTGGTCGCGCAGACCCCGCGGGTGAACTTCCATCTCCGCAGGCCCGTTCCACCCGGCGTATTGGAGTGACCACCCGCCGGCCGCCAGCGCCGAGCGCCGAGCCACTGCCACCCTGGCATCTGATCCGCTCGCAGTTCGAGGGCTTCGATCCTCAGACCCCATGTTCTAGCGCCTGAACGTAGCGGGCCGTTCCTGACCCAATCGGGGAGGGGGCACGGTCGATCCGCGTTTCCTGGCTACTCGCTCTGGCTTGTAAATTGCTTACCTTACCGCGGTCGCCGAGTGCGGCCCCGGGGGAGCGACGGCCGGCGTGGCGATATCCACGGCATCCGTCTCCCCTGGCAGGTCGCCGCCACCCGAAGGCTGCCCGGGTCGCGGTGTCGATACAGGACGGCGGCCTTGCCTGGTGATCATGCCCAAGAGCCCGCCCGCCAAACCCCAGGTCGAGAAGACCGTCCTCGACCACCTGAACACGGCGGCCTTGCTGTTCGACGCGGAACTGCGTCTGCGCTACCTCAACCCCGCCGCCGAGATGCTGCTGGAGGCGAGCGCGCGACACGTGGTGGGCCAGCGAGCCTCGGCGATCCTGCCCTGCCCAGATACCCAGGTGGAGCGGCGGTTGCGCATCGCGCTCGCCTCCCGCCACCCCTTCACGGAGCGGGAGCTCAACGTCACCCTGGCCGATGGCCGCACCATTACGGTGAACTGCACGGCCCTGCCGTTGCACCATTTTGATGCGGATCCTGAGGTCCTGGTCGAGCTGCACCAGGTGGACCGTCAGCTGCGCATCACCCGGGAGGAGCACCTGCTATCCCAGCACCAGGCCACCCAGGCACTGATCCGCGGCCTCGCCCACGAGATCAAGAACCCCCTGGGCGGTCTGCGGGGCGCCGCCCAACTCTTGGAGCGTGAGCTCCCCGATCCAGGTCTGCGCGAGTACACCCGCATCATCATCGACGAGGCGGATCGCCTCCAGACCCTGATGAACCGGATGATCGGCCCGAGCCGGATGCCGACCTTCAGCGGCGTCAACGTGCACGGCGTCCTGGAGCACGTCCGCGGATTGATCCGCGCCGAGTTCCCCCAGGGCCCGAACGTCGGGCGTGACTATGACCCGAGCATCCCAGAGCTGGTGGCCGATCAGGATCGCCTCATCCAGGCCTTTCTGAACCTGGCAAGGAACGCAGCAACCGCCGCCGGGCCGGCCGGGAACGTGGAGCTGCGCACCCGGATCATGCGCCAGTTCACCATCGGCGCCCGCCGCCATCGTCTGGTGCTGCGCGTCGAGGTCCAGGACGACGGGCCGGGGATCCCCGAGGCGATCCGCGATCAGATCTTCTTCCCCATGGTCTCCGGGCATAGCGGCGGGACCGGACTGGGCCTGTCGATCGCCCAGGAACTGATCAGTCAGCACGGGGGCCTGATCGAATGCGAGAGCCGGCCGGGCGACACCCGGTTCTATATCTATCTGCCCTTGGAGCCCGATCATGACTAGAGAGCCCAGGGTGTGGGTCATCGACGACGATCGCTCGATCCGATGGGTGCTCGAGCGCGCCCTGCGCAAGGCCGAGATGCATGTCACCTGCTTCTCGAACGGGGTCGGGGTCATGGAGGCCCTGGAACGTGAGCAACCCGACGCCATCCTCACCGATATCCGCATGCCCGGGATCGACGGGCTCGACCTGCTCCAGCAGATCACCGCCCGTCACCCGGGTCTGCCGGTGATCATCATGACCGCCCACTCGGACCTCGACAGCGCCGTCTCGGCCTTCCACGGCGGCGCCTTCGAGTATCTGCCCAAGCCCTTCGATCTCGACGAGGCGGTCGCCCAGGTGTCCCGCGCCTGCCGGCGCGCCCGGGCCGACGAGCCGGAGTCCGTCACCCTGAGCAGGGCCCCCGACATCATCGGCGAGGCCCCTGCCATGCAGGAGGTCTTCCGGGCGATCGGGCGCCTCGCCCGCTCCAACATCACGGTCCTGATCAACGGTGAATCTGGCACCGGCAAGGAGCTGGTGGCACAAGCCCTGCACCGTCACAGCCCGCGCGCCGAGCGTCCTTTCATCGCGCTGAACATGGCGGCGATCCCCCGCGATCTCCTGGAATCCGAGCTGTTTGGTCACGAGCGGGGGGCCTTCACCGGGGCCCAGGCGCGGCGCGAGGGCCGCTTCGAGCAGGCCGACCGCGGCACCCTATTCCTCGACGAGATCGGCGATATGCCCGCCGAGCTCCAGACCCGACTCCTGCGGGTCCTGTCCGACGGAGAGTTCTACCGGGTGGGCGGGGTCGCGCCGATCCGGGTCGACGTGCGCATCATCGCCGCCACCCACCAGAACCTCGAGGACCTGGTTCGCCAGGGGCGATTCCGCGAGGATCTCTTCCATCGGCTCAATGTCATCCGGATCCATCTGCCGGCGCTGCGAGACCGACGCGAGGACATCCCGCTCCTGATGCGGCACTTCCTTGCCCAGGCGGCCCAGGAGCTCGGTTGCGAGGCGAAGCTCTTGACGCCGAGTGCGGTCGAGCAGCTCAAGCGTCTGGATTGGCCCGGCAACGTGCGCCAGCTCGAGAACACCGCGCGCTGGGTGACCGTGATGGCATCGGGCAAGGACATCCATGCCGAGGACCTGCCCCCCGAGTTGAGCGGGGTGCACCCCGAGAAGGGTCAGGACGAGCCCTGGGAGACCGTCTTCAGGCGCTGGGCACGCACCAGCCTGAAGCAGGGTCAAGGTGCACTCCTGGACACCGCCCTGCCGGCGTTCGAGCAGATCCTCATCCAGACCGCCCTGGAGCACACCGGCGGACGCAGACAGGAGGCGGCTCGCCTGCTCGGCTGGGGCCGCAATACCCTCACCAGAAAGATCAAGGAGCTGAGACTGGACCTCGCGAACGATCCGGAGGATCCCTCAAATTAGGGGGGCCGGCCCGGAAGGATGCGCGCGCGTCAACTGGCGCGGAGGAGCCGAGGGATCGCTGGGCCCTGGTCGTCGGAGCTTGAAAGCGTCGCCCAGGCTCGTATCTTGGGAACCTCAGTCTTCGCCGAGGCCTCGAACTTGGATAGCACCCAGATTCAACTACCCGGCTGCGAGATCGCGGCCATCACACTCGACCAGTCGACCCTACGTCTGGAGCTCTCCCGCGCCTATATCGTCAAGACCATGACCGGCTCGGCCGAACGCACCCGCTGGTGGCAGGCGGGCGAGCTGGTGCTCGAGGGGGTCGACGGCAACCCGAGCTTGCCCCAAACGCCCCTCGTCTGCGCCGGCGGCGACGTGGACGACAACATCTACACCTACCGGGACATGCTGCCTGTTCCCTTCGAGAGTCGCGGTCGCATCGGGCTCGACCTGAGGTTCGAGGGAAGCGATGCCACCCTGACCGTCGTGGGCCAGTCCGCGCGGCTGATCATGCGTGATGTGCCCAAGTACATCGAGCATGTGCGTCCTGGCTAGTGCTGCACTGCGGAAATCCCGAGGCCGTTCGTTGTCGTTGTCGAAATCGAATCCGTAATCGGTGTCGTGCCGATACTCGATTTCGACAACGACCAGAGACGGTCTCGGAACCGCTGCACTGCTGCAGTAGGCGCCTCTGCGGTCCTCCGGGATTCGTGCGGACTTCGGCCTGAGAGTCAGCGAGTACCGAGTGTGGAGTATCAAGCGGCGCGCCGACGTTTCGAGCGGACACAAAAAACCCGAGGCCTGCCTCGGGTTTTTTGGCCGCCGACCCCGTGGGGTCTGCCCGATCGGGCTCAGATGCGGGACGAGCCCACGATCTCGTGCGCGATGTCCACCACCCGGTTGGCCATGTCCATGTACTCCTGCCGGTAGTTCACAAGCAGCCCGTCCTGAGCGGCCCAGTAATCCTTTCCGGTCACGCCGTGCTCGTGCTCGTAATCGATGAACTGCTTCTGCATCTCCAGCATCTTGTCGATCAGCTCCTGCTTCTCTTTCTTCAAGGCCTCGATATCGCTCATGGCTGTGTCCCCGTTAGGATTCTCAAATCGAACTCGGTCGGCCGATAAGTAAATGCCGAACTCTTAATATACCATGCAGGCCCGGTTTCGGGTCAACCTGCAGGGCCGCGTCGGGTCGCCCCGGGGCTAGCCCTCGTCCCCACCAACGATGTTCAATGTCATCCTCTTCGAGCCTGAGATCCCGCCCAATACGGGCAACGTGATGCGCCTGTGCGCCAACCTGGGCGCCCGGCTGCACCTGGTCGAGCCGCTGGGCTTTCGCCTGGAGGATCGCCTGCTCCGCCGGGCCGGCCTGGATTACCGGGAGTGGGTCGAGGTGGCCGTGCATCCGGATCTGCCGGGCTGTCTGAGCAGCCTCGGGGCGCCTCTACCCTATGCCTTGAGCACCCGCGGGGTGCGTCCCTACCACGAACCGGAGTATGTCGGCGGCGAGAGCTTCTTGTTCGGGCCAGAGACCCGCGGACTCCCCGCGGAGGTCCTCGAGATGCTGCCGGAAGAGCGCCGGTTGAGGATCCCCATGCGGCCGGGAAACCGCAGCCTGAACCTCTCCAACGCCGTCGCCGTCGTCCTCTACGAGGCCTGGCGTCAGACCGGCTTCGCAGGGGCGGATCGAGGCTGAGTCAGAGGAATTCCGCCTTGGGCTCGCGATCGAGCAGGGCGGCCGTCGCCTCCAGGGGCGAGGCCCCCTCGTAGAGCACCCGATAGACCTGTTCGCTGATCGGCATCTCGACCCCAACGGAGGCCGCCAGGGTATGGATGGAGCGGGCGGTGACCACGCCTTCCACCTCTTGTCCGATCTCCGACCTCGCCGCCTCCACGCCCAGACCCCGCGCCAGCGCAAGGCCCATGCGGCGGTTTCGGGACTGGTTGTCGGTACACGTCAGAACCAGGTCGCCCACCCCCGCGAGGCCCATGAAGGTCTCACGCTCGCCCCCTAGGGCGGCGCCCAGACGCATGAGCTCGGAGAGGCCGCGGGTGATCAGCGCGGCGCGGGTGTTGGCACCGAACCCCAGCCCGTCGGCGATGCCCGTCGCGATGGCGAGCACGTTCTTGGCGGCACCGCTGATCTCCACGCCCACCAGGTCGGTGCTCGTATAGGCCCTGAAGCGGTCACCATGGAGCTTTGCCGCGACCCGTGCGGCCAGGGCCGCGTCTTCGGAGGCGACGGTCACCGCCGTTGGCAGGTCCCTTGCCACCTCGCCAGCGAAGCTCGGACCCGACACCACGGCGAAGGCGGTGTCGGGCAAAGCGGCGGCGGCGACCTGGTGCAGCAGAGTCCCGCTCTGGGGATCCAGGCCCTTGGTGGCCCAGCTGAGCCCGATGCGCCGGACGTGGTCGATCGGGAGTCGTGCGACCAGCGAGGCGAAGGCATGGCTGGGGACCACCACCAGACAGACCTCGGCCGACTCGACGGCGGCGCCGAGGTCGGCGGTCGGCTCGACCGTGTCGCACAGGCTGTATCCCGGCAGGAAATGGCGATTCTCGCGGTCCCGGAGTAGATCCCTGACTTCGTCAGGATCGTGTCCCCAGAGCGCGACCCGATGGCCGTTACGACCCAGTCGCAGGGCGAGCGCGGTGCCCCAGGAGCCGCAGCCCAGGACGGCGACGGTGGCGTTCGCCATGATGGTCTCCCTCCGCCGGGGTGCGCCGGTGCGCCTCAATGCTGGCGGGGTGCGTCCCCGGCCTCGCCCTCGGCGGCCGCCTGTTGCTGTTGCTGGGCGTAGAGTGCCTCGAAGCTGACGTGCTGGAGAACGAGCTGCGGGAAGCTGCCCTTGGTGACCAGGTCCGAGACGACCTCCCGGGCGTAGGGAAACAGCATGTTCGGACAATAGGCCCCGAGCATCGGCCCGAGCTCCTGCTCAGTGAACCCGCCGAGGCTGAAGATGCCCCCCTGGTGGACCTCGACGATGAACGCCGTCTTGTCACCCGACTTCGCCGTCACGGTGACCGAGAGGATCACCTCGTAGGCGTTGTCCCCGATCTTGGTGACCTTGGTGTTGAGGTTCAGCTCGTTCTGCGGCTTCCATTCGCCGCGGAAGATGTCGGGCGCGTTCGGCGACTCGAAGGATACGTCCTTGGTGTAGATGCGCTGGATGGCGAACTGACGCTCGCCTTGAGTCTGTTCGTTCTCGGCCATGGGATATGCTTCCTCATCGATCGTCGAGTTGGGTCATCGCCGCATGACGGCGTGTGCCCGGGCGGGTCGGGCGGCCCCTGTGACTATGGGTTCAACCGAAACGGGCGCCGGATCACCGCTTCTTCCGCGTCAATGGCAGATTCGCCGCCTGCCAGGCCAAGATGCCCCCCTTGAGGTTGTAGACCTCCTCGAAGCCTTCCTTGAGGAGGACCTTGCAGGCCGCGGCTGACTGAGCCCCCGAACGGCAGTTCACCACGATCGGGCGACCCTTGAGCTTCGCCAGGGCCCCCATCTGGTTCTTGAACCCGTTCATGGGGACGTTGATCGCGTTGATGATATGCCCCTTCGCGAAGTCCGCCGCGGGTCGCACGTCGATCACTGCGGCATCGCGGTGGTTCATGAGATCCGTCGCCGCCAAGGGCTCCACGCTCCCACGATCGCCGACCACGATGTTGTGGATCAAGAGACCGGAGATGGCCGCCAGGGCGACGAACAGGTACCAGTTGTTCCCGACGAACTCGATGAGCTGACTGACCTGCATAGTCTGTGACGTCCGGCGGCTGGCAGTACCGGCTGAGGCGCCGGACAAGCGGGGGTAGAGACGAGAGGCGCGCAGTATACGGACGCCCGGGCCGCGCGTCATCCGGCCGCCGAGGGAGGGCTATGCGTGCTGGCAGAAGACCTCGCGCATCATGCCGATCAGGCGCAAGGTTCGCCCGTCGCTGACCCGGTAGTAGACCCGGTTGGCGTCCTTGCGGGAGGCGAGGATGCCCTTGTCGCGCAAGATCGCGAGATGCTGGGAGATGTTGCTCTGGGAGGTGCCGACATGATCCACGATCTCCTGCACGCTGACCTCTTGGTCGCCGAGGGTGCACAGGATCTTGAGCCGCAGGGGATGCGACATGGCCTTGAGGGAGCGGGAGGCCCGCTCGATGTCCTCATCGTCCGCGAAGAGCCCCATGTCGTCGCCCGCATGGGGAATCCCCGCGTCGTTGAGGACGGGGTGGTTGGGGTGACTCAGGTTGCTGGCCATCGCAAGGGCTCGGATCGATGTTTAACAATACAATAATAAACTTTTTCTCCTCTCGTGCGAAACATCCGAGCGCTCGCCCGCCCTCTCGCCCGCGGGGCAGCGCCCCCCTGCGCCTATAATCGGCGCGAATCGCAGCCCCCGAGCAACCGATCCGCGAGCCAGCACCCGATGCCCAGCCCTGTCAGCGCAGTCCAAGCCCCGCGTGTGCGCGGGGTCGTCGCGCTCGCCCGCCTGGTGTGGTTCGTGGCGATCGGGGCCGGTCTGACGACGCTCATGGGCCCCGCGTTCGCCGAGGATGACCCGAACACTCAGATCGAGGCGCGCGAGCAGGACCTCGACGCCATCGAACAACAGGTCGAGAGCTTGACCGAGGAGCTGGTCGGCCAGAACTCGGAGCGCGAAGGCCTGATCAGGGAGCTCGAGGAGCGCGAGCGCGACGTCGCCGCCCTGGCGGTTGCGGGACGCGAGCTCGATCAGATGGTTCGCGAGCAGGGCATCCTTGCCCGCGGGCTGCGGACCGATCAGGCGGACGCCGAGACCCGGCTCGCCTCCGAGCTGGAGCGTCTCGGCAAGCTGGTGCGCACGGCCCATGCCGTCGGCCGGGGCGATGCCCTCAGGCTGTTGCTCAATCAACAGGACCCCCTGCGCGCCACGCGGGTGCTGTCCTATTTCGCCTATCTCAATCGGGAGCGGGTGACCCGAATCCGGGAGGTCGAGGACGCCAGCCACCGTCTCGCCCAGCTCGCCGAGGATGCCGAGCGCGAGACGGCCCGGCTCGAGGCCCTGGCCGAACAGCAGGACGAGACGCGCATGCGCCTGGAGACGGCAAAGACCGAGCGCCAGACGGTCCTCGCGCAGCTCGAGCGCACCATCTCGAGCCGGGAGGCGGATCTCACCGGTCTGCGCCGAGATGCCGAGAACCTTCGCCGCCTGGTGGAGCATCTGCGCCAGCGCGCCCAGATCCAGGCCGAGGTCGGGGTCGAGCGGGCCTCCTTCGACTCGTTGCGCGGGCGGTTGCCCTGGCCGCTTGCGACCGGGCGGCTAGAGGCCTCCTACGGCTCGGCGCGTCAGGGCACCAACATCACCCTCGATGGCGTGCTCCTGGTGGCCGGCGAGGGCGAGGAGGTGCGTGCCGTGCACGACGGGCGGGTGGTCTACGCCGATTGGCTGCGGGGTTTCGGCATGCTGCTGGTGATCGACCACGGTGGCGGCTACCAGTCCTTCTACGGCCACAATGAGGCCCTGCTCAAGGAGGTGGGCGAATGGGTATCGGCCTCGGAGGTGGTCGCCCTCAGCGGCAAGAGCGGCGGACGGGGGGAGTCGGTCCTCTACTTCGCCATTCGTCACAACGGCGACCCCTTGGACCCGTCGGCCTGGTGCGGTTAGCGGCCAGTCGGCCCCCGCGCCGACGACGCCCGGAACGTCTTGGCCCGGCCAGGATCGAATCATTGCGACGCCGATCGGCTTAGGTCCTCGCCCCATACCCTGTCGATCCTGCTGTAAACATGCGATCCTTGGCCCAAACTGGGCGCTGATACCGCGACGCCGCGACCGGCGCTCACCGCTTCACGAGACCCCAGCCAACATGCCCAACAGAGCCCACCTACCCCTCGCCTTGAGCCTCGCGATCCTGGCCGGATGTGCGGGCGGCCAGACGACCACCGCGTTCGCCGAAGACCCCGCCGGCGCGGAGCTCCCGCTAGAGGACCTGCGCACCTTCGCGGAGGTCTACGGGCGCATCAAGGACGACTATGTGGAGGGCGTGCAGGACCGTGCCCTGCTCGAGAGCGCCATCCGCGGGATGCTCTCGGGACTCGATCCTCACTCTGCCTATCTCGACAGGGAGGAGTATCGCGACCTCCAGGTGGGCACCAGCGGGGAGTTCGGCGGTCTCGGCATCGAGGTCGGCATGGAGGATGGCTTCGTCAAGGTCATCGCCCCGATCGACGACACGCCAGCCCAACGGGCGGGCCTCCAGTCCGGCGACCTCATCGTGCGGATCGACGACAAGCCGGTGAAGGGTCTCAGCCTCAACGAGGCGGTGACCCTCATGCGCGGCAAACCCGGGACCGAGATCCAGTTGACGGTCACGCGCGGCACCGGCGGGCGGCCCTTCGAGGTCACCCTCGAGCGCGACGTCATCCATGTGGCGAGCGTCAAGAGCCGCACCCTGGAGCCCGGCTACGCCTATGTGCGCATCTCCCACTTCCAGGGCAGGACCACCGAGGACATGGTCTCCGCCATCGCGGACCTCAAGAACGCCCACAACGGGACCCTCAAGGGGCTGGTGCTCGATCTTCGCAACAACCCGGGCGGGGTGCTCAACGCCGCGGTCGGGGTGAGCGACGCCTTCGTCACCGACGGCCTGATCGTCTACACCAAGGGCCGGCTGGAGGACTCGAAGCTCCAGTTCAGGGCCGGGCCCGACGACGTCCTGAACGGGGCACCCATGGTGGTCCTGGTCAACGGCGGCAGCGCGTCGGCCTCGGAGATCGTGGCGGGGGCGCTTCAGGACCACAAGCGCGCCCTGATCATGGGCACCGCCACCTTTGGCAAGGGCTCGGTCCAGACCATCGTCCCCATCGACGACAAGACCGCGGTCAAGCTCACCACCGCGCGTTACTACACCCCGTCCGGGCGCTCCATCCAGGCCCAGGGGATCAAGCCGGACATCGTCCTGGAGCGCGGTGAGTTCAAACCCTTCACCGACGAAGAGATCGACCCCGTGCGGGAGTCCGATCTCACCAACCATCTGGATGAGTCGAGCCCCGCGGACGGGGCCGATGGTAAGGCCGAACCCAAGACGGCCAAGAACCTGCTCGCCGAGGACTTCCAGCTCGCCGAGGCCCTCAACGTCCTGAAGGGCCTCAACATCCTGGGGCGAGCGCCGGCGAACTGAGGCCCGGGTTCGGGTCACTGACGGCACGGGCGTGGCGTCGGCCGCGCCTGCCGCCCATTCGGAGACAGACCATGTCGAAAGTTCTTGTGCCCTTGGCCGAGGGCTTCGAGGAGCTCGAGGCCGTGACCATCATCGATCTCCTGCGCCGCGCCGAGATCGAGGTCGTCACCGCGGGCCTCGAACCCGGCCCCGTGCGGGGCAGCCGCCGGACGGTGATCCTCCCGGATAGCACCCTGGAGGCAGAGTCCGCGGGGGACTTCGACCTGATCGTGCTGCCCGGCGGGCTCCCCGGGGCCGACCATCTCGACTCGGACCCGAGGATCCACGCCTTGCTGCGCCGCCATGCCGGCGAAGGACGCCTCACGGCGGCCATCTGCGCGGCGCCCAAGGTGCTTGCCAACGCCGGACTGCTCGATGATCGCCAAGCGACCGCCTACCCTGGCACCCTCACCGCGGAGGCCTATCCGCGGGTGCGCGTCCTCGAGGCGCCGGTGGTGGTGGACGGCGCGGTGGTCACCTCCCGAGGTCCCGGGACCGCGATGGACTTCGCGCTGACCCTGATCGAGCTGCTTGCGGGTCGGGAGCGGCGCGACACGGTCGAGTCGGCGCTGGTGCGGCCGGGCTCACCCTCCTGATGGAGCGGGCCGCGGCGATGTACCGACCCGGGTCCGGGGCGGCTTAGGCGACCGGATCGGCGGTGGTCACATCCATGGAAGCGAGCGTCTCAAGCCTGATCGCCTTGCCCCTCGCGTTCGCCGTCGGGGCCCTGGTCACCGCCTGGCTCACGCGGGCCAGTCACCGGCGGCTCCTTGACCAGCCAAACGCCCGATCGCTGCATCACACCCCCGTGCCGCGCAGCGGTGGCCTCGGGGTGATCGCCGGTCTCGCCCTGGGCTGGCTCAGCCTGTGGGCCATGGGCGGGGCAGGGCGCGAGCTGCTCGCCATCCTCCCTGCGCTCGGGCTGGTGGCCGGGGTCTCATTGTGGGACGACCTGGGCAATGTCTCCCGGCGTCTGAGGCTCGCGGTCCATATCATCGCGGCCGTCATCCTGGGACTCGGCGGTCTCGTGTGGCAGGGTCTCGATCTCCCCGGCCTGTCATTCGGCTTCCCGCCCCCCGTCGCATGGGCGCTCACGATCCTGTTCGTCGTCTGGATGATCAACCTCTATAACTTCATGGACGGGACGGACGGGTTCGCGGGCGGCATGGCCGTCTTCGGTTTCGGGACCCTGGCCGTGCTCGGTTGGCGCGCAGGGGACCCTGGATTCGCCCTCACGGCGGGTTGCGTCGCCGCCAGCGCCGCGGGGTTCCTCACCCGGAACTTCCCGCCCGCGCGCATCTTCCTCGGGGACGTGGGCTCCTCGGTGCTCGGGCTGCTCGCGGCCGCCCTGTCCCTGTGGGGCACCGCGCGCGGACTCTTCCCCCTGTGGGTCGCGTGGCTCGCCTTCTCCCCGTTCATCGTCGACGCAACCTGGACCCTGCTGCACCGGATCATCGACCGCGAGCGGGTCTGGGAGCCCCACCGCAGACACCACTACCAACGCCTCGTCCTGTCCGGATGGGGGCATCGCAAGACCGCCCTCGCCGGGTACCTGGTGATGCTCGGGGCCGGTGCATGCGCCATCGCCGCGCCGTGGATGTCGACGGCGGATCAGTGGGGACTGCTGGCGGCCTGGGCGGCGATCTATGTCCTCATCCACTACCGGGTGGGCCTCGCGGAGCGGCGTGTGGCCGCACTCGAGCGATGAGCCCCCTATTCGATCGCCTGCGCTCGCGCACGGCCGCCTTCACCCACGACTTGTTGATGATCCCGCTCGCCTGGTACGGGGCCTACTGGCTGCGCTTCAACCTCGACAGCATCCCAGCGGACTTTCTCGCCGGGGCGACCGACGCCTTGCCCTGGGTGATGGCCGTGCAAGGCGCCGTGTATTGGGCCTTCGGGCTCTATCGGGGGGTATGGCGCTTCGCCTCACTGCCCGATCTGGTGCGCATCACCAAGGCGGCATTCACAGGGGCGGTGCTGGTCCTGGTGGCCATGTTCATCGTCAACCGCTCGATGCTCTTGCCGCGCTCCGTCCCGGTGCTCTTCTTCGGGCTGCAACTGCTGCTGCTGGCCGGGCCCCGGCTCCTGTATCGCTGGCTCAAGGATCACCGACTGAGCCTGCGCTCGGGGAAGCGGGTCCTGATCGTCGGGGCCGACCGCGCCGGCGAGATGCTGGCGCGGGACATGCTGCGGGATCCCCACCATGCCTACAGCCCCGCCGGATTCGTCGACGACAAGCCCCGGCGTCAGGGCGGACTGGTGCACGGGATCCCCGTGCTGGGCGCCACCGCGGCCCTGCCGGAGCTGGTCGCCGAGCACGCCATCGAGCTCGTCCTGCTCGCGGTCCCGAGCGCGAGCGCCCGGGAGATGCAGCGTCTCGTCGAGCTCTGCGAGCGGGCCGGCAGGCCGTTCCGCACCGTGCCCCAGCTCCAGAACCTCATGAGCGGACAGGTGAGCATCAATCAGCTGCGTCCGGTCTCGATCGAGGACCTGCTCGGCCGCGAGCCGGTCAACCTGAACTGGGCGGAGATACGGGCCGGGATCGCCGGTCAGGTGGTCCTGGTGACCGGCGCGGGCGGCTCCATCGGGTCGGAGCTGGTGCGCCAGATCGCGGCCACCGGCCCGGCCCGGCTGATCCTGGTGGACAACGGCGAGTTCAACCTCTATCGCATCGAGATGGACCTCGCGGAGCTCCACCCGGGTCTGTGCTTCTCCCGGCACCTCGTCGATGTTACCGACGCCCCCTCCGTGGAGGGTCTGCTGCGCCGCGAGCGCCCGGCGATCGTCTTTCATGCGGCGGCCTACAAGCATGTCCCCATGCTCGAGGACCAGATCCGTGCCGCCGTGCGAAACAACGTCCAGGGCACCCGCGTCGTCGCTCAGGCCGCGGCCCGTTGCGGCTGCGAGCGGTTCGTGCTCATCTCCACGGACAAGGCGGTCCACCCGGCGAACGTGATGGGCGCGACCAAGCGCCTGGCCGAGGCCCTGTGCCAGGCCCTGAACCGCGAGTCCGCGACCCGGTTCATCACGGTACGCTTCGGGAACGTGCTCGGCTCTGCCGGGAGCGTGGTGCCCCTGTTCAGCCGGCAGATCGAGCGCGGCGGACCGGTGACCGTGACCCACCCGGAGATCGAGCGCTTCTTCATGACCATCCCGGAGGCCTCCCAGTTGATCCTCCAGGCCGCGGTGATCGGCGATGGCGGCGAGATCTTCGTCCTCGACATGGGCGAGCCGGTGAAGATCCGCTATCTGGCCGAGCAGATGATCCGGCTCTCGGGGCGCGAGCCGGGGAGCGAGGTGCCCATCAGCTACACGGGTCTGCGCCCGGGCGAGAAGCTCTACGAGGAGCTGTTCTATGATTCCGAGGCGCTCGGCGACACGCGCCACCCCAAGATCCGCGTCGCCAAGGGGTCGGATGGGCTCTTGGATCGGCTGTCCCCGGAGCGTCTCGCGGACCTGGCGCGGGCCTGCGAATCCCAGGACGCCGATGGGATGCTCGAGGCCCTCGGGGCCCTGATCCCGGACTGGCGGCGCGAACGCTCGTCGGGCACGGGGCCAGGGCCAGGTCCAGCGGCTGAGCCGCCCGTCATCGAGCCGACCTTCTCGGCTGATGAGCCGGTCTCTGGGGCGCGGGTCTGATCCATGGCAACACCGATGACCGAAGAGCTCACCTACGAGGACCTGCCGTCCCTGGTCGGTTCACGCGACGAAGACGACGATGTGGCGGCCGAGCCTGGTCGCAGCTCCGGTCGACAGGAACCGCCATCAGATGCCCCAGGTCCCTCATCGGGAGGGGAGCCTGGATCGGGGGATGCGCCGGCGGCCGAGCCCCTGCCCGAGCCCTCCCCGGCCGTGCGGATCGTCGCGCTACTCAACCAGCGCGGCAAGCTCACCGGGGGCGACCTTGGCCGCGCGCGCCGCCTCGCCGACGACGCGGGCGAGCCGCTCCTGCGCATGCTGGTGCGTCTGGGCCTGGTCGCGGAGCGGGACATGGCCGCGGCCATGAGCGAGGTTCTCGGCTTGCCCTTGGTGGAACCGGGGTCTTTTCCCAGCGAACCGATTGCCGAAGAGCGCTTCTCCCTGCGCTTCCTGAAGGACGCCCGCGTCCTGCCCATCCATGAAGACGAGCGCGCGCTCAAGGTGGCGGTCGCGGATGCCGCCGACCCCTTCGTGCTGCGCGCGGTGGCCATGGCCGTGGACAAGCCGGTGGAGGCGGCCATCGCCCTGCCCTCCGAGATCGACACGGCCTTGGAGCGTCTCTACGAGAAGCCCGAGGAGACGCCGGCGGAGGCGGACCCCGAGCTCGGCGATTTCGACGAGGAAGACATCGAGCACCTGAAGGACCTTGCGAGCGAGGCCCCGGTGATCCGGATGGTCAACGGACTCATCCAGAAGGCGGTGGAGTCGCGCGCCTCGGACATCCACGTCGAGCCCTTCGCGGATGCCCTCAAGGTCCGTTACCGGGTGGACGGGATCCTCAAGGAGGTGGATGCGCCGCCGGTGCGCTCCACCGCGGCGGTGATCTCGCGGGTGAAGATCATGGCCAAGATGAACATCGCCGAGCGGCGCCTGCCCCAGGACGGGCGCATCCCCATCCGCGTCCAGGGCAAGGAGCTCGATCTGCGTGTGTCGACCGTGCCCACCATGTTCGGCGAGAGCGTCGTCATGCGTCTGCTCGACAAGGAGAGCGTGAGCTTCGACTTCGACGCCCTGGGTTTCGACGGCCCCCCCCGCGAGCGTCTGATCCACATCCTGGAGCAGCCCTACGGGATCATGCTGGTGACCGGGCCCACCGGCTCGGGCAAGAGCACCACCCTCTACACGGCCCTGTCCCGTCTCAATACCCAGGAACGCAAGATCATCACCGTGGAGGACCCGGTGGAATACCAGCTCCCCGGGATCAACCAGATCCAGGTCAAGTCGTCCATCGGCATGACCTTCTCCGGGGCCCTGCGGGCCATCGTGCGTCAGGACCCGGACATCATCATGGTCGGCGAGATGCGCGACCTGGAGACCGCCCGCATCGCCGTCCAATCCGCCCTGACCGGCCACGTGGTGCTCTCCACCCTGCACACCAACGACGCCGCAAGCGGTGTCACCCGCATGCTCGACATGGGCGTGGAGGACTATCTGCTCACCTCGACGGTGAACGGCATCCTCGCCCAGCGCCTGGTGCGCCGCCTCTGCCCCCATTGCCGCGAGCCCTATCGGCCCCTGCCCGAGCTCGCCGCCCGCTTCGCCCATTTCGACGCCTCCGCGGATGGCATCACCCTGCATCGCCCGATCGGTTGCGAGCAGTGCAACCAGACGGGCTATCGCGGACGCCTGGTGATCTCCGAGGTGCTCCTGATGACCGACCCGATCCGCAAGCTGGTGCTGGGTCACGCGACCGCCACGGAGATCCAGCGCCAGGCCATGGCGGAAGGCATGGCGACCATGTATGAGGACGGTCTGCGCAAGGCCCTGGACGGGCGCACCACCGTGGAGGAGGTGCTGCGGGTGGCCGAGGAGGCATGACATGACGCGGGTCGCCTGGTCCGGCCGGCGCCCGGGGGCCCTGTGCCTGCCCCCGCCGGCGACCCCGCGGTCGCGCTGAGCGCGCGCGACGCCCGACCTTGCCCAAGTTCCTCTACAAGGCGGTCAAGCTCGACGGCGAGACGATCGAGGGCGAGCTCGACGCGGCGGATGAGTCGGCGGTGCTCGAGCACCTGCGCGCCGAGGGGCTGATCCCCATCGAGACCCGCCGCTCGGCGGGGTTGCGGGCGCGGCTCACCCGCACCCGCCGCAGGCACATGAGCCAGAAGGAGATCGGCATCCTCACCCGCGAGCTCGCCACCCTGGTGGAGGCCGGGCTGACCCTGGACCGTTCACTGCAGATCCTCATCGATCTCACCGACGCCGAGCACATCAAGCGCGTGCTCACCGACCTCCAGGAGCGGGTGCGCGGCGGTGCGACCTTCTCCAGCGCCCTCGATGCCCAGGACGGTCAGTTCCCGCGGCTCTACATCAACATGGTGCGGGCGGGGGAGGCGAGCGGGGCCCTGGATCAGGTCCTCGACCGGCTCGCAGACTATCTGGAGCGGCTCGCGGAGCTGCGCCAGACCGTGACCTCCGCCCTGGTCTATCCCTCCATCCTGCTCTTCGTCGCCGGCCTCTCGGTGATCATGCTGCTGGTCTTCGTGGTGCCCCAGTTCACGGTCCTGTTCGAGGACATGGGCGAGGCCCTGCCCCTGCCCACCCGGATCGTGGTGGCGGCCGGGGACCTGTTCCGCAACTACTGGTGGCTCATGCTGGTCCTGGTGGCCATCATCGCCCTGGTCGCCGAGCGCTGGATGCAGAACGACGCCGTGCGCGCGCGGCTCGATCGCCGGGTGCTCCACCTGCCCCTGTTCGGCGACCTGATCTGGAAGATGGAGACCGCGCGCCTCAGCCACACCCTCTCGACCCTGCTCAAGAACGGCCTGCCCTTGCTCAACGCCCTGACCCTGGCCAAGGAGGTGGTCACCAACCGGACCATCGCGGGCCTGCTGGACGAGGCGAGCGAGGACCTCAAGCGCGGCCGCGGGCTGGCTGGGCCACTGACGCGGCTCGAGGCACTGCCAGACCTCGCCCTCCAGATGATCCGGGTGGGGGAGGAGTCGGGCGCGCTCGACAGCATGCTCGCCAAGGTGGCGAGCATCTATGATCGCGAGACCAAGAACAGCGTTCAGTCCATGCTCACCCTGCTCGAGCCCGTGCTCATCATCGGCCTGGGCGTGATCGTCGCCGGCATCATCATCTCCATCCTGATGGCGATCCTGGGGGCCAACGAGCTGGTGTTTTGAGGAAAGGCCGAGGGCCAAGCGTCGAGGTCCTCGTCCGGACCGCCGTTCAGGATGCCCGCGCCGCGTCGCATGGCGAGCCCGGCGGGGCCCTTGGTCCTTGGCCCTCGTCGCCCGGGGCCCCTAGAATGCCGCCCACCCGCGTCCAACCCCGGAGTCGTCTCATGTCATCCCGCCACCCCAGGCCAGCCCTTGGTTTCACCCTCGTCGAGCTGCTGGTCGTCCTCGCCATCCTGGGCCTGCTCGCCGGTCTCGTGGGACCTCAGGTGATGAAGTTCCTGGGCAGCTCCAAGACCAAGACCGCAGCACTCCAGATCGAGGACCTCTCCGCGACGCTGGATCTCTATCGGCTGGAGATCGGCCGCTATCCCAGCAGCCAGGAGGGGCTCGAGGCCCTGGTCTCCAAGCCCGCGGACGCCCCGAACTGGAACGGTCCCTATCTGAAGAAGGCCCGAGGTGCCCAAGGATCCCTGGGGCTTCGATTATCAGTACCGCTTCCCTGGCGAGCACGGTGGCTTCGACATCTGGTCCCTAGGGGCCGATGGACAGGAAGGCGGCGAGGGGGAGGCGGCGGACATCAAGAGCTGGGAGTAGGCGCCCGGTCCGCCCGCCCGGCGGTGGTCCAACCCTCGACGATTGAGCGATCTGCCATGACCCCTCGGCGCGGTTTCACGCTGGTGGAGCTGCTCCTGGTGCTGGCCATCGCCACCCTGTTGGTGGCCCTGGTGCCACCCCTGATCTCCGCGGCCCTGCCCGGCGTCCAGACCAAGGACGCCGCCCGGCGCACCGTGGCCGCCCTTCGCCTGGCGCGGGAGACCGCCATCCGTACGGGTGAGGATGCAGTCCTCATCGTCGACGTCACCGGTCGGCGCCTCGAGCTCCCCGGATTCCGGTCGGTCGGTTTTCCCGGCCGCCTGGTGCTGTCCCTCGAGGCCGCGGATCGAGAGATGATCGACGAGGACCGCGGGGCGATCCGTTTCTTCCCCGATGGCAGCTCCACCGGCGGGCGCATCATCCTCGCCCGCGGCGAGGAGGGTGAGCGCTCCGGTTACGAGGTGGGTGTGACCTGGCTCACCGGGCGGGTCCAGCTGGCCCCCTGGGAGGAGCAATGAGCCACCTCCCCCGGGGGCCCCGCGCCCAGCGCGGATTCTCCCTGCTCGAGGTCCTGGTGGCCTTCGCGATCCTCGCGGTGTCGCTCGGGGTGCTGATGCAGATCTTCTCGCGCGCCAGTATCGCGGCCGTGGCCTCGGATCAATACAGCCGGGCCGCGAGCCTGGTCTCGGCGCGCCTCGCGGCGGTGGGAAGTGCCATCCCGCTCGAGCCGGGGGCCCTCTCCGGCGAGCCCGAGGACGGCATCGCCTGGGAGCTCACCATCGTCGAGACCGACCTCGGCCTGGGCGCGGATCCTGCCGGTGGGCTCGGCACGGTCCAGACGGTCGTGCCCTACCTGGTCACCGTGACCGCACTCTGGCCCGAGGGCGAAGGGGTGCGCCGACTGACCCTCTCCACCTTGCGCCTCGGTGAGCCATTGTGAGCAGGCCCGCGGCGGGGCATGGCTTCACCCTCATCGAGCTCCTGATCGCGCTCGCGATGATCGCGCTCATCACGCTGCTCATGTTCTCCGGCCTGCGCCTCGGCTCGCGCGCCTGGGAGGGTGTGGACGCGGCGGGTGAGCGCGTCGGTCGGGTGCGTCTCGCCCATGGGTTCCTCGCGCGGACCCTGGCGCAGGCACGCCCGGCCGTCACCTTTGTCGATGGCGGGGCGGTGAACGTCTTTGCGGGGGATGCGCAGCGCCTCGAGCTCGCCGCCCCACTCTCGGAGTATGTCGGCCTGCCGGGGATCTATGTCCTGCGCCTGACCCTGGAAGGGCGCGGGGACGACCTGAGCCTGGTGCTCACCCGCTGGCTGATGCACCCCGAGGTGCTTGCCGGCATGGACGATGTCCCCGCCTGGGAGCCCCTGCTCGAGGACGCCGGGATGGCCCTCGATTCGGTCCCCGTGGGCACCGACCTCGCAGATGGGGCCTTCGGGCGCACCCTGCTCCTCGAGGATGTCAACGAGCTCGAGATCGCCTACTTCGGGCTCGCCGAGGGCGAGGACGAGCCCGATTGGCACGAGGAGTGGACCGAGCAGCCGCGGCTACCCCTGCTGGTGCGCATCCGTCTCACCACCCTCGACCAGGCGTGGCCCGACCTGATCGTCTCGCTCCCCGGCGGGGGCACGTGAACGCCCGCCCGTGCGCCGCGCCTAACCAGGACGGGATCGCGCTGGTCCTGGTGCTCTGGGTGCTGACCCTGCTCACGGTGATGGCCGTGGGGCTCACCGCGGCCCAGCGCTCTGAGACGGCACTCACCGAGAACCAGATCGACGACGCCCGTTTCCGGGCTGTGGCCGATGCCGCGATCGCCTACGCCATGTACAGCTTTCTGCTACCTGCGGACCTGCTGCCAGAGCAGATGCCCGAACAGATCGGGGACGAGTCCGGGGCCGCGGCGGCATGGGTCCCCAACGGTGCACCGCGCAACTGGGCCTTCGGCGGCATGCGGGTCGAGATCGCTGTGTTCAACGAGCAGTCGCGGATCAATCTCAACGAGGCCCAGACGGATCTGTTGCAGGCGCTGATGATCGCGATGGGGGTGAGCGATGACCAGGCGGTGGCCATCGCGGACGCCATCGCCGACTGGCGCGACGGTGACGACCTGCGCCTGCTCAACGGTGCAGAGGACGGCGACTACGCGGATTCGGGCCGCGTGGTGGGGGCGAAGGACGAGCCCTTCACCGCGGTCGAGGAGCTGCAACAGGTGCTCGGGATCACCCCTGCGCTCTACCGGCTGCTGCGACCGAGCCTCACGGTGGACTCCCAGGGCGCCCGGGTCGACGAGGCCTTTGCCACGGCGCCCGTGCTCGCGGCCCTGCGGGGGATCAGCCTGGCCGAGGCCGAGCTCCTGGTGCAGGAGCGCGATGATCCACTCCTCGCCGGTCTCGAAGGCCCGCGCGCCGTGAACCGGGGTGGACCACTCTACCGGATCGAGCTGCGCGAGCTGGCCGCGCGCGGCGGCGGGCGCCGGATGGAGGCCCTGGTGGAGCTGACCCCCGGCCAGTCGCCTCCCTATCTGATCCGATGGCGGCGTCTCGGGCTCGCCGCACCGAGAATCGACTCCACTGCGGAGTCCGACCGCGAGGACGGCTGACTGGCGCGGCCGCTCGCCACGGACGTACACTGCGGACGCAGGCCCTGTCCATCCACCTGGTGCCGCCCGCCCTGAAGAGCCCGATGGCCCCACCAGATCCCGCGAAACTGCTCTCCGTCGCACCCCTGCCACTGGATCTCGCCGGTCTCACCGAGCGATTGATCGACTGTATGCCGGCCACCCTGCGTCGGTTGGTCTCGGCCTGGGATCGCCGGCTCGTCGTCCTGCCGGACCCGGGGCGGACGCCCCCAACCGCCCGGTTGCTGCTCCGCGAGGGTGACACCAGCACCGAGGCAGGCGCCCTCGCCCTGGAGTCCAATGACCCGTTGCCGGCGAGCACGGTCCAGGCCAAGCAGGAGCGGCGGCGGCGCACGGTCCTCACCCTGCCCGCGAGTGAGGTGCTCACCCGGCGCGTCTCCCTGCCCGCCCAGGTGCGCGACAACCTGGCCCAGGTGGTGCGTTTCGAGCTCGATCGGCTCTCGCCCTTCTCGCCCGATCAGGTGCTGTTCGATTATCGCGCGCACCCGCCTCCCAAGGGGGCCGCGCGCATGGACGTCGACCTCGCGCTGTGCCGGCGGGACAAGACCGTCGACTGGCTCGGGCGCCTGCGCGACGCCGGCGCTCCGGTGGACCAGATCGATTGGGAGGGGGCCTGGCCGCGGGCGAACCTGCTGCCACCCGACCAACGGCCGAGGCGAAAGGAGTCCTGGCTCGACCCCGCCAAGTGGCTGACTGTCCTCGCGCTGCTCCTGGCCGCGGCCGCTTTGGCGACCCCGCTGTGGCAGAAGGCCCGGTATCTGGACACCCTCGAGGCCGAGGTGCGGCGCGCACGCAGCGCGGCGATCGAGGTCGATGACCTGCGCAAGGAGCTGGAGCGCGCCCGGGCGGGCAGCACCGTGGTGCTCCAGCAGAAGTGGGAGCAGCCGCGCATGACCGCCCTGCTCCTCGAGCTGACGGAGCGCATCCCGGACGATACCTGGGTCCAGAGCCTCGAGTACCGCGAGCGAGAGGTCCAGCTGCGTGGCGAATCCTCCCGGGCCACCGCCTTGATCGGCCTCCTGGAAGGGGCCCCGGGGATCGAGGGGGTGTCCTTTCGCTCCCCGGTCACCCAGGTGGCGCGCACCGGCAAGGAGCGCTTCAACCTCGCCTTTACCTTCCGTCCGGAGCCGGCCGAGTGAAGGCGCCCGGCGCACCCCGTCCGTTCTGCGTTCTGGCCTGGGCGCTGGCCATCCTGCTCCCCCTGCTCCTGATCGCCGGGGTCGCCCTGCCCTGGTGGCAGCGCTACCACGCACTCACCGCGGCCATCGCCCAGGGGGAGGATCAACTGGTCCGATTTCGCCGCCAGGTGGCGACCCTGCCGACCCTGCGCGCCGAGCTGGAGCAGGTGAAGGCGAACGAGGACTTCAAGGCCTTCTATTTCGACGCGCCGACCCCGGCCCTCGCGGGCGCCGAACTCCAGCGCAAGGTCCAGGACGTGGTCACCGCGGCGAAGGGCCGGCTAATCAGCACCCAGCTCCTCCCCGAGCAGCCCAACGAGCATCCGCCCAAGGTGCGTCTGCGCATCCAGATCCAGGGCTCGACCGACACCCTGCTGGACGTCCTCTACGCCATCGAGCAGGCGCGGCCCTTCCTGTTCATCGACCAGGTATCGGTGCGCTCCTCGGCGCGCCCTGACCAGCCCGAGCAGCGTCGCGTGCGCGGACGCTCCATCCGCCGCCCGGCCGTGAACGCCGCCGGGGAGCTCACGGTGCGGCTCGACATCTTCGGCTTCGCGCTGGGGGGGAAGGCGTGATCCGTGCTGTCCTGGCGTTCGTGAGCCTGGCCATCGGCGGCCTCTTGGCCTACCAGTGGAAGGACTGGCCGCCGCCCAATCCGGCTGCCCGACCGGTGACCCAGGCGCCGATCGCGGCGGGTGGGGCAGGTGAGACAAGCCCTGATCCACTGGCCCGGCTGAGTCCGCCGGAACCGCGCGACGCTTACGCCGCGGTGATCGAGCGACCCCTGTTTCGGCCCGAGCGCAAGCCGCCGGACCCCGACGAAGACGCGCCAGAGCAACCCGAGCCGGAGCCCGAGACCGCCACTACCCTCGACGGGATGGACCTCAGCGCCGTGGTGATCACAGGGGGCGTTACCTCGGCCTGGGTGAAACCGCCCGGGTCAGGTGATCTGATCCGACTGCGCCTGGGCGACGACCTCGAGGGCTGGTCGGTGAAGGAGATCCAGCCCGATCGTCTGGTGCTCGAGCGACAGGGAGAGCGCGATGAGCTACCATTACGCGACTTTGCGGCCGCGCCACCGGCGATGCCGCCGACCCCCGCGCGCCCGAGACCCGACGCCCAGCGCCAGGCGCAGGGTCCCACACCGCCCGGACGCTCTGCGCGGCCACCGGATGACCCACGCCTCCAGAGACCTCCCCAACTGCCGCCCGATGCGCGATCCCCGTCCTCCCGATCTGGAGACTGACCGCGGGTGGTCAGTCTGGCGTGCCTTGGCGCTGTACCTGGTGCTGCTCCTGGTCGCGCCCGGCTGTGAACGGAGCTATTGGGACCCGACCGTGAAGGTCGGCAACCCCCAGGGTCACCTTGTGGACCGAGGCAGGGAGCAGCGTGGCGCGAGCACCCAGGGCCTTACCGAGCCCGACAGCATCGCGTTGGCCGGCGGCGACGACGTCCCCAAGCCGGTCGACTCGGTGACCCGCGGCACCGGGACCTTCGTGCGGCGCGTTACAGGGCCCACGGTGGACACCGCCCCTGGCGACGTCACCCTGAACTTCGACGGTACCGACATCCGCGAGGTGGTGAAGGTCATCCTGGGCGACCTCCTCCAGCTGAACTACGTGCTGCATCCGGCGGTTCAGGGCGTGGCATCGCTCGAGACCGGCCGTCCGCTGCGCCGAGACCACCTGATCCCGACGCTCGAGACCCTGCTGCGGATGAACAACGCGGCCGTCGTCTACCGTAACGGCACCTATGAGGTGGTCCCGCTGGCCAACGCGGTCCAGGGCAAGCTGGTGCCCCAGCTCGGCGAGTCCACCCGTGCCTTGCCCGAGGGCTACAGCGTCCAGGTCATCCCCCTCCAGTACATCGGCGCCGAGGAGATGAACAACATCCTCCAGCCGCTGGCCCCGGAGGGCAGCGTGATCCGGGTGGATACCCTGCGCAACCTCATCGTGGTGGCGGGAACCAGTCCCGAGATGGGCAACCTGCTCGACACCATCCGGGTGTTCGACGTCGACTGGATGACCGGGCTGTCGGTGGGCTTCTTCGTCCTCGAGTACGCCAAGGCCAACGAGGTCGCCACCCAGCTCGAGGGGCTACTCGCCGATGACAGCGGCAACCCGTTCAAGGGTCTATTCCGGTTCATCCCCGTGGAGAGCGCCAACAGCCTGTTGGTGATCACGCCCCAGGAGAAATACATCCAGCAGGCACGTAACTGGATCGAGCGGCTCGACCTCGCCGAGGCCTCGGGCAGCGCGGCCGAACGCCTCTTCGTCTACCGGGTGAAGCACGGCTCCGCCGAGAACCTCGCGGACGTGCTCTCGGAGCTCTTCGGCGGGGCGGGCGGACGGGAGCGCCGCGGTCCCCTGGGGGGCGTGGCACCCGGGCTCGGGTCCTCGAGCATCGGCTCCCGGGCCTTCCAGGCGATCGACAACGACGCCCCCGATGCCGGACGACCCGGTCGCGATGGCGGCGGCCTGGGCAGCAATCGCCCCACTGGACGCGGGCAGAGCGGCGCGCGCACGGTGGAGCTCAACTCCGAGGTCAGCATCGTCGCCGACGCGGTGAACAACTCGCTCCTGGTGCGCGCCAGCCCCAGGGACTACAAGAAGATCCTGGATGCCCTGAAACAGCTCGATATCGTCCCCCTGCAGGTCCTGGTGGAGGCGACCATCCTCGAGATCCGCCTCACCGGAAACCTGGAGTACGGGGTGCAGTGGAGCTTCTTCGCCCTCAGCACGGACCGGCACACCAACCAGTTCTCGCTCGACGGGACACTCGACAGCGCGACCGACGCGGGTATCGGGCTCGCCTTCCCCGGCTTCAACTGGGCCGTCATCGCCAAGCCAGACCAGATCCGCGCCACCCTGAGCGCGCTGGCGGGGGAGAATCTGGTGAACGTGCTCTCCTCGCCCTCGGTCATGGTGATGGACAACCAGACCGCCAAGATCCAGGTCGGCCAGCAGGTCCCGGTCGCCACCACCCAGCAACAGGGTCTCGCGACCACCGATCGGATCATCAACCAGATCGAGTATCGCGATACCGGCGTCATGCTCTCGGTGAAGCCCAGGGTCACCCCCGGGGGGCTGGTCCAGATGGAGATCGAGCAGGAGGTGAGCACGGTGGCCAGCACCGATAGCTCCAACCTCAATTCGCCCACCTTCCAGACCCGCAATATCACCAGCTCGGTGGCGGTGCGCTCGAATCAAGCCGTGGTCCTTGGCGGACTGATCCAGGACCTCAACTCGCGGGGCAAGAGCGGAGTTCCAGGGCTCTATTCACTTCCCTATCTCGGGCCCTTGTTCGGTGAAAGGACCAAGGAGGCCGACCGCACCGAGCTCGTGGTGATCCTGACGCCCAAGGTGATCGCGAGCGATCAGGACGTCGAATCCGTGACCGAGGACTTCCGCAGTAAGCTGCGCGGCCTGGAGTTCAAGTTCTGATCGGCCCCCAGCGAATCCCGTCGCGAGGTCACCGCTAACGGGCGCTGGGGCTGGGCCTCCCCGGCAAGGCGAGCACCTAAGGCCCGACCGATCGAACGCGAAGGCCACGACCCGAAGGCCCCCACCCGACGGTGCTGGCCCAGCGTGCCGGCCTTGCCTTTCCAGCCCGACCCGCGACAATAGCCCCGCCCCTCGTCAGCCGCCCGGTGCCCCATGAACCCCGAGAAGGTCATCTTCGGCTTCTTCATCGTCCTCGCCTTGACCCTCAACTTCGGGTTCTTCGTCGGGGACATCGATGATCCGGCCCACCACCACAAGTGGGAGCTCTTCGCGGTGATCGTGGTGAACCTGATCGCCACGGTGCTCAAGTTCGGCGACCGAACCCAGATGGGCGCGGTGCTGCTCGCCACCAGCCTGGTGGCCATGCTCCAGCTCCTGGCCGCGGCGGCGGTCTGGCTGGTCGCCGTCTATGCCACCGATGCGGGCATGACCCCGGGCACCATGGTCTCGGTGGTCTCACTCGCCGGCGGAGCCATGATCGCCAACGTGGTCTCGGTGGTCTTGTTGGTGATCGAGACCTTCATGCTCAGGCGCTGAGGCGCGGGGCCGCGCCCCGATTCGGAGGCCGGGCATGGACCACATCGTCTTCCTCATCATGCGGCGCATGCGGGCGCCGCTCCTGGTCCTGATCGCGTCCTATACGGTCGCCATCACGGGTCTGGTCCTGATCCCGTCCCAGGACGCCGCCGGCAACCCGGCGCCCCTGAGCTTCTTTCACGCCTTCTATATCGTCGCCTACACCTCCACCACCATCGGTTTCGGCGAGCTCCCGTTCGCCTTCACCGATGCCCAGCGGCTGTGGATGTCGGTGGTGATCTTCTTCACCGTGGGCGTCTGGATCTATGCCGTCGGCACCCTGATCGGACTCCTCCAGGACGTCACCCTGAAGCGCGCGCTCGCCGAGGGGCGCTTTCGCCGTCGCGTCCAGCGTCTCGGCGACCCCTTCTATCTGGTCTGCGGGTTCGGGCAGACCGGCGGCGCGCTGGTCCGCGCCCTCACCGATCGTCATCAGCACGCCGTGGTGGTCGATATCGACCCCGAGCGTATCAGCCTGCTCGCGCTGGAGAACCAGCGCGAGTATGTTCCGGCGCTGTGCGGCGACGCGCGCCGTCCGAGCAACCTCGATGCCGCTGGCCTCAAGCACCCCCTCTGTCAGGGCGTGGTGGCCCTCACCAACGTCAACGAGACCAACCTCAAGATCGCCATCGCGGCCAAGCTGCTGCACCCGGACATCCAGGTGATCTGCCGATCGGACTCCCATGAGGTCGAGGCCAACATGCGCTCGTTTGGCACCGACCATGTCTACGATCCCTTCGATACCTTCGCCCTCTACATGGCCACGGCCATCGAGGCCCCCTGCACCACCCTGCTGAGCGACTGGCTGACCGGCCTGACCGGGGAGGCACTCAAGGAGCCGATCTACCCGCCGGGCAAGGGGACCTGGGTGATCTGCGGCTACGGGCGCTTCGGCAAGGCGATCTACCGCCATCTCAAGGAGGAGGGGCTCGCCCTGAGGGTGATCGAGGCCGAGCCTCACCACACCGGGATCCCCAAGGAGGGCGTGGTCCAGGGGCGAGGCACCGAGGCACCCACCCTCCAGGAGGCCGAGATCGAGCGGGCGGTCGGATCTGGTGGCCGGCACCGACAACGATGCCGACAACCTCTCCATCATCATGACCGCCCTCGCCCTCAATCGGGATCTGTTCGTGGTGGCGCGCATGAACCACCTGGACAACCGGGAGCTGTTCGATCGCGTCGGGGCCCATGTGGTGATGCACCCGAGCCAGATCATCGCCCACCGCATCCGCATCCGCCTGGGGTTGCCGCTGCTCTCCGAGTTCGTCACCTATGCCCGCTATCAGGAGGACAGCTGGTCCTGCGAGCTGGTGAGCCGGATCATCGCCCTGGTCACTGACTCGGTCCCCCATGTCTGGCAGATCACCATCGACCGCCAGGAGGCTGCGGCCGTGTGCGACGCCGAGGGTCTGGCGAACTGCCTCACCCTCGACATCCTGGTTCGCGATCCCCGCGACCGGGAGCTGAGGCTGCCGGTCATCCCGCTCCTGCTCGAGCACCAGGACGAGCGCCATGTGCTGCCCGGCCCCACCCAGCGGGTGCGTAAGGGGGACCAACTGTTATTCTGCGGCGTCGAGGATGCCCGCAGGCGCATGGACTGGACGTTCCAGGACCTCCATACCCTGCGCTACGTGGTTACGGGGGATGCCGCCCCGGAGGGCTGGTTCTGGCGCTGGGGCGAGCGCCTGTTCAGTCGCGGCTCGCGGCGCAACGATCCGTGCGGCTGAGGCTGGATGGGCGCTTTGCGCTTGGCAAGCGCCCGCGGATGCCTTATTAGAACGACTAATGGGCTGGAACGACCACTCGGGTCGCCGCCGGACCCTGTCCATACCGCCGCCCGTCCCCGCGTGAGGAGCCACCAATGAACCCCATCATGATGCGACTCGGCCAGGACCACGCGCGCCTTGCCAAACTGCTCGATCTCTTCGACGCGCTGCTGGACCGCTTCCACGAGGGTCAGGAGCCGGACTTCGAGCTCATGTGCGAGATGCTCGAGTACATGGCGGGCTACGCCGATCAGATCCACCACCCCACCGAGGACCTGGTATTTCGCCGCGCCATGGAGCGCGGGATGCAGCGTCATGAGGTCTTCGACGTGCTGATGCGCCAGCACGAGCAGCTCACCCAGCTCAACAAGCGTTTTCGCGAGTCCCTCGACGCCATCGTCCACGAGGAGGTCCTGCTGCGCGAAGAGGTCGAGGCCCAGGGCAGGGAGCTGGTCGGAACCCTGCGCGAGCATATGACCCTCGAGGACCAGGAGGCCTTTCCCATCGCCCTGGAGCGGCTCGACGAATCGGATTGGGAGGCGGTCGCCGCGGTCGCCCCGAGCGCCGATGATCCCGTGTTCGGTACCCCGGACCCCCAGCGCTTCCGCGCCCTCTTCAAGTATCTGTCCGAACAGGCCCAGCCCAGCGATTGATCCATGGGGCCGGTCGTAGAGGCGCGTTGTTACTGTCTGAGGCGGGTGAATCCCTTCGAGGGCGTGGTCGCGGTGGTCAAGACCCGTGGCGGCCGGGCCCTGAGCATCGACGGGCTGCGCTGGCAGGTCCAGGTGCTGGCGCACCCTCCCAGTGGCCTGTGGAGCCGCGGCGGCGAGCGGACGGAGCTACGCTATTTCCGTTTCGGGTTCTGGTCCGAGGAGGACGGGGTCTCGCGGGTCCCCTTGAGCCCCATGCTGGACCCGAGCCTGATGATTCAGGAATCCGAGGAGCTGATCGCCGCGGTTCGGGCGCACGCCGATGCCCTACCCTTCCCGCTGGAGCCCGAGCTCGAGCGCTGGTTGCTGAACCCCGAGGGCGAGCCCCTCGCCCTGATCGCGACGGCCCTGCGGGATGCGGACCTCGGGGACCTGCCTTGCATCGATTGGAGCGCCGGCGGGCGGGGCGAGGGGCGGCCCTTCGTCTCCGCGCGCCTCACGGCCCAGGGCGTGCCCCAGCGAGAAGCCAGCGGCCGACTCAGGCATGTGGAGTCCATCGAGCGACTGATCGCCGAGGCCGCGGGTGCGCCGCGTATGAGTCAGTGGTTCCGTCTCGACCCCGAGGGGGCCCTCGGCCTTGCGGAGGGTGCGCCGGCTGGACTCGCGGGCCGTCGCCTGCCCTTGGGCGCCCTGCCCGTGCTCACCCTGCGTACCCGGTGGCCGCGTGAGGCGGACTCGGCCCTGGTCCAGGAGTACCTGAGCTGGCTCTCACCCTACCTGCTGACCCTGCCCGGGCTCAGCGACGAGGAGCGCCAAGGCCTGGAGTCCGCGGCCGTACGCCATGCGCCTGCGCTGGACGCCTCGTGGCGCCTCTACCCGCGTATCCTGGACCCCGATCTCATCCGGCGGGCCCGGGTCGAGGCGCGTTTGCGCCGCGTCGCCGCCTGATCTGCCGTCCCCATCCAGCGGCCACCCCCAATTGCAGCACCCCGATCAGGAATCATGAGCTTTATCAACACCCCGGACTATCGGCACGACGCGGCGGAGCCCCTCGGCGTATTGCTCCTCAACCTCGGCACCCCCGATGCGCCGAGCGTGCCCGCCGTGCGCCGGTATCTCGCCGAGTTCCTGTGGGATCCGAGGGTGGTGGAGGTGCCGCGGCCGATCTGGTGGCCGATCCTGCACGGGGTGATCCTGCGGGTACGCCCGGCGCGGTCTGCCAAGGCCTACCAGGCGGTGTGGGGCGAGGGCGGCTCGCCGCTGCTCGACATCGCCCGCCGCCAGGCCGCCGGCATCACGAGCCTCCTCGATTCTCGGCTGCCCGGCCCGGTCAAGGTGGCCCTTGGCATGCGTTACGGCAACCCGTCCGTGTCCGCCGCACTCGAGGAGCTGCGGGGCGCCAACGTCCGCCGGCTACTGGTGCTGCCGCTCTATCCCCAGTACTCGGCCACCACCACCGCCTCGACCTTCGACGCGGTGACCCGCGAGCTCTCGCGCTGGCGCTGGATCCCGGAGCTGCGGTTCATCAACCAGTACCACGACGAGCCCGGCTATATCGCCGCCCTGGTGGCGAGCATCCGCGAGCACTGGGCGCGGCATGGCCAACCCGAGCGCCTGCTGTTCTCCTTCCATGGCATCCCGAAGGACTATTTCCTGAGCGGCGACCCCTATCACTGCCACTGTCACAAGACCGCCCGCCTGGTCACCGAGTCCCTCGGACTCCCCCGCGAACGCTGGGAGCTGGCCTTCCAGTCCCGGGTCGGCAACAAGGAATGGCTCAAGCCCTACACGGATCTCACCCTCAAGGCCTGGGGGGCCGAGGGGGTGCGCTCGGTCCAGGTGATCTCGCCGGGATTCTCCGCCGATTGTCTGGAGACCATCGAGGAGATCGGCGCCGAGAACCGGGACTACTTCCTCGAGGCGGGGGGCGAGGATTACGACTACATCCCCTGCCTGAACGAACGCCCGGACCACCTCGCCATGCTCACCGATCTGCTGATCCGCCACGCGAGCGGCTGGCCGGAGGTCTCCGCGCAGCCGGCGGGCGCGGATGTCCGCGCGGAGCGGGCCGAGCGTGCCCGCCGGATGGGCGCCCCGGCCTGAGTGCGGCGCGGGCAGGGACCGGTCAGGTGATCGCGGCCAGGTAGCGCGGCCAGTCGAACCAGGGCCCGGGGTCGGTCTTGCGTCCTGGCGCGATGTCGCTGTGCCCGGTGATCCGGTCACTGGCGATGGCTGGATAGCGCGCCTGGATGGCGCGCGTGCAGCGGGCGAGGGTGCTGTATTGGACGTCCTCGAAGGGGCCGTGGTCGTCGCCCTCCAGCTCGATCCCGATGGAATAGTCGTTGCACTCCGCCCGCCCCTGAAACACCGACCGGCCCGCGTGCCAGGCCCGCTGCTCGAAGGGGACGTATTGCAGCAGCCTGCCATCACGGCGGATCAGTAGATGGGTGGAGACCCGCCCCGCTGCCCTGACGCCCTCGAAATAGGGGTGAGCGGACCAGTCCAGTCGACCGAGGAAGAGGTCGTCCAGCCAGGGGCCGCCGAACTCACCCGGCGGCAGGCTGATGTTGTGGATCACCAGGAGGTCGATGCTGGTGCCCGGCGGACGGGGATCCCAATGGTCGCTTGGGCGCCGCTCGGCCGCGAGCAGCCAGCCGTCGACACTCACGGCCGGCGTCCCCAGGTCCCCGGAGGCGGGGCTCGGGCCCTTCACAGGTAGGGCACCCTGCCCTTGATGACGAGATCCGTCATGCTCGGGATCCCGACCAGGTCGCCCAGCGCGACGAAGAGGCCCCCCAGAGCAGGTCGCGGAGGTTCGCGACCTGCTCGCCCAGGACCAGCGGCTGGAAGAAGGCGATCACGGTGACGATGGGAGCCAGGTCACGGGCGCTGTCGGTGAGCGAGGCCATGATTCCAAGGGCGATGCGGCGGGGCTGATCCGTTCTTGTATCGCGCATGTGCACGATAATACCGTCAATCCACGGGTCGCCGTTTCGCGCTGGTCACCAGGTGTGACCCACCCCATCACCCGGGGCGGGCGAGGCGCGTGCACGCGGGTAGGTCAACGCGCCCGTCGCCAACCTGGCGAGACACTGCTTTAATCCGCTCCGGACCTCGAGCGGGTGGTGATGTGAGGATGCGGTCACCGCTTCGCACGGCGTCCTGGTGCGGCCCCGACCCCGGGCCGGTGTCGACCCAACCACGGACTCTTGGTGTCCGCTCTCGCGTGACCACCGACGCGAGTTGACCGCGGCCGGGACGGCCTTCGTCGCCGTCTCCCCAGCGTACGGTGCAGTGATTGACGATGCTTCCGCACAGTCGACCGACCCGGCGACCAGGCGCCCCCGCCAGCCCCGAAGCGGCGGCCTATCTGGACGAGTGCGGGCGCGATCTCTGGGCCCGGCTGCCCGATCTGCTCGAAGGGCTCTTCGCGAAGGTGGACGACGCACTCTACGAGCTGGCGGATCGTTCCGGCAACAATCGGCTCTATACCCTGTACTTCGATGCGATGCGGGTGATCCGCACCCGGCAGCGGGAGGTGCAGCTCGGTTTCCTGACGCGGCTTCGCCAGGGGGTCGATCAGGGTCAGATGGGCGACGCGCCCCCGGGCGCGACGCCGGTCCCGGCTGGGTCGCAGGACCCTGCGCCCGTCCCCGCGGGCGAGTCCGACGCGGTCCTGGCCCTGAGCGATCTGGTGACCAGGGCCGAGTCCAGGTACCGGCGTCAGTTGACCGAGATGGGTCAGCATCTTGGCGGCCTCATGGGACGCCAACACCTCAAGGCCCGTGCCAACCCGCTCGGCCCGTTCGCCATCTGCGAGGCCTTCAGGGAGGCCCTGGGCCTGACGCCCCAGATCGACTCCGCCATCCGGGTGGTCGTCTACGGGCAGTTCGGCCGGCAGGTCATGGACTGTCTCGGCCCCTTCTACGACCGCTGTGTCGATCTCGCGGTGGCCGGCGGCCATGCCCCGGGCGCGGGGCTCGTCCGGCTGATGGGTCGTGCAGCGGACGCGGCAGACGGTCATGGGACCGACCGAGGGCCCCCCCTGGATCCGGCGTCGGTTGCCGAGGGTCTAAACCTCCCCTTCGAGACCCTGTGTGAGCTGCTCGACCGGCAGCGGCCCTCCGCCGTACCGCGCGCCGGAGATCCGGGTCCAGACCGCCGAGCTGCTCGCGGTGCTCGGCGATCTCGACCTGATCGAGGCGGTCCGCGAGGATGCGTCCCCGGGGGCCTTGCGCGGGGGGCTGACCGCCGCCCTGGCGCGATCCAGTCCCGCCGGCCGCGAGCTGACGCCTACGGATCAGCACACCCTCGACCTGGTGCTCCTGTTCTTCGAGCATCTCCTCGAGGGCAACGATCTACCGGATGCCCTCAAGGTCCTGATCGGCCGGATGCAGATCCCTGTCGCCAAGCTGGCCTTGCTCGACAAGGGCTTCTTCTCCGACCCCAACCACCCCGCCCGCCGGCTACTGAACCATCTCGGCGGGGCGGCGATCGGCTGGAGCGAGGACGACGGACGGGGCCGCGACAGCCTCTACGGGATGATCGAGCGGGTGATCGACCGCCTGATCCTCGACTTCGATGGCGACCCGACCCTGTTCAATCAGATGGACCGCTTCTTCGTCGCCTACATCGCCCGGGAGAGGGAGCAGGCCGACGCCTTCGAGGCCCAGGCGGTGGCCAAGGTGGCCGGCCGGCTGGGCGACGCCGAGGTCCCCGAGGTGGCGGCGGCGCTGGCCGAGTGCCTGCGGGGCGGGGGCCCGCTCCCGCAGACGGTGGATGCCATCCTGCGCGCGGGCTGGCAGCCGGCGATCACGCGCGTCCTGCATACCGAGGGCGTCGGCAGCCCGGCCTGGAACGGGGCCGTCGAGCTCGCCCAGCGACTGATCTGGAGCGTGCAACCGAAGACCGAGCCCGAGGAGCGTCGCCAGCTCCTGCGGCGCATCCCAGAGATCCTGCGCGCCATGCGTGCCCTGCTCACGGAGGGCGGCTGTGATCAGCGGCAACTGGCCAGATGGTTCCGCGAGCTCCAGACCCTACACCTTGGCGTCCTCCAGGGTGAGCCCGCCGCCCGCGCGGCGGCCGCGGCGACCGCCCGGGGTGTGGGTCTGCCCGCGGCCGGGGACTGGGTCGAGCTGGAGGGCGACGGCGGCAGACGGACGCGACTCAAGGTCTCCTGGGTCAGTCCAGACGGCGGCGCCTGCGTCCTGGTCGATCGCCGCGGCCGGCGAGGGCGCGAGATCAGTGGCCACGAGCTGCGCAGGCTCCTCAGCCAGGGCCAGGCCCGGCTGCTCGGCGCCGCCCCGGAACCCATCGCGGACCGGGCACTGCGCTCGGTTGTGACCGACCTGGTGTCCTGACCCGCCTGGCTCGGACCGCAATCTCCCTTCACCCAACCCGAGGAGCCGCCATGGCGACCGAAGCCCCCTCCGTTCCAGACCGACCCGATGCGGATCTCATCGAATCCCAGGTGCGATCGGCGCTCGCCGAGGACCTGGCCTCGGGCGATCTCACCGCGGCCCTTCTGCCGGCGGGGCAGCGCTCGCGCGGCGAGCTGATCACCCGACAGTCAGCGGTCCTGTGCGGCCAGGCCTGGTTCGACGCGGTCTTTCGGCTGCTCGATCCGGGGGTCGCGATCACCTGGGACGCCGCCGACGGCGAGCGGATCAGCGAGGGTCAGCGGCTGTGCGTCATCGAGGGTCCCACCCGGGCCTTGCTCACCGGGGAGCGGACCGCGATGAACTATCTCCAGACCCTCTCCGGGACCGCCACGCGCGCCCGCCTCTATGCCGACACCGTGGCCGGACTGCCGGTGCGGGTCCTGGATACCCGCAAGACCATCCCGGGTCTGCGGGTTCAGCAGAAATACGCCGTGCGCTGCGGGGGTTGTCACAACCACCGCATGGGGCTCTTCGACGCCATCCTCATCAAGGAGAATCACATCCTCGCCGCGGGCTCGATCGCCGCGGCCATGGCGGCGGCGCAGGCGGCGAGCCCGG
Organism: uncultured Gammaproteobacteria bacterium; assembly: GCA_963714915.1. GTDB lineage: Bacteria > Pseudomonadota > Gammaproteobacteria > Chromatiales > Chromatiaceae > Thiodictyon. Next base: position 133,032 of record CAVQQM010000001.1, read on the forward strand.
GGGTGGAGATCGAGATCGAGGTGGAGGGCCTCGACGACCTCGACGCGGCGCTCGCGTGCGGGGCGGAGCAGGTCCTGCTCGACAACTTCCCCTTGTCGGCGTTGCGCGAGGCGGTGGCTCAAACGGCCGGGCGGGCGCGCCTGGAGGCGTCCGGCGGGGTCAACCTATCGACCATCCGCCCGATCGCCGAGACGGGCGTGGATCGCATCTCCGTCGGTAACCTGACCAAGGACGTGACCGCCGTCGACCTCTCCATGCGTTTCGTGGCGGTCCCCTGAGCGGGCGTCAGTCCCCTAGCGGAAGGACCGATCTGACCGCGGCGCCTAGTCGATCCCCGCGCCGAGCTGGCGCTCGAGCACCCGGACCCGCTCGCGCAGCTCCTCGATCTCGTCGAGTAGATCTAGGGCGAGGGCCGTGCCAGCCAGGTTCAGCTCGAGGTCGCGGCGAAGCCGCAGGGCACGCCGCGCCCGACGCACCTCGATCCCGCTGAATCGCCATTGGGCGGGGTAGCTCCCCCGGGGCTGCAAGAGGCCCTCATTGACCAGGACCTGCAAGACCCGGGCGCTCGAGCCGCACAGCCGCCCGAGCTCATCGAGGTCAACGGTCAGGTACTCGTCGAGGAGCACCCCTTCGATGCGTGTGTCAGTCTCGACCATGGTCCCGGCTCGTCTTTTGCTCCTGGCTCAGGGTCCGAGCGCCGCGCGTGGGTTGAAGGCGGCCTGCTCGGCGAGGTGCTCGTAGGCCTGCCGGATGGCCTCGTTGGTGACGGGCGGTGCGACGATCTCCAGCAGCACCAGCTCGTCACCGGCCGGGTTACCGGGCAGACCGCGGCCCTTCAGTCGCAGTCGCTGTCCGCACTGAGATCCCGGCGGGACCTTAAGGTTCACCGTGCCGCCGAGGGTCGGAACCGCCACCGTCGCACCCAGGGCCGCCTCCCAGGGGGCGATGGGTAGGCGCAGGAGGATGTCCTTGCCGTCCGGGGTGAAGTGGCGATGGGGGTTGATCTCGATCTCGAGATAGAGATCACCGGCCTCGCCGCCGTGGATGCCCGGCGCTCCCTGACCCGCCAGCCGAATCTGTCGGCCTTGTGTGACGCCCGCGGGGATCTTGACGTTGAGGGTCCGCTGTCGACTGAGGATATGGCCGTCGGCCCCGATCTCGGGGACCTCGAGGGCGAGATGCCGGCTGCCGCCCCGATAGGCCTCCTCGAGGTCGATGGTGATCCGCGTGGTCTGGTCCTGGCCGCGGCGCCGATGGGGACGCCGGGCCCGAGCCTCTGCCTCCCTGAATCCCTGGCCGAAGATGCTTGAGAAGAAGTCACTGAAGTCCCCCAAGTCCCCTAGGTCGTCCGGTCCGGCGTGATACTCGCGGTAGCGTCCGCCCCCGCCCGGGGGTGGGCGGAACTCCTGCCCGGCGTGCCAGCCGCTGCCCAGGGCGTCATACGCGGCGCGTTTCTCCGGGTCGCTCAGCACGGCATTCGCCTCGTTGACCTCCTTGAAGCGCGCCTCGGCGTCGCCCTCCTTGGAGACGTCCGGGTGATACTTGCGCGCGAGCTTGCGGTAGGCGCGCTTGATCCCTTCCGGCGACGCGTCGCGGGCGACGCCCAGGGTCTTATAGTAGTCCTTGTATTCCATCAGAGGGCACCCGCGCTGAGGCCGTTTGGAGGTGCGCTTGGGTCGCCCGACAACGACCCGGCTGGCGGGTGGACAGTGGGGTCATGTCCCCGTCTTTGCACCCGAGGCACCGCCCGCGGCGGCACCGGAGGGCAACTCGGGATCCCCGTGGGCCGGGACCGTCCGTTCCCGCGCCCATCGGCGCAGGGCCCTGATCTGGTCCTCCATGACCACCGAGAGTGGCCGGGTGCGGCCGAGCTCATCGAGGATCGCCCGGGTATCGGGTGCCGCCTCGCCGCCGTCGGCCGTGTAGAGGGCGGAGACCACCGCCTGCTCGATCCCTGCACCCGTGAAACCATCGCTCGCCTCGGCGAGCCGCTCGAGGTCGAAGGCGCGCGGGTCGAGGCCGCGTCGCGTCAGGTGAATGGCGAAGATCTCGGCGCGCACCCCGGCATCTGGCAGGTCGACGAAGAAGAGCTCGTCGATGCGGCCTTTGCGGATCAGCTCGGGCGGCAGGCGGCTGACGTCGTTGGCGGTGGCGACCAGGAAGACCCGGGTGCGACGCTCCGCCATCCAGGTCAGCAGGGTGCCCAGCACTCGGCGGCTCACACCGTCATCTCCATCTCCGGCCGCGAGCCCCTTCTCGATCTCGTCGATCCACAGGACACAAGGCGCCATCAGGTCGGCCGTGGAGAGCGCCCGGCGCAGGTTCTTCTCGGTCTCGCCGATGTACTTATCGTAGAGGGCGCCGAAGTCCAGACGCAGCAGCGGGACCCCGAGGCGGCCGGCGACTGCCTTGGCGGCCAGGCTCTTGCCGCCCCCCTGGACGCCGAGCAGCAGCACGCCCTTGGGCTGGTCGTCCGCGCGCTCGGGATCGAGGAAGGGCCCGCGGCGGCGATCGATCCAGGCCTTCAGGTTGGCGAGGCCGGCGATGTCGGCGAATGAGCGCGTGTCGTACTCGAACCCGATGATGCCGCCGGGGCTCAGGAGCTCGTACTTGGCCCGCTTCACCGCGTCCACGTCGTCGCCGGTGATGGCGCCGTCCTTGCGGATCGCATTGCGGATCAGCCTGCGGGCGTCCGACTCGGTGACGCCGAGCAGGTTGCGGGAGAGCTGATCGATGGCCTCGCGGCTGGCGCGCACCGTGCGCGCCGGTGCGCCATGCCGCCAGGCCTGGGCCTCCTCGCGGATCAGGGCGAGGATCCGGCTGTGGTCAGGCAGGCGCAGCTCGAAGCGGGTGCATAGATGCCTGACCTCCGGCGGGATCGCCAGGGCGTGGCTGACCAGCACCAGGGTGCGGGGCAAGGCGGCGTAGCCCTGGGCGATCTCCTTGATCAGCCGGACATGGATGGGCGCGTCCAGGAAGGGGTGGAAGTCCAGCAGGATATAGAGCCCCGGGCCCGCCCCGTTGCGCAGCCAACGCAGCAGCCGCTCGGGCTCGCTGAGTCGCTCCTCGGGGCCTTCGTCCAGCTCCACCCGGCGCAGGCCGTCGGTGGCCGTCCAGCGATAGGCGGGGGTGGCCAGCCGCAGGGCGAGCCGGGCGAACAGGTCCACCACGCGCGGCTCCTCGAGGGACTCGATCAGCACGATGGCGGTGTCAGAGCGGAGCAGGATCTCGAGGTCGTTGAGGTCTGGGGTCATCGCGGGCATCCGGCGGCCGTGTTCGTGGTTGTGGTCGCGGCCATTCTAGGATCAGCGCCCGGCCCGGGGTGCGCACCCGGTAACGCCCCGCCGCGCCCGGCTTGCCCCCGTCCGTGACAGACGCCCCGGCTGCTGCCAACATTGAGCCGTTGCGGGAGAAGACCTCCGTGCCCGCCCCACCTGCCCCGAGACGCACCATGAGCGATAAAGACCACCTGATCATCTTCGACACCACCCTGCGGGACGGCGAGCAGAGTCCCGGCGCCTCCATGACCAAGGATGAGAAGGTGCGTATCGCCAAGGCCCTGGAGAAGCTCAAGGTGGACGTGATCGAGGCCGGCTTCCCGATCGCGAGCCAGGGCGACTTCGAGGGTGTCCGGGCGGTGGCCGACGTGATCAAGGACAGCCGCGTCTGTGGTCTGGCGCGGGCCCTCGACAAGGACATCGACCGTGCCGGTGAGGCCCTGGCCGGGGCCAACGCCGCGCGCATCCACACCTTCATCGCCACCTCGCCCATCCACATGGAGAAGAAGCTGCGGATGACGCCAGACCAGGTGGTGGAGCAGGCGGTCCACGCGGTGCACCGAGCGCTGCGCTACACGGACGACGTGGAGTTCTCCCCCGAGGACGCCGGCCGCTCGGAGATCGATTTCCTGTGCCGGGTGCTGGAGGCGGTGATCGACGCCGGGGCGCGCACGGTGAACATCCCCGACACCGTCGGTTACAACATCCCCTATCAGTTCGGGAACCTGATCGCGACGCTGCGCGAGCGGGTGGTCAACGCCGACAAGGCGGTCTTCTCCGTCCACTGTCACAACGATCTGGGCCTTGCCACCGCCAACTCGCTGGCCGCCGTGCGCTGCGGGGCCCGCCAGGTGGAGTGCACCATCAACGGGCTCGGCGAGCGGGCCGGCAATGCGGCCCTCGAGGAGATCGTGATGACGGTGCGCACCCGTCAGGACCTCTTCGACTGCGACGTGCGCCTCGACACCACCCAGATCGTGCCCTGCTCGCGGCTGGTCTCGGGCATCACCGGCTTCCCGGTGCAGCCGAACAAGGCCGTGGTGGGCGCCAACGCCTTCGCCCACGAGTCCGGCATCCACCAGGACGGGGTGCTCAAGAACCGCGAGACCTACGAGATCATGCGCGCGGAGGACGTGGGCTGGAACGCCAACCGGATGGTGCTCGGCAAGCACTCCGGGCGTAACGCCTTCCGCACCCGGCTCCAGGAGATCGGGGTGGTGATCGGCTCGGAGGAGGAGCTCAACGCGGCCTTCTCGCGCTTCAAGGACCTCGCGGACAAGAAGCACGAGATCTTCGACGAGGACCTCCAGGCCCTGGTCACCGACGCCAACCTGGACGCCGCCAACGAGCGGGTGAAGCTGGTCTCCCTGCGGGTGTGCTCCGAGACCGGCGAGACCCCCCGCGCCGAGGTCGTCCTGAGCCTTGATGGCGAGGAGGAGCCCGGGGTGGCCATGGGCGGCGGTCCCGTGGACGCGACCTTCAAGGCCATCGAGTCCATCGTCGACAGCGGCACCGTCCTCAAGCTCTACTCGGTGAACGCCATCACCAGCGGCACCGATGCCCAGGGCGAGGTGACCGTGCGGCTGGAGAAGGGCGGGCGCATCGTCAACGGGCAGGGGGCGGATACGGACATCGTCATCGCCTCCGCCAAGGCCTACATCAACGCGGTCAACAAGATCCTCCAGCCCCGCGAGCGCGCCCATCCCCAGACCGCGGACGTCTGACCCGTGAACGAGGCCCGGCGTCTGGCCTATCTGCGGGCCATGGGGGTGACCCAATGGGTCCCGCGCGCATCGTCGGCCTGGGCGAATGGGGCCGTGATCGACCCGCCGCAGACGGAGCGCCCCGCCGCGTCTCCCTTGGATGCGGGCCGGGCTGCGCCGGCTGCGGCGCCCAAGGCCTCGGCGGCCGGTGGAGCGGGCGATTCGGTGGGGCTGGAAGGGATGGATCCCGGGACCATGGACTGGGCGGCCCTCGAGCAGGCCGTCTCCGGGTGCCGTGCCTGCGGGCTGTGCGAGACCCGCACCCAGACGGTGTTCGGGGTCGGCAACCGGGAGGCGGACCTGCTGGTGATCGGCGAGGCACCGGGGGCCGAGGAGGACCGCGCGGGCGAGCCCTTCGTGGGACGCGCCGGCCGGCTGCTCAACCTGATGCTCGCGGCCATCGGCCTGCCGCGCGATCAGGTCTATATCGCCAACATCCTCAAGTGTCGCCCGCCGGGCAACCGAGATCCCAAGCCCGATGAGGGCCGCACCTGCGAGCCTTACCTGCTGCGCCAGATTGCCCTCATCCGCCCCCGCCTCATCCTCGCGGTTGGGCGGATCTCGGCCCAGACGCTACTTGGGACAGATGAATCGGTGGGGCGTCTGCGGGGGCGCTGGTTCAGCTTCGGCCCGGGGGAGACGCCCCTGCGGGTGACCTATCACCCCGCCTATCTGCTGCGTTCGCCGGATCAGAAGTCCAAGGCCTGGGAGGACCTCACGGCGGTGGCCCACCGGCTCGACACGACGGCCTGACTATCGAATCCTGGATCGCGATAGAAAATAAGTATTCGCTAATTTAGATGTAGCTAATATAATGCGGGCCGTGGGTGCAGATGCACTCTCGCTTGCTGCCAAACACAACACAATCGATCTGGAGATTCCAAATGAAGAAGCTTGCTACCGCTGCCGCTATCGCTGCCCTGCTGGGTGTTTCCGCCTCCGCCTCCGCGTGGTGGGGCCCGGGCTGGGGTGGTCCTGGCTACGGCTCCGGCTGGGGCGACGGCCTGGGCGACGTGTTCTCCGACATGTTCGGTGACGGCTACGGCGATTTCAACATGTCCATGAGCGGCGGCGGCAGCGGCCGCGGTTGGGGTCGTGGCCGTGGCTACGGTCGCGGCTATGGTAACGGCTACGGCTACGGCTACCCCTCCTACGGCTACGGCTACGGCGCTCCCTACTGGGGCGGCCCGGGCTACGGCTACGGCGCTCCCTATGCGGCCCCCTACGGGATGCCTGCCGCTCCGGTCGCCCCCGCTGCCCCGGCTCAGACCGAGTCCAAGTAATCCGCTGCGACAGGGATGACCCCAGGCGCCCAGGGACGGGTGCCGGATCCAAGGCCAGGCGCGATGCCTGGCCTGTTTCTTTTGCGCGTCCCAAAATCCGTGATGCTGCCGCGTTCGGGCACCCAACTCCGGTTGCGAGCACGCGTCCCGCGGCGCGGCCGCGTGGACAGTCGAGCGGGCGCCCTTTAGAATCCCCGGCGGTTCGGGACCTGCGCACCCGATCCCGCTTGTCGTCATCACGCGCTCCCTCGAACGGCCGCAACCAGTCCTGCCTGCGCCCATGCCCCGGGTCGGTGTAGACGCGCGCCGCCGTCCGGCTTGGAGATACCCTTGAACAAGCCCGCGGTCCTGGTCCTCGAAGACGGTTCGGTCTTCCGGGGCACGTCCATCGGCGCCGATGGCGCCAGCGTCGGCGAGGTGGTCTTCAACACCGCCATGTCCGGCTATCAGGAGATCCTCACCGACCCCTCCTACCTGCGTCAGCTGGTCACCCTCACCTATCCGCACATCGGCAACACCGGGGTCAATCCCGAGGACGAGGAATCCCCGCGCATCCAGGCCGCCGGACTGATCGTCCGCGATCTGCCCATCCTGCCCAGCAACTTCCGCATGAGCGAGCGTCTGGACGCCTACCTCGAGCGGCAGGGCGTGGTGGGGATCGCCGGGATCGACACCCGTCGCCTGACCCGCATCCTGCGCGAGAAGGGTGCCCAGGGTGGCTGTCTGATGGCGGGCGAGACGGTCGATGAATCGCTGGCCCTCGATCAGGCCCGCGCCTTTCCCGGACTCAAGGGGATGGACCTGGCCCAGCACGCGACGACCAGCGAGCCCTACGCATGGCGCGAGGGGGTCTGGCGTCTGGGTGCCGGACACCGGCCCGCCGAGGGCGAGCCCGATTTCCATGTCGTCGCCTACGACTACGGGATCAAGAGAAACATCCTGCGGATGCTGGTGGAGCGCGGCTGCCGGGTGACCGTGGTCCCCGCCAAGACCCCCGCCACCGAGGTGCTGGGGATGCGGCCCGACGGCGTCTTCCTCTCCAACGGCCCCGGCGACCCGGAGCCCTGCGTCTACGCCATCGAGGCGATCCGTGCCCTGCTCGACACCGACATCCCGGTGTTCGGCATCTGTCTCGGCCACCAGTTGCTGGGTCTGGCCAGCGGGGCGCGCACGGTCAAGATGAAGTTCGGCCACCATGGCGCCAACCATCCGGTCCAGGACCTGGGCTCCGGTGCGGTCATGATCTCCAGCCAGAACCACGGATTCGCGGTCGACGAGACCACGCTTCCGGACTGTCTGGAGGCCACCCACCGCTCGCTCTTCGACGGCTCCCTCCAGGGTATCCATCACCGCGAGCGCCCGGCCTTCGGCTTCCAGGGACACCCCGAGGCGAGCCCGGGACCCCACGACGTGGCGCCGGTCTTCGATCACTTCATTGCGTTGATGGCCGAACGGAAGAGGACGTCCGCAAATGAACGCGAATGAACGCGAAATCCTACGGGGCGGAGATACCGCTATCGAGGCGTGTCATCGGCTGTGCCTTCAGGGTCAACAATTCGCACGGGACCGGATTTCTCGAGTCGGTTTACGAGAGCGCGCTCTGCGTTGAGCTGGCGGAGCAAGCGATTGCGTTCGATCGACAGGCCTCGCGAAAGGTTTACTACAAGGGCCGGATCATCGGGAATTTCGTTGCGGACCTCATCGTCGGGGGCCACTTGTTGGTTGAGCTCAAGGCCCTGAGGCAACTGACCTCCGACCACGAGGCGCAGGTCATCAACTACCTTCGGGCCTCGGGACTCGGCGTAGGGCTTCTGCTCAATTTTGGGACGCCCAAGCTCGAGATCCGGCGCCTGGTCTGGCGCCATGACGACTCCCAAGACACCTGACGTGAGCCCGCGCTGATAGTGGAACCCGGACACCGGCGCTCGTTTCCCCCGGGTTTGCGTTCATTCGCGTTCATTTGCGGACATAGATTTCAGAATGCCTAAGCGTACCGATATCCACAGCGTCCTGATCATCGGCGCCGGGCCCATCGTCATCGGTCAGGCCTGCGAGTTCGACTACTCCGGGGCCCAGGCCTGCAAGGCCCTGCGGGAGGAGGGTTACCGGGTCATCCTGGTCAACTCCAACCCGGCGACCATCATGACCGACCCGGAGATGGCGGACGCCACCTACATCGAGCCGGTCACCTGGCGGGCGCTGGCGGCCATCATCGAGAAGGAGCGCCCGGACGCCCTGCTGCCGACCATGGGTGGCCAGACGGCGCTCAACTGCGCGCTCGATCTGGTCCGCGAGGGGGTGCTGGCCGAATACGGGGTGGAGCTGATCGGCGCCTCCCGTGAGGCCATCGATAAGGCGGAGGACCGCGATCTGTTTCGCAAGGCGATGCGCAAGATCGGGCTCGATATGCCGCGCTCGGCCATCGCCCACAGCCTCGAGGAGGCGATCCAGGTCCAGGCCCCCATCGGCTTCCCGTGCATCATCCGCCCGTCCTTCACCATGGGCGGGAGCGGCGGCGGCATCGCCTATAACCAGGAGGAGTTCGAGGAGATCTGCCGGCGCGGGCTCGATCTCTCGCCCACCAGCGAGCTCCTGATCGAGGAGTCGGCCCTGGGCTGGAAGGAGTACGAGATGGAGGTGGTCCGCGACCGGGCGGACAACTGCATCATCGTGTGCTCCATCGAGAACTTCGACCCCATGGGCATCCACACGGGCGACTCCATCACCGTCGCCCCGGCCCAGACCCTGACCGATAAGGAATACCAGATCATGCGCGACGCCTCCCTGGCGGTGCTGCGCGAGATCGGCGTCGACACCGGCGGCTCCAACGTGCAGTTCGCCATCAACCCGGACGACGGGCGGATGATCATCATCGAGATGAACCCCCGCGTCTCGCGCTCCTCGGCCCTGGCCTCCAAGGCCACCGGCTTCCCCATCGCCAAGGTCGCGGCCAAGCTGGCGGTCGGCTACACCCTCGACGAGCTGCGCAACGAGATCACCGGCGGCGCCACGCCCGCGTCCTTCGAGCCGTCGATCGACTACGTGGTGACCAAGATCCCGCGCTTCGCCTTCGAGAAGTTCCCCCAGGCGGACGCGCGCCTCACCACCCAGATGAAATCCGTCGGCGAGGTGATGGCCATCGGGCGCACCTTCCAGGAGTCCTTCCAGAAGGCCCTGCGCGGCCTCGAGACCGACCGATACGGCCTCGACGAAGCGGTCGACCTCGCCCATCCGGAGGTGCGCAAGACCATCAAGAAGGAGCTGCGTCAGGCCGGCGCGGAGCGAGTCTTCTATCTGGCGGACGCCTTTCGCGTCGGGATGGACTGCGCGGAGATCCAGGCGATCACCCGCATCGACCCCTGGTTCCTGGCCCAGATCGAGGATCTGGTGCGCACCGAGGGCGAGATCGGCGCGGCCGGCCGAGCCGGGCTCACCGGCCCGCGCCTGCGCGCCCTCAAGCGCAAGGGCTTCTCGGACCGCCGGCTGGCCGCTCTCACGGGGAGCAGCGAGTCGGACGTGCGTGCCCTGCGCCACGAGCTCGGCGTGCGCCCGGTCTTCAAACGGGTGGACACCTGTGCCGCCGAGTTCGCATCGACCACGGCCTACATGTATTCCACCTACGAGGAGGAATGCGAGGCCAACCCCAGCGACCGGCGCAAGATCATGGTGCTCGGCGGGGGGCCGAACCGGATCGGACAGGGCATCGAGTTCGACTACTGCTGTGTCCACGCGGCCTTCGCCATGCGCGAGGACGGTTTCGAGACCATCATGGTCAACTGCAATCCCGAGACCGTCTCCACCGACTACGACACCTCGGACCGACTCTATTTCGAGCCCCTGACCCTGGAGGACGTGCTCGAGATCGTCGCCAAGGAGTCACCCGAGGGGGTCATCGTCCAATACGGCGGGCAGACCCCGCTGAAGCTCGCGCGGGCACTCGAGGCCGCCGGGGTGCCCATCATCGGCACCTCCCCGGATGCCATCGACCGCGCCGAGGACCGGGAGCGCTTCCAGCGGATGGTCCACGAGCTGGCCCTCAAGCAGCCCCCCAACGCCACCGCCCGCAGCGAGGCCGAGGCGGTGGTCGAGGCAGGCGGGATCGGCTATCCGCTGGTGGTGCGTCCGTCCTATGTGCTCGGCGGGCGGGCCATGGAGATCGTCTACGACGAGACGGAGCTCAAGCGCTACATGAACCGGGCCGTTCGGGTCAGCAACGAGTCGCCGGTGCTGCTCGACCGCTTCCTCGACGACGCCATCGAGGTGGACATCGACGCCATCTGCGACGGCAGCGAGGTCCTGATCGGGGGCATCATGGAGCACATCGAGCAGGCCGGGGTGCACTCGGGGGACTCCGCCTGCTCCCTGCCGCCCTATACCCTCTCGCCGGCCATCCAGGACCGCATGCGCGAGCAGATGGCCCGCATGGCGCGCGCCCTGGAGGTGGTCGGGCTGATGAACGCCCAGTTCGCCATCAAGGGCGACGACATCTATATCCTCGAGGTCAACCCGCGCGCCTCGCGCACCGTGCCCTTCGTCTCCAAGGCCATCGGCGTGCCCCTGGCCAAGGTCGCCGCCCGCTGCATGGTGGGCAGGTCCTTGGCCGATCAGGGCATCAGCCGGGAGCGCATACCCAAGCTCTATTTCGTCAAGGAGGCGGTCTTCCCCTTCATCAAGTTCCCGGGCGTCGACACCGTGCTCGGACCCGAGATGAAGTCCACGGGCGAGGTGATGGGGGTCGGCGAGTCCTTCGGCGAGGCCTACGCCAAGGCGCAGGAGGGGGCGGGGAGTCTGCTCCCGGTGAAGGGCAACGCCATGCTCAGCGTGCGCGAGGCGGACAAGACGCGCCTGATCCGGGTCGCCCGAGACCTGATCGAGCTGGGCTACCGGCTCTACGGGACCCGCGGCACCGCCGCCGCGGTGGAGGCGGCCGGCCTCTCGTGCGTGGCCGTCAACAAGGTCATGGAGGGCCGGCCCCATATCGTCGACATGATCAAGAACGGCGAGGTGACCTTCATCGTCAACACCACCGAGGGTGCCCAGGCGATCGCGGACTCCGCCGAGATCCGTCGCGCGGCCCTCCAGCACAAGGTGAGCTACACCACCACCATCTCCGGCGCGGAGGCGACCTGCCTCGCCCTCAAACAACTGGACATCAGGAGCGTCAATCGGTTACAAGACCTGCACTGACCGATTGGTCCGCGCCGCCCGCATGGGTGCCCAGGACCACGGATCGATTTGGCGGGCGCCCCCGGGGCGCCCGTCAGCGTTTGGAGGCCCGCAACGGGCCCGATGCGTCGCCGGTGAGCAGGCCGACCCTGGCCTAGCCCCGCACCCCGCGACTTGCTATAGGGAGACCCCCATGACCAAAGTACCCTTGACCGCCAGGGGCGCCGAGAAATTGCGCGAGGAGCTCGAGCGGCTCAAGCGCGTGGAGCGCCCGCGCATCATCGAGGCCATCGCCGAGGCTCGCGCCCACGGCGACCTGAAGGAGAACGCCGAGTATCACGCCGCTCGCGAGCAGCAGGGCTTCGTCGAGGGACGCATCAAGGACATCGAGGGCAAGCTGTCTCACGCGCAGATCATCGACGTCACCAAGGTGCCCGCGGACGGCAGGGTGGTCTTTGGGGCCACGGTACAGGTGCTCGACGTGGACAAGGACGAGGAGCTGACCTACCAGATCGTCGGCGATGACGAGGCGGACCTGAAACTCGGGCTGATCTCCGTCAGCTCGCCCATCGCCCGGGCGCTGATCGGCAAGTATGTCGACGATGTGGCCGTGGTCGACGCGCCCGCGGGCCAGCGGGAGTTGGAGATCATCGAGGTGAAGTACGTTTGAGGGCTGGGTGGCGAGGAAGACACCGATCGAAGCGCCACCTCCGGGACCCGTCGCGGGTTAGCGTGCGCCGCCGCCCGAGACCCTGCCTAGCACCAGGTCCATGGCCCGGGTCGGGAGCAGCCGGCGCAGCACCCCGAGCAGATGGGTGGGCAAGGTCACGTAGTAGCGGGCCCGCGGTCGCGGGCTCTCCAGGGCATGGATCAGGCGCTTCAGGACCGCCTCTGGCGGCAGGGTGAATGGCTGGGCCGCGCCCTCCTTCTCGAGTCGCTCCAGGGCCCGCCCGTAGGCCTCGCGGTGGACGCTGTGCTCGCGGTCCACATGGGCCAGGAAGGCGCGCTGGGCATTCTCCCGGAACCGGCTGAGGATGGGCCCCGGCTCGATCAGGGACACCTGGATGCCCGAGCCCCGGAGCTCGAGACGCAGGGTGTCCGTGAGGCCCTCCAACGCGAACTTGCTCGCCACGTAGGCACCCCGGTAGGGCAAGGTGACGAGACCGAGGACAGAGCTGTTCTGCACGATGCGCCCGCTCCCCTGGCGGCGCATGACGGGGATCACCCGCCGCGTGAGATCATGCCAGCCGAGCAGGTTGGTCTCGAGCTGAGCGCGCAGGGCCTCCCGGGTCAGATCCTCCACGGCCCCCGGTTGTCCGTAGGCCCCGTTGTTGAACAAGGCGTCGAGGCGCCCGCCCGTCCGTTCCAGGGCCGCGGCGACACCCTGCTCGATGGAGAGCGGGTCGTCTAGGTCCAGCCGCAAGGCCGTGAGCCCTTCGCCGGTCAGGCGCGCGACGTCCGCGTCCTTGCGCGCCGAGGCGATCACCCGCCAGCCGCGCCGGAAGAGTCCGTGCGCGCAGGCGTGGCCGATCCCGCTGGAGCAGCCGGTGATGAGGATGGAGCGCTCGGGTCGGGGTCGGCTCACTGAGATCCGGGGCGATTCGCGGGGGTCTGGCCGGGCGCATTAGGACTCAGGCGGGCAGGGCATCGCAAGCCCGCTCCCGTCCCTGTTGGTTTTAGCCGAGATAACCCCAAGACTTCCGCGGTTCCCCGGGAGAGCGTCCGTTTCGGGCGTCGGCTGATCGAGGCCCCGGGCGCCGTTCGATCAGCATCCCCATTGGCCCTTAGAGGTATGCGCCATGCCCATCTATGAATATCGCTGCGAGAGCTGCGGACACGAGCTCGAGAAGCTCCAGAAGCTCGCGGACGCGCCGCTCACCGATTGCCCCGCCTGCGGCAAACCCGATCTGAAGAAGAAGATCTCGGCGGCCGGGTTCCGGCTCAAGGGTGGGGGATGGTACGAGACCGACTTCAAGCAGGCGAACAAGAAGAACCTGCACGAGGGCGGCCAGGGCAAGGACGGAGAGACCAAGGGCGGCGAGGCCAAGGGTGGGGAGAGCAAGGGCGAGGGCGCGTCCGGTGGGGAGAAGAAGACCACGGAGTCCAAGCCCAGCGAGTCGAAGCCCAAGCCGGCGTCGACCCCGAAGCCGGCCGCCTCCTCCGGGGGCTGATCCGGTCGCCTGATCGGGCGACCGATCCTGCCAATCGACCTGCCACCGCGGCCTGCCGAGGCGATCCGCGACGCCCGGCGCCATGGGCGCGGGTTGATTCCCCGCGGCGAGTGAGCCGGCCTTGCGTGCCCCCGGGCGGCTGGTTATCGTGGCACGCTTTTTCGCCCCCGGATCTGGCCGGGCGGCAGCATCAACGAGACCGGAAGCCATGCGCAGTCATTATTGCGGTGCATTGACCAGCGACCACGTCGGTGAAGAGGTCGTCCTGTGCGGCTGGGCCCATCGCCGCCGCGATCACGGGGGCGTGATCTTCATCGACCTGCGCGACCGCGACGGGCTGGCCCAGGTGGTCTTCGACCCCGACCGCCCCGAGGTCTTCGGGCTCGCGGAGCAGGTGCGCGGCGAGTACGTGCTGCGCATCACCGGTCGGGTGCGGCCGCGGCCGGAGGGGACCGTCAACCCCGATCTCCCCACGGGCGAGATCGAGGTTCTGGGCACCGGACTCGAGATCCTCAACGCCTCCGAGACCCCGCCCATTCAGCTCGACGCCCACGCGGCCGATGCCTCGGAGGAGGTGCGCCTGCGTTATCGCTACCTCGATCTGCGACGTCCCGAGATGCAGGCGCGGCTGCGCTATCGCAGCCGGGTGACCCAGGCCCTGCGCGGATTCCTCGACGAGCACGGCTTCCTCGACATCGAGACCCCCATCCTCACCAAGTCCACCCCCGAGGGGGCGCGAGACTATCTGGTGCCAAGCCGCACCCATCCGGGGAGCTTCTTCGCCCTGCCCCAGTCGCCCCAGCTCTTCAAGCAGCTGCTCATGATGTCTGGGCTCGACCGTTACTATCAGATCGCCCGCTGTTTCCGCGACGAGGACCTGCGCGCCGACCGCCAGCCCGAGTTCACCCAGCTCGACATCGAGACCAGCTTCATGGACGAGGCCGGACTCACCGGTCTCATGGAGGAGATGATCCGCCGGCTTTTCCGGGATGTCGCCGGGGTCGAGCTGCCCGACCCCTTCCCACGCATGACCTATGAGGAGGCGATGCGTCGCTTCGGGTCCGATCGTCCGGACCTGCGCGTGCCCCTGGAGCTGATCGACATCGGCGACCTGATGGCCGGGGTGGAGTTCAAGGTCTTCGCCGGGCCCGCCGCCGACCCCGAGGGCCGGGTGGTGGCGCTGCACCTGCCGGGCGGGGGCCGCCTGTCGCGCAAGGAGATCGACGACTACACCAAGTTCGTCGGGATCTACGGGGCCAAGGGCCTGGCCTACGTCAAGGTAAACGCCTGGGCCGATCAGGGCCGCGAGGGGCTCCAGTCGCCGATCCTCAAGTTCCTGCCCGACGCCACCGTGGACGGCATCATGGCGCGCACCGGCGCGGCGGACGGCGACCTCATCTTCTTCGGGGCCGACAAGGCCACGGTCGTCAACGAGTCCATGGGCGCCCTGCGGGTGCGACTCGGCCAGGACCTCGGACACCTGGAGGGCGCCTGGCGGCCCCTGTGGGTCGTGGACTTCCCCATGTTCGAGCACGATCCCGTGGACCGCCGCTGGGTGGCCCTGCACCATCCGTTCACGGCCCCCAAGGAGGAGCACCTCGACTTGCTCGCGAGCGATCCGGGCGCCTGTCTCTCCCGCGCTTACGACCTGGTCCTCAACGGCACCGAGGTGGGTGGCGGGTCCATCCGTATCCATCGGGAGGCCGTCCAACGGCGGGTGTTCGAGCTGCTTGCCATCTCCGAGGAACAGGCGGACGAGCGCTTCGGCTTCCTGCTCAAGGCACTGAAGTTCGGTTGCCCGCCCCACGGCGGGATCGCCTTCGGCCTGGACCGGCTGGTGATGCTGATGACGGGCGCGGGCTCCATCCGCGACGTGATGGCCTTCCCCAAGACCCAGACCGCCGCCTGCCTGCTGACCAACGCCCCGTCCCCGGTGGACGAGGCCCAGCTCAAGGATCTCGCCCTGCACATCCGGCTGCGTCCCTGAGCCGGCATTGGCCGGCACCCGCGAGACCGTGGGGGCGGCCGGGCCACCGGGTCCGGGCCGGCCCAAGCGCAACCAGTCGGTGCTGGTGGTGGTCATCACCCGGGCGGGCGAATGCCTGATGCTCAGGCGGGTGAGTCCGGCAGGGTTCTGGCAGTCCGTGACCGGCAGCCTGGGTCCGGGTGAGTCACCTGGTCTCGCCGCGGTGCGGGAGCTGCGCGAGGAGACCGGTCTGGAAGGGGCTGGGCGCCTCGTCGACCTGCGCCGCTCGGTGCTCTTCCCCATCGTCCCCGCCTGGCGGGCGCGCTACGCCCCCGGCGTCTGCTTCAATCGCGAGCACTGGTTCGCGCTGATCCTGGACGGGCGCCGGCTGGTGCGCCTGAATCCCCGCGAGCACCTGGAATCCCGCTGGCTGCCCGCCGATCGCGCTGGCGCCCTGGCGACCTCTTGGACCAACCGCCAGGCCATCCAGGCGGTGACCGGGGCCCTCGGGGTCTATTGAGCCCCTCGAGCCATTCGGGTTCCAGCCCGATCCCGCCTGGGCACGCCATCCGCCTTCAGCCGAATCGCCCGCTGATGTAGTCCTCCGTGAGGCGATGCCGGGGATCGGAGAAGATCGCCTCGGTCTCGCCCACCTCGATGAGGTCGCCCAGATGGAAATAGGCGGTGCGCTGGGAGACCCGTGCCGCCTGCTGCATGGAATGGGTGACGATGGCGATGCTGAAGTTCTCGCGCAGCTCCGCGATCAGCTCCTCGATCACCGCAGTGGCGATGGGGTCCAGCGCGGAGCAGGGCTCGTCCATGAGGATCATCTCGGGCGAGACGGCGATGGTGCGGGCGATACAGAGCCGCTGCTGCTGCCCACCCGAGAGGCTGGTCCCCGGTTGGGCGAGTCGGTCCTTGACCTCCCCCCACAGCCCGGCCCGCTCGAGGCTGCGCTGGACCAGTTCGTCGAGCTCCGCCCGGTGGTTGGTGAGCCCATGGATGCGCGGCCCGTAGGCCACGTTCTCGTAGATGGACTTGGGGAAGGGGTTCGGCTTCTGGAAGACCATGCCGACCTGGGCGCGCAGGGGGACGGGATCGAGGTCCTTGGCGTAGACCTCCTGGCCGTCGAGCTGGACCGATCCGCTCACCCGACAGCCCTCGATGGTGTCGTTCATGCGATTCAGGCAGCGCAAAAAGGTGGATTTGCCGCAGCCCGAGGGCCCGATCATGGCCACCACCTCGTGCTTGCCGATGTCGAGGCTCACGTCGCGCAGGGCATGCTTGTCGCCGTACCAGACGTTGACCTCTCGACACACCATGCGGGCGTCGGCCACGCTGTAATCGCCGACGGTCCCCGTGGGCTCGGCCTCTAGCTCGAGATGCAGGGGCGCCAGGGCACCGGGAGGGTGAGCAATCGCCTCGATCGTGCTGTTCATAACGGGTCTACTCCCCCTGTGCGAGGCGACTACCAGCGCCGCTCGAAGCGCCGTCGCAACAGGACCGCGGTGAGGTTCATCAGCAAGAGGAAGGCGAGCAGCACCAGGATCGCCGCCGAGGTGCGCTCGACGAAACCCCGTTCCGGGCTGTCCGCCCACAGGAAGATCTGTACCGGGAGCACGGTCGCCGGGTCCGTGAACCCCTGGGGCACGTCGACGATGAAGGCGATCATGCCGATCATCAGCAGGGGCGCCGTCTCGCCCAGGGCCTGGGCCATGCCGATGATGGTGCCCGTGAGCATCCCTGGCAGGGCCAGGGGCAGCACGTGGTGCAGCTGGGTCTGGAGCGGCGAGGCGCCGACCCCGAGGGCCGCCTCGCGGATGGACGGCGGCACGGATTTCAGGGCCGCCCGGCTCGCGATGATGATGGTGGGCAGGGTCATGAGGGTCAGCACCAGTGCCCCCACCAGGGGTGTGGAGCGCGGCACGCCGAAGAGGTTGATGAAGACCGCGAGCCCAAGCAGACCGAAGACCACCGAGGGCACCGCGGCCAGGTTGTTGATGTTCACCTCGATGAGGTCCGTGAAACGGTTCCTGGGGGCGAACTCCTCCAGGTAGAGGGCCGCGCCGACCCCGATGGGGAAGGACAGCAGCAGGGTGAGGGTGAGGGTGTAGAAGGAGCCCATGAGCGCCCCGGCGATGCCCGCCGACTCCGGCTCGCGCGAGGTCCCGTTGGTGAAGAACCCGGTGTTGAAGCGCTTCACCACCCGGCCCTCCGCCTGCAACCGGTCGATGTATGCGAGGGCGGTGTCCTTCACCCGGCGCTCCGATTCCGGCGCCGCGCGCTCGATATGCCCCTTCATCAGCATGTCCAGGTCGTCGTCGGCGAGCAGCAGGACCTCCCGCGTGGTCCCGATCAGTCCCGGGTTCGCCAGCACCTGGTCGCGCAGCAGATAGGGCGCCACCGGGCTCACCAGGCCGTAAAGCTCGCGCCGCGCGGTGCGCCCCTCGACGCCGGGAAAGGCGTCCCGCAGGGCCGCCTTGACCAACCCCTGGTAGTCCGCGCGGGCCAGGACCGCTGGGTCTCGGCTGCCCTGGGGATCGATGACCTGGGCGTCGAGGGTGACGGGCAGCCTGATATAGGTCTGCTGAAAGGCCGTGGCCCCCTTGGAGATGATGTCGACGAACAACAGGGCCACGAAGGACAGCCCAACCACGACGGCCGCGAGCCCGAGACGGCGGAATCGCCGTTCGCGCGCGTAACGGCGCGCCAGCCCCGCGTTGACCACCTCGATGGCGCGTCGGGACATGGCGTCGGCGCCGGTCCGGTTACTCATATTGCTCACGGTATCTGCGCACGATGTGCAGGGCGAGCACGTTCAGGACCAGGGTGACCGCGAACAGGGTCAGCCCGAGGGCGAAGGCCGCCAGGGTCTTGGGGCTGTCGAACTCCTGGTCGCCCGTCAGCAGGGTCACGATCTGCACGGTAACGGTGGTGACGCTCTCGAGCGGATTGGCGGTGAGGTTGGCGGCGAGACCGGCGGCCATCACCACGATCATGGTCTCGCCGATGGCCCGCGAGACGGCGAGCAGGATGCCCCCGACGATCCCCGGCAGGGCGGCGGGGAGCACCACCCGCAGGATGGTCTCGGACTGGGTCGCGCCCAGGGCGTAGGAGCCGTCGCGCAGATCCCGGGGAACGGCGTTGATCACGTCGTCGGACAGGGAGGACACGAAGGGGATGATCATGATCCCCATCACCAGTCCGGCGGCCAGCGCGCTCTCGGAGGCCACGTCCAGTCCGACCGCGGCGCCCAGGTCGCGGATCACCGGGGCCACCGTCAGGGCGGCGAAGAATCCGTAGACCACCGTGGGGATCCCCGCCAGGACCTCCAGCACCGGCTTGGCCAGGGAGCGGACCCGCCCGCGGGCGTACTCCGACAGATAGATGGCAGACATCAGCCCGACGGGGACCGCCACCAGCATGGCGACCGCCGAGATCAGCAGGGTGCCGGTGAACAGGGGCACCGCCCCGAAGGCCCCCGTGGCCCCCACCTGATCGGGCCTCAAGGCGATCTGCGGGCTCCACTGGGCGCCGAGGAAGAACTCCGCGGGTGAGACCATCTGGAAGAAGCGCAGGGACTCGAACAGCACCGAGAGCACGATGCCGAGGGTGGTGAGGATGGCGATGGACGAGAAGACCACCAGGATCCCCATCACCGTGGATTCCACCCGGTTGCGGGCGCGCAGCCGCGGGCCCGTGTTGCGCCAGGCGAAGGATGCCCCTGCCAGGGCGAGGGAGGCGACCGCGATCCACAGGGCCCAGTCGGCCAGCCGGGCGAGCCTCAGGTAGTGGTCGGCCGCTTCGCGGATGGCCGGGGTGACGGTGCTCGAGACGATGTTGCCGGTCGCCAGGTTCTTGATGTCGCTGAGCAGCAGGCTCTGTTTACCGGCATCGAGCCCGGCGGTGAGCTCGGCCGGCAGTGCCGACTGGACGAGGCCGACGAGGACCCGATCCTGGACGCCAAGCCATAAGCCGAGCAGCAGCAGTGAAGGGATGCCGGCCCAGAGCGCGGCGTAGAGGCCGTAGTAACCAGGCAGGGAGTGGAGGGTCTTGATCCCCAGGGGGCCGCCCGCCGAGGCGATCGCGCGCCGGCGGCCCGCGTGATAGGCGAAGGCCAGGAAGGCGAGCAGGGCGAGCGTCAGGGTCCAGGCGTGCATGGCGGCAGGGGCGCCGGTCGGGGGCTACGTCCCTGCCGGGCCGCACGGCCCCGGCAGGGATGGACGAGGGTCCGATCGGACCCGCGGGTCTTACTTCGCGGGCTTGGACATCGCCTCGAGCGACCCCGCCGCGGAGGCCACCGCCTTGCGGTCGGCCTTCGGCAGCGGGATCAGGCCCTTGTCCGCCAGGTAGCCGTCCTCGCCCCAGGCCTTGTCGCTGGTGAACTCGGCGACGAACTCCTTGATGCCCGGGATGGTCCCCACGTGGGCATTCTTCACATAGAAGTACAGCGAACGGGAGACGGGGTAGGAGCCGTCGGCGATGGTGTCGAAGGTCGGCGCGATGCCGTCGATCTTGGAGCCCTGCACCCGGTCGGCGTTCTGATCGAGGAAGCTGAAGCCGAAGATGCCGAGCGCGTCCGGGTTGCTCTGGAGCTTCTGGACGATCAGGTTGTCGTTCTCGCCGGCCTCGACATAGGCCCCGTCCTCGCGGATGCCGTGGCACACGGCCTTGTGCTTGTCCTTGTCGGAGTCCTTCAGGGCCTTGATGGAGTCGATGCTGTTGCAGCCACCCTCCATCGCCAGCTCGGCGAAGGCATCGCGGGTACCAGAGGTGGGCGGCGGCCCCAGGACCTCGATCTTGGTATCGGGCAGGGAGGCGTTGACGTCCTTCCAGGTCTTGTTCGGGTTGGGGACGAGCTTGCCGCTCGCGTCCGGGACGTCCTTGGCCAGGGCCAGGAAGATGTCCGTGAGGGTCAGATCATAGAGCGGCGCCGACTTGGAGTTGGCGATGGCGATCCCGTCGAAGCCGATCTTGACCTCGGTGATGGACTTCACGCCCTTGTCCTGACAGCTCTCGTACTCGGAGGACTTCATCCGACGCGAGGCGTTGGTGATGTCCGGGTGATCGACTCCGGCCCCGGCGCAGAAGAGCTTCATGCCGCCGCCGGTGCCGGTCGACTCGATCTTGGGCGTCTTGAAGCCCCCGGCGCGGCCGAAGGTCTCGGCCACGGCGGTGGAGAAGGGGAACACGGTGGATGAGCCGACGATGGAGATGTAATCGCGTGCAAGGGTCTGCGTGGACACGGACGCGCTCGCCAGGGCGACCGCGGCGGCGATCAGGGTCTTGTTCATGGGACTCCCCGTAAGGACGTGTGGTTGGCAGGTTGAAACGTCTGCAACCACCCATGGTAGGGGCCGGTCATGACCCGGGGGTGAATCCTCGGTGACCGAATCATGACCCCCGGGCCGGGCTGCTCAGAGCTTGTGAAAAATTCGTCGGCCGTAGCGAGGGCGTTCCCGGGCGTGCCCGATTGAGATCAGGGCAAGGCGCGGGAAGTTGGAAATCGGGGAGCGTAGTGGGCCTACGTGACTCGGTTTTCGGCTTTTCGCAACGCAGCGGGGTGCGTCCGGGGGCGCCCGCAGTAGGACGGCGAATTTTTCACAAGCTCTCAGTCCCCCGCGCCTTGGCTCAGCGACTTGATGAGTCCGATGCTCGCCCCGAAGAAGTCGGATCCCGGGGACTTGCGGCATTCCGCGCGGATCTTCCCCAGCGCCGCCTCGATCTCGGCACCCCGCAGCACGTCGCTGTCGGTCGCCAGGTTGAGCCCGCTCACGAGCCCCGCCAGCCACTCCCGGTAGAGTCGGTACTCCTCGTCGCGCAGGGCGTCGGGTACCTCGGGTGTCGCCGCCAGGAAGGCGCTACACGGCTTGACCCCGTAGCCCCACAAGGTCGGGGCGTCGGCCGCCTGGCCGGGGGCGCTCGCGAGCAGGAGCACGCCGAGCCAGGCGGAGGGTGACCGGGGCCAGCGGGGTCGGGAGATGGGGATCAGAGCCATGTGGTCATTCCTTACAACGTCGGGCGGGGGTCCGAGGCTATCATTCGCCGATTTGCCGAGCGAGCGCCCCCACCCATGCGCGTGCTGATGATCTCCGATGTCTACTTCCCGCGGGTCAACGGGGTCTCCACGTCCATCCAGACCTTCGCGCGCGAGTTCGTCGCCAAGGGCCATGCCGTCACCCTGATCGCGCCGGACTATGGTCAGTCGTCGCCCGAGCCCTTCGAGGTGATCCGCATCCCCTCGCGCTACCTCTTCGTCGACCCCGAGGACCGCATGCTCAAGGCGCGCCGCCTGCGCGAGCACCGCCCCGAGCTCGCCCGCCGGGGCTACGACCTGGTGCACATCCACACCCCCTTCGTCGCCCATTACACGGGCGTGGGGCTCGCGCGCTTCCTGGGCGTCCCGGCGGTCGAAAGCTACCACACCTTCTTCGAGCAATATCTCGACCACTATGTCCCGCTGATCCCGTCCGCCTGGCTGCGGCTTGTGGCCCGCCGCTTCTCCGCCGCCCAGTGCAACGACGTCGACGCCCTCGTGGTGCCGTCGCGGGCCATGCTCGAGGTGCTCAACGACTACGGTGTCCAGACCCGTGCCGAGGTGATCCCGACCGGGATCGAGCTGGGTCAGTTCAGTCAGGGCGACGGTCCCGGCTTTCGGGCCCGCTGGGGCATCCCGCCGGGGCGCCCGATGCTGGTGCATGTCGGACGTCTGGCCTTCGAGAAGAACGTGGATTTCCTGATCCGCATGCTGGCGCGGGTCAAGCGCCAGGTCCCGGACGTCCTCCTGGTGGTGGCGGGGGAGGGACCGGCGCGCGCCGGGCTCGAGCGGCTGGTGCGCACGCTGGGGCTCGAGCACAACACCCTGTTCGTCGGCTATCTGAACCGGGACGGGGCGCTGGAGGGCTGCTATGCGGCCGGCTCGGCCTTCGTCTTCGCCTCGCGGACCGAGACCCAGGGCCTGGTGCTGCTCGAGTCCATGGCGCTGGGCGTCCCGGTGGTCTCGACGGCGATGATGGGGACCAAGGAGGTGCTCGCGGACGGCCACGGTTGTCTGATCGCCGAGGACGACGAGGCCGACTTCGCCGCCAAGTGCGTGCGTCTCCTGACGGATCCGGCGCTCCGCGATGAGCTCGGCAGGCAGGGCAGGGCCTACGCCCGGGGCTGGTCGGCACCCGTCCTGGCCGACCGGATGCTGGCCTTCTATGCCGATCTGACCGCTGGCGCCGCGGCCGGCGAGCCGGTGCCTCAGCCTCTCGGCGACGCGGTCGAGTCGGTCTCCAGGAGCGCCAAGCCGTGAGGGGGTAGCGCCATCTCGGGGTCGGGCGCTCGGGGCGTCTGGCCCAGGGGTCCCCAAGCGTGGCGAACCCGCGCGTGGGGATCGCCCAAGAGCTCGGCCCAAGGTGGGCGCACCCGCCGGGGACGCTCCGATAGATTCAGCAGGCCGACGGCACGTCCTCCAGACGCGAGCAGGCGCACCCAGGCCTCGACGCCATCTGACGCCCAGGCCACGTGCGGCGAATCCAGCATCGGCGCCCGGGCGATCCCGAGTGCGACCCGATCCGTCAGCATCCCCAGGGTTGCGCCATCCAGCCGCCCGGGATCGCAGGACAGAAGCAGAGGCGCGCCCAGCAGGCACCAGACCCCGAGCTGGAAGCGCTGCTCGTCCAGGGTGAGGCGGGTCGGGCGCGCCGGCGCCAGCGGGTCGTTCGGGTCCCTCAGCCAGCCGAGCTGGAGCATGTCCGGGTCCGGGCGGTGGGTGTCCGTCCGCCAGGGGTTCCAGACAAGCTGATAGCGGGCGATCCCGCTCACGGACTCCCAGGTGTCGACGATGTCGCCGGTGGTGCGCCAGGTCTCTGCGAGTGGCGCGATCGCCGCCGCGTCCTCGAGCCGGACCGCGTTGGACAGGGACAGCTGCATGGGACGCCCGGCGCGTCCCAGGTCCGCGCGGATGCGCGCGGCGGTGGGCGGGTCCACCGGGTGCCAGTCGAGCTTGACATGGTCGACCCCCCACTCGGCGAGCTGGGCCAGGTCCCGGTCGAGCATCCAGTCTCCAATCCGCCGCAGCCCGAGCCGCTCGGAGCCCGGATGGGGTCCGTAGACCTGGGTTGGCAGCAGCCGCTCTGCGGGCGGCAGCGCGAGGCGCGGCGGATCGTCGTCGGGAGCCAACACCGAGCCGCCGATGAATCCCGCATAGCTCCCGATCCAGGGCGTGCCATAGAGCCCAAGGCGCAACCCCATCCGGTGCAGGTCGGCGGCCAGCCTACCCAGGTCGCCGAAGCGCTCGTTGGGCTGGATGGCGCCGAGGGGGCCGCCCCGCCGGCCCTGCCAGCCGTCGTCGATGGCAACCAGATCGAACCCCAGCCGCGTGAGACCGGTCTGCACCAGGGTGCGGGCTGCGGTCCGCACCTGGGTCTCGGTGACCGCGGGACCATGGGCGTACCAACTGCACCATCCCATGGGCGGCATACGGTGGCCCGTGGGCGACATCCGGTGGGCTGGTGGGTCGGAGGGGGATCGGTGAGCCGCCATCGAGGGCCGTCTATGCTGAAGGCTGATAAGGCCAGCCGACGAAGGGACGAAAATCGCCGACGTCGTGTTAACTTTGGGGCTCGGGACGAAAGGTGTGGAACCGGCTGTTGCCAGCCACCCGTTGACCCGAACCCATCGACCTTGAGGCCGAGGTATGGACCCAAAGCGCCCGCAACCGAATTCTGCACCCTGGGGCGACCCCGCTGAGCCGTCCCTGGGGGCGGTCGTGCGCGCCGACCTGCGGGATCACCCGGGGCGGGTCTTCGTCGTGGGGGATCTGCACGGCATGGCCCACGCCCTGGACGATCTGCTGCGGGAGGTCGCGTTCGATCCCGAGCGCGACCTGCTGTGGTCCCTGGGCGACCTACCGGATCGGGGTCCGTTCTCCCGACGCTGTCTCGACCTGCTCGAGGAGCCGTGGTTCCGCGCCGTGCGCGGCAACCACGAGCAGCTGATGCTCGACGCGCCTTACGATCGGGAGGCCTGGCTCAACTGGATCCTGAACGGCGGCGACTGGGCGTTCGACGAGAACTGGGACGACCCTGAGCTGCTCGCCAGGCTGGCCCGTCTGCCCCTGGCCGCGGAGCTCGAGACCGCCTCCGGCTGCATCGGCCTGGTCCACGCTGACGTGGAGCGCGGCTCCACCTGGCCGGAGTTCCTCGCCGCGCTGGAGGAGGGCCGCGGACTGGCCCGCGAGGTGGCCCTGTGGTCGCGTACCAGCGCGAACCAGGCGGCGCGGGGTATGCCCGGGCGGGAGATCGCCGGGATCGATCTGGTGCTGGTGGGCCATACGATCATGGAGAGCGCCCTGCGGCGCCGGAACATGTGGTTCCTCGACAGCGGTGCGGTGGTCACCGAGGATCGCACGGCCGCCTTGTCCATGCTCGAGATCCACCCGCACCTCAAGCTCTGGACCCTGTCCACCGCCGGCGACCCTGTTGCCGCGCGCTGGTGGCGCGGTTATACCCAGCGCATCTCCCGAGTCGGCGCCGGCCTCTCGGCGGGCCGTTTCCAGGCCGATTGACGGCCCCTAGTCAGCTCCCGGCCGCAGCCTGGTCCTTCATCTCGCGGGACAGCTCCGGCCCCAGATAGCGATCGATCAGGAAGCGCCCCAGATAGATCACGGGCGTGAGGGCGATGGCCACCACGAACTTATACAGATAGTTGACCGTACCCACGGCAAGGAAGAGCTCCAGCGGCCATTGCTGGGGTCCCAGCACGAAGGCGATATAGAGCACCACGAAGCTATCGATGAACTGGGAGACCAGGGTCGAGCCCGTGGCCCTGGCCCACACCATGCGATCCCCGGTCAGTCGGCGCACCCGGTGGAAGACCGTGACGTCCACGATCTGGCCGATCAGGAAGGCGGTCACCGAGCCCACGATGATCCACATCCCTTGACCGAAGATGGCGGCGAACGCGGCCTGCATGTCGGGCACCCCGCGGTCCGCCTGGATCCCCACCCACCAGCTCGCCGGCGCCAGACCGATGGCCAGATAGGCGAAGACGAAGGCGTAGATGATCAGCCCCACGGTCATCCACGAGAGGAAGCGCACGCCCCGCTTGCCGAAGTACTCGTTGATGATGTCCGTCATGATGAACACCACCGGCCACAGGAGCACCCCGGCGGTGAAGCTCAGGGATCCGCTCTGGCCGAACAGCTCCCAGTCAAAGGGCGGCAGGCCCAGGGTATCCTCGAGGGCGAAGATCTTGACCCCGATGAACTCGGCGAGCAGGGCGTTGGCGATGAAGAACCCGCCGAGCAGCACGAACAGGATGGTGGGTCGATCGAAGGTCATCGGGGCGGCTCTCGGCGGTTAACGGGGTCCTGGGGCTCGCCGCGGCCGGTGCTCGACCCGCGGGCGGCTAAGACTTGGGCAGGGTCACGCCCCGCTGGCCCTGATACTTGCCCCCGCGGTCCTTGTAGGAGGTCTCGCATTCCTCGTCGGACTCGAAGAACAGGATCTGTGCGACCCCCTCGTTGGCGTAGATCTTCGCCGGCAGGGGGGTGGTGTTGGAGAACTCCAGGGTCACATGACCCTCCCACTCGGGCTCCAGGGGCGTGACGTTGACGATGATCCCGCAGCGGGCATAGGTCGACTTGCCCAGACAGATCACCAGGGTACCGCGCGGGATGCGGAAGAATTCCACGGTGCGGGCGAGGGCGAACGAGTTGGGCGGGATGATGCAGACGTCGGACCGCACGTCCACGAAGCTGTTGGCGTCGAAGTTCTTGGGGTCGACGATGGCCGAGTTGATGTTGGTGAAGATCTTGAATTCGTCCGCGCAGCGGATGTCGTAGCCGTAGCTCGAGGTGCCATAGGAGATCACCCGCTCGAGCCCGCCTCCCGCCCCGGGCGCCTCGCGCACCTGACCCGGCTCGAAGGGCTCGATCATGCCCTGCTCCAGGGCCATGCGGCGGATCCAGCGATCGGACTTGATACTCATGGGGTCTCCGAGGGCGCGCGCCGGGGTTGGGCGAAACTGCCGGGAGGTTACAGCGAGCCCCGGCGCCCCGCCAGCCGTGGTGCGTCTGGTCTCACGCCAGGATGCCATTCGCGCCGAGTCTACCTAGACTTGCAGCGTTCGCTTACGGGAGCACGCCATGACCATCCGAACCTCACTGTCCCTCTGCCTCCTGGTCCTCGCACTGGGGTCGGCCTCCGCTGCCGAGCCCTTCGACGACGGGGCGGTCGCCCAGGTGAAGTATCCCGCCTGGTTCAAGGAGGGCTTCCTCGATCTCCCCCAGGACCTCGCCGATGCCAGCGAGGCCGGGAAGCTCGGGCTGTTCGTCTTCGTCAGCACCCAGGGCTGCTCCTACTGCCATCTGTTCATCGAGAAGAGCCTCAAGGACCCGGCGATCGCCGAGCGGGTCCAGGCCCATTTCGACACTCTTGGGCTGGAGATCTTCGACGACGCCGAGCTCACCGACTTCGCGGGCGAGGCTCGGCCGGTCAAGGAGTTCGTACTCGCCGAGGGCGTCCAGTTCGCCCCGACCCTGCTCTTCTATACCCCGGACGACGCCGGCGGGGCGCGGCTCCTGGCGCGCCTTCCAGGCTACTTCGAGCCCGAGCGCTTCAGCCGCGTGCTGGATTACCTGATCGACGGCCACTGGCGGCAGCAGCCCCTCAAGGCTTATCTCGCCGGCACCCAGCCGCCTTTGGATCCCACCGCAACGCCCGGCGCGTTGATCGCCGACCCCCTGTTCCTCGCGCCGCCCTATGCGCTGGACCGAAGCCAGGCCCCCGCCGAGCGGCCCCTGGTGGTGATCTTCGAGTCAGCCGATTGCGCCCGCTGCCCCCGTTTCCATCAGGAGGTGATCCAGGACTCCGATATCCGGCCCCAGCTCCAGGAGATGGAGGTGGTCCGCCTGAATGCCGCCGATGCTCAGACCCCCGTGTTGACCCCTGATGGACAGCGCACCACCCCGGCGGACTGGTATCGGGACCTGGGGTTCACGGACCTCCCGGCCCTGGTCTTCATCACCGAGCAAGGGCAGAACGTGCTCCAGAGCGATTCCCTGGTCCTCAAGAGCCGGATGAACAACTCGCTGGGCTTTCTGCGCGAGCGCGCCTACGAGCAGGGCTGGACCTACCAGCGCTACGCCCGTTCCCAGGCGATCGCCCGCTCCGCGGCCGGCAAGTCGGCCGAGTGAGAGCTTGTGAAGAAATTCGCCGACCTACTGCGGGCGCCCCCCGGACGCACCCCGCTGCGTTGCGAAAAGCCGAAAATCGAGTCACGTAGGCCCACTACGCTCCCCGATTTCCGACTTCCCGCGCCTTGCTGGGCACGCCCGGGAACGCCCTCGCTACGGCCGCCGAATCTTTCACAAGCTCTGAGACGCGCGTCGCAGCGGGCACCCCGCGAGGTACCGCCGCCGAGTTCGTGGGCGCCCGGCCTCAGGCCGGTAACTGAGTCAGCAGGTGGATCTGCCAGAGGACGACGCAGCCGAAGATCGCCGCGGTCGCGGGCACCAACAGGTGCCCGAAGGGGTAGCGTTCCGCAAGACAGTCCTTCAGCAGCAGGAAGAGCATCAGGGGCAGGGCGGTCAGCAGATACTTGACGATGACGAACGCCTGGGGCCCGACCCCGATGTAGTACGCCATCACCGGGTTGATCTCCACCGCCCCGCGTCCCAGCAGCACCAGGGTCAGAAAGGCGTCGGTGAGGCTCAGCGCCAGGATGGTCACGACGAGGGCGAACAAGGCGCTGCCGCCGTAGCGGTCCACCGGGGTCGGCCGGAGTCGGTCGGCCGAGCGCCGAGCGCGGGCTCGCGAGCCGATGCCGAACAGCTGACTGCGCAAGGATGGGCGCGCCACGCGGCGATCCCTGCCCGAGCGACGCTCGACGCCTGGAGGGTTGTCGTCGGGGGCGGACATGGCGGGGCGTCGGACGGTCTTATGGTTGGCATTCACGGCAAGCCCAGGGGTCTGCGCCTGCCATGGCCTAATCCTCGCCCGCCGGTGCCCGCCCGGCAAGCCAGGGACGGCGCCGATCCTCGCCCAATCCGCCGCGTTCGTCTCACCGCGACCACAACCCTTGTCCTAAGACGCGGGGAGCGCACCCGCCCGAGGCCCCCAAGGGGCAGGGCGTAGGGGGCGAAGAAATGGAGCCGGCGAGAGGATTCGAACCCCCGACCCGCTGATTACAAATCAGCCGCTCTGCCAACTGAGCTACGCCGGCTGGGCGCAAACGTCAAGCCATCAGGATCTTACTGTTTCGCTTAAGTGCGCTCAAGGCGCTTGGAGTCCACGAGACCCCGTATGGTCAGCTGCCGCAGGGCTGCCTAGAGGCTGGCGTATGAATAGGGTGCGTCGAGGTATTCCTGTCTTTCCGAGGGCTCCTGCTCTTGGACGCGTATGGGGCGTCTGCACCGCGCCGCTACCCGAAGCTCGCAGGGCGTTCGAAGTAGTGCTGGGCGCGGGCATCCCAATCTGGAATAGGCCTCGGCGGAGGAACGCGAGCCACTGAGTGTATCGAGGGTGGTTCGGTGATTGGCAGATCCTTACCCCGCTGGCGGCTCAAGCCACTGCGTGCGAGTCCACAACACGAGTGCTGTCTCGGGCGTCAACCAGCGCCCAGGGGTTCGAATGACTGGAGTGACCCAATGACAAAAGCCTGGAACTGCGCGGCCAGCGGAGCGTCGGGCTGGCGCTTGACGAGACGGGGGTCATCGGGAACATAACGAGCCAGCGAACTCAGCGCGTGATTGGATTCTGGTGACTTGAGCCCTTGAGGAGACGATCGGCGCGCTGGAACGACCGCGGAGCAAGGTTTCGACACCCATCGCGAAGCGAGGATGCCGTCCGCCGAGACGGGGTCCAGCGTCTCCGTGCGCGGCGCGGAGCTGGGAAGACCAGCCCCCCGGTTCCCTATCCAATCTGACATCGGAACGATGGTGGGTATCCAGGGAAATGTTTAAAGCGTTTCCCGTCCGGGCGAGGGATTGCCCGGCACTTTCAGTGGCGATAAGCCACTGAAAGTGTAGCGATCCGAGAGTCGCGTCTCTCGGATCGCGAGCTGATCAAATCCCATGACGGCATTCGATCAGCATTTCCCTAGTGTCCTCGATGGGATCCGCCGCCTAGACTAGGAGCACCGCCACCAACAACAACTATGCGCCACACCGGTCCTGCGACCAGTGGGTGCACCTGAGTGAGAGTTTTATGAGTTCTCCCGCAGCCTTGCTGCTCGTCGGCCCCGGGCTGATGCTGCTGCTAGCCGCCGTGCCCTCAGCCTTGGCTAGCGGGCATCCCCGGACCATGGGCCGTCTGATGCAGGCCGCCGCCCTGGCGGGTCTCCTCTTTACCCTGGGGGCGGCCCTTGATGCCATCGTGGGCGAACCCGCGACCCCTTCCGCCGTGGTGGTGCTCGGCAGCGACACGGGTCCCGTTCCCCTGGCCCTTTCGGTGCAAACCGATCTCCTGACCTTCACCATCCTCGGCCTGGTGGCCCTGCTCGCCGCCCTTATTGCCCGCTACAGCACGAACTACCTGGCCGGCGAGGCCGAACAAGGACAGTTCTTCCGGTGGCTGGCCCTGACCTCCGGCGCCTTCATGCTGGTAGTGATCGCCGGCAACATGCTCATGTTCGTGCTCGCCATCTTCCTGACCGGTACCGGGCTCAATCGCCTGCTTACCCATTATCGGGACCGATTACCGGCCCAGATGGTGGCCCACAAGAAGCTGCTGTTCAGCCGAATGGCTGACACCTGCCTGCTGGTTGCGGCGTTGCTCATCGCCGCCGGCGCAGGCACGCTGTCCTTCGTGGACATCGCGGCCGCCGCCACGGAGGGGGACCTGAGCTGGCAGCTTCACCTGGCGGCCTGGCTCATCGTCGCCTACGCCGTCCTCAAGAGCGGCCAGTTCCCCTTCCATGGCTGGCTGCTTCAGGTGATGGAGGCGCCCACCCCGGTCTCGGCCCTGCTCCACGCCGGCATCGTCTACAGCGGGGCGATCATCGTGCTGCGGACCCATGAGCTGCTCCTGGCCGACGGCCATGCCCTGGTGGTCCTGGCGCTGGTGGGGCTCATGACCGCGGCCGTCGCCTCTCTGGCCATGCTGACCCAGACCGCCATCAAGAGCTCCTTGGCCTGGTCCACTGCGGGCCAGCTGGGCTTCATGCTCCTCGAGCTCGGCCTCGGCCTGTTCGTCCTCGCGGTGCTGCACCTGATCGCCCATTCCCTCTACAAGGCGCATGCCTTCCTGTCGTCGGGCAGCATGGTGGACGTGTTGCGGGGACCCGGCTCCAAATCCCGAAAACGCGTGACGCCGCTGGCCTGGGGTGCCGCCGTGGCGGTGAGCGCGGCCATCACCTTCGCCATGGGCGCGGCCTGGGGTATCACGCTCGCCAACGAGCCCGCCCTGCTTGCCATCGGCACCATCGTGGCCGTGGCCGTGGCCCAGTTGCTCCTCTCGGGCTGGGCGGGACAAGCCCTGGCGATGCGCCTGATCGCGGTCACGGTGCTCGTCACCGCCGTCTACTTCGGGCTCCACACCCTCTTCGCTCACGTCTACTCGCCGGTCCTGGGCCCCATCCCCCACGAGGTGCCGGCCGGCTACTACGTCCTGCTCGGGCTGGTGGCGGTGGTGTTCATCGGCCTGTCCTACTTCCAGGCCGTGCTCATCACCCGACCCCCCGCGCCCTGGCTCCTGCGCCTCTACGTGCACCTCTACAACGGTCTCTACACCGACATGCCGGTGGAACGCCTGGTCTACCGGGTGTGGCCGGCGCGGTTCAGGGACCTGCCCGGGCGCCGGGGGGGGCTGCAGTCATGACTCCGTCACAGGCAGGTCAACGCGCCATGGACGACCGGGATACGCAGGGTGTGGCAGTTTCCGCCGAAGACGCCGGGCGCTGGACCGACCCGGCGGTGGACGCCGTGTGCGGGCGCTTTGCGCCCTTCTGGCCCCTGGACGCCATGGTGGCCACGAACCCGTACCTGGGCTTCGTGGAGCAGCACTTCGACGCGGCGGCCGAGTATCACCGACGCATCATCGGGCGGCCCATGACCATGCGCCGGGATTGGTTCATCGAGCAGATCACCGCCGGCCGCATCACCGACGCCGACCTCGAGGAGGCGCTGGCCCGCAGCGGCTCCGAGCTGGACCTCGCAGGGCTCCGGGCCGCGGTGGAGGAGCCGGTACCGCTCGCGCTCCCGCAGCTCCTGTATTCCCACATGCGCGATGGGCGCTACCGTCCCAGCCACTCGGGCTACGTGGTCCAGCAGACCAGCCAGTTCTGCGCCGCCTACTACGACCTCGGCCAGGCCATCTGGCCCATGCCGCACTTCGGCGACGGCCTTTACGGATCCTGGTGGCATTACACGCTGATCGACCGCAGCCCCCGGGGGATGGACATCCATGGCGCACGTGCGGCCCTGCGCACCCTGCCGGACTCGCCTCGGGATGCCATCCAGGTGGCCGTGGAGCGCCTGCGAGTGCCGGAGGACCGGCTCGAGGACTTCCTGTTCGTGGCCCTGTCCACCGTGGGCGGTTGGGCCAGCTACACCCGCCACCTGCGCTGGGTGGCCGAGATGGAGGGCGGGCGTAACGACGACATCGTCGACCTGCTCGCCATCCGCGTGGTGTGGGAGGCCCTACTCGTGGCCACGTGCCAGCGTCCGGCCCACCGGGAGCAGTGGCTGCAGTCCCTCCGCTGTTGGCCCCGCCGGTTGAGCCCAGACCAGGCCCGCGCCCTGGAGGTGAACCTCATCCTGCAGCGGGCACTGGAGATCGGCTACCAGCGCCGTCTGGTGGCTGGGCTGCACCAAGCCCAGGCCGCGCGGCCGGCGGCGGAAGCGCCGAGGCCGGCGGCCCAGGCGGCCTTCTGCATCGACGTGCGCTCCGAAGTCTTCCGGCGTGCCCTCGAGACCGCCGACAGCGAAATCGAGACCCAGGGCTTCGCCGGCTTCTTCGGCGTCATGGCCGAGTACCGGCCGCTGGGGGCCGGCCGTGCGCGGACCCACCTGCCGGTGCTGCTGCCCGCGCGCTACCGGGTGTGCGAGAGTGCCGGTGACGGCGGCGGCCCCCGCACGGAGGCCCTGCTGGCCGAGCGCAAGCTGCGCCTCGGCCTGTCCAAGGCCTGGAAGCAGTTCAAGCTCTCCAGTGCGTCCTGCTTCTCGTTCGTGGAGTCGGCCGGCCTGCTCTACGCGCTCAAGCTGGTTACCGACAGCCTCGCCTGGACCCGTCCGGTGCCGCACCCGGAAACCGTCGGGCTCGGCCCCCAAGAAATCGCGGCCCTCCGCCCCGACCTGGATGCGGTCCATCCTCCGGGCGCGGAGAACGAGGGGGAGTGGGGCATCCCCCGCGATGAGCGCGCGGACGTCGCCGCCTTCATCCTCAACGCCATGGGCCTCAGGACGCGCTTCGCGCCCATCGTGCTGCTGGCAGGCCACGGCAGCTCGACTGTCAACAACCCCCAGCGGGCAGGCCTGGACTGCGGCGCCTGTGCCGGCCAGACCGGAGAGGCCAGCGTGCGAATGGCCGCTGCCATCCTGAACGACGCCGCCGTGCGCGCCACGCTGGCCGGCCGCGGCCAGAAGATTCCCGACGACACCTGGTTCGTGCCGGCGCTCCATGACACCACCACCGACGAGGTGCAGCTCCTGGACACGGACCTCGTCCCTGCGGCGCTGCGCCCGGCCCTGCGTCGTCTGAGCCGGGTCCTCGACCGGGCGGGTGATATCGCGCGCCTGGAGCGCATCCGGCTCCTTGACGAGCCGGACACGAGCGATACAGCCACGGCTCTACAGGCCGTGATCGCGCGCGGCCGGGACTGGGCCCAGGTCCGCCCGGAGTGGGGCCTCGCCGGCAACGCCTCCTTCTTCGCGGTGCCGCGGGACCGCACCGCCCACCTGTCCCTGGAGGGACGCGCCTTCCTGCACGAGTACGACTGGCGTCAGGATACGGGCTTCGAGGTCCTCAAGCTCATCATGAGCGCGCCCATGGTGGTGGCCAACTGGATCAACCTCCAGTACTACGGGTCTACGGTGGATCACGCGCACCTGGGAGCGGGCAACAAGGTCCTGCACAACGTGGTGGGTGGACGCATCGGCGTGCTGGAGGGCAACGGCGGCGACCTGCGACTGGGGCTGGCGCTCCAGTCACTCCACGACGGCCGGCGCTGGGTGCACGAACCCCTGCGCCTCTCGGTCTTCATCGAGGCCCCCGCAGAGGCCATTGACGAAGTGATTGCCGGCAACACCATGGTCCACGATCTGGTCGCCCACGAGTGGCTGCACCTGTTCCGCGTCGCCGACGACGGCGAGGTGCTGCGCCGGTTGCCGGAAGGTGGCTGGCAGGTGGCACCAAGGGCCTGAGCCATGGCGCAAGGCGCGGGGCGCCAACGAGCTTTGGGTCGGCGAGCCGTTGCGCTGGTACCTGGAACAGGAGCCCATGGCCGTCAGCGTGATGCTTCAAGTCCTGCTCCATGTCATCAACGTATGTCAGGACCAGGGCAGCGCCGCGGCCCCGGTGCGCGGACGCCTTGACGCCGCCAGCTCCATCCACCGCCTCGGGTCCTCACTCAACCGCCATGCCCTCTGTTGCTGCTGCAGTATCGACGGCGTGCTCGAGGGAGCCGATGACGGATCCGGTGTCTCCGACTCGATGTGCTTCCGGCCCGCGGCCGCGCTGAGACCGGAAGCCGCCCGACGCCAGCGCCTTGCGGGTACGCGGCCCGCTGCCGCGGTGGTTGGCCCGCGGTGCGCGTAGACCTTGACCGCGTCCGTGAGATCCTCGCCTGGGGGGCTAACGGACTCGTCACTCGACGCCGGGGTGCCCAATGTGTGCCCCAAGCTGCTGCGCAAGACGGCGCCGGACCGGAGCGGCTGCTGCGTTACCGTATCTGTCCGCGCTTCCCATTTGAGCTTCTACACCTGACGGCCTCCGGTCGGTCCTCCCGCGGAGACCGCGGGGCTTTCAATCCGCCCCGGATCGGTCGATGATTCCGCCATGGATGTCTTTCCCTACCCGGTAGCCCGCATCGGTATCATCGGCGGCGGCCAGCTTGGGCGCATGATGGTGAAGGCCGCGAAGCGCCTCGGCTGCACCTGCGTCGTGCTCGATCCCACCCCGGGCTCGCCCGCCGGGCAGGTGGCGGGCCATCAGATCGTCGGCGACTACCACGACCCGGCCAAGCTCCGGGAGCTGGCCGAGTCCTGCGACGTGACCACCTTCGACATCGAGGACATCGACAGCGAGACCCTCATCGAGCTCGAGCGCGAGGGCCGGCGCATCCATCCGGCACCGGCGGTGCTCGCCGTGATCCAGGACAAGCTGACCCAGAAGCAGGCCTTGGCCGAGGCGGGTATCCCCACCGCCCCGTTCATCCCGATGCAGGAGCCCTCGGCCGAGGCCTTCGAGGCCTTCGGTTATCCCTTGGTGCAGAAGGCCCGACGTGGCGGATATGACGGCCGCGGGGTGGTGGTGATGCGCGATGCGGGGGACTATCCCCAGCGCCTGCCCGTGCCCTCGCTGGTGGAGCGCTTCGTGCCGGCCGCCAAGGAGCTCGCGGTGCTGGTGGCTCGGGGGCGCGACGGCGTCTGCCGCTGCTACCCACCGGTGGAGATGTGCTTCCGCCCGGGCGAGAACGTGCTGGACCTGCTGCTCGCCCCGGCCGAGGTCTCGGCGCGGGTCGCCGCGGCGGCCGAGGACTTGGGTCGGCGCACCGTGGAGGCGCTG
Organism: uncultured Gammaproteobacteria bacterium; assembly: GCA_963714915.1. GTDB lineage: Bacteria > Pseudomonadota > Gammaproteobacteria > Chromatiales > Chromatiaceae > Thiodictyon. Next base: position 168,371 of record CAVQQM010000001.1, read on the forward strand.
GGCGGGGTGGGGGTCTTCGGCGTCGAGCTCTTCCTCACCCGCGACGACGATCTCCTGGTCAACGAGGTGGCCCCACGCACCCATAACTCGGGCCACCACACCATCGAGGCCAACGTCACCGATCAGTTCGAGCAGCACCTGCGGGCCGTCGTCGGTCTGCCCCTGGGCTCCACCGAGCAGCTCTCCCCGGCGGCCATGATCAACCTCCTGGGTGCCCCCGGACATCGCGGGCGCCCGGTCATCAAGGGCATGGCGGCCGCATTGGCGATCCCCGGGGTGTGTCTGCATATCTACGGCAAGGCGGCCACGGCGCCCTACCGCAAGATGGGCCACGTCACGGTGCTCGACCACGACACGGCGAGCGCCCGCGCCAAGGCGCTTCACGTGCGCGACCTGATCGAGATCACCGGCGAGGACCATCCATGAGCAGGCGGTCGAATCAGGACGGCCCGCGGGTCGGCATCATCATGGGCAGCGATTCGGATCTGCCCGTGATGCAGGCGGCGGCGGAGATGCTTGCCGAGCTCGGGGTGGCCTTCGAGATGACCATCGTCTCGGCCCACCGCACCCCAGCGCGTCTCTACGACTATGCGAGCCGTGCCGCCGAGCGGGGCCTTCAGGTCATCGTCGCGGGGGCGGGCGGGGCGGCCCACCTGCCGGGCATGGTGGCGGCGATCTCCCATCTGCCGGTGATCGGCGTGCCGGTGAAGTCCTCCGCGCTCTCCGGGGAGGACTCGCTGCTCTCCATTGTCCAGATGCCGCCCGGGGTGCCGGTGGCGACGGTCGCCATCAACGGCGCCAAGAATGCCGGCATCCTCGCTGCCCAGATGCTGGCCATCGCCGATCCAGGGCTCAGTGCCCGGGTGATCGACTACAAGCGCGGCTTGGAGTCGATGGTCCTCGCCAAGGCCGCCGCGATGGAGGCCGGCCCCAAGCCCTGATCCGGGCCGGCCCCGCCCCCGGCTCGGGCCCATTGGCCGTCTCCCGGTGCGCGAGTCGAGACGGGGGTCGCCCTTTGGAAGCGCCGCCCTTGTCCGCCCCCCGACCTCAGGCATAATCGGGCCGGTTGCCGCCGTGTGTGCCGCGGCCGTCCGGCCAGGCCGCGTCGCCCCTTCGACTCGGCCACGGATCACCCGCCAGGAGAGCACCCGCCAGGAGAGATTCCGTGGATATCGCCGAGCTCCTTGCTTTCAGCGTCAAGAACAACGCCTCGGACCTGCATCTCTCCGCCGGCTTGCCGCCCATGATCCGGGTGGATGGCGACATGCGCCGCATCAACGTGCCGCCGCTCGAGCACCGCACGGTGCACTCGCTTGTCTACGACATCATGAACGACAAGCAGCGCAAGGATTACGAGGAGTTTCTCGAGACCGACTTCTCCTTCGAGATCCCGGGCGTGGCGCGCTTCCGTGTGAATGCCTTCAACCAGAAGCGCGGTGCCGGCGCCGTATTCCGGACCATCCCGAGCAAGGTGCTGTCGCTCGAGGACCTCAAGGCGCCGCCGATCTTCAAGGACATCGTCAACGTCCCGCGCGGGCTGGTGCTGGTCACGGGTCCCACGGGTTCGGGCAAGTCCACCACCCTGGCGGCGATGATGGACTACCTCAACGACACCCAATATGCGCACATCCTCACCATCGAGGACCCGATCGAGTTCGTCCACGCCAGCAAGAAGTGTCTGATCAACCAGCGTGAGCTGCACAAGGACACCCTGGGGTTCAGCGAGGCGCTGCGCTCCGCCCTGCGTCAGGACCCGGACATCATCCTGGTCGGCGAGATGCGCGACCTGGAGACCATCCGGCTCGCCCTGACCGCTGCCGAGACCGGACACCTGGTGTTCGGCACCCTGCATACCACCTCGGCGGCCAAGACCATCGACCGCATCATCGATGTCTTCCCCGGGAGCGAGAAGGATATGGTGCGCTCCATGCTCTCGGAGTCCCTGCGATCGGTCATCTCCCAGACCCTGCTCAAGAAGGTGGGGGGCGGCCGCGTCGCCGCCTACGAGATCATGATCGGCACCCCGGCGATCCGAAACCTCATCCGGGAGGCCAAGGTGGCGCAGATGTATTCCGCCATCCAGACCGGCCAGGCACACGGGATGCAGACCCTGGATCAGAACCTCAAGGAGCTGGTGCAGAAGGGACTGATCGCTCGCCGGGATGCGCGCTCCAAGGCTCAGAACAAGGACGACTTCATGTAACCGGCCGGGTCCGGTGGAGGGTATCGTCGATGGACCTGAACGCTGCGATCGACAAGCTCCTGGCGATGCTCGCCGAGAGCAATGGCTCCGACCTGTTCGTCACGGCCGGCTGGCCCCCGAGCATCAAGGTCGACGGGGTGATCCGCCCAGCCGGCAGACATTCCCTGAGCGCCGAACAGGCGCGCGCGATGGTCCTGGCGGTAATGAATGACCGCCAGCGCCAGGAGTTCGAGGACACCAAGGAATGTCAGTTCGCGATCGAGCGGCCCAAGGTCGGGCGCTTTCGGGTGAGCGCCTTCGTTCAGCGCGACGCCGCGGGAATGGTGCTGCGCCGGATCATCACCACCATCCCGACGCTCGAGGAGCTCAAGCTGCCCCCCGTCCTGCGCGACCTCGCCATGACCAAGCGCGGGATGGTGATCTTCGTCGGCGGCACGGGCACCGGTAAGTCCACCTCCCTGGCCGCGCTGGTGGGTTATCGCAACCGCCATAGCACGGGGCACATCATCACCATCGAGGACCCGATCGAATACGTCCACGCCCACGACGGCTGCATCATCACCCAACGCGAGGTGGGCGTGGACACCGAGTCCTTCGACGTGGCGCTCAAGAACACCCTGCGCCAGGCGCCCGACGTGATCCTGATCGGCGAGATCCGTAACCGCGAGACCATGGAGTACGCCATCGCCTTCTCAGAGACCGGGCATCTGGTGCTCGCCACCCTGCATGCCAACAACGCCAACCAGGCGCTGGATCGCATTATCAACTTCTTCCCCGAGGACTCGCGCGACCGGGCGCTGCTCGACCTGTCCCTGAACCTCAAGGCGGTGGTCGCCCAGCAGCTCGCCCCGCGTAAAGGGGGCGGCCGCCGGGCCGTGGTGGAGGTGATGATGAACACCCCGCTGGCGGCCGATCTGATCCGCAAGGGTGAGGTCCATGAGCTCAAGGAGCTGATGAAGCGCTCCACCGAACAGGGGATGATCACCTTCGATCAGGCCCTATTCGAGCTCTTCCAGGCCAACGAGATCAGCTACGAGGACGCCCTGAAGTACGCTGATTCGGCCAACGAGGTGCGCTTACGGGTCAAGCTGCGGGATGGTGACCAACAGCGTGGCGAGATGGCGCGGGCCATTGAGAAGATCTCCCTGGTCGATGGCGAAGCGGACGAGGATCCGCGCTTCTGAGACGTTATGCCGGGCGCGGCAGCCGCGGTCCGCCTCAGGGTATCTCGGTCGTCACCAAGCGAAAGCCCGCCCCCGACATGCGGTCATCGGGCAGCCCATCGAGGCGGAAATCGGCGCGGGCAAAACCCCGATTGACGCGCCACGAGCCTCCCCGCAGGGCCCGCGGACCCTGCGGGTCCTCGCCCTGGATGGCGGGCTTGTCGTAACGGTTGCGGCACCATTCCCAGGTATTTCCGGCGAGGTCGTAGACCCCCTGGGAGCTGCGTCCTAGGGGGTAGAGGCCGACCGCCGTGCTCCGCCCGATCCCACACTCCTCCGTGTTGGCGTGATCTGCGCGCCAGTCCCGTCCCCAGGGATAGATGAAGCCGGGCCGCGCGCCCTGCGCTGCCCACTGCCATTCCCACTCGTCCGGCAGGCGCACCGGATAGTTGAGCCGGGCCGACAGCCAACGGCTGAAGGCCACCGCATCGAACCAGGAGACATGGGTCGCCGGATAGTTGCCCGGACGCCGCGGCCGCCCAGCGGCGGGGGCCTCGCGTTCGATGCCCTTCCACCAGCGTGCCTCGTTGACGCCGTCGGCGGCATCGAGGAAGGACTCGAAGTGGGACTGGGTCACGGGATAGGCGCTGATCCGGAACGGCCGCACCTGGAACAGGCCGTGCCCCTCGATGAGCACCTCCCCCGCGGGCATGTCGCACCAGGCCATGCCGGGGGTCCGGTCGATCAGGCCCACACCCGGCCGCGGGTCGCCGATCTGGGCCAGGCGCAGCCCGACCTCCTCGCGCTGCGCCGCGTCGATGCGGGAGCACAGGAGCTCGGCGAGCAGCCAGTGGGGCTTGGGCGTGAGGAACTCGGCGACGTCCTGATCGGACTCGAGATCGTCCAGTAGCCCGGCCTCGGCGAGCAACGCGCGGGTGGGCTCCAGGATGTCATGGCGCCAGCGTTGCTCGGGCGGGTGCCCGAGTGCGGCCCAGGCCTTGGCCTCGAGGATGATCTGGTCGCGGGTGCGCAGGGCCTCGCGGCGGCGCTCGATCCATTGGCTCAGGGCCGGCCACAGGTGCAGTAGGGTCTCGTGGGCGAGCTCGACCGTCGGCCCATCGCCGGCGCTCACCCGCAGCAGGCGGGTATCCCGGGCAGACAGTGCACCCACCAGGGCGGCCGCGCCCGGATCGTCGCCGAGCCCCTGAAGGGGGGTTCGCCGAGGGGTGGCCGTGCCGTCGGCCGCGATCTCCAGCAAGTGCGCGAACAGGCGCGGCAAGGCCTTGCGGTGCTCACCGCCCGCCCGCGTCAGGGCGTGCTCCGCGCGGCGTCCGATCAGCGAGCGCTGTCCGTCGAGCGACTTCGACCGATAGACCTCGAGCGACAGGCTCGCGCCCGGCTCCGCGCGCGTCGAGAGCTCCGGCAACGCGTCTGCCATCAGCGTCAGACCCGCCGGAGATCGCGGCGTCGTCCAGCAGCCGGGTGACGAGCCCCAGCTCCAGGGTCACCGGGGCCGCCAGATCCAGGCGGGTGACCGGGCCGAGGATCATGCGCTCCAGGCTGGAGCGCGAGCCGGGGGCCCGATGCCATAGAGAGCGCC
>CAVQQM010000002.1:0-13937 GCA_963714915.1 uncultured Gammaproteobacteria bacterium
GCCAGGACTTGAGCCCCCGGGACGCTGGCGTCAGGCGGGTCGGCCCGCGGCGGTCGCCTCTGGCACCTCCACCAGGCGGCCGCTCTTGCAGTCGTAGATGTAGCCGTAGACGGGGATGTAGTCCGGCACCAGCGGGTGTGCCTTGATCCGCCTGACGTCCTCCACCACGCTGGCCGCATTGTCGGAGATGGTCAGCCAGTTGATGAAACGGCCCTCCGGGGACCCAGGCCCTTTGCCGGTATCGTGCCAGCCAGTCGCGTCGATGGAAGCGGTCTCCAGACTGCTCTTCAAGAGATCGGCCATGACGTCGTTGGTAAAGGTCTCCATCCCGCAGTCGGTGTGATGGACGACAAACCACTCACGCGTCCCCAACAGCTTGTGCGAGATCACCAGGGAGCGGATCGCGTCGTCGCTGGCCCGTCCACCGGCGTTGCGGATGACGTGGGCGTCCCCTTCGGCTAACCCCGCGTACTTCGCCGGATCCAATCGCGCATCCATGCACGTCAGGATGGCGAAGTGCCTGCCGGGAGGCATCGGCAGCTTTCCCTTGTCGCCGAAATCCGCCATATACCGCTCGTTCGCCGCAATGACCTCGTCGCGTGTCTGGCTCATATCCTCGTATCTCCTTTGGTGTCTGTTGGTTCTTTCTCGGGTCGGCGGAGGATGCCCGCCGGCAGCGCGAATAGCCTAGCTGCCCGGTGGAGATTAGCGCCTTACCGCGGGCTTGTCTGTCTTCGGCGGGCGTGTTGGCGGCGCCGGCCCAACGGCACGGGCGGCACTGTTCGAGGGTTTGACCTGAACCTAGCCAAACACCCGCTGCCACCAGTGGCGGCGGGCGCGGGTCGGCGCCTGGGCAGCGGGCAGGTCGCAGGGAGGGAGCCGGCTCATGACCCAGCCCGGCAGGGGCGGGTTGTCGCTGTAGCCGCAGGAGACGCCCAGGTTATGGGGGTCGTAGATCTTGATCAGCCCGGGCGCCGCCGGGTCGTCCGCGTAGACGATGCCGCAGTAGTCCTCCTTGTGCTCCGCGCGCAGCAGGGCATCGATCTCCGCCACGAAGGCTAGAACCCGGATCGCGTCCGCCGGCTCGACGGGCGGCGGGTCGCCAACGTGATAGAGGTACCAGCCGAGGTCGGCACGCTCGCGAACCCGCTCCCAGAGGGCATCGAGCTGGGGCCAGCGCAGGGCGGAGGTGAAGCTGCCGCGGAAGGCGGCGAGGAAGGGATCCGCGGCGGCGGCGTGGTTGGGCATCGCGGTCATGGGTGGTAAGGGGCCCTCCAAGGCCTCCCGGCGGCGAAAGAGACACCGGCCTGGCTTCGGCCGCCGATATACTGTCAGCCCCTCCGCCCCAGGATCAAGCCATGTCCGCACTGCTCGAATCCCACCTCAGCGGCCTCACCCTGATCGGACGCGGCAAGGTCCGCGACCTCTATGAGGTGGACGATGCGCACCTGTTGATGGTGGCGAGCGACCGCCTATCGGCCTTCGACGTGGTCCTGCCCCAACCGATCCCCGGCAAGGGCGAGGTGCTCACCCGGGTCTCGCGATTCTGGTTTCGGCGCACGGCGGGGGTGGTGCCCAACCATCTCGCCGACATCCCGCTGGAGCAGGTGGTCCCGGACGCCGACGAGCGGGCGGACCTCGGCGATCGCGCGGTGGTGGTACGCAGGCTGCGGCCCCTGCCGGTTGAGGCGATCGTGCGCGGCTATCTGATCGGCTCCGGTTGGAAGGACTACCAGGCCCAGGGCTCCGTGTGCGGGATCGGGCTGCCCGCCGGACTGCGCCAGGCGGACCGGCTGCCCGAGCCGATCTTCACCCCATCGACCAAGGCCAAGATCGGCGACCATGACGAGAACGTGAGCATCGAGCAGGTCTCGCGCTTGATCGGCCGCGACCTGGCCGAGCAGATCCGCGCCGTGTCCCTCGCGATCTACGCCGAGAGCGCCGAGTACGCGCGCGGCCGGGGCATCATCATCGCCGACACCAAGTTCGAGTTCGGCCTCGACGAGGACGGGCGCCTGCACCTGATCGACGAGGTGCTCACCCCGGACTCCTCGCGCTTCTGGCCGGCGGACCAGTACCGGCCCGGCACCAGCCCGCCGAGCTTCGACAAACAGTTCGTTCGCGACTATCTGGAGACCCTCGACTGGGACAAGCGCCCGCCCGGTCCCATCCTTCCCGAGGATGTCATCGCGCGCACCGCCGAGAAGTACCGGGAGGCCGAGCGGCGACTGACCGGGTCGCCGTGAGCCCCAAATCCAGTCGCCGGCCGGCTGCAACGCCGTCGCGGCCGTGGGAGGCCCGTCTCATCGCGCGGCATCGCACGCCGCGAGGCCGCCCGGTGCCCCCGAATCCTTGCGGGAATCTGTGATAATCCCGCCCGATCTCATCGCGACGGATCTGCCCCATGTCACTGTGCGCCCAAGGTCTAAGAGGCCGCTCCCGCCCAGCCCCGCTGACCCGGCGGGTCCGGGACCTTGACCCTGCCGTTACTCGCCGCACATCTGGTGGTGGGCAGCGGCATTCGCGGCGGTGCCGGCCGAACGGATCATCCCGACGGGGCTCGACATCCAGGCCACCTCCGCGTTGGTGGTCGATGAGTCGGGCGGCGTCGTCTACGCGAAGCGGATCCATCAGCCCCGCCCCATCGCCTCGATTACCAAGTTGATGACCGCCCTGGTGATCCTGGGTGCGGGTCTGCCCCTCGGCGAGCCGGTCACCATCACCGAGGCGGACCGCGACCGCATGCGCTGGAGTCGCTCACGGCTGCGCATTGACCGCGACGCGACCCTCCCGCGAGGTCAGATGCTGGCGGTCGCCCTGATGTCCTCGGATAACCGCGCCGCCGCGGCCCTGGGGCGAACCGCCTTTCCGGGTGGGACGCCCGCCTTCGTCGAGGCGATGAACCAGAAGGCGGCCATGCTCGGCATGACCGAGAGCCGATTCGCCGACCCCACCGGGCTGGACGCGGGAAACGTGTCGACCGCCGCAGACCTGCTCAAGCTGATCCAGGCCGCCGCACGCTACCCGCTGCTCCAGTCGATCACAGGGTCGGAGTCCATGGTCGTGGAGCCCTATGGCGATGGCGGAATGCTGGAGTACCGCAACACCAACCCGCTGGTTAAGAACCCTGAATGGCATGTCGCGCTGAGCAAGACCGGCTACATCCACGAGGCAGGGCGCTGCCTGGTCATGCGTGCCTCCGTGGCCGGGCGGACGCTCGATATCGTGTTGCTGGGCGCCAACGGCAAGATGACCCCGGTGGGGGACTCGAACCGTCTGCGGGATTATCTCGAGCGCGCGCGGCCACCCAGGCAGGTACCGGTTCACTCCTGTCTCGGGGTCTCCGACCCCGATTGCTGGGAGTGAACGAGGCCGCGCGAACGCGCGGCCCCACGGGTCCCTATCGACCCTCGTCGTGCTCGAAAGGCTGAGGGCTGGGCCCTCCCCCGCTGTCGGGAACGCCCTTCGCGAATGACCGGAGCCTCTCCTTGCTGGCGTCGTCGGCGATATAGAGGTGGACATCCTGTTGGGGGAACGGGATCCCGATCCCCTCGGCGTCGAACCGCTTTTTGACGCCCTTGGTGATGTCCCAATAGACCTCCCAGTAATCCGCCGTCTTGGCCCAGGGCCTGCACACGAAGTTGACCGAAGAGTCCGCGAGGGTGTTGAGCCGGATCGTCGGTGGCGGGTCCTTCAGCACCTTCGGATGGGCGCTCACGATCTCCTCGAGGATGGCCTGGGCCCGATCCATGTCGTCGGAGTAGCCGATCCCGAACTCCATGTCCACGCGCCGGGTGACGACACCGGTAATGTTGGTGATGACGTCGTTCCAGATCTTGTTGTTCGGGATCACCATCTCCTGGTTGTCGAAGGTCTTGATGGTGGTGGAGACCAGGTTCAGTGATTGCACGGTCCCGGAAACCCCGCCGGCCTCGACGGCGTCGCCCACGTCGAAAGGCCGGAAGAACAGGATCATCAAACCGCTGGCGAAGTTGCTCAGCGAGTCCTGCAGGGCGAAGGCCACGACGAAGCCGGCGGCGCCGACCAAGGCGAGCAGCGGACCGATGCTGATCTCGAGCGCCGAGAGGGCCATGAGGAAACCGCCGATCATCACCACCCAACGCACCGCCCCGACCAGGAAGTGCTCCAAGAGCTGGGACGCCTTGCCCGAGGCGCGCAGGGCACGGTGCACCCCGCGGCTGAAGAGCTTGGAGAGCAGCCAGGCGACAATCAGGATCGCCAGGAACATGCCGATGTTCTTCGCCCAGCGCAGCCCCCCCTCCTCGGAGGTGAGCCAACCCCTGATGGCGACCCAGGCCGAGGTGGTGTCCTTGAGGTCGACCCGGATCCCCGCCACCGACGTGGCGTAGAGCCGATAGTCCTTGACCGCCGCCAGGGTCTCCGTGTCCTCGGGATCGGTCTTGGTCTCGAGCTCGTCCAGCACGGCCTTCAGCCGATCGATGAGCTGGGTGCGCTCTTCCCTCAGCGCATTGACCGACTCAAGCACGTCGACCTTGGCCTCCTCCGCCTGCTCCATGGCCGACGCGATCGCACCCACCGCGGATTCCACGGCGCGCGTTGTGTCGCTGACGTCCTCCGCGACCGCAGCCGCCGCCTTGCCCGCCTGCTCGCCGACCTCCGCACTTGCGGCCTGGGCCTCGTCGCTGGCCTCCCGCAGCTTGCCAGCCGCGTCTTTCACGGACTCGGCGCCCCCCGTGTCGGCCGCCTCTGCCACGTCGGCGGAGTCCTTGACCCGATCCACCGCCACCTCGGCCTCGTCCGCCGCCCTGGCCGTCTCCTCGAGCGCTGACTCTCCGCCCGTCGCCGACGCGTCCTCGGTCTCCTCGCGGGCTTTCGCCGCATCCTCAACCTCGGCGATGCTCTCCTGCACCTCGGCCATCGCTTCCTTGGCCTTCTCGGCCGCCTCTTGGGCCTCCCCGACTGCCGCCCCGGAGCCCGTGGCCTGGATCTCCGACGCGTTACGCTCGACCTCCTCGAGCTCTTGCTGGGCCTCCTCGGCCTTGGCCTGGACCTCCTTGGCCGCGGCGATCTCCCGATTACGACGCTGGACCAGGAGCTCCTCCTGGGCGATCTCCCGCGCCTTCTCCTGGACCAGGGACTGCCAGCCATCCGCCTCCACCAGGAGCTCGTCCTTCGTCAAGGGCCTGAGCAAGGCGACCAGATCCTCCAGTGGGAGCTCGGGGTCGCTGGTCGTCACCGGCTCGGGCGGCGGCGCGGCCTCCTCGGCGGCGGCCCCGTGGGGGACCAGGGTTGCGAAGGCCAGCAGCGCCAAACAGGCGGCCGCCAGCGTGGTCTTGACACGCTGAGGCATGCGATTTCCTCGAATTGTGGCGGGGCGAACCCGAAAGATGGGGGGCGGCCAGGGGCCGATCCCCGACGAGCGGAGGTTCAATTGTGTCACGATGGGCCCGGTGTGCGAACCCCGGGACGATGCGCGTGCGGCACAGCCGGCGCACGGACGGGCGCCGGCTCGCTGCTCAGAGATGGGACAACGGGGCGCGCCGCCCGATGACGGGCGGCGCGCTCCCAGGTCGGATCAGGCGGCTCGCGCGATCGGTGGGTCAGCGCGCCCGGGGGGCGCGCCAGGGTGATCAGCCGACGCCGGGGTAATCCGCCAGCCCCGGGTTGTCGGCCACGTTCTTGAGCTTGGGTGTGTTGAGCTTGTCGATCTTCACTGTCTTGACGTCGCGCAGGTACTCGGCGACCACCTCCCAGATGGGTGCGCCGGGTGCCTGGCTGCTCACGGTCGCCCAGCCGGCGACCACATAGGTCTTGTCCGCCTCGATCTTGGTGCCGTCGTTGAGCTGCATATCGGTGATGCGGTTGCCGATGGTCTCCTTGGGATCGCAGACATAGTCCAGACCGCCAACCCGCACCATGTCCCCGCCCTGCTGGATGTAGGGATCGGGGTTGAAGAGGTTGTCGCAGACATCCTCGAGGATGATCTTGATGTCCGCCCCGGTCATCTCCCGGCGATAGGTCTCGGGGTAGGTGATGCAGGTCTGATCCATCACGTTGTCCATGGTGATGGTCTGACCGGGCAGGACGGTGGTGCCCCAGCGGAAGCCGGGCGAGAGGCTGATCTGGGCGTCGCCCACCTTCATCAGGGCATCGCAGATCACCTGATCGAAGGTCCCGTTGAAGTTGCCGCGACGGAACAGGGTCTGCTCGGCGACCGCCAGCTTCTCGGTGAGGTCGGCCAGATAGGGTGCGCGCACATCGGTGATGTACTTGGTCATCTCCGCGTTGGGCTCGATCAGGTTCGAGAACACCGGGAGCAGGCGGTAGCGGAAGTCGCGCAGCTTGCCGTCCTTCACGTCGAGGTCCATGACGCCCAGGAACTTGCCGTTGGAGCCGGCATTGGTCACCAGGGTCTTGCCGCTGGCGTTCTCGACCACCGTGGGGGCCGGCATGCCGTCGTGGGTGTGGCCGCCGAAGATGACATCGATCCCGGTCACCCGCGAGGCCATCTTGAGGTCCACGTCCATGCCGTTGTGGGAGATGACCACCACCAGGTCCGGCTTCTCCTCCTCGCGCACCTGGTCGACCATCTCCTGCATCCGCCCGTCCTCGATGCCGAAGGTCCAGTCCGGGATGAAGCGCTGGGGGTTGGCGATGGGGGTGTAGGGGAAGGCCTGGCCGATGATGGCGACCTTCACGCCGCCGACCTCCTTGACCACGTAGGGCTGGAAGGCAAGACCCGAGTCCTCGTTGAAGCCGCTGAAGTCGGCGAAGCGATAATCGAACAGGGCCTCCTCGCGCACCTTGACGTTCTGGGCCACGAAGTCGCCCTTGAACTCGCCGATGTTCTTGATCACCTCCTCGTCGAGGTAGGTGAACTCCCAGTGCCCGGTCATCACGTCGACGCCGAGCAGGTTACAGGCGCCGACCATGTCCATGCCGCGGGTCCAGTAGGCGGTGCCCGAGCCCTGCCAGGTGTCGCCGCCGTCGAGCAGCAGGCTGTTGCCGTCGCCGCGCTCGCTGCGGATGCGGTCCACCAGGGTCTTCAAGTGTGCGAAGCCGCCGACGGAGCCGAACTTCTGGGCCGCCTCGTCGAAGTTCAGGAAGGTGAAGGCGTGGGCCTCGATGCCGCCGGGCTCGACCCCGAAGTGCTTGAGGAAGGCGTCGCCGACAACATGGGGGGCGCGACCGAAGGCATCGCCAAGGCCGATGTTGACGTTGGGCTCGCGGAACCAGATGGGGTTGAGCTGGGCGTGGGTATCCGTGATGTGCAGTAGGGTCACGTTGCCGAACTTCGGCACCTCGTAAAGATCGCTCGGTTGGCGCATGGCGGCGAAGACGGAGCTCGGCAGCATGCCCGCGGCGCCGGCGAGGCCGACCAGACGCATGAATTCACGACGCGATAGGGACATCGTTATCATCCTCCAACAGGGTTTTGAGTGGGCTCGGCAAGGGAGCGGCGTTGCGCCGCAGGGTGGTATATCCCGACTAGTATGCCCGGTAAACTCCGGCCCTGACCATCCCGGGATGTGGTGCCCGCGATTCGGGTTTATGCCAAGGTGGCATCCCGCGAGCCCTGTGAGCCCCGGGGGAGAGCCCCCAAGGAGCGCCCCGGGAGGAAGCCCGGATGGCCTCCCGCCTGGGAAGGCCGCAGCGGCAAGCGGGCGGCAGCGGCCAGATCACAACAACAACGACCACATCGTCTTGATCACGTCCAACCCCATCGAGCGCGGCCTGGCCGGGATCCTCCGGATCCTTACCCCTTGGGTACTGGCGGTCTCCTTGCTGGGGGCGAGCCTGGCGGGCCCCCTCGCAGCGGGGGCCGATACCGCCGCGGAGCGCGAGATCGTGATCGGGGTGCTCAGCCACCGGGGCGACGCGATCACCTCCCGCATGTGGTCGCCGACTGCGTCCTACCTGAGCAGCGCCCTACCCGGATACCGGTTTCGCATCCAACCACTGGATTTCTCAGCGGTGGACGCGGCCGTGCGCGACGCGCGAGTGGACTTCGTGCTGGTCAACCCCGGGATCTACGTCAACCTCGAGGTGCGTTATCGCGTCTCGCGCATCGCAACCATGCGGAACCGAATCGGCGAGGCCGAGCGCAATGTCTTCGGCGGGGTGATCTTCACGCGCGCCGATCGCGCCGATCTCACCCGTCTCGCAGACCTGCGGGGCCATTCCCTGGCGGCGGTCGACCCGGACTCGTTGGGGGGCTTCCAGATGGCATGGGGGGAGCTGGCGTCCGCGGGGATCCAGCCGCGCCGGGACCTGGCGCGTCTCACCTTCGCCGGCACCCACGACGCCGTGGTCCTGTCGGTGGCCGCGGGGCACCAGGACGCGGGCACGGTGCGCACCGACATCCTCGAGAAGATGCAGGCGGAGGGTGCCATCCGCATTGACGACTTCCGCATCCTGAACGCGCAGATCGACCCGGATTTCCCGTTCGTGCGCAGCACCCCTCTGTTCCCCGAATGGCCCTTCAGCAAGCTGCGCCACACCGCGGACGAGCTGGCCCAGCGGGTCGCCATCGCCTTGCTCGGCATGCCGCCGACGCACCCCGCGGCCCGGGCCGGCGCCTATGCGGGCTGGACGGTGCCCCTCGACTACCAGCCGGTGCATGAGCTGCTGCGCCGACTGCGCCTGCCGCCTTACGACCGGCCCGCCCCTTTCACCCTCGAGGAGGCCATCGCGCGCTACTGGCAGGCCCTGGTCTCAGGCGTCGCGGCACTCCTGGTGATGGCCCTGCTGACCACCCGAGTCACCCGGCTCAACCAACGTCTCGCCCGAGCCAAGGCCCGGCTCGAGCAGCAGCAGGAGCTGATCCTCAACTCGGTGGCGGAGGGGATCTACGGGGTGGACCTGTCGGGGCGCACCACCTTCGTCAACCGTCCCCTGCTCGAGCTGACCGGCTGGCGCGCCGAGGAGCTGATCGGCGCCAGCCAGCACGACATCCTCCACCACACCCATGTGGACGGGCGCCAGCACGCAGCCGATGACTGCCCGGTCTATGCCACCTTCCGCGACAACCAGCCGCGGTTCATCGACGACGACGTGTTCTGGCGCAAGGACGGCACCAGCTTCCCGGTGGAGTACAGCTCCACCCCCATCCGCGACGACCAGGGCCTCACCACCGGCACCGTGGTCGTCTTCCGTGATGTCACCGAGCGCAAGCAGGCCGAGGAGCGGATCCGCGAGCACCAGGCCGAGCTCGCCCATGTGGCACGGCTCAGCACCCTGGGCGAGATGGCCTCGGGCATCGCCCACGAGCTGAATCAACCCCTCACCGCAATCGCCACCAATGCGCGCGCCTGCGTGCGCATGCTCGAGGGCGGTCGCAACAGCAGGGAGCAGTGCAGCGACGTGATGGAGCGCATCTCCGCCCAGGCGGAGCGCGCGGGGGAGGTGATCCGCCAGATCCGCCGCTTCGTGCGCAAGGAGCCCCCGGAGATGCGCGCCACCTCGCTGGCGACCATGCTGGACACGGTCACCGGGCTGCTGCGCAGGGACGCCCAATTGGCCGGCATCCAGCTGATCGTCGAGCAGCCCCCCGGGCCGGTGTGGGTCCATGCCCAGGAGATACAGATCGAGCAGGTACTGCTGAACCTCGCGCGAAATGCCATCGAGGCCATGACCGGCCGCGACGCTCCGAAGCGGCTGACCCTCGCGGCACGCCCGGAAGGCCCGGGGCGCATCGAGTTCAGCGTGAGCGACACCGGCCCAGGCTTGCCCCCGGACATCGCCGAGAGCGTGTTCCAGCCGTTCGTCACCAGCAAGCCCCAAGGACTGGGACTTGGGCTCTCGATCAGTGCCGGCATCGTCGAGACCCACGGCTCGGAGCTGCGCGTCGAGACAGATCCCGGCGTCGGGACCACCTTCCGCTTCACCCTACCCTTGGAATCCCAGGATGTCCCAGCCAGTCCCTGAGCCCACGGTGTTCATCGTCGACGACGACCGCGAGGTCCGGGAGGCCATCGAGCTGTTGATGGACTCCGTGGGACTAGGCTCCCGGAGCTTCGAGTCCGCCCAGGCCTATCTCGACCAGTTCGACCCCGACCTGCCGGGTTGTCTGGTACTGGACGTGCGGATGCGCGGCATCAGCGGGCTCGAGCTCCAGGAGCGCCTCGCGGAGGCCCCGATCCATCCCCCGGTGATCGTGGTCACCGGTCATGGTGACGTCCCCATGGCCGTGCGCGCGGTCAAGGCGGGCGCGGTCGACTTCATCGAGAAGCCGTTTCACGACCAGACCCTGCTCGATGCCGTCCATCGTGCCTTCGCGCAGGACGCCAGGAACCGGGGGCTCGCCTCTCGGCTCGCCGACATCCAGGAGCGGCTCACCCGTCTGACCCCCCGGGAGCGCGATATCCTCGATCAAGTGGTGGCAGGCAAGCGCAACAAGGTGATCGCGGCGGACCTACAGATCAGCCAGTCTACCGTCGAAGCCCATCGCGCCAAGGTCATGGAGAAGATGGAGGCGCGCTCACTCTCGGAGCTCATGCGCATGATGCTGGCCATCGCCCCCGGGGATTGAGGCCCACGCGCCAGCGACCAGGGCGCCCCATCTCGTGGAAAACCCTAACCCCCTTGGGCACATGTCGCAATGGTTGTCGCGCCCACCCGATGGCATGCTGGACACTCGTCGTCCGCGGCGCCCGCGGCGTTATCGCGCAGTCTTGATGCGCGGCGGGCGCTCAGGTGCGCGGTCTCACCCGCCCGGGCAGGGATGGTCTGCAGGCAACCCGAGCAGGTGATGACCGCACACCGCGCGGTCGGCGCCCCATCCGGGCCACTGGCTGACCCCCCCCATTGATCGCTGTCGAAAGGGCTCGCATCGGCACAACCCGAGGAGACCGGCAGAGGCCTGGAGTGGCACCCGACTGGACGCACGTCCGATCGCTTGGCGTGCTAGGATGCGGCGCCAGCGCTTGACGGCTGCAGGAGCCGCAGGGCCGACAGGTCCAGCACGCCGTCACGCCCCCGGGTGCGCGATCTAGCGGATGAAAACAAGAACGAGGCAGGTCCGGGAGCAACTCCCGACCTCTGCCTGGTCCCCAGGGGCCACCGAGGCAATAACCGAACTACCCCAATCTGGAGGTCCCGACATGCAAGCTGTCAAACCAACCCGACGCGTCTCTGGCGCGCCCTGGGCGCGCGGAGTCATGTTCGCCGCCCTGAGCACCCTCGCGGCAAGCGCCTGGGCCGAGATGCCCCAGTATGACTTCAACGGCGACGCCGAGGCCGGCAAAGAGGTCGCCTACGACCGCGGTAAGGGTAACTGCCTGGCCTGCCACCTGATCCCCGGTGGCGAGAGCCCAGGCGCCATCGGCCCCGCCTTGGTCGCGATGCAGACGCGCTATCCCTCCAAGCAGGACCTCGCCATGCAGATCTGGGACGCGACCGTTAAGAATCCCGAGGTCGTCATGCCCCCCTTCGGTAAACACGGCATCCTCACCGACGAGGAGTTCGTGAACGTCGTCGAGTTCATCTGGTCGCTCTGACCGACCCACCACCAGAGGCACGCACATGAATAAGAGTATTGCCGCGCTGACCGTTGCCGGACTGGTCGGCGCCCTGGCCGCCCCGCTGGTCGTGGCCACCCCCCAGGACGACCAGGCCACCTTCCAGGGCTACTTCGAGGAGCGCTTCCCCAACGTCCCCGCGGACGACTTCAAGAACGGGGTCTACGCAATCGACCCGGTCGGGCGTGAGAACTGGGAGGCCATCGAGGAGTTCCCGCCCTATGAGGCCGCCATCGAGGACGGCCGCACCATGTGGGAGACCCCCTTCGCGAACGGCAAGACCTATGCCGATTGCTTCCCTGACGGTCCTGCCGTGGGCGGGAAGTTTCCCCATTGGGATAAGGAGAAGGGCATGGTCATGACCCTGCCCATCGCCATCAACGAGTGTCGTCAGGCCAATGGCGAGGAGCCCTTGAAGTACATGAAGGGACCCATCGCCGATCTGCTCGCCTTCATCGCCTTCGAGTCCCGCGGACAGGTCACCAACGTCGAGATCCCCGCGGACGACCCGCGGGCGCTCGAGGCCTACGAGAAGGGCAAGCACTTCTACTTCGCCCGCCGCGGCCAGTTCAACTTCTCCTGCGCCAGCTGTCACGCCGGCAACTCCGGGACCACCCTGCGCACAGAGATCCTGAGCCCCGCGCTCGGCCACACCACCCACTGGCCGGTCTATCGCTCCAAGTGGGGCGAGATGGGCACCCTGCACCGGCGCTTCAAAGGCTGTAACGAGCAGGTCCGCGCGGCGGCATTCGAGCCGCAGGGAGAGGAGTACCGCAACCTCGAGTACTTCTACACCTACATGAACAACGGCCAGGAGCTGAATGGCCCCGGCGCCCGCAAGTAGGCCCCATAAGACCCCATAACCCTAGGCCGCGCCGGAACCGGCGCGGCCCCTCCCGGAGCATGAGAGGAGCAGACAACAGATGAAGACGTCCAAATTCTTTAAGGGGATGCTGATCGCGGCCCTGCTTGCCGCCGTCCCCGTGACCTCGGTCTGGGCCGCCCATCGGTCCGAGGCCGAGGCCGCCATCGCCGCGGCCAAGGCCGCCCACGAAGAGGCGGTCGCCGCGGGTACCGCCTCCGAGGATACGGCGGCGCTGATCAAGCAGGCAGAGGATCTGATCCCCTCTCGCCAGTACACGAAGGCCATCCAGATCGCCAACCAGGCGAAGAAGCAGGATGAGTTCGCCGTGTCGGAGAAGACCAGTACTACGTCCGGTGCCGGCGAGGAGAAGGCCCTGGCGGAGAAGGCGATCGCGGACGCGCAGGCGGCGCGCAAGAAGGCCGCATCCGTGGGCGGTGAATGGCGTGACACCGGGAAGATGATCAAGCAGGCGGAAGACGCGGTGAAGGCCGGCGAGTACGAGAAGGCGATCTCTCTGGCCGGTCAGGCGAAGCGCCAGGGCGAGCTCGGGTACGAGCAGGCGATGGCCGAGAAAAATGCCACCTTCCCGAGCTTCATGACCAAGAAGTAACCCCTGGTCACCCGTGTCCGAACCTCGGACCGGGTGTATCTAGCCGGACCCGTTCGCCCCAACGTCATTCCCCGCAGAGGATTCAAACATCATGAGAACACCCGTCCTGCTCGCCGCCGCCCTGATCGCGAGCCCAGCGCTCGTGGCCCCGGCCTTCGCCGCCGACAACAAGATCGCCCCCATGGTCGAGACCGTGGAGGTGCTGCATAACGGCGAGACGGTCATCATTCAGCGCGGCCACGACCCCGATGCGCAGATTCCCGAGGCCTTCCGCAAGACCGACCGCGGCTGCCCGCCCTTCTGCATCCAGCCCATGATCGCGGCCCCCGGCGTCGAGACGATCGGCGAGCTCGAGATGCTGGAGTATCTGCATCGCATCGCACAAGGAGACGATTCATTCCTGGTGATCGACTCACGCACCCCCGACTGGGCCACCCGCGGCACCATCCCGGGCTCGGTGAACATCCCCTGGAACACCATCAACATCGACACCGCCGGCACCTTCGAGACCCCGGCCGAGGCCGAGGGGCTCAAGCACATCCTCGCCGACGAGTTCGGCGCCGAGGACAAGGGCGACGGCACCTGGGACTTCAACGAGGCCAAGACCCTGGTGCTCTTCTGCAACGGCATCTGGTGCCCCCAGTCCACCGCCAACCTCAAGACCCTGGTGGATTACGGGTACCCGGCGCACAAGCTCAAGTGGTACCGCGGCGGCATGCAGGATTGGCTCACGCGCCGGGCTGACCACAGTCAAGCCCTGACGGCTGCTGTCACCCCGCGGGCCCGCTCCGGCGGGTCCGTGATCTGAAATGGCGCCCTCGGGCGCCGTTTCTCGTTCCGGGTCTCAGCCTCGCCGGACACGGTATAGAATGACGGCGCGCGCGGATGGCGGAATTGGTAGACGCGCTGGATTTAGGTTCCAGTACCGCAAGGTGTGGGGGTTCGAGTCCCCCTCCGCGCA
>CAVQQM010000003.1:0-177266 GCA_963714915.1 uncultured Gammaproteobacteria bacterium
CGCTGCTGGGACTGACCCGACCCGCGCGTCGACTTCCCGCCGGAGGATCGGACCGTCCGCTTCTTGGTTGAGGTCGTGACCGCTTGGGAAGCGGCGCTCGCCCGGGGTCCGGCGCGCGCGGCGGAATCGGCGACGGCCTCCTCCCAGGCGATGGGCTGAGTCGCCTTGTCACGCACCATGGGCCTCAGCGCGGGCTCCAGGGCCTTGAGCACCTGGACCGGAAGTGCGCTGGTGAAGCGGTGGCCCTCGACGTTGACCCCGGGCACATGGGCCGTGATGACGCCGAAGAAACGCTCGCCAATGAAGAACGCAAAGGCCGCGCTGCGGCTGACCTCCTTCCGCTCGCCGGCGGCGGTGCCCGGCCCGTAGCGTTCCACCAGCTCGTCGCCGGTGCCGGTCTTCCCGCCCACGGGGATCAGGGCCCCATCGGCACCCGTGTAGACGCCAGAGAGGATCCGCGCGGTACCCCCGGCCACCACGTCCTCCAGCGACCGGCGCAGGGTCCGGGCGAGCGCCGGTTCGAAGACCCGTTCGGCGCCCCCGCCATGGCTGAGATGGGTCTCGAAGGGTGTGCCCTCCGCGAGGTGGATGCGCTCCACATGGATCGTCGGGAGCCGGACCCCATCGTTCAGGATCACCCCGATCAGCTCGGCGAGGGCCGCCGGCCGATCGGCGGAGCTGCCGATGGCGGTGGCAAGCGACGGCACCAGCGCGGCGAACGGGTAGCCCTGACGCAGCCAGGACGCGTGCAGATGCAGGAAGGCATCCTCCTCCGCCATGATCCGGATGCGCCGGTCGGCGGCACCCTTGCGCTTGGCCTGGAACAGCCAGCGATAGACGGCCTGGCGCTCGCCCGCACTCGCGGCCAGGAGCTGGGAGCGCGTGGCGTCCGGGTGGTGTTGCAGGTAGGCGACCACCCACAGCTCCAACGGGTGCAGGCCGGCGATGTAGCCCCGGTCCTGGAGACTGAATCGATCCGGCGCGTACTTGAGATACAGGGCCTCGAGGTCGTCCCGCGGCGGCGCATCCGCGCCCAGACGCTCGCCCATGAAACCGGCGAAGGCGTCCACGGGGGCATCCGGCCTGACCGAGCGGAACAGGGTCGCCAGCCGATGGGGCGCCGGACGCGCCCGGTCGGCCAGCTTGGCGAGGGACGCGTCGGGCGACAGTCCGCGATAGCGCTGGAAGAAGCGGTCGATGAACACCCCGCCCTCCATGTCCGCGAAGCGCTCCAGATAGGCGGTGCGGCCCGGGTGTGCCGGGTCGGCCAGCACCTCGGCCACGGGGACCGGCTCCCTCGCCTGATAGTGGGCGATGATGTCGCGCATCAGGCGGATGAAGATGAGATTCGCCGAGACACGAAAGCCATCGCGCACCGACATGACCCGGTTGTGGGACTTGTCCCCGTTGGCGAAGCTGTGCTCACCGCGACCGGTGAAGAAGGTGGCAGGGTGTCCCGAGTAACGCCGCTCCATCGCCGCGTCGAGCATGGGCCCCAGCGAACGGTCGTCGGCGCCCGCCAGATACCCGGCGGCCCATCCCGACAGGGGATCGGGCGGGTCGGCGGCCACACGGCGCAGCACGCCGTCGGAGGCCATGGCGTAGCGCTCGCGCAGCTCGGCGATGATCTCCAGGTAGGTGGCGAGGGTGCGCAGCTTCGCGGTCGATCCGAGGTCGAGCATCCCGCCCTCGTTGAGGTCGAGGGGCCGATCCAGGTTGTCCGCCTGGACGCGCACCAGGTTGGCGCGGGCGCCCCGCTCGTAGAGGGTGATCCCATAGGCGATCCCGCCGGGATCGCGGCGCAGCAGATACTTGCCGTAGAGCCCGAGCTGACGTGCAAGCTCGGAGTCCCCGAAGCGACGCAGGGCCTCGGTGATGTTGCGCTGGGCGGTCATGTCCAGGGTGGTCCCGACACGAAGATCCAGCCGGTCCAGGTCGTAGAGGCTGTCGATCCCGAGCAGGGAGAGCAGGTCGGCGCGGATGGCATTGAGGGCCTTGCGGTCCCAGAACGAGGGGTCGGCCGGGGCCGGCGGCCGCTCGCGAAACGCCAACGGCTGGGCACCGGCCGCGCGACGCAGGTCCTCGGTGATGACACCGGCCCCCGAGAGCAGTCCGAGGTAGGTCTCGGTCAGGTCCGCGAGCGCGTCGCGCCCGGAGAGCAGGTAATAGGAAGGCCTACGCTGGGCCAGGGTCAGGCTCAGCACCTGCTTGTAGATCCGTGCCGATCGGGGTGAGGCGGCGATCTCGTCCTGGGGCTCACGCAGCCGGCTCGCCGCGTCCTCCAGGTCGGTGCCGAACCAGACGTGCAGACCGTCACCCAGGCCGATCACCTCCCCGAAGCCCGAGCGCGCCGCCAAAGGGGTCGAGTTCAGATAGTCGACGACGATCCGCCGGCGCGCGCGGGTGGTGTCGGGTCCATCCAGATAGACCCGCGCGGTGGCCGAGATCACCTGGCGAAGCTTCTCCGCCGGCGAGTCCGTCCTCCCCTCCGGGGAATGTCGAAACTTCTCCAACTGGGTGGCCAGGGTAGATCCACCGAAGCGCTGGCCGGTGGGGAATACCGCCGAGACCAGGGTGTTCATCCCGGCCGCCGCGAGCCGATCCCACTCGACCGCCGGGTTCCTGGTGGGGATGGTGAGATCCAGGAGCTCGCGATCCTCGACGAAGGTCAGGGTGGCCGCGACCAGGGGCGGGACCTGGTCAAACGCGGCGAAGGTCCGCTCGGGGTGCCGGGCCTGATAGAGCACGCGCTCGGACCCGTCGTAGATGCTGAGCCCGGCCTGTGACCGCTCATGGTAGAGCGGGAAGCCGCCCCGGGCGATGAAGGCATCCAGCCTCGACGACAGTCGCGCCTGGCGGTCGATCCTATAGCCCGAGGACTTCAGGGCCTCCATGAAAGCGGGGATCTCCGTATAGCCGCGCCGTTGATCGAAGGGACCATCCTCGGGGAAACGCACCCGCACGCTCGGCCCCGGCTCCACCGAGAAGCTCGCGTCCCGGGCCAGGCCGGAGAATAGCCGCGACTGGAGTGGAGACGAGACCAGCTCCCTGCGCGTCACCCAGGCGGCAGCGGCAAGGACCAGGAGGGCAACCAGCACCCACAGGAGGCGTCTTTGGGAGGGTTTCGTCATCCGTTTCGACGGGGCATCGTCCAGGAGCAGATGCGGGGCGAGGCGGGGCGCGACCGAGCAGGTCTCCCTGGTCGGGAGGGATGGCCTGATTGGCGGGAGCCGGCCGCTCGAGCGTAGGTCGCGGAAGGTGGCGCGGACCGCGCCCCTCGGGCGATAGATTGGGGGAACGACGGCCGAATGGTAGCGGCACCCGACCGATCGAGACAAAAGCCGGTCGTCGGAAGCCGGCATCGCGGGGCCCCGACGCGAACGTCCCGGGTCCCATCGGGTCTCATCGTAAGGGCCGCCGCGGTGGGAGCGGCAAGGCACGTGCGGGCCAAGCAATCTCCTTAGACGTGGTCTAAGATTAAGACGTAAACATCTAGCTAGGACATGGTTTTTTACAGTGACTATCGGACGACTGATGATCGCGGGCGGCCTGGTCCTGGTCGCGGCCGTACTGGTTCTGAGGGACGACGGGCGCGATGCCGATCCGGCCTCCGGCCTATCTGAACCCTCGGCCTCCGTCGGTCAGGGCCCACCCTCGCGGGCGGCCGAGCCGGGGCAGAGGCCGCGGGCCACGTTGCGTCCCCGATTCGACGGACAGGCCCCAGGTCCCGCAACCCGGACTCCGGATTCCTTCGCGGACCTGAGCGCCAAACAGCGGGACGGGATGGACGCCCTCAGGACCTACCGCTTCCGGCCGCTCAGCGAGCGCGAACGCCAGCGCATGGAGCAAGGCCCCTCGGACCCCTACGGCTCCTACCCCGACCATCGGGAGCCCTGGCAACGGTCTGGACCGACGCCGACTGGGCCGGGCTACCGAGCGGCGCCCACCCAACCTGGGCGATGGACACCCGAGTGGGAGGACCGGAGCTGGGGCACCCAGGGCTACAGCTTTCGTCCGCTGGAGCCCTCCGGAGGGACACGCCAACGCTGGGAGGGTCCGTATTCGGCGCCGAGATGGCCAGATGCGGGCTATCCACCCCAGCCCGACCCGCTCCAGACACCGCCCCAGTGGGGCGCCCTGCCCCCCGACAGGGCGCCGTCCCCCTATCGCCAGTATCGCTCACACGACGTCCCCAGGGACCGCAGGTTCAGCCTGCGTTAGACGTGGAGAGGTGGCCGATACCAGCTCCGTGATTCACCGTGAAACGCGGCTTGACGAGGGATGCCAGGCAGGAAACTGGGCAACCACGGGTCGATCCGCGCAGACGCTTTTGCCATCGCTCATCCGCCCCACCCCTGCCGCATCAGGTTGTCGAGATCACGGCGGGCGAGCACGGTGGCGCAGTCACGCCAGGCGTGGTCGCTGGGCTTGATGGTGTCGTTGTAGCGCAGGTCGAAGCCGGTGGCCTGGCGGCGTTCTTGGATGTACTGGTCCATCCGCTCGCCCAGGGTCTCCAGGTCGTCGATCCAGTCATCCTTGATGGTGTCCGGAAGGCCTCCGAACAGGTCGTAGCGGTTGCGCATCCGCTCCGAGAGGCGTGCGTAGACGGTCTCGTCCACAGTGCCCTGGTGGACCAGGTTCAGCATGTCGACGGTGGAGCGGGCCTGTCCGAAGCGTTTGATGCGACCGATGCGCTGCTCCAGCCGGGTCGGGTTCCAGGGCAGATCCACGTTGATGAGCGTGCCCAGGGTCTGCAGGTTCAGGCCCTCGCACGCCGCATCGGTTGCGACCATGATGCGGATGTCGTGATCCGCGACCATCCGTTTCAGGGATTCGCGCGCGATGCCGACCGCCTGGCCGTCGCGGTACAGGCGGCTGCGATCCGCTCCGGCATAGAGCCCGATGAGCTCGCCCGGCAGCTCCGCGGCCAGTGAGTCGGCCACCCAGCGGGCGGTGTCGTAATACTGGCTGAAGATGATGCAGCCCAGCTCCAGCCAGCCCTCTTCCCTCAGGTAGTAGCGGATCGCGCTCAGCTTCGGGTCGTCGTCCATCCCCTCCAGCGCGGCGATCAGACTCTCCAGGGCGGCGCGTTCCGCGTCGGTCTGGATCTCCAGGTCGGCCTCCGCCTCCTCGGTCTCCTCGTGGACCTGGCGGCCCTCGAGCAGCACCGTCGCGGTGTGGATGCCGGCCACCCGGCTCGAGCACACCCGCTGCTCCATCAGGTTCTTCATGAAGCCGCCACCCTTGCCGCGCTTGGCCAGGACCTTGCCGAACGCCCTGGCCTCCTCGTAGGCACGGTCGAAGTCGGGTGTGGTGCGCAGGGCGATCCCCTGGAACAGGGCGTTGAAGCGGTGCGGGTCCGCAACCAGGCCCTCCTCAGGATGGATGTTGACGGCGATCTTCTCGAGCAGCCCGCTCGCCTCCAGCGTCGCGCGCTTGCGCAGCACCACATGGCGGACGAAGGGGTTCTCGCGCTGGAAGAAGGAGGCGCCATCGATCACCCGCTCCAGCTCCGTCTCCAGATCGTCCCGCAAGTCACCCGACAGTAGGGGCAGCGCGCCCGCGAGATGCTCGGTGCGGCGCAGTCCCAAGTCTTCCCTGAGGTTGCGGAACAGCCGGCGCGCATTGGGCTCGTTGGTGGACTCCATGGTCGGAAGCGGCGAGCGCAGCAACTGCCAGCCGTAGTTCGGGTCCAGCACCCGCTCGTCGCCGCTCAGGATGGGCAGCACCCGCGCGGGGTTGTGCCAAGTGGCCAGCTCGTTGCCGAGCACGAAGCCGCTGCTGCCGCGGTGGAGCACCCGTACAAGGTCCCAGAGGTCTTCGGCCTGGGTCTGGATCGGCGTGGCGGTGCCGAGCAGCACATGGTCCGCACGGATGGCGACCGCGTGCATGAAGGCCAGCAGCTCGTTGGGCTCACCCGCCTTTTGTCCATAGCCCTGGCGGGAGCGCGCCTTGTGTGCCTCATCCAGGATGACCAGATCGAACGTCAGGCCGGTCAGGCATTCCTTCTCCTTCGAGGGCTGCACCATCAGCCCGGTAGAGACGATCCCGATGCGCAGCGGACAGCGGGCGATGTGCTCTGGACCGGCGGGAGAGATCGCTCGCTCCTCTGGGTCGAGCCACACCTTGCGGCTGGAGTGCCAGCGCGCACAGGGGATGCCGAGCTTGTCGATCATCTCCGTCTGCCACTGCTCGCAGAGCGTGGCGGGGGCGAAGATGACGATGGGCTTGCGCCGCCTGCCGGTCTTCTCGGCGAGCAGGCACAGGGTCAGGGCCGCCGTGCCGAGCGACAGCGTCTTGCCCAGCCCGACCTCGTCCGCGAGCAGCAGCCGCACCTGGCCATGGTCGTTGTAATGGCGCAGGCACTCGGTCACGAACCCCTGCTGCCAGGGCTGGAGCGCCATGCCCTCGCGGTAGAGTGGCGACTCGATCAGAGCGGCGGGTGCCAGCGTGTCCTCGGTCTCGATGTCCGGCAGCAGCACCTCGTAGCGGCGGCCGCGGCGGCGGACCTCCCGGCAGACCGCCTCCGGCAGCGGGCGGGCGGCATTCCACAGGTACTCGAACTCCGCCTCGATCCAGGCGACGCCCTCCGGGGAGTCGTCTTCCCAGAGGATCTCGTAGTGGTGTTGCCAGCCGTGGCGGGTCTCGTTCATGGAGCCGATGAAGCCCACCTTGCGCCCATCGGCCCGTTCGATGACCCCGGCCTTGCCGTGAACGAAGCCGCAGACGCTGTCAGGCGCAACGCGGATCACCTGGCCGCGCTTGGCCAGGAAGGCGTCCAGGCGCTGGTAGCGCTCGCGGTTCAGCAGAGACTCAGCCTCGATGGAGCGCTCGTTCCAGCGCCCGAGCATGCGCGCCTCACGAAGCTGGGCGACCTTCAGGTCCTCCGGGGAGAGGTCCACATTGCAGACGATGCGCACGTCCGGGATCGCCTCCAGCCATTCGTGGGCGATCTCGAACAGGGAGCTGGTGAAGTAGCCGGCGATACGCCGGTAGCTGCGCGCGCCCTGGAGCTGTTCGGCCAAGAAACTCTGGTCTAGCCGATCGGTACGCGAGGACAGGCGGCGGATGGTCACGGTCCGTTTGCGTCGGAAAACGGATTCAGTAACAGAGCGCCGCTGCGCTCAACGTCACGCACATTGCGGGTTACCAGGGTCAACCCGTGCTCCAACGCCGTCGCAGCCAGCAGTCCATCGATCACTGGCAGCGCATCCGGGACGTTGTTTCGCCCCCAGCGGTCCGCGACGGCGACTGTAATCGGCAGAATCCGCTCCGCAAGGCGCGCCCTGATGAGCGCCAGGCGTTGCTCCAGTCGCTCGGCCTGAACGGGATCGCGGCGCCGCAACCGCTCGATGCCCTGTCGCACCTCGCCCAGCACCAGCACCGAGAGATAGAGATCCTCGACGCGAGCCTTCGCATACCAGTCCCGGACGCCCGGGTCCGCGCGATCTCCCTTCTGCACCTCGGACAGGACATTGGTGTCGATCAGGAATCCCATTCTGTATCACCACGGCCAAAGTCTCTGGGCCGGCGAAAATCTTCCTCCGTAAGGCCCTCGGTCAGCCCTGCCAATAAGTGCTTCAGGTCGCCGCTGTCGTCCGCGGACGCAGACGTCTCGTCCATCAACAGCAGCACGCGCAAATGGGTACCATCCGGTATCGCATCCGGGAGACGGATACAGTGCTTCTCTACCGTGGCCTCGATCTCGATGGCTTTCATAAGGCATGGTCTCCCAAGAATGAGGATGCGCCGTCAGATGGCATCTCCAAGCACCCTATATCTCTCTCACGGAGACACGAAGACACGGAGAAGCCATCTTCTTCTTAGTGTCTCCGTGTCTCCGTGGCTCCGTGAGAGGTCTTCCCGCATCATTGCAGCCGCTGGTGGCGGATGCGGTTGGCGATGGCCTCGGCGGCGCGGCGGATCTCGGCGGAGCGGGCCTTGGCGGCGATGAAGTCGGCCATGTCCATCAGCACCGGGCGCTTGGCCAGGTAGTCCACCACCGCGTCGCGCAGATTGGCCATCACCACCTCGGGGTCCTTCTCGGCCAGGAACTCCTGGATGGCGACGATCAGGGCGCCGAGGGGGGTCGGGCCGATCTCGGTGCGGTCGGTGAGGTCGCGCGGTTTGAACTCGGTGACGGACTTCAGGCGCGCGGCGTTGGGCTTAATGCTGGCCATGATCGCGGCGTAGTCGCGCACCCGAAACGCCTTGGCGAAGTTCTGGTAGTTGTCGAGCTTGCTGCGCCCGTGGTCTCCATGTCCAGCATGCGCAGATAGAAGCGCTGGATGCCGCTGATGGCGGCCCAGGTCTCGGGCTCCAGTCCGTCCGGCACCAGCAGGCCGTTGGCGGTCTCGGCGGCCTGCTCGACGATCTCGTCGACCACGGTGGTCTCGCCCTTGCGGCGCGGGCGCAGCGCGAAGCTGGTCACGTCCTCGCCGCCGATGCTGGTGAAGCCGGTCAGCACCTTCAGCGCCGCCGCGTAGCCGGCCATCTGCAGGTCGGAGTCGTTGAACACCGGCGCGCCCATCTTGGCCTCGGTCTCGGTGTTGAGATGCAGCATCTGCTGGATCTGGGCGTCCACCTCGCGCTTCACCGCCGGCAGGATGCGCTGCTTGAAGCCGGGGCGGTCGCCGGCCGGGCGCTTGCGCAGCATCAGGATCACGGTGCCCTGCACATAGCCGCCCTTCTTCAGCTCCGAGGTGGTCTCGGTGGCGATGTACCAGGCGCCGACCACTTGCAGGCCGGCAGCCCAGAAGATGCTGACCATGTCGGACCAGACGCCGGTGTCCTGGTGGGTGAACATCACGCACTGCATGCCGTTGTCCGGCATGTGCTCGGTCATGGCCTTGTAGGCGTCCACCATGCCGCGGCGGAAGTCGTCGCCGGAGCCCTTGATGGCGAGGTCGCGGCGGGAGTCCCAGGTCCATTGGTCGAAGGGTGGCGGGTGGGTTCTTGCGGAGCCAGGCGATGAAGAATTCGGTGATTTCGTGGTACATCACCGCGTCGGCATAGGGAGGATCGGTGACAAATAAATCGGCATGCTTATCGAACGCTGTCGCAGGCTCCGCTGACAAGCTGACTTGCCGGCATCAGATGGCATCTGGATAGCTCTGCGAAATGAGAATGTCTGATCGAGCCATCGAATGCTCTGCACCCGTAGTTGATAAAGCGTATTCAGCGCCTGATTGTGAAAACACGTCTGCTGTGACAGTCTCTGCCGCTGATCCTGAGTAGCCACGTATCATGCCGCCTACTAGCTTTGAAGCAGATCGAGTCAAGCAGTGACTCGAAGTAATCGCGGGCATATGTCTGAATCGATTGCCTTACGCAACAGCGATGCACGACAACAGCTGCCTCGGCGTTAAACAGCTGATGCCAATACATCCAGCCGCGCGTCACGGATGTAGGCTCGTCGGTCTTGTCGCCCGGCTCGATCGCCATATCCGGCACCAGTCCCTCTTCCTGCCAGCGAGCCAGATTCTCCGCAACGATACCCTCGACCTTGCGCTCGCGCTCCAGATCCTCTTCGGTCACCGCGGCAAAGAAGGTCTCCGGCCGATGTGAATCCAGCGTCTCGCGCGTGATCCACTGGATGCAGTAGAGCCGCTCCTGAAAGATGTCATCCGGCCGCGGCTTGAAGTCGTGCTTTTCCCAGCGGCGCAGCCGGTTCGCGGTATTGCCGTCGGCATCCCGATAATCGCCGCGCAGGGTCTTGATCGGCGTCAGATAGGTCTTGCCGTCGAGTTCATAGACCAGATTGCCGTCGCGCACCGTGCCCTGCTCGGCGGCCTTCATCTCGGCCGCGGAGACACCGGTCAGGATCTCGATATCGAAGCGCTTGTTGGCATGATCCGGCACCAGCTTCGCGACCACGTTGCGCGTTCTTCGAGATCACCCAGCTCGGCGCCATCGGCACCATCCAGCCGGTCTCCGGGCAGCGGGTCTCCAGGCAATAGAGATACGCCTTGGCGCGGTTGCCCTGGCTGTCGTGCTCGATGCCGAGCTCGGTGATCTCCCGGTCCACCGCCTCGGCCACCTCGCGCTGCGCCCGCTCGATCTCGGCGCGCTTCTCGGGCGAGCGCGCCGATGATGTTCAGCGCCCCCCAGGTCAGCATGCAGGCGATGGGGTTCAGGTCCGAGGCGTAGACATCGCAGCCCAGGCGCGCGGCCTCGAACGGGATCGAGCCGCCGCCGCAGAAGGTGTCGCCGACCTTGGGCCGGTGGCCGAAGCGCAGGATGCCGAGCTGCTCGACCAGTTCCTGATGCGAGTGGGCGTCGATGCCGAGGCGGCCCAGATGGGCGTTCACCGCGGGCCAGATCGGGGCATAGAGCTCGGCCTGGTCCAGTCTCCTCCGGGCGCTTGCAGAGGCCGGCGCGCTCCTCGTAGGTGGGAAAGGTCGCGAGGGCCTTGGCCAGCAGGTCCAGCTTGTCCGCCGCGTCGATGTCGCGGCGCCAGCGGAGGCTCAGGCCGGGATAGTCGTCGAGATCCAGCGGAAACTGCGCCCCTTCGATCTCCTCGGCAGTCCTCGGCATGCCCTTGAACGAGGCCGTGAAGTAGCTCCAGGGGTGTGCCAGCTCGATCCGCGCGGGCGATCTCCGCCGGGCTGATCTTGGGCTCGCGCCGCGCCAGCCCGCCCTCGTCGAAGGCCATCAGCTTCTCGAAGATCTCCAGGTCCTTCTCGGGATCATCGGTCTGCGGCAGCAGGCTGCCCAGCACGATGGCCCGGACCAGGATCAGCGGCTTGCGGCCCTTCCAGTAGGAGCCCAATGCGGTCAGCGTCTGCCCGGCGCCGGCCTTGCGCTCGCGCTGGGCCTCGAACGAGACCTTCTGTGCCGGGAAAACGGCCTCGATCAATGCCGGGGCGTCTTTGAGGGCAAAGGGCTCGATGCGTGGAGCTATCGGTGCGTCGGTGGGGCGGTTCATGACGGGGCATCGCCTCGGCCGGCCAACGCCGGCGGTGGCTGACGAATCCAGTCCTCCAGGGGCAGGTCCGGGAATCGGCGGAAGTGCCGGACGTTGCCGGTTGCCAGCTCGGCACCCACGGAAAGGGCGATGGCCGCGATCATCAGATCGGCATCGGGCAGGGTCTCACCGCCGCGGCCCAGGGCGGCCTTGTGCTGGCCGAACTGCCGGGCTGCCGGTCGATCCAGCCCGACGATCTCGAGGGTGCTCAAGAGGTCCGCGACCAGCGCGCGGGCGCGCTCGGGGTCCGCGGACTTTGCGGCGCCATATTCCAGCTCGCAGGCCGTGATCCAGGTGGTGACGACCCGTGCGTTGGTGTGCCGGCGCCACTCCAGCACCCGCGGGTTGCCCCGCAGGATCTCGACGCAGACGTCCGTGTCCAGCACCTTCACAGATCGACCTCGCGGCCTTCGGTCCGTGCGTCGTAGATATCCGAGACCATGGCATCCAGCGCCGCATCGCCGCCGGGCCAGCGGCCACCCAAGCGCTCCCAGGCGACGAGCTGGGCATCGCGCTCCGCCTCGGCGATGCTCGCGGGCACTGCGCCGGCATCGGGGGCCAGGGCCCGCTCCAGCAGCAGGATCGCCTCCCGGTTCAGGCTGCGGCGCTCCTGGCGCGCGCGTTCGCGGAGACGTTCCAGCAAATCATCGGGCAGGTCTTTTAGGGTGAGTGAGGACATGGACGAAACAATCCTGTTGAAGCGCGCAACCATTCTGGTTGCGGCCCTTACGCGGGTCAATGGAGGTCGCGTTGCTGCCGCGGCATCTGGTCCTCAATCGTCGAAGAGCGCCAGGGTCTGGTTGGGCACCGTCGAGCCCGCCTTTCGCGTCTCCAGACGCGGCTTCAGCAGCTCGTTCTGGGCGACATCGCCGAGCGCATGACGCAGCGCGGCCCGCCAACCCGTGTCCGCATCCTGGATGCCGCCGGTGGCGATGGCCGTCATGCCGAACAGCCACCAACGCTCCTCCGGGCGCAGGGCAAGCCAGTTGCGCACGGCGATGCCGATCTTCTCGGGGTCCAGGCGCTCGATGGCCCAGGCGAGGACGCACAGCTCCTTGCCGAGCAGGCGGTCCACCGGGGTGTCGCCCACCTTCCAGGTGGCGGTGGCCAGGTTGTGCTCCTTGAGCCGGGCGTTGAAGGCGCGCTGCACCTCGGCGCGGATGGCGGTCCAGCGATGACGCTCGAGCAGCACGCGGTCGATGACCTGCTCGCGGGCCGTCTCGGAGCCCATCCCCAGATGCTCGCAGATCAGCACGGGCGCGGCGTTGCCGCGGGGGATGCGAACCACGAAGTGGTGCGGGTCGGAGGTGGCCGGCACGCCGAAACCCAGGGTCCGATGGGCATAGGCCGGTCGCTTCTCGGGGGTCTTGGGCATGGGGGATGGGTGTCTGGCGGCGTTGGCGTCGGTCAGTCGGCATCCTGGATCACGTCGCCGGGTTTCAGCTCCACGCCCGCCACCTCGGAGAACTCCTTCAGCGCGAATCCGTCGCCAAAGGTGACGCCGCCCTTGATCAGGATCTGGACCGGGGCCTGCTCGTCTCCCAGCGCCGCCCGGATGCCGCGGATGGCCGTCTCGATGGCGGCCGCGGTGAGCTCGCGCTCGTTGAAGCGCACCTGAACGGCGTTCTCGCCCTCGCCGAGGATGATCTGGACCCCGCGCAGCAGGGTGTCGGCGCGGTCCCTGAAACGTTGGATGAAGCCGAACGCCTTGTCGGTGGTGTCGATGGAGATCCGTTTGGTGTCGGCCAGGCGTGCCGGCTTGCGGTCATCGATGACGACGCGGTCGTCGCCCTCGGACGGGATCTGGATCTTGGCGCTCTTCTCCACCTCGCCGGCCTTGGCGGCGATGAGGATGGTGCAGCCCTTGGCGGGCACCGGGAAGGGTTGCGCATAGACGCTGCCCTCCTTGGGATTGGTGCCGTCGAGGGTGTAGCGCATCTCGGCGGCCGGGGTGCAGCGCAGCTCGACCTTGCGGATGTCGGCGACCTTGTGGATTTCATGACGGACAGTGAGGTCCGCGGTCCAGCGGATGGGCTCGCCGACCTGGAACTTGCCGGCGCTGTCGACGGCGATGAAGTAGAGGGTCGCCTCGGTGGTGCGGAAGTCCTCGAGGTCCTGGATCTGGTGGTCCTGGTCCGACACCGCGGCGGTCTTGGCGACATAGACGCAGGGGCTCTCGCCGGCATTGCGGGGTGTGAGCGAGAGGCTGGTCTCGCCGGTCTCGCGGTTCGTCCCGAGCGGCGTGACGTTGACCGAGGTCTTCTCCGCCGGGAACGGGCCCTTCTCGATGTGCCCCTCGGGTGTCTGGCGCCAACGGCCCTGCTTGAGGGCCTCGTCGCGCAGCACCTCCAGTCCGCGGGGCCCCGGCATCCAGGGCCAGGTGGGATCGGTCTTGGCGCGCATGACCAGATCCCGCCAGGGCACGCGGCGGTCCTTGCCGGGCCACAGGTAGGTCTCGGCCATGGCCCAATAGGAGGGCAGGTCGTCCATCATGTCCAGGGCGAGCTTGTTGTCGCAGCGTCCGCTGGCCAGGAGCCTCTCGATCTGCGCCTCGGCGGAGTGCTCGCCCTCGCCGAAGGAGAGCCCATTGTCGATGGTGGCCATGACCAGCTCGCCGTCTCCACCAGGGAAGAAGAGCCGGTTGTAGGCGCCCGAGACGGCCTTGGTGAAACGCTCGGCCAGCTCCTCGAGCTTGTCTCGTGCCTCGTCGAACAGGGTATCCCCCGGCTTGAGCTTGTCGACGATCCGCTCGACGGCATACAGCTCTCGCAGCCGCGCCTCGACCTCGTTGGCGAGGTGGCTGTCGTGCCCCGACAGGATCAGAACCTGGTTCTTCTCCTGCTGGAACTCGAAGAAGTTGCGGATCGCCTCCGGCGGGGTGCGCCCGTCGGGCTGGACGACCAATAAGACCCGGGAGCCGGACAGCCGCACGTCGTCCAGACGCGGCATGATCTGGACCTCCTGATAGGCCGCCCTGGACTTGCTCTGGGCCTGGAACAGCCCGGTGAGCCGGTTGATCAGCGCCTGCTCGAGCTTGGGAAGCGGGATCTGCTTGGCGTCGCGCTCGATGCGCCGTCCGAGGTTCTCTGTGTCCTTGAAGTAGAAGGATTCGCCCTCCCGGTGCAGATACCAGGCGCGGTCGCGCAGACGGTCGAGACCGGCTAGGAACTCGTCGGCCTTGCGGTTGGGGGCGGCCAGGTACTCGATCACCTCGGCCTGGGTGAGCCCCGTGTGGGCGCCGACGGCGCGCGACAGGGACGCGGACAGCAGGAGCTTGGCCACCTGGGTGGCAGCGTCGCTGCCGAGATCGGCGTCGATCTCCTCGGCGCGGGCGTTGCCGTGGTCGGCGATGTCGTTGACCACCGCGGGCAACAGCGCGTGGTTGACGCGCTGGATCTCGTCGCGCACCTCGGGGTCGTTGAGGTCCAGGTGCTGGGTGCCGATCAGGAAGCAATCGTTGACCTCGCGGTTCCAGACGCTGCGCAGCAACCGGGCGGTAAACTGCATCAGGCCGCGGGTCTGGCGGAAGCCCTCGTTCTCCTTGAACAGGGCCACCAGGTTCTTGAAGGAGGGGTGGAAGGGATAGGTCTCGCGGACCTCCTCGGCGACCTCCTCCATGGCGCGCGCAGTGATGTAGCCGCCATCCTCGGCGGCCTTGACCTGCTCGGCGAAGGCCTCGGCCACGGAGTCGATCAGGGTCTCGCCGGGCAGCTCGATGAACAGGCGCTTCTTGAGGATCTGATAGATCTCGTTGCCGGCGAGCTGGACCGGGGTAATGGTCTGGGCCTGACGGCGGGACTCCTGCTGGAGGTTGGACATGATCCGCGCCAGGTCCTTGGTCTGGGCCTCGTAGCTGCCGGACAGATTGGCGATGACCACGCAGCAGCGGGGCAGCTTGATGGACGCCGTGAGCAGGTTGCTGAGGGTGTAGGTGACGAGGTCGGCCAGGGAGCCCTTGCCGACGGAGCGGGTGTCGGCGTTGAGGAGATAGGGCGGCAGCTCGTCGAGCAGGATCAGGGTCGGCTCATCACCGATGATCTCCAGCCACTTCTTTTCGTCGAGACCGCGGGGGCCGTCGATCCAATAGGGCCTCACCAGATCGGCCTTGCCCAGTTGCTCGCCGATCTCGCCCCAGATGTAGTGCTCGGGGTCGTTGCGGCCGTTGAAGGCGGCGATGCGGGCGGGGCCGAAGTCCAGCCGCTCCGCAAGCTCGGCGGGCAGGACCGCGGGGCGCAGGTGGGGATGCTTGGCGAGCAGTCCGAGGGCGACCATGAGGTGGGTCTTACCGCCGCCCATGGCCTGGGCCAGCTCGAAGGCAGCCTGGTCGGAACGGCCCGCCAGGCGCAGGAGCCCCTCCCGAAACAGGGTGTCCATACCCTGGGTGACGAAGTTGCGGGCGAAGAACTCCGACCCGTCGCCTTCCCCGCCGATGAGATCGGAGAGGTTCTCGATGGCCTCGGTCATCCGGTAGTCGTGGACCATCGGATGGATCTTGCAGGCGTCACGAACGGTTCCGAGCACCTCAGTTCCCCCT
The DNA here is from genome assembly GCA_963714915.1 of uncultured Gammaproteobacteria bacterium. Classification (GTDB taxonomy): domain Bacteria; phylum Pseudomonadota; class Gammaproteobacteria; order Chromatiales; family Chromatiaceae; genus Thiodictyon. The sequence continues at coordinate 15,501 of CAVQQM010000003.1, forward strand.
AAATCGGCCGAAGCATCGTTCCGGACCGTACCAAGTCTGTTGTTCTGACCTACCGCGTTTCAGGCGGACCGTCGCGGTCCAGGAGTTGGCGCCCTCAGGTCCCTTGCTTTGGTGGGGGGCTCGCAGCGCGGTTGGAGGTTGGCGAGCCGCACGGTCCGGCCGCCCGGGTGTGCCACCAGTCCCGGATCATGACCTCGAGCATGTTGGCCAGGCTGCGATGCTCCTGGTCGGCTGCCTCGCGCAGGGCGGCCTTGATGTCAGGCGCGAGGCGCACGGTGAGGGTCTCGGTTTTCTGTGATCGCATTTGGCGTTCCCAATCCCGGGGCTGTCGCTTGTACTGCGCGGATGCTACAACAGGCGTCCGTGCACGGCCTGTGAAGTGCATCATGTCGATAACGCTGGCCAGCAGGAGAGACAACAGCGGGAAGCTAGCCCAGGGGTGCTCCGCGTTTCGAGCACGTCGTCGGTTCTCGACAGTGGAGCCGGTGACGCGTGAGTTTGGTACGACGGCTGCGAAGAAGCTCCGGGGGAGGATTCCCGGAGGATCCGACCCGCATCATCCCTTGCCTTGGTCAAATCCCGTTCAAAAACGAAAAAGGCCCAGCACGAGGCTGGGCCATTTCGCGACTCAATTGAATCCGGTCTTCTCCGAATCGCCTCAAATTTCGGGACTTGATTAAGCCGTTCGGGACTGAGTTATGAAGGAATAACGGTCAACTCAGGCGGCATAGTTTGCCGAGACGAAGTCCCAGTTCACCTTGTCCCAGATGGCCTCGAGATACTTCGGGCGGGCGTTGCGGTAGTCCACGTAGTAGGCGTGCTCCCAGACGTCGACCGTCAACAGGGCCTTCTTGCCCGAGGTGGCTGGGGTACCGGCATTGGAGGTGTTGAAGATCTCGATGGAGCCATCGGCGTTCTTCACCAGCCAGGTCCAGCCGGAGCCGAAGTTGGTCGCTGCGGACTGGGAGAATTGCTTCTTGAACTCGTCGAAAGAGCCGAACTTGGCGTTGATCGCATCGGCCAGGGGCCCGGTCGGGGCGCCGCCGCCGTTGGGGCTCAGGCAGTTCCAGTAGAAGGTGTGGTTCCAGACCTGGGCGGCGTTGTTGAAGATGCCGCCGGATGATTTCGTCACGATGTCCTCGAGGGACATGGACTCGAACTCGGTCCCGGGGATCAGATTGTTGAGGTTGGTGACATAGGTCTGGTGATGCTTGCCGTAGTGATACTCGATGGTCTCCGCGGAGATCACCGGCTCGAGGGCATTCTTTTCGTACGGCAGTGCGGGAAGCTCATGGGTCATGGGCAGGACTCTTTGGGTTCGTTGAGGTGGGGTTGAGAAGCCGGGGCCGGCGCGGTGAAGATAGGCCCAGCCCGGGATAACTCAAGGCACGGGCGCGCCCGCCCCCACCGGAGATCAGAGCCCCATGCCCCTCGATGCGATCGCACTCGGCATCTTCGCGAGCCGTCTCACCGCCATCTGCGACGAGATGGGGACCATCCTGCGCAAGGCAGCCTTGTCCCCCAACATCCGCGATCGGCTGGATCTCTCCTGCGCCGTGTTCGACGGCGCAGGAGAGCTCTGCGCCCAGGCCGCTCACATCCCCGTGCACCTGGGCAGCATGGCCTATGCGACCGCGGGCGTCGTCGGCAGCCGCGACTGGGCCCCCGGCGACATGGTGGTGCTGAACGACCCCTTCCTGGGCGGCACGCACCTCCCGGACGTCACCCTGATCGCCCCGCTCCACGCCCCCGGCGGCGGCGCCCCGATCGCCTTCGTCGCGAATCGCGCGCACCACGCGGACATCGGAGCGAGCAGTCCCGGATCCATGCCGGTGTCGCGCACCTTGGAGGAAGAGGGCCTGGTGATCCCGCCCACCCGGCTGATGCGCGCGGGTCTCGTCGAGGGCGAGGTGCTTGCGGGGATCCTCGCCGCCACCCGTTCGCCATCCCAGGCGCGAGGAGACTTCCTTGCCCAGGTGGCGGCCAATCGGGCCGGCCTCGCACGGCTCGGCGCCCTGGTCGAGGGGATGGGCCCGACGGCGTTCCGCGCCGGACTCGCCGACCTCAACGACTACGGGGAGCGACTCGCGCGCGCGGCCCTCTCGGCCATCCCGGACGGCGAGTACCGCTTCGAGGACCTGATGGACGATGACGGCCAGGGCGGCCGCGACATCCCGATCCGGGTGATGGTCCGGGCGCGGGGCGGGGACGTCCACCTGGACTTCACCGGCACCTCGCCCCAGGTGGACGGCAACATCAACTGTCCCCTGCCTGTCGCGGCGGCCGCGGTCCTGTATTGCTTCCGCTGCCTGATGCCACCTCAGACACCCGCCTGCGCCGGCACCTTCCGCCCGATCACCTTCGAGGCGCCCCTGGGCTGCCTGCTCAACGCCCGGCGCCCGGCGGCCGTGGCGGCGGGTAACGTGGAGACCAGCACGCGGGTGGTGGACGTGGTCCAGGGGGCCCTGGCCCAGGCGCTGCCCGAGCAGATACCGGCGGCCAGTCACGGCAGCATGAACAACCTCGCCATGGGGAGCGCGAATCCGCCCGAGCCCTGGGACTACTACGAGACCATCGGGGGCGGCATGGGCGCAGGCCCGCGGGGCGGCGGCTGGGATGGGGTGCAGACCCATATGACCAATACCCTCAATACGCCCATCGAGGTGCTCGAGGCACGCTTCCCAGTGCGCGTGACCCGCTACGCCCTGCGCCTCGGATCCGGAGGGGCGGGACAGCGGCCAGGTGGCAACGGACTGATCCGCGAGCTCGAGCTGCTGGCCCCGGCGGAGGTCACCCTGCTCAGCGAGCGGCGACGCCTGCGCCCCTGGGGCCTGGCCGGCGGCTCACCCGGCGCCCCCGGCATCAACCGCTTGAACGACGCCGAGCTTCCCGGCAAGGTGTCGCTGCGGGTCGAGGCGGGCGACCGTCTGACCATCGAGACCCCGGGCGGCGGTGGCTGGGGCCAACCGGCACCTGACTCCGCGACCGCGGCCCCGGCGGCTGGCGAGCCGGACCTGGCGACATAGGACGAATCACCCATGTGCGGTATCTGCGGCGAGCTGCGCCTCGACGGCGCACCGACCGACCTGGGGTCGGTCCAGGCCATGATGGAGGCCCTCGTCCGGCGAGGGCCGGACCATGGCGGCAGCTTCAGCGACGGGTCCCTGGGGTTCGGTCACCGGCGGCTGTCGGTGATCGACCTCTCCGTGCGCTCCAACCAACCGATGGTGGACGCCGAGCTGGGTCTCGCCCTGGTCTTCAACGGGACCATCTACAACTACAAGGCCCTGCGCCAGGAGCTGCGGGGGCTCGGCTACCGGTTCTTCTCCGAGGGCGACGGCGAGGTGATCCTCAAGGCCTGGCACGCCTGGGGCACCCGCTGCCCCGAGCGCCTGCACGGCATGTTCGCCTTCGCGGTGTGGGACTCCAATCGACGGGTGCTCTTCCTGGCGCGCGACCGCATGGGGATCAAGCCGCTCTACTGGAGCCGGGGCCCCGACGCCTTCCGCTTCGCATCCACCACCCAGGCCCTGCTCGCGGCGGGCGGGGTCGACACGGCCATCGACCCGGTGGCCCTGCACAACCTCTTCACCCTGCACGCGGTCGTCCCGGCGCCACGCACCATCCTGCAAGGGGTTCGCAAGGTGCGGCCCGCCCATTGGATCCGTCTCCACGAGGACGGGCGGATCGAGGAGGAGGCCTACTGGCACCTCGACGCCACCCGCCCAGCCCAGGCCCGGGAGGAATCCGACTGGCTCGCCGCCATCCACGAGGCCCTGCGCGAGGCGGTGCGCAAGCGCAGCGAGGTCGCGGACGTGCCGGTGGGGGTGCTGCTCTCGGGCGGGCTCGATTCCAGCCTGCTCGTGGCCCTGCTCGCCGAGGCCGGCGTGAGCGACCTGCGCACCTTCTCGGTGGGGTTCGAGGACACCCCGGAGGAATCGGGGAGCGAGTTCGAATACTCCGATCTGGTGGTGGAGCGCTATCAGACCCGGCACCGCAAGATCCGGGTGCCCAACGCCGAGGTCCTGTGGCGCCTGCCCGAGGCCATCGATGCCATGACCGAGCCGATGTTCGGTCAGGACGCGGTGGCCTTCTATCTGCTCTCGGAGCAGGTCTCGCGGGAGATCAAGGTCGTACAGTCCGGCCAGGGGGCGGACGAGGTCTTCGGCGGTTATTTCTGGTACCCGCGCATCCGCGCCGAGACCTCGGGCTCGGCCGCCGAGCGACTGGCCAGGCATTACTTCGACCGCGACCACGAGGAGCTCCTGCGTCTGGTCGCCCCGGCCTACGCGGGGGCGGACTACACCGGCGGGATGATCGCCGAGCGCCTGTCGGAGCCGGGGGCGGATGAGCTGATGGACGCGGTGCTGCGACTGGACGTGACCACCCTGATCGTCGACGACCCCGTGAAGCGGGTCGACAACATGACCATGGCCTGGGGCCTGGAGGCCCGGGTGCCCTTCCTGGATCACGAGCTGGTGGAGCTGGCGGCCCGCTGCCCGCCGGCCCTCAAGCTCAAGGAGGGCGGCAAGTACCCGCTCAAGGCCATGGCCCGGGGGCTCCTGCCCGACGCCGTGATCGACCGACCAAAGGGCTACTTCCCCATGCCGGCGCTCAAGTATGTGCGCGGCCCCTTCCTGGAGCTCATGCGCGACGTGCTGGGCTCGCGCGCCTGCCGGGAGCGTGGTCTCTATCGGCGCGACTATGTGGAGATGCTCCTCGCCGCGCCCGACATGCACCACACGCGCATCCAGGGCAACAAGCTGTGGCACCTGGCGCTACTAGAGCTCTGGCTCCAGCGCAACCTCGACTCGGCCCTCTGAGAGCTTGTGAAAAATTCGCCGTCCTACTGCGGGCGCCCCCGGACGCACCCCGCTGCGTTGCGAAAAGCCGAAAACCGAGTCACGTAGGCCCACTACGCTCCCCGATTTCCGACTTCCCGCGCCTTGCCCTGATCTCAATCGGGCACGCCCGGGAACGCCCTCGCTACGGCCGACGAATTTTTCACAAGCTCTGAGTCGCGCGGCCGGCGGCCGCCCGGCGCGGGGCACGGGCCCGCGTTGAAATACGAGACGCTGACCCGAATCTCCAGCGGTCACGAGCGATCAGTCAGACCGTCAGACCAAGAGGTTTCCCGATGGACGTCCTACAGCGCATCGACGAGCAGGTGAAGAACAACCCGGTCGTCATCTATATGAAGGGTACCCCCCAGTTCCCCCAGTGCGGCTTCTCCATGCGTGCCGCGGCGGCCCTGCAGGAGTGCGGCGTGCCGTTCGCCTATGTCAACGTGCTCCAGGATGCGGAGATCTTCGAGAACCTGCCCCGCTACGCCGACTGGCCGACCTTCCCCCAGGTCTACGTCGACGGCGAGCTCATCGGCGGCTGTGACATCACCCTGGAGCTGCACCAGAACGGTCAGCTCAAGGAGATGATGGAGCAGGCCGCCGCCAAGGACCCGGGCCCCGCGGCCTGAGCGGTCCTGAAGGGATCCCAGCGAGCAGTACTCGAGACAGTCGAGCCCAGGTCAGCCGCGTCCGCCGCTTAGGCGGACTCCCCGCCCTCGATCCCGGAACCCTGCTCCCAGAACCGAACCGGATCGAGCTCACGCCAACGGTTGACCACATGGCAGAAGAGTCGCGCGGTCTGCTCCGCGTCATACACCGCGGAGTGGGCCTCGCTGCTCTGCCAGCCGAGTCCGGCCGCCTTCGCGGCCTTTGCCAGAACCGTCTGCCCGAAGATCAGGCCGGCCAGGCTCACGGTGTCGAAGACACTGAAGGCGTGGAAGGGGTTGCGCTTGAAGCCGGTACGCTCGACCGCGGCCTTCAGGAAGCCGAGGTCGAAATGGGCGTTGTGTCCGACCAAGATGGCGCGGTTGCAGCCAGTCGACTTCACCGCCTTACGGATCGGCACCAGCACCCGAGCCAAGGCGTCGTGCTCCGAGACCGCATCCCGGAAGGGGTGGTCCGGGTCGATCCCGTTGAATGCCAGGGCTCGGGGGTCGATCTCGGCGCCGACGAAGGGCAGCACATGGGATGCGATGGGGGCCGCGGGCTCGAGCAGCCCGTCGGGGCGCATACGGATGACGACGGCCGCGATCTCCAGCAACGCATGGCGCTGGGCGTCGAATCCGCCCGTCTCCACGTCGATCACGACCGGCAGGAAGCCACGGAAGCGCTGGGCAATACCGGAGATGGGGGCTTCCTGAGGGTGCATCGCGACAGCATACGGGGGGCGCCGCCCCTTGCCAAACCGGCTACTGGATGCAGCCGCCGGCCAAGGGGATCCTGCTCGGGTCGGCGTGCCGTCGCGGGCGGGACCCGGAGATGGGCGCCCTGATGGCAGCCCTGATGGCAAACAGGACACGCGCGCAAACGGCGGGCTGGCCGCTCGGGCTGGGGCGGCTCCGGGGTCCCCTCCGCCTGGCGTTCACCTGCGTGGCGATCGCCTGGCTGATCATTCCGGGCCGGGCGGCCCTGGCCGAGCAGCACGCGGACGAGGCCGCCGAAGAGCGTCCCCCCGCCATCCTCTACGAGGTACACACGGGGCATTCCGCGCCGCCGAGCTTCCTGTTCGGCACCATCCACAGCGATGACCCGCGGGTGCTTGACCTTGCCGAGCCGATCGTCAGCGCGTTCGCCGCCAGCGAGGGCTTCGCCCTGGAGGTGGTGCCAGACGCCAACGCCATCATCCGGGCCATGGTCAGCATGACCTTCAAGGACGGGCGCAGCCTGAGCGATGTGCTCCCACCCGACCTCTATCCGCGGGCGGCCGCGGCCCTCGAGGGGCTGGGGATGCCGCCGGCCGCCTTCAACGACTTCAAGCCCTGGGCCGTGGTCACCCTGCTCAGCGTACCGCGCGGCGAGGGCGGGGACTTCCTCGACCTGCGCCTGCATTCCCAGGCGGTCGAGGCGGGCAAGCAGGTGACGGGACTCGAGACCATGGAGGAGCAGCTCGCCATCTTCGAGGGCCTCGACGAGGGCGACCAGGTGATCCTGCTGCGCGAGACCCTGGATTCGCTCGCGTCCCTCCCCGACCGCCTGGAGGCCCTGATCTCGGCCTACCTGGAGCGCGACCTCGACGCCCTCATGGTGCTGGGCGAGCGCTATCTCGACGGGGGAGATCCCCGTCTCGCGGGGCTGATCCGTGAGACGGCCGTGCGCTCGCGCAACCATCGCATGGCCGAGCGCATGGTCCCGTTGCTTGACGAGGGCGGCTGGTTCATCGCGGTCGGGGCCTTGCATCTGCCCGGGAGCGAGGGGATCCTCGAGCTGTTGCGGGCACGCGGCTACCAGGTATCGCCCCACTATTGAGCCACCCCGGACGATCGCGTCCCGGCGCCCAACCTGACCATCGGGCGGCGGGGCCGAGGCGCACCGGCCCTGTGGTAGCATCACCGGCCAGCCCACGGGGGCCCGACCTCGGGCCCGGGGCGGGCGCATCATGCACATCGGCGAGCGGGAGGCACTCGGCCATGGGCCGAACGGTTTCAAGATCCGGCGTCCACCAGGGCGCCGCCTGGATCGCGGTCGCGATGGCCGTGCTCATGGCCACGGGCTGCGCCTCCACACCGGGACGTGTGCCCGATCCGCGCGATCCCCTGGAGCCCTTCAACCGGGCCGTATTCCGCTTCAACACGGACTTCGACAAGGCCTTCCTCCAGCCCGTCGCCAAGGCCTACAAGAAGGTGACCCCCGAGGTGGTCGACCGCGGCGTCACCAACTTCTTCAACAACATCGACGACGTCACCTCCCTGGTGAACAACGTCCTACAGTTCAAGATGTCGCGCGCCGGCAGCGACATGGGACGTCTCTTCGTCAACTCGACCGTCGGCGTGCTCGGGTTCTTCGACGTGGCCACCAACGTCGGCCTGCCCAGCTACAAGGAGGACTTCGGCCAGACCCTGGGCTACTGGGGCCTCGAGCCCGGCGCCTTCGTCATGCTCCCGATCCTGGGGCCGAGCAGCATGCGCGACACCATTGGGTTCGCGGGCGACATGGTCACCGACCCATTCTTCAGTCTGGAAAAGGGTGAGATCTACTGGGGCTTCATTGCCGTGCGGGTCGTCGACCGCCGGGCGGACCTGCTCACGGTCGGACAGATCCTCGAGGACGCCGCCGTTGATCCGTACGTCTTCCTGCGTGATGCCTACCTGCAGCGCCGCCGCAACCTGGTCTACGACGGCAACCCGCCGCCCTCCGAGGACCAGCCAGACATCTGGGACGATATCGACTTCGGCGACCAGCCGTCCGATACCACGCCCTCCGAAAACTAGGCGGCCGGCCCGAGACAGCCGCTCGGGGACCTCAGGGACCGGGGTCGAGCCGCCACCGCACCCGTTCACCCGCCCTCAGGGGCACGACCCGACCTTCGCCCAGAGGGTAGCTGGCGGGGACCTGCCAGGGGTCCCTGCGCAGGGTCAGGGTGTCGCGGTTGCGGGGCAGACCGTAGAAATCCGGCCCGTGGTGACTGGCGAAGGCCTCCAGCCGATCGAGGGCACCGGCCGCGTCGAAGACCTCCGCGTAGAGCTCCAGGGCCGCATGGGCGCTGTATGCCCCGGCGCAGCCGCAAGCGCTCTCCTTGTCGGCCGCCGCGTGGGGCGCACTGTCGGTGCCGAGGAAGAAGCGGGGCTCACCGCTGGTGGCAGCCTCCACCAGGGCGAGCCGATGGCGCTCACGCTTGAGCACCGGCAGGCAGTAGTAATGGGGCCTGATCCCACCCGCCAGCATGGCGTTGCGGTTGTACAGCAGGTGATGGGGGGTGATGGTGGCGGCCAGGTTGGGCGGGCCCTGGCGGACGAAGCGCACCGCATCCTCGGTGGTGACATGCTCGAAGACCACGCGGAGCCGCGGGATGTCGGCCATGAGGGGGGCGAGACGCTGGTCGATGAAGCGCCGCTCCCGGTCGAAGATGTCCACCTGCGGATCGGTCACCTCCCCGTGCACCAGTAGTGGCATGCCCTGCTCGGCCATGGCATGGAGCACATCCCGGATGCGGGCCAGATCCGTCACGCCGCACTCGGAGTTGGTGGTTGCGCCGGCGGGATAGAGCTTGCAGCCCTGCACCACCCCGCTCGCCCGCGCACGGGCGATCTCCGCGGGCGGGGTGGTATCGGTGAGATAGAGGGTCATCAGGGGCTCGAACCCCGAACCCTCCGGGAGGGCGTCCAGGATTCGCCCGCGGTAGGCCAGGGCCTGCTCGGTGTTGACCACCGGCGGCTTCAGATTGGGCATCACGATCGCGCGGCGAAACTGTCGGGCCGTATGACCCACGACATCGCGCAGCGCGGCGCCGTCGCGCAGGTGCAGATGCCAGTCGTCGGGTCGGGTGAGGGTGAGCGAATCGCTGGTGGTCGTCATGGGCCCGGACTCCAGGCTGGTCTTTGAATTGATGCCAAACGGGTTTCGCCAACCCGCGGGCCACGTAGAATGAGGGGCATACTGGGGCGCCCCGTCATTGTGCGCGACGCGCGCCTCCCTCACCCGCGCTCCCCAAGGTGGTGCCGATCTGCCCCGCCGGGGCCGTCGATCCCTGGCCCGGGGATTGCTGTCCAATCGGGCGCAGGGAGCGCGCCCTCCATGACATCGCGCGCCGCTTGCCCCTTGTCCTGCCCGCCACTTCTACCCGATCGAGGAGACCGCCGCCATGACCAAGACCCACGACGGTGCCACCCGCACGAACCATCGCGGCCTGTTGGCCTGGGTGGACGAGATGGCGGCGCTCTGCAACCCTCAACGCATCTATTGGTGCGACGGCTCCCAGGGAGAGTACGACCGCCTGTGCGAGGAGATGGTCGAGAGCGGCTCTTTCATCAGGCTCAACCCCGATAAACGACCCAACAGCTTCCTCGCCCGCTCCCATCCGAGCGACGTGGCCCGCGTGGAGGAGCGCACCTTCATCTGCTCCGTCCGGGAGGAGGATGCCGGCCCTACCAACAATTGGATGGCGCCCACCCGCATGAAGGGCATCCTGCGCGAGCGCTTCAAGGACTGCATGCGCGGGCGCACCCTGTACGTCATCCCCTTCTCCATGGGCCCCCTGGGCTCGCCCATCGCCCACATTGGCGTCGAGATCACCGACTCGCCCTATGTGGTCGTCAACCAGCGGATCATGACCCGCATGGGCCAGCCGGTGCTCGACGCGCTGGGGGAGCACGGGGCCTTCGTCCCTTGCATCCACTCGGTGGGTGCGCCCTTGCAGCCTGGGGAGTCCGATGTCCCCTGGCCCTGCGCGCCGAACATCCACGACAAATACATCGCCCATTTCCCGGAGACCCGGGAGATCTGGTCCTACGGTAGTGGCTATGGCGGCAATGCCCTACTGGGCAAGAAGTGTCTGGCCCTGCGCATCGCCTCGGTGATGGCGCGCGACGAAGGCTGGCTGGCGGAGCACATGTTGATCCTGGGCGTCGAGCCCCCCGAAGGCAAGAAGCTCTATATCGCGGCGGCCTTCCCCAGCGCCTGCGGCAAGACCAACTTCGCCATGCTCATCCCGCCCAAGGGCTTCGACGGCTGGAAGGTCACGACCGTGGGCGACGACATCGCCTGGATCAAGCCCAACCCGGAGGACGGCAAGTTCTACGGCATCAATCCGGAGGCGGGCTATTTCGGCGTCGCCCCGGGCACCAACGCGAGCTCCAACCCCAATGCCCTCGCCTCACTCGGGGCCAACTGCATCTACACGAACTGCGCCCTGACCGACGACGGTGACGTCTGGTGGGAGGGGCTGACCGATGAGCCTCCCGAGCATCTGATCGACTGGAAGGGCCACCACTGGACCCCCGGCGTGGGTACACCCGCCGCCCATCCGAACGCCCGCTTCACCGCCCCCGCCTCCCAATGTCCCTCCATCGACCCCGAGTGGGAGAACCCCGCGGGGGTCCCCATCAGCGGATTCCTGTTCGGCGGCCGGGTGAGCAAGAATTTCCCCCTCGCCTTCCAGAGCTACAACTGGGAGCACGGCGTCTACATGGCCGCGACCATGGGCTCCGAGGCCACGGCCGCGTCCATCGGCCAGGCCGCCATGCGCCGCGACCCGATGGCCATGCTGCCCTTCTGTGGCTACAACATGGCGGACTACTGGCGCCACTGGCTTCGCATCGGGCGCAAGATGGTGGCCACGCCGCCGCGCATCTTCCGCGTCAACTGGTTCCGCAAGGACGAGCACGGGCGTTTCATCTGGCCGGGGTTCGGGGAGAACATGCGCGTCCTCAAATGGGTCGTCGACCGGATCAACGGAAACGGAAACGCCATCGAGAGTCCGCTCGGCTGGGTCCCCGGCTACAGTGACATCCAATGGGAGGGCCTGGATTTCCCGCGCGATGCCTTCTGCAGGATCATGAACATCGACACCGAGGTGGCGCGGCGGGAGACGAATGATCAGGAGGAGCTATTCACTCGCTTCGGCGACCACCTGCCCCGGGAGATGGAGATCGAGCGCGAGCTCCAACTTGCGCGCCTGTATCATTCCCCAGACCTGTGGGATCTCTCCGCCGCCGCCGAGGTCCGCTGACGCGTCGCCCGAAGGACGCCGAGACCACGGTCCAACTGCTGCGGCTCGAGGAGCAGGTGGCGGCCAGCCCGCTGAATGGCGGCGCGGTGCCCGTTCCCGGGACCTTGCTCATGCTGCTCGCGGGCCTGCCCCTGTTGGCTTACCGGATGCGCGCGGGCTGACATCTAGCAGGCCCATCGGATACCCATAAGAAAGGGCGGCTCGGAGGCGAGTCGCCCTTTTTCTTTGGTGCCCTGCATCGGGCGATGGGGGATGCATTCCGCCGCGGGATAGACGAGACTGTATATTCATACAGCCTTCGTCAGCCCGGAGCCTGCCTTGAGCATCGGCTACGCGGAGCTTCATTGCCGCTCGTGCTTCTCCTTCCTCGAGGGCGCATCCCACCCCGAGGAGCTGGTGCGTCGTGCCCAGGCCCTGGGCTATGCGGCCCTCGCACTCACCGACCACTGCTCCCTCGCCGGGGTGGTCCGCGCCCACGAGGCGGCCAAGGGGCTCGACCTCCAGCTGATCATCGGCGCCGAGCTCCAGGTGGAAACCGGACCGCGCCTGGTGGTCCTGGCCCAGGACCGGGAAGGCTACGGCAACCTCTCGCAACTGATCTCCCGGGCCCGTCGGCGCGCACCCAAGGGCAGGTACCGACTGCTGGGCGCGGACCTCGACCCCGGACTGCCCCGGTGCCTGGCCCTGTGGCTCCCACACGCACGATCGGATCGCGGCGAGGCCCTGGCCCAAGGCGCCTGGCTCAGGGAGCGCCTGGGCGCAGATCGGCTGTGGATCGGCATCAACCTGCATCGCCGCGGCGGCGACGGGGAGCGGCTCGACCGGGTGAAGGGATTGGCGAGCGATCTCGGTCTCGGCGCGGTCGCCGCGGGGAACGTGGCCATGCACGCCCGCGGTCGGCGCCCCTTGCTGGACACCCTGACCGCCATCCGGCTCGGGGTGCGGGTCGATCAGGCCGGGGCGGCACTCGCCCAGAACCGGGAGAACCATCTGCGCACCCGCGAGCAGCTCGCCCGCTTCTATCCCCCGGGACTGCTCGCGGCCACCGTCGAGCTGGCGGGGCGCTGCCGATTCTCACTCGACGAGCTGCGCTACGAGTATCCCGACGAGCTGGTCCCGCCCGGGATCTCGCCGACCGCCCACCTACGTCGCCTGACCGAGGCGGGTGCCGCCTCGCGTTGGCCCCAGGGCGTGCCCGCACGGGTGCGCCAGCAGATCGACTACGAGCTGACCCTGATCGCGGAGCTGGCCTACGAGCCCTATTTCCTCACCGTCCACGACATCGTCGCCTTCGCCCGATCGCGGGGCATCCTGTGCCAGGGACGGGGCTCGGCGGCCAACTCGGCGGTCTGCTTCTGCCTGGGGATCACCGAGGTGGACCCGGCGCGCATGGAGATGCTGTTCGAGCGCTTCATCTCCCGCGAGCGCGGCGAGCCCCCGGACATCGACGTGGACTTCGAGCACCAGCGCCGCGAGGAGGTGATCCAGTACATCTATGAGAAGTACGGCCGCGAGCGGGCGGCGCTCGCCGCCACCCTCATCACCTATCGCCCCAAGAGCGCGGTACGCGACGTGGGCAAGGCACTGGGCATGGACCTGGACCAGGTCGATCGTCTGGCCCGCAACCTCAACTGGTGGGACGGTCAGGCGGTGGCGCCGGAGCGCCTCCGGGAGGTCGGGCTCGACCCCTACAACCCGCGGGTGCTCAAGACCATGCGTCTGGTGCACGAGATCCTCGGCTTCCCGCGCCATCTGTCCCAGCACGTGGGCGGATTCGTCATCTCCCGCGGCCCCCTGGAGCGCCTGGTGCCGGTGGAGAACGCGGCCATGGAGGGGCGCACGGTCATCCAATGGGACAAGGACGACCTCGACGCCCTGGGACTGCTCAAGGTGGACTGCCTGGCGCTCGGCATGCTCTCCGCCATCCGCCGAGCGCTCGACCTGGTGAACGCGCTTCGCGGCAGCCGGATGACGGTGGCGGACATCCCGCCGGAGGACCCGGCGGTCTACGCCATGATCCAGCGCGCCGAGACCGTCGGCGTGTTCCAGATCGAGTCCCGCGCCCAGATGGCCATGCTGCCCAGGCTGAAGCCGGATTGCTTCTACGACCTGGTGATCGAGGTCGCCATCGTGCGCCCGGGACCCATCCAGGGGGACATGGTCCATCCCTATCTGCGCCGCCGCCAGGGGCTCGAGCCGGTCGACTATCCCTCCCCCGAGGTCCAGGCGGTGCTGGGCCGCACCCTGGGTGTACCCATCTTCCAGGAGCAGGTGATCAAGGTGGCCCAGGTGGCGGCCGGCTTCACCCCGGGCGAGGCCGATCAGGTGCGCCGCTCCATGGCCGCCTGGCGCCGCCGCGGGGGGCTCGAGGGCCTGCGCGAGCGCCTGATCGGCGGCATGCTGGGGCGCGGCTATACGCGCGAGTTCGCCGAGCGGATCTATCACCAGATCCTGGGCTTCGGTGAATATGGCTTTCCCGAGTCACACGCCGCGAGCTTCGCCCTGCTCGTCTATTGCTCCGCCTGGCTCAAGCACCACGAGCCGGCGGCCTTCTTCGCCGGACTGCTGAACAGCCAGCCCATGGGCTTCTACGCCCCCGCCCAGCTGGTGCGGGAGGCACGCCGGCAAGGGGTCGAGGTGCGCCCGGTGGACGTGGGCTCCAGCGCCTGGGACTGCACCCTCGAGCCATCGACCAGGGGGACTGCCGCTGGAGGGCCAGCGGGCCGGGATGCCCGCGAGCCGGCCCTGCGGCTGGGTCTGCGGCTGGCGAAGGGGCTCTCCCGGGCCGGGGCGGGGCGCCTGCTCGCGGCACGCGCGGCGGCGCCCTGGTCATCGCTCGCCGACCTGATCGAGCGTGGCCGTCTGGACCGCTCCGATCTCAAGGCCCTGGCGGGTGCCGATGCACTCGCGGGGCTCGCGGGCAACCGGCACCGGGCGGCCTGGGCCGTGTCTGGGCTGGCGACATTCGGGAGGGCAGACCGGGAGTCGGCCCAGGGCGCCCTGAGCCTACCCCCGCCCAAGGCGGATGCCCTGCCCCTGCTGCGCCCCCCCAGCGAGGGACGCGAGATCGTCGCCGACTATGCGAGCCTGGGTCTCACCCTGCGCCGCCACCCGGTCGCCCTGCTGCGAGCGCGGCTCGCCGCGCATCGGCTGCTCACCGCCCGGGAGATCGCCGAGGTGCCCTCGGGCAGCCGAGTCGCCACCGCCGGGCTGGTGATCAACCGCCAGCGCCCCGCGTCCGCCAATCAGGTGACCTTCGTCACCCTGGAGGACGAGACGGGTCATGTGAACCTGGTGGTCTGGAAACGTATCGCCGAGCGCCAGCGCGCCGCCCTGCTCGGCTCACGTCTGATGGCGGTCTTCGGGGAGATCCAGCGGGAGGCCGGGGGTAGGCAGGGGTGACCCACCTGATCGCCGAGCGGCTGGCGGACTACACGTCGCTCCTGGGCGAAGGGCTGCTGGGCGGGCTGGTCACGGTCTCGCGGGATTTTCACTGAGCGGCACACCGACGCCCCCAGATCGCGACTCAACCCTCCACCAACCCGTAGCGGCGGATCATGCGATAGATATTGCGCTCGCTGATCCCGAGCACCTCGGCCACCTTGGCGCGGTGACCGGACTGCTTCGACAACTGGAGGCGCAGATACTCCGCCTGTACCTCCTCCAGCGTCGGCTCGTGGTCGAAGCTCACGCTGACCTTGGTGCTCGTGCGGTTGGCGCTGGCGCCGAACGCCAGATGCTCGGGGCGGATGATGTCGCTTTCGCGCGAGAGGATGATCGCGCGCTCGACCACGTTCTTCAGCTCCCGCACGTTGCCTGGCCAGTCGTAGGCCGTGAGTCGGCGCACCGCGTCGCTCGCGATACGCTTGTCGATGCGGCGCGAGAAGTTGTGGTTCTGGATGAAATGGGCGGCCAGATAGGGGATGTCCTCGCGGCGGTCGCGCAACGGGGGCACGTCGATGACGAAGGTGCTCAGACGATAATAGAGGTCCGAGCGGAATCCCCCCGTCTCGCTGATGGCCTGCAGGTCGCGGTTGGTCGCCGCCACCACCCGGGCGTTCGCATGCAGGTCCTTGGTCCCACCCACCCGCCGAAAGACGCCGGTCTCGAGGAAGCGCAGGAGCTTCGCCTGGATCGAGCCATCGATCTCGCCGATCTCATCAAGGAACAGGGTGCCGCCCTCCGCCCCCTCGATGAGACCGCGCTTCTGCCGGTCGGCGCCCGTGAACGAGCCCTTCTCGTGGCCGAACAGCTCCGACTCGAACAGCTTCTCCTGCAGGGTGCAGCAGTCCACGGGGACGAAGTTGCGCCCCGCGCGCTCACTGTGGTCGTGGATCGCCCGGGCGACCAGCTCCTTGCCCGCCCCGCTCTCGCCCTGGATCAGGACGTTGACGTCCGTCGGCGCCACCGCGGCGATGGTGTCCTTGGTCCGCATCAGGGTCTCGCTCACCCCGATCATGAAGTCCGCCATCCCCTCGCGCGCCTTGAGGCGCTGCCGGCAGAAGAGATGATCGCTGCGCAGGGCCGCGTCATCGATCGCCCGTTTGACCACCAGGGCCAGCTCGTCCGGACTCGCCGGCTTGACCAGATACTCGTAGGCGCCGGCCTTCATGGCCGCCACCGCGTCGCGCACCGAACCATAGGCGGTGAGCACCACCACTGGCTGCATCTTCACCAGGTCCGGGAGGCGCCGCAGGGTGTCCCCGTCGGCGAGGCGGACGTCGGTGATCACCAGATGCGGCTCGTGGGCCTCCAGGTAGACGTCCGCCTCCTTCCAGGATCGCGCCCCCGTCGTCTGGTAGCCCTGGGCGTCGAGCTGCTTGACGATCAGCCGGTTCAGGGTGAGGTCGTCTTCGATGACCAGGATCAGGTGAGCCATGCCTCAGGCCTCCGACGACGCCATGTCCACGGCTGCATCTGCATCGGTCGGTGCGTCTGCATCTGCGAGGGTGACCGTGAACCGGCTCCCCTTGCCGAGGGTGCTCTCGACGCTGATGCGCCCGCCATGACCCTCGACGATGGTCTTGGTGATCGACAGCCCGAGGCCCGTCCCCGCCACGCCATCGGCACGCCGGCTGAAGAAGGGGTCGAAGATCCGCGCCAGGTCGAGGGGCTCGATACCCACCCCCGAGTCCTCGAAGGTCACCGCCACCTCACCCGCCTCGCGCCAGCAGCGCACCGCCAGGGATCCACCCTCCGGCATGGCGTGGCAAGCGTTCTGGGCAAGGTTGAGGGCCATCATCCGCAGATCGCTGTCGGTCGCCAGTACCCGCAGCGGCGATCCTTCCGCCGAGAAGCGGATCTGAACCGACCGGTTCTGGGCCTCCCAACCCAACAGCTTCAGGGTGTCCTCGATGACCCGGTCGAGGGTCACCAGCTCCTCGACCGAGGGTGGCGGGATGCTGAGCTTCAACAGCCGCTCGGTGACCTGGATGCACTTCTCCACCTCATGGTCGACCAGTTGCAGATAATCGGATAAGAGGTCCCGATCGGGCTCGGCCTGCGCACCGATCTGCTCAGCGGCATGCAGGGCCATGCGCACCGCGGCAAGCGGGTTGTGGATCTCATGGGCGACCCCGGCGGCGAGTCGGCCGAGCTCCGAGAGACGCTGCTCGTGGGAGAAGCGGACCTGCTGCTGCAGGTCGCGGATCGATTCGACGACCATGCGCCTCGGACGGCCCCCGAGGCTCGTGCACAGGGGAGCGGCGTAGACCTCCACCTCCAGCGGGCTCCCGTCCGCACGCGTATGCCGGTGGACCAGCCTCAGGGGCTCCCTCGTCTCGGTCACCTCCTTCAGGGAGCACAAGGTGAGGGTCTCCGGGCAGGGGCTCGTGCGGTCATGGGTGGCGGCGTAACAATACTCCGGAACCTCTTGCTCGGTACCGAAGCCGTGCTGAAGGCGGTAGGTGGCGTTGGAGAGCACGACCCGATAATCCTCGTCGATGACCCGGATCCCGTCGGGGATCGCATCGACCAAGGCCTGCAAGAACACCTCCTTGTCCTCGAGCTGGCGGATCTTGTCCTTGAGCCCCTCGGCCATCGTATTGAAGCGCGCCGCCAGGGCAGAGAACTCGTCCTCGCCGGGAAGGGCCAGGCGGGCGTCGAGATCCCCCTGGGTCAATCGCAGGCTGACATCCGACAACTGCTCCACCGGCCGGATCACATAGCGGCGAATGAACCACCAGCCCCCGGCGATGTTGACCAGGACGATCAGGGCGCCCGATCCCATCAGCAGCAGGGTCGTGGCACGGGCCGAGTCGTTGATCGGGCCCGCATCCAGGTCCAGGTAGAGCAGACCGCCGGCCGGCCCGTCTCCCCCCGTCTCCGCGCACCCGGGACAGGACGCGCCGCCGAGCGGAGTGACGCTGCGCAGGATCTCGCGCCCGTCCGGATCCCGAATCAGCCGGGTGCCCAGGATCCCCCCGTTGGCGACCGGCAGGTGGGTCCCCAACGCGGCCGGATCGCTCGCGTAGCGTACCTCGCCGGACGGATCCGTGAGCCTGACGCTAAGGATTCCGGGCTCGCCGTCCAGGCGGCCCAGCATGCTCGCGAGCGCGCCGGCGTCGCCCAACTCCAGCATCTCGCCAAGCTCGATCGAGACCAGCCGGCTCCATTGGCCGGCCGCGCTGGCGCGCTCCCGCTCCAGTTGCCCGCGATAGAGGCTGACGAACAGGACCAGGAAGAACAGGGAGCTGACGAGGAGTCCGGCCGCCGTCCCCACGGCGAACTTGCGATTGAGACTTTGGCTGAGCCAGCTCATGAGGCGCTCTCGCTTGGATTCATTCATTGTGCGCTGTACCGGCATCCACGCGCCCGCGTCCTGCCTGGCTCCTCTAGGGTAGCCTGCCGGAACGCCAACGCACTGACTATTTGGCAGGGCATCTGACTCCACCCCCGACCCCGCGGGTCCCCGCATACCCCTCGGCGGGCCCCCGGAGGCCGTGCGGAGCCAGGGCTGGCGGGCACATCGAGGAGCCGGCCCGGGGGGCATAAGGCTTGCAAAGGTTGGGCCGATACCGACAACACCATGATGAGGAGGAGACATGCACAACAAGCTGGCCAGGACACTGAATCTCTTGATCCTTGGCTCGGGGATCTGTTGGCTCCAGGCGGCCCCGGCCTCGGAAACCGGCCCCGATGGGCAAACCTTCGTCGAGAGCCTGCGCGCCGCCGGCTGGCAGGTGGAGATGCTGGTGGACGGGAGCCTCCAGCTGATGCCCGTCTCGAGGTCCCCGGAGGAGAACCTGAATGAACAAGGGGGATCTGAGCCGCCGACCGGCCCCGACCCCGTGGGCGCGGAGGACACCGAACCCGACTGGGCGGCGTTGCGGGAGCGTGGCTGGCGGGTGGAGACCGATGCCGAAGGGGCGACCCTCTTGTATCCGCCCGCGCCGGCCGCCCCGCCCACACCGGCCCCGGCCCCGAGCCCCGAGCCCGGTTGCGCCCGAGGTCGCCGATGCGGCCCCGGACCAGGTCGCGGCCCGGGACGAGGTCGCGCGTGATCTCGATGCTCTGCTCGCCGAGCGCGGCTGGCGCGCCGAGCGCGAATCGGATGGGACCCTGGTCCTGTTCCCCCTGCGGCGTGTCGAGGCTCGACCGGATCCCATTGAGCCGGCAGCCGGGGTGGTGCCCTCGGCGATCACCGAATCAGAGGTCAGTCTGCCGATCGACACCTGGGGCAAGGCCCAGGCGGTCGCTGCGTCCTGGCTGGAGTCCGTGGGTGACAGCAGTCTGCAGGTCGGAAAGATACGGGAGATCTTCCGTGTCTACCTCGTCAGCATCGTCGAGACGGAGCCACCCAACGCCCTACGACATCAGATCTCCATCGGGGTCGAGGACGGGCGGGTCGTGGTCCTGAATTAACGTCAGGTCGATCCGTTGCCATCTGCCAGATTGACAGCCCTCTCCGCGGCGCCGACTGCCAGCGTGTCGCCGCGCCGACCTCCCGGTCCTAAGTCGCTGTAAGGGGAACCCTAACTCGAGCCATTCGCGGTCGCTGCCGGCCCTCCGGCCAAGACTCCGGACGACCGGACCAGGGTCCATCAGCCAACCTTTATGACAAATGGTCAGGGTTTCGGACGGGCGAGCCGCTCACGTCTTGTGACGGCCCCCGCGAAACGGCAAGGAAAACAAGGTAGAGATCCACGGGCCGAAAACTGGCTCGGTTGTTGCTGACGGCTGACCTGCGGTCGTAAGGCGGTGACGATCGGGTATCCCAGGCACGGAGGGCCGTGCCGACCCGGGTGCCCGGTGCAGCGCGAGCACAGATGGAGGTGAATGCAGATGATGAAGATCGCCATCAGGGTCGCGGTGTTGGCCGGCATGGTCGCTGGTCCCGGAATCGGGATCTCGGCCGAGGGGGGCTTCCCCATCGCCGGTACGCAACCGTCCGAGCGGCCCATCGGGGCACCGGTGATCCGAGAGGTCCAAAAGCCACCGGGCTGGTTTACCAGGGCACTGACGGGAATCTCCCAGCCCTACCCCGCCAGCCTGCGGTTCCTGGAGGACCAGGGGAACTGGTACACCCCGTTCAACCACCCAGGAATGCCCGGTTACTACGACATCCGTCATTGGCACGGCGAGTAACCGAGTAACCCCGGGACTCGATACACCCTTGGAGGACACGTAATGAAGCTGACGATCACGAGGTTCAAGAAAGCCGCTGTTTCCGCGCTGGTGGGCATGGCCCTGGCCGGCGCTGGAACGGCGGCACACAGCATGGATGGCATGTCCGGCATGGGCGGCATGTCCGGCATGGGCGGCATGGGCGGCATGAGCGGCATGTCCGGCATGGGCGGCTGGGTCTGGATGCCCGCCGGGATGTCCGGTATGGGCGGCATGTCCGGCATGGGCGGCATGGGCGGCATGTCCGGCATGGGCGGCATGTCCGGCATGGGCGGCATGTCCGGCATGGGCGGCATGTCCGGTATGGATGGAATGAGCGGCATGGGCGGCTGGGTCTGGATGCCCACTGGCATGTCCGGCATGGGCGGAATGTCCGGCATGGGCGGAATGTCCGGCATGGGCGGAATGTCCGGCATGGGCGGAATGTCCGGCATGGGCGGAATGTCCGGCATGGGCGGAATGTCCGGCATGGGCGGGATGTCCGGCATGGGCGGGATGTCCGGCATGGGCGGGATGTCCGGCATGTCTGGCATGGGCGGTATGTCCGGCATGGGCGGCATGGGCGGCATGTCCGGCTACTTCCGCATCACCCCTGAGGGCTCGATCTTCTTCTATCCCTTCACCGGGATGTCGGGGATGAGCGGCATGGGTGGTATGTCCGGCATGGGCGGCATGTCCGGCATGGGTGGCATGTCCGGCATGGGCGGCATGGGTGGTATGTCCGGCATGGGCGGCATGTCCGGCATGGGCGGCATGGGCGGCATGTCCGGCATGGGCGGCATGGGTGGTATGTCCGGCATGGGCGGCATGAGCGGTATGTCCGGCATGGGCGGCTGGGTCTGGGTACCCGCCGGCATGGGCGGTATGTCCGGCATGGGCGGTATGTCCGGCATGGGCGGTATGTCCGGCATGGGCGGTATGTCCGGCATGGGCGGTATGTCCGGCATGGGCGGCATGGGCGGCATGTCCGGCATGGGCGGCATGGGTGGTATGTCCGGTTGGACTCCCCCGGCCCAGTGATCCGCTGACCATCTGATCCGATGACCTTGAGCCAGCACATGGACGTGCTGGTTTTTCCAACGAACGGCCGAACGAACCCTGTCTTCGGCGGCCTTGAGACCACCTCGGGGCTCCATTGCCCGGTCCGGGCAAGACAACCGAACGGGGCAACGACGGCGGAGAAGCGCGGCATCTGCCGCTTGGATTCTCAGATCATTTCGCGGGCTTGCCAGGCGCCACGGATCCTGGCCCGACGAGCCCTACCCATCGATTTAGGGACGCTGACAAGGCCGATGGACCGGTCAACACACCATCCGGAGGTTCGTGATGTCGAGGGCGAATCGTTTCGCAATGCTGCTGGCACTCCTCGGTGTCGCGGCGCAGGCGGACACGGCCAGCGTCGAAGGTCTCACCTATGAGGAGGCCCGCTGGCACCCGTTGCATTTCGCGCCCGCCGCCGCGACGGCGACAGACGATCAATGTCTCGCCTGTCACGCCGAGGTACTGGAGCCGAGCGTCCGCGCCGAATCGCCGGCCGGCGTCACGGCGAGCGAGGTGTCTGCCTGGTACGAGACCCTCGATACCTACGAGGGCGAGCAGGACACCTTTCACCGTCGCCACCTGGTAACGGATTACGCCACGCAGGTGATGGACCTGCGCTGCAATACCTGCCATGTGGGCAACGACCCGCGCGAGGAGACGGCCATGTCGCATGCCGGTGGGGACCCAACCCTCACCCAGCGCAAGCACGTGGACCCCAACGTCTGCCTGCTCTGCCACGGCCAGTTCCCCTACCAGAACATGGGTGTCCCCGGCCCCTGGCTGGAGTACGGTCATGCCTTCCAGAACAATTGCCTGCTCTGCCACGCGGCCTTCCGGACCGTCAGGCATAACGTCAACTATCTGAAACCAGAGGCGATCGAGTCCCTGGCCAAGGAGAAGGAGGACGTCTGCTTCGGTTGTCACGGCGGCCGACCCTGGTATCGCATCGCCTACCCCTATGCGCGCCATCCCTGGCCCGGAATGGCGGAGCTGGTGCCGGATTGGGCCAAGGACCGTCCTGCCCAGTCCGAGGCCCGGTTCCTGGTCGGTGTCACCGTGCCCGCGGTAGAAGCGCCGAAGCCGGCGCCCGCGGAGAAGGCGGAAGCGGCACCCCCGGCAGGGGCATCTCAACCGGCCGCGACAGGCGAGGCCAAGTAGGTATCCATCATGAACGACTTCAACGACCTCTCATTCCTCGACGAGCGGCTGAACATCGATCGCCGGGGCTTTCTCAAGTCCACGGCGGTGGGCGCCGCGGCAATCGGCGCCGGCGGCCTGATCAAGACCGAGGACGCCAAGGCCTTCGCCTACGCGCCTTATCCACGCGACGACGAGCTCAATACGGTCGTCACCAGTTGCGCCCACAACTGCGGGTCGCGGCACATGCTGGTCGCCCACAAGAAGGGCGACGTCATCGTGCGGATCTCCACCGACGACGGCCGTTATCAGCGCGACGGATTCTTCGGCAAGGACACCGAGGAGGAGCCGCAGATCCGCGGCTGCCTGCGCGGCCGTTCCTACCGCCAGCGGCTCTACTCGCCCGAGCGCCTGCTCTACCCCATGGGTCGTGTCGGTAAGCGAGGCGAAGGCAAGTTCAAGCGCATCAGTTGGGAAGAGGCGCTGGAGTACATCTCCAACAAGATGATCGAGATCAAGGAGAAGTACGGCTCCACCGCCCTACTCGATCAGAGCTACGCGGGCGCCTCCTACGGGGTGCTGCACAAGTCCGACCAGATCGAGGGCCTCTTGGGGCGTTTCCTCGGGATGTTCAGCTGCCGCACCAGCTCCTGGTCGGTGCCTTCCTATCAGGGCACCACGTCGAGCTCGCGTTGGACCTTCGGCACCATCGAGGACGGCAACGAAGACGACGCCTTCGCCGACTCCAAGCTGATGATCATGTGGGGCTGGAACCCCGCCTACACCTTCCACGGCGGGAACACCTTCTATTACCTGCGGCTCGCCAAGCAGCGCGGCTGCAAGTTCGTGCTGATCGACCCCCAGTACACCGACTCCGCGGCCTGCTACGACGCCTGGTGGATCCCCATCAAGCCCAACACGGACGCCGCCATGATGGCGGGCATGGCCCATTTCATCTTCACCAACAACCTCCAGGACCAGGAGTTCATCAACCGGTTCTGCCAGGGTATGGATGCCGGGACCATGCCGGTGTGGGCCTCGGGAAGCGCCAACGGTCAGGAGAACTTCAAGGACTACATCCTGGGCGCCTACGACGGAGTGCCCAAGACGCCCGAATGGGCGGCGGAGATCTGCGGTGTGTCGGCCGAGGACATCCGCAAGCTCGCGCACATGTATGCCACCACCAAGCCGGCGGCCCTCAAGGCATCCTGGGCGCCGGGCCGCAACGCCTACGGCGAGCAATACAACCGCATGGCGGCCGCGCTGCAGGCCATGACCGGCAACATCGGGATCCTCGGCGGTTCGGCGGAGGGCGTGGGCAAGGCCTGGCACTCTGAGGCGGTGGCCTACCCCTACGACGAGTACTCGAACATCTGGTTCGCCGCCATCAAGTCCGACCGCTGGGCCCACTGCGTGCTGAACTATCCAAACGTCAGCCGTGAGGAGATCGGGCTCTGGCCTCGGGAGGATCAGCTCGACGGGACCATCCCCAACATCAAGGGGATCTTCTGGCAGGGCTCGGACTGGTTCAACCAGCTCACGAATATCAATAAAGAAATCGAGGCGATGGAGAAGATGGAGCTGGTGGTGTGCATGGATTCCACCATCACGCCCTCCGGACTCTATGCCGACGTGCTGCTCCCGGTGGCCACCCACTTCGAGCGCCACGATGTCGCCCTGCCCTGGTACAAGGGCCACTACTACATCCACCGCCCGAAGGTCATCGAGCCGATGGGCGAGTCGAAGAGCGACTTCCAGATCTTCACCGAGCTGGCCTACCGCATCGGCTGGAAGACCGGCATGGGCGACCGCTTCGGCAAGACCTACAACCCCAAGGCCGATCGGAGCTATTTCTTCAACCCGGACCCGGTGGACGAGGCCTATCTGCGCGAATGGTGGGAAGGCAAGGTGATGGCCCACCAGCACGTCGACATGCCTTGGGACGAGTTCAAGGCGCGCGGGGTCTACAAGTTCAAGCTCGACAGACCGCACGTGGCCTTCCGCGACCAGATCGAGAACGGCGCCGCCTTCCAGACGCCATCGGGCAAGATCGAGATCCTGTCCTCCCAGCTGGCTCAGATCAGCGACTGGACCCGGACCATGTATGGCTATCACATCCCCTCGATCCCCAAGTGGATCGAGCCCTGGGAGTCGCTGAACAGCCCCAAGACGGCTCAGTACCCCTTCCATCTGATCTCGCCCCACCCGCGCTGGCGGACCCATTCGATCTTCAACAACTGCTCCTGGCTGCGGGAGACCTACGAACAGGAGGTCACCATCAACGCCTCGGACGCCAAGCGCATGGGCATCAAGACCGGGGATACGGTGGAGCTCTGGAACGAGCGGGGACGGGTGGTGGTGCCCGCCTATGTCACCGAGCGCTGTATGCCCGGTGTGCTGGTGCTGCACGAGGGATCGTGGCTCGACCTCGACGAGAACGGCGTCGACCGGGGCGGCAACCCCGATATGCTGACCCTCGACGAGCCGAGTCCAGCCGGCGCCTTTGCCTACAACACCGTGCTCTGCAACATGAAGAAGAGCGCCCTCGAACACAGGCCCGGATGGGACCAGCTCGCGACCTCGCGTGCCCACGTCTTCCGGCGTGAGCTTTAAACGGTTTCGGAGGATCGATCCATGGCTGAAGAGAAAGACCAAGGTAAGATCAAGGAGGCCATCAAGCGTCGCAAGCGCGAGGCCTACACGCCGGTCGTACCCGACATGCAGCTTGGCTTCGTCCACAACAATGTGGACTGCATCGGCTGCCGGGCCTGCGAGATCGCCTGCAAGGACAAGAACGGACTGCCGCCGGGGCCCCGCTTCCGGCGCGTGCAGTACATCGAGGGGGGCACCTATCCGGCGGTCTACGCCTACAAGGTCAACACCTCCTGCAACCACTGCGCGGAGCCGGCCTGCCTGCCCGCCTGCCCGACCGGGGCGATCTGGAAGCGCAAGGACAACGGGATCGTCGACATCGACTCGACCCTGTGCATCGGCTGCCGCCGCTGCGAGGCGACCTGTCCCTACGGCGCGCCCCAGTTCATCCCGGAGCAGAACATCGTCTCCAAGTGCAACCTCTGCGTGGACGAGATCGAGGCAGGCCGCAAGCCCTATTGCGTCATGGCCTGCATGATGCGGGTGCTCGACATTGGCCCGATCGATGCGCTGCGCGAGAACCGCTTCGCCACCAAGGCCATCGGGCCCCATGAGGAGCCGGTCAGGGCGGTGAAGAACTTCGCCAATCCTGAGCTCACCAATCCATCCATCGTGTTCGTGGCCCACAGCAAGGGCAAGGTGGAGAAGTGAGTGCGGTGTTGAAATCCACCCCGGCGCGGGGGTCCGCGCTGGAGCGCTTCCGGGCCTCGGCCGCCGGGGATCTCCAGACCCTTGCCCTGCTCCATGACAAGGAGCTGGATCGGGAGTTGATCCACGCCCTCTGGACCGATTGCTACGAGGACTTCCTGGGGGTGCGCCTCCAGGGAGAGCGCGCGACGGTCGCCTTGGCCGCGCTGCGTGAGGGGCTCACGGAGATCCCCGCGGAGCTCGGCCAGTCGACCCTCGATCGACTGGCATCGGACTACGCGGACATCTATCTCACCTACGGGCTACGGGCCTCGCCGTGCGAGTCGGTATGGCTCGACGAGGACAGCCTCACCCTCCAGGAGCCCATGTTCAAGGTCCGTGAGTGGTACCAGCGCTATGGGCTCGCGGCCGAGGACTGGCGCATGCGCAGTGACGATCATCTGGTGCTCGAGCTGCGCTTCCTGGCCCATCTGTTGGACGGGGCCACCCCGCCGGTAGATCTCACGGAGGTGACACGCTTCCTCGACGATCACCTGCTGCGCTGGATCGACCGCTTCGCCGAACGGGTGGCCGGACGCTGCGCGACGCGCTTCTACGCCGGGCTCGCCCTGCTCACGGCCGCCTACCTGGACGAGCTGCGCGACCTGCTCGCGGAGGTGCTCGGGACGCCGCGCCCGACCCCGGAGGAGATCGAGGCGTCCGTCGCCCCGCCACAGGTGTCCCTGGAGGTCGACGGGCCCTTCCTGCCTGGCGCCGCGCCGAGCTGGTAACTGCCCGTGGAGGAGCTGCGGGGGCAGACCACCCCGGCGGACCTGCTGCTGCCCGAGGTCATCGCGAGCCGCTGCGTCCACTCACGGATGGAGCAGGCGAGCTGTCACGCCTGTGTCGACGCCTGCCCCACCGGGGCTTGGGTGATCGATGACGAGCGCCTTGGCATCGACACCGATCGCTGCGACGGCTGCGGACTATGCACACCGGCCTGCCCGGAGGGGGCGGTCGTCGATCGCCACCGACCGGCCTGGTATCGGGTCGATGGACTCGGCATCGCCTTCGCCGCGTGCGAATGGGCCGGCGTGGAATCCAAGGACGGCGAGCCCCTGGACGGAGTGCTCCCCTGCCTGCACTCCCTCGGTGTCCAAGCCTTGCTGGACCTCCATCACCGTGGCACGCGGCGACTCAGCCTGTGCGCCGGCGACTGCGTGGCATGTCCGCGCGGGCGCGTCACCCCGATCGGGCGCCATCTCGACGCAGTGAACGCCTTGTTGATCGACCGGGATGCGGCGCCCATGGAGGTCACCCGCCCGAGCGCGTCCGAATGGAGCCAGGCCCTGCGGGCCGCGAGGGCCATGCATCGCGCGCCCGCGCTCGGCCGGCGCGACTTCTTCCGGGGCATGGTGACCAGCGCGACCGACACCGCCCTGCGCCTGGCCGAGCGGGCGGATCCCGCCGTGGCCGATTTCATCCCCCCGGGTCGGCGGGTACCCCGGTCGGACCCCGATGGCCTCAGCCTGAACGCCCTGCGCATCGACGCGGAGCGCTGCACCGGCTGCGACGCCTGCGCGCGCCTGTGCCCCCACGGGGCGATCCGGGTCGAGGCGGAGGCCTACCGCTTCGATCACGACGGCTGCACTGCCTGCGGGATCTGTGTGGACCTGTGCGAGACCGACGCCATCTCCATCCGGACCCTGGACCCATTCGCGCCCGACCGACTTCCGCTGCTGCGGCGCCGTTGCCCCGCCTGCGGCGTGGGCTTTCACACCCCGGCGACCGCCGCGGAGCCGCCCAACCTGTGTCCCATCTGCACGGTGACCGGACACCATCGCCGGCTCTACCAAACCCTGGGTGAGTCGTCGCGGTAGACACCGTGGGACGATCCCCGGCACAGCCGAATCCCATCCGGTGAGATCAGCCGCGCGCCTCCTATTCTGGGTGACCCTGCTCCTATGCGCCCTGTCCGCGAGTCTCTCCACCGCGGCGCCGCAGCAGACCCCGAACGCCCCCCCGCTCGACCTTCCCGCCGACCTGGACTGGCTGAACGTACCAGGGCCACTGTCGCCCGACGCCCTGCGCGGCAAGGTGGTCATCCTGGATTTCTGGACCTATGGCTGCATCAACTGCATCCACGTGGCCGAGGAGTTGCGGGTCCTGGAGGAACGTTTCGGCGACCGCTTGGTGGTGATCGGGGTGCATTCACCCAAGTTCGATCATGAGAAGAATCTAGAGGGCCTACGTAGCACCATCGTGCGCCTGGACCGACGCCATCCGATCGTGAACGACCCCGACTGGCGGCTCATGGAGCGCTACGGGGTTCGCGCGTGGCCGACCCTGGCCGTGTTCGCCCCCGACGGACGCTGGGTGGGCAAGGTCACGGGCGAGGGTCATGAGGAGCGGCTCGGGCGGGCCGTCGAGCGACTCCTGGAGCTCTTTGCGGCGGACCTGGACGACCGGCCCTTGCCCCTCAGGCTCGAGAAAGACGCCCTCGCCGATGCCCCGCTCGCGGCACCCGGCAAGGTCGCGGCCTCGGCCGACGGCGGGCTGGTCGCGGTCAGCGACACCCTGCACCACCGGGTCATCCTGGCCGACGCGAACGGCAGGGTGCTGCGGAGATTCGGTGACGGCGAGGCCGGCTGGCGCGACGGACCCGCGGCCGAGGCGCGCTTCAGCGCGCCCCAGGGCCTCGCGTTCGTGGGCGAGGACGGACTCCTGGTGGCCGACCCCGGCAGCCACACCGTGCGACACCTGGATCTCGAGACCGGCGAGGTCCGCACCCTGGCCGGAACCGGCCGCATCGGACTCTCGCGCACCCTGGGCGAGCACGACGGCCTGCATCTGGACCTGCGCTCACCCTGGGACCTCGCCGTACGCGGCGACCAGGTCTATATCGCCATGGCGGGCAGCCACCAGATCTGGCGCCTGGGACTGAGCGACGGAAAGATCTCTCCCTACGCGGGCTCTGGGCGGGAGGGGATCGCCACCGGCCCTTTGATGGAGGCGACCTTCAGCCAGCCCAGCGGACTCGCGCTGATTGGCGACGACCTCTACGTCGCCGATGCCGAGGCCTCCGCGATCCGGCGCATCCGCCTGGATCAAGGACTGGTCGAGAATCTCATCGGCGAAGGCCTGTTCGAGTTCGGCGATCGGGATGGCGAACTGGCCCAGGCACGCCTGCAGCACGTCTCAGGGATCGCCGCGCTCGGTCCCGACCAGCTGGCGATCACGGACGCCTACAACCACAAGGTCAAGCTCATCGATATCGCGGCGGGCACGGTGACCACGATCCTGGGAACGGGCAGACCCGGGCGCCACCTGGGCGGCCGCGCGGAGACCGAGCTCAACGAGCCGGGCGGCCTGGCGCAGGTCGGCGGCCGGATCCTGGTCGCCGACACCAATAATCACCGGATCGTCTCTCTGGGCCTCGACGGAGCCAGGATCTCTGCCTGGATCCCAAGCGAGTGACCGCCCGCACTCGGCGGGCGCGGGAAACCCCGGGGCTTCCGGGTTGATAGACCATCGGAGCGCCCTGTCCCGGCCCTTGGGGAGGCCGCGTCGCTGCCCGGGTGCGCTCGCGGACGCGAGTTCCAAGGTCACGTGGGGATACGGCGACCGCGCCCTCATGTCCCGCGGGGACGCGCGGACTAGGGTACGGGCCGATCGAGACTCCCCTACAATCAATGAGTCATTGCGTTCCGTGTCGAAGGAGCGACTCATCAAGCGCCATCCTGGCATTTGATCGGCTCGCGATCTGAGAGGCGCGACTCTGCGGTCGCTCCTTTTTTGAAGCGCGTCAGGCACCTGAAGATGCCGGGCCATCCCCGGCCCGGACGGGATGCGCGAGAGATCAACGCTTCCCTAACCCAAACGAGGAGGAAACCGATGAGCATTCAACCGATCCGTCTGAGCGCCGCTGTGGGCCTGGTCCTGTGCGGCGCGGTGTCGTCAGCCGCGCTCCACGCCCAACCGGGCCACATGCCGGGCTATCCACAGGCCGGGCCGATGATGGGCTATCCGCAGGCTGGTCCGATGATGGGCTATCCGCCTTCGGGCCACGAGATGGGTTATCCGGGCGGGGGCCCGGCCATGGGCTACCCCGGGGGCCCCATGATGGGTTATCCGCACGGCGGGCCCGCCATGCCCCATCCGCCCTATGGCCCTGAGATGGGTTATCCCGGCGGGGGACCGATGATGGGCTACCCGAGAGGCGGGCCCATGATGATGCCCGGCGCCGGCCCGAGGGGCGGTTACTGGGGCCATGGACAACCGCCATCCGGCATGGCGGGAATGAGTGGGATGCAGGGCATGTCGGGGATGGGCGGGATGTCGGGTATGAGCGGCATGGAAGGCATGAGCGGGATGCAGGGCATGTCCGGCATGGAAGGCATGAGTGGCATGCAGGGCATGTCGGGCATGGGCGGTATGTCGGGTATGAGCGGCATGGAGGGCATGAGTGGCATGCAGGGTATGTCCGGGATGGAGGGCATGGGCGGCATGCAAGGGATGTCGGGCATGCAGGGGATGTCCGGTATGCAAGGCATGTCCGGCGAAGCTGGGTCTTGGGTCTGGATGCCCGGCGGCATGTCCGGCATGCAGGGCATGAGTGGGATGCAAGGCATGTCGGGTATGGAGGGCATGAGCGGGATGCAGGGCATGTCGGGCATGCAGGGGATGAGCGGCATGGAAGGCATGAGTGGCATGCAGGGCATGTCCGGCACCCAGGGCCCGGCTGGCTCTTGGGTCTATATGCCCGGCGCGATGTCGGGGATGCAAGGCATGTCCGGCATGGAGGGCATGAGCGGCATGCAGGGCATGTCGGGCATGCAGGGGATGAGCGGCATGGAAGGCATGAGCGGCATGCAGGGCATGTCCGGGAACCAGGGCCCGGCCGGCTCCTGGGTCTGGATGCCCGGCGCCATGTCGGGAATGCAGGGCATGTCCGGCGACGCGTCTGGGAACGAGCAACCGGAGGAAGCCCCAGCCCCAGAGGCCTCCGGGAATTGACCGCTCTGTCTTAACGCTAGGCCGATAGGCCAGGAAGCCCTGATCCATCGGGCTTGCCGTCTGGGCCAGGGACGGCCCCGCCCCCAGGAATCGACCTCGGATGGGGCGCCCATACGGACTGGTTGCCGGTGTCGGTCGCAAGGCGGGGTCACAGCGGACCCGGCTCACCGCCGCCGGGGGCTGGGCGGTTTACCGGCGCCCCTGGTGGTTGCGTCGAGCTTCAGGATAGGTTTGGAGCGGCGATCGGCTCGAGCATCCGACGGCCCGGGGGCGAGTTGGCCGATTGGGAGCTTCGCCCGGATGCGGGTGTGCTATCGATCCGAAATGCCTGGAGGCCGGGCGACGACGACAGGGAAGACATGGCCTCCCTGTCGCCGATCTGGGATTAGGCGTCAAACGACCGCGACGCCCGTCAATTCTAACCCTTGTCCTTCTTCTCCTTGCTCAAGCTGCTGCCCTTCTTACCCACCGCCTTGCAATGCGACGAGACCTTGACCCCGTCCTTGCGCGTGTAGCCATCGACCCACGTGCAGTCGCTCTTGCCCTCGCATTGGGGCTTCTCGAGTCCCTTGCAGGCCGAGGCCCCAAAGGCCGGGGAGGCGAGTCCGGCGGCGAGCAGGACCGCGATCAGGAAGACCGGCGTCGATCGAAAATTGCCCTTTTTGTTCATCGGGTGTCCTCTTGATAGTTTCCATGACAAACACGGGGAAGCGCACGCCCCGTGTCTCGTTTTTATAGAAGGTGCGGCCGGCGTAGGCAAGTGAGTTGCCGAGCCCGTATCCTGTGAAATCCGACGAGACCCCGGGGACAGGCGCCGAACAGGCGTCGTTGCGACTTCTTGACCATGACGGAGGACGACAGGTGGACATCGACGCGTTGAACAGCGAGCACAAGATCGACGGGACCCTGCGGGTGGTGGAAGGTCAGGGCGGACTGCCCATGATCGAGATCGAGAACGCCCAGGCGACGGCACTGATCTCCGTGCATGCCGGTCAGGTGCTGGCCTACCGACCGAGCGGGGCCTCGAGCGACCTGCTGTTCGTCAGCGAGCGGGCCTACTTCGCCCCGGGCAAGGCCATCAAGGGAGGCGTCCCGATCTGCTGGCCCTGGTTCGGCGCCGACCCGGAGGGACACGGCCGACCCGCCCACGGCTTCGTGCGCAGCATGCCCTGGACCCTGCTCGAGACCGAGTCGCTCCCCGACGGCGCCACCCGCGTGCTGCTCGGCATCACCGACGAGGCCGAGACCCGCGCCCAGTGGGCCCATGCCTTCAACCTGCTCTTGGAGGTGCGGGTCGGCGAGACGCTGCGGGTGGAGATGATCACCAGGAACCCGGAGGACCGGCCCTTCCCCATTACCCAGGCCCTGCACACCTATTTCAAGGTCGGCGACGCCACCCGCGCCCGGGTGCTCGGGCTCGAGGGCTGCCGCTACATCGACAAGTCCGCCAACGGCGGGGACGCGGTGATCACCCAGGAGGGACCGGTCACCGTCTCGGCGGAGGTGAACCGGATCTATCAAGGGGTGCCGGCACACCTGAGCATCGAGGACCCCGCCCTCGGGCGGCGCATCCGCATCGAGACCGAGCGCAGCGCCACCTGCATCGTCTGGAATCCCTGGGTGGAGACCGCCCGGGCCATGGCCGATCTCGACGATGAGGACTACCGGATCATGGTGTGCGTGGAGACCGCCAACGCCGCCGACGAGGTGGTGGAGGTACCAGCCGGCGGCGAGGTGCGCCTCGCCGCCGAGTACGCCATCGAGCCGCTCTAGGGGCACCCGGGGCCATGAGCGAGGTTGAGGTCGATACCGCAACGAGCGCGCGTCTCTGGGGCGAGTGGCTCGATTGGGCCCAAGCCGCGCAGATCGCCCTACCGCCGGGGCCGGGCTTCGAGGACCTGCGCGCCCGGGTCTGGGAGGCCAGCGAGTTTGTCGCGCTGTCAGCGGCGCGCTATCCGGAGACCTTCGCCGAGCTCGCGGCGAGCGGCGACCTCGCCCGCACCTATGCCCCGGGCGACCTCGACGGGCGCCTCGCCGCGACCCTCGAGGGCGTCGCCGACGAGTCCGCCCTGCTCCCGGCGTTGCGCCGCTTCCGCCGCCGGGAGCAGACCCGCATCATCTGGCGGGACATCGGCGGGCTGGCGCCGTTGGAGGAGACCCTCGAGGATCTGAGCGCCCTGGCCGACTGCTGCATCCGTCGCACCCTCGAGCGACTGCATGCCTGGACCAAGGAGGAGCTCGGGACGCCGCGCGACAGCGAGGGGCGCGAGCAGCACCTCTTGGTGATCGGGATGGGCAAGCTCGGGGCCCGCGAGCTGAATCTCTCCTCCGACATCGACCTCATCTTCGGGTACCCCAGCCCGGGCAGTGTCGAGGGCGCACGGCATGGGCTCGACAACGGACAGTACTTCACCCGCCTCGCCCAACGACTCGTGCAGGCGCTCAACACCCAGACCGCGGACGGCTTCGTCTTCCGCGTCGACACCCGCCTGCGGCCCTTCGGTGACTCCGGCCCACTGGTGATGAGCCTCGACGCCCTCGAGGACTACTACCAGTCCCAGGCGCGCGAATGGGAGCGCTACGCCATGATCAAGGGACGCGTGCTGGCCGGCGAGCCGGAGGACGTCGCCGCGCTCGAGGCCCTGCTGCGCCCCTTCGTCTATCGCCGCTACCTGGACTACGGCTCCATCGAATCACTGCGCGAGATGAAGCGCCTGATCGACCGCGAGCTCCACAAGAAGGGCATGGCCGCCAACATCAAGCTGGGTCCGGGCGGCATCCGCGAGATCGAGTTCCTGGGCCAGGCCTTCCAGCTGGTGCGCGGCGGACGCGACCCGGATCTTCAGATCCGTCCCATCCGCTCGGTGCTCGCGGTGCTCGCCCGCAAGGGGCTCATGAGCACCACGGAGGTGGAGCGCCTCGACGCCGCCTATTGCTTCCTGCGCTTGGTGGAGAACCGCGTCCAGGCCTGGCGCGACAAGCAGACGCATCTCTTGCCGAAGGAGCCGGGTGATCGCCTGCGACTCGCGCGGGCCATGGGGTTCTCCGACTGGGAGGGATTCAACGCCGTCCTCGACGGGCACCGACAGACCGTCCAGTCGGCGTTCGACCAGGTGTTCGCCGAGCCGAAGGACGGCCGATCGGGCCAGGCCGAGGCCGAGCGGCCCGCCGGCGCTCCAGCACCGGCCATCGACCCTGCGCTCGCCGGGCTCTGGGACCACCCGCCGCGCGACGAGCGCGCCCAGGAGATCCTGGCCGGCTTTGGATTCGCCGACCCCGCGGTGAGCTGGGAGCGCCTCGGCCGGTTTCGCGATGCGACCGCCCGCAAAGGGCTCAGCGCCCGCGGCGGCACACGACTCAATCAGCTCATGCCCAGTGCGTTGGCCGCGGTCGCGGCCAGCGATGCGCCCGACCTGGCGCTGGAGCGGGTGCTGCGGGTCCTGCAGGCGGTGGCACGGCGGACCGCCTATCTCGCCATGCTGGTCGAGCGTCCCGAGGTCCTGACCCAGCTCGCCCGCCTCACGGGCATGAGCCCCTGGGTGGCGGATCAGATCGTGCGCCAGCCCCTGCTGCTCGACGAGCTCATCGACCCGCGCCGGCTCTACGAGCCCCTGCGCCGCGCGGAGCTCGATCATGAGCTCGACGCCCTCCTCGAGCCGGTCGACGGGGAGGATCTGGAGCAGCAGATGGAGCGGCTGCGTCAGTTCGCCCACGGCAACATGCTGCGCGTCGCCGCCGCCGATCTCACCGGGGTGCTGCCCCTGATGAAGGTCAGCGACTATCTCACCGAGATCGGCGAGGCGACCACGGCGCGCACCCTCGCCCTGACCTTCGCCCATCTGTGCGAGCGCCACGGGCGCCCGGCAGGGATCGGCGAGGGCGATACGGGGATGCTGGTGCTCGGCTATGGGAAGCTCGGCGGGATCGAGCTCGGCTATGGATCGGACCTGGACCTGGTGTTCCTCCACGGTGCCGAGAACCCCTGGACCGAGACCACGGGACCCAAGTCCATCAGCGCGGAGCAGTTCTACAACCGACTCGGTCAGCGCGTCATCCACATGATGACCACGCGCACGCCCTCGGGGATCCTCTACGACGTGGACATGCGCCTGCGCCCGGACGGCAACAAGGGCATGCTGGTGCGCTCCCTGCCCTCCTTCGCCGCGTATCAGGAGAAGGACGCCTGGACCTGGGAGCACCAGGCCCTGATCCGCGCCCGCCCGGTCGCCGGCGATGCGTCGCTGGCGGAGGGTTTTGCCGAGGTACGGCGCGCCATCCTGTGCCTCGAGCGCGACCCCGAGGCGCTGCGCGCCGACGTGCGCTCCATGCGCGACAAGATGCGCGAGAACCTCGACACCAGCGGTCAGGGACGCTTCGACCTCAAGCAGGGCCGGGGCGGTATTGCCGATATCGAGTTTATGGTTCAATACGCGGTCCTGCGCTGGGCCGCCGGGCATCCGGATCTGGCGGATTGGACCGATAACATCCGGCTGCTCGAGACCCTGGAGCGTCACCGCCTGCTGCCCGGAGACGCGGCCGCCGACCTCACCGAGACCTACAAATCACTGCGGGCCGCCTATCACCGCAGCGCCCTGCAGGAGCAGCCGAAGACGGTCCCGGATGACCAGCTCCTCCCGGAGCGCGAGCGCGTCCAGGCGCTGTGGGGCGAGTTCCTCGGGGATTGACCTCGGACCCTGTTGCCGGGGGGCCCCGCGGGGTGTCGAGAGCGAACCTAACCGGGGCGGCCCGCCCCTCAGAGCGGAGTAGCACATGGCGACGATGGCGGACCGTGACGGCCTGATCTGGCTGGACGGTGAGATGGTGCCCTGGCGCGAGGCCAAGACCCATGTCCTGACCCACACCCTGCACTATGGGATGGGTGTCTTCGAAGGGGTACGCGCCTACCGCACGGACCGGGGCCCCGCGATCTTCCGGCTGTCGGACCACACGGACCGGCTGTTCAACTCCGCCCAGATCCTGGGCATGCGGATCCCCTGGGACCGCGACACCCTCAACGACGCCCAGCGCGCGGTGGTGCGCAAGAACGGCCTCGCCTCAGCCTACATCCGACCCATGTGCTTCTATGGCTCCGAGGGCATGGGCCTGCGGGCCGACAACCTGCAAGTCCATGGGATGGTGGCGGCCTGGGAATGGGGTGCCTATCTGGGCGAGGACAACATGAAGAATGGCATCCGTATCAAGGTGTCGTCCTTCACCCGCCATCATGTGAACATCACCATGTGCCGGGCCAAGGCCAACGGCAACTACATGAACTCCATGCTGGCCCTGCAGGAGGCCCTGCGCGACGGCTACGACGAGGCCCTGCTGCTCGACGCCGAGGGCTATGTGATGGAGGGCAGCGGGGAGAACGTCTTCATCGTGCGCGATGGCGTGATCTACACCCCCGATCTCACCTCGGCCCTCGACGGCATCACCCGCAAGACCGTCATGACCCTGTGCGAGGAGCTGGGCATCCAGGTGGTCGAGAAGCGCATCACCCGCGACGAGGTCTATATCGCGGACGAGGCCTTCTTCACCGGCACCGCCGCCGAGGTGACCCCGATCCGCGAGGTGGACGGTCGCATGATCGGGCACCGCACGGGCGGAGGCCGCGGACCCATCACCGAGCGCTTGCAGAGCCTCTATTTCGATCAGGTCCACGGTCGCCGGGACGAGCATCCCGAGTGGCTGACCCTCGCCTGATCCCCGCGCCCAGTCGGCCCCCAGCCTCCCCGCCAGCCCGTCCTCCAGCCCAGCACCGGAGCCACACCATGTCCGAGGCCGCCCGCACCGTCCAGACCCAGATCACCGAGGTCAAGCGCGCCGACCTGCCACTCTCCTGCCCGCGACCCGATGATGCCCTGTGGAACATGCACCCGCGGGTCTATCTGCCCATCGAGGACGAGGCGGACAGGACGTCCGTGTGCCCCTACTGCGGCGCGCGGTACCGGCTGATCGACTGACGATCACCGCCGATCCCGGACCGGGCATCTGACCGAGGGTCAGGCCTCCGCCCCGCCCCCTCTGGCGCGACCCGCGCCCGCCAAGGATTCCCGCATCAGCCGCCAGCGTCGCTGACGGCGGCTCTCATGCGGGCGGATCCCGAGTGTGGCGAGGGCGCGCACCCAGGCGCGGATCCTTTCGAATCGAGTTTGGCTGGACATCCCCAAGGCACCCCGTCAGGCAAAGGAGGGCAAGGCCAACTGCGGGTCGTCGCATGCGCGGAGCGCATCGGCGAGGACCTCACCCGCACAGCCCAGACACTTGCCGCAGGTGGTCCCCAGGGCGAGTGTCTGGCCCAGATCCTCCAGGCTGGCCGCGCCCTGCTCGACCGCCTCGCGGATCTGGCGGTCGGTCACCGAGTGACAGATGCAGACATACATGAGCAATCTCGTCTCTGGCTTCGAGTCCGGGTAACAATAAGAACGATTCGCATTGCCGTCAAGAGCTGCCCGAACGCCGTGCGTCCCCTCCCGCGTATCGCCGGATCTCCGGATCGCCCAACCCCGAATCGGCTCGATCCAACCCTGGCCCGCGCGAGGTGATCACCGCCGGGCCTTGTTGCCGAGGGTTCCGGCACCGACCTTTCACGCCTCAGTCGTATATCGGAAGCGCACATGAAGTCAGATCCAAGCATCCACCAGCAGCACAACGCCGTGCTGAAGCTGGCACTCACGGCCATCAACCAGTACTTCCTCCACGCCCGCATGCTCGGGAACTGGGGCTTCAAGGGCCTCGAGAGGCACGAGCACGCGGCCTCCATCCGCGCGATGAAGCACGCCGACAAGGTGATCGAGCGGGTGCTCTTCCTCGAGGGTCTGCCCAACCTCCAGGACCTGGGTAAGCTCCTGATCGGCGAGGACGTGCCCGAGCTGCTCGCCAACGACCTGAACATGGAGCGCGCCTACCGCGACGCCCTCGCCGAGGCGGTCGCCCACTGCGAATCCCAGCGCGACTTCGTGAGCCGCCATCATCTGGAGGAGCTCCAAGAGGACAGCGAGGAGCGCATCGACTGGCTCGAGACCCAGCTATCGCTCATCGAGGACCTGGGTCTGCCCAACTATCTCGAGTCCGCCCTCTGACCCCCTCCAGGAACCCAAGATGAAAGGCAACCCCAAGGTCACCGACCAGCTTCAGCGCCTGCTCGCCAACGAGCTGGCGGCCATCGATCAGTATTTCATCCACTCGCGGATGTACGAGGACTGGGGCTACGGACGCCTCTATGCCCGCATCGACCACGAGTCCGAGGAGGAGAAGGAGCACGCCTCCATGCTGATCCGGCGCATGCTCTTCCTGGAGTCGAGGCCAGACCTCAGCCAGCGCGACGGGCTGCGGGTGGGTGCGACCGTCCCCGAGATGCTGGCCAACGATCTACAGCTCGAGTACGACGTGGCCGCGGCACTCAAGGAGGCGATCGCCGTGTGCGAGACCGAGGGCGACTTCCAGACGCGGGAGATCCTGGAGAAGATCCTCGCCGACACGGAGGAGGATCACGCCTACTGGCTGGAGCAACAGCTCGGTCTGATCGAGAAGCTCGGGCTGCCCAACTATCTCCAGGCCCAGTTGGGGGCGGACCCCGCGCCCGGCGGCTGATCCCGGCCGACCGCACCGCGCCAGCGACGCCGCCCGGCCGTTCCTCAGGTCCGGGCAGCGGTTGCTGGGATCACTGGCCGGGGGAGTCGGCGGTGGGCTGATCGGCGTCGGACGTTCCCGCGTCACTTGGAGTTGACGCCTCCGGGGCGGTATGGGCCTCGGCGGGTGCGACGGGGTCGGTCGATTCTAGCTCCACCGCCGGTTCTGACGTGTCCGCATCCTGACCGACCGGTGTCTCGGTCGAGTCACCCGCGCTGCCGTCCTGGATGTTCTGGGGCTCGGCCGGGGTCTCGTCCTCGGCGGGCGCCTCACCCAGGAGCTTGGCCCGATCCAGGTCCTCGATCCCCTCGAGGTCGAATGCCGAGACCCGGTATAGCCAGGGCCCGCCGTCTGACTTGAGCACCCGATCCTCTCCCCCGTCCATCCGGGAGACCCGATAGGTCCGCGCACTGCCATCGCTGAGCCCCAGGGTCAGGACCAGGCTGGGCTCGGACTGACCGTACTCAGGCCTGTCCTCGGTACCCAGCACGCCGCGATAGGCGAGGCTCGAGATGCGCGCGAGCAGATCGTCCACGGCGGTCTGGTCCGGTCGCTGTTCGGATCCCTCGAGCCTCCAACCGTCCTCACCCTTGACCAGGGTCCAGTCCGCGGCGCTGACACGCTCGATGGTCTCGCGGTCGACCCCGAGCTGGTCACGTACGAGCCAGTCGTCCTGGCGCTCGGAGACCTCGAAGAGTGGCAGGTCGAGGTCGTAGACCGCGTCGTCCTCCGCGGGTCGGGCGAAGGTGCGGCGGAATCCCGGCGAGTCCCCGAGGGTCAGGGTCGCGACCGGCTGCTCACCGGCCTCGAGGGTCAGACGACGCTCGAAGCGATCGTCCGCCACCTTGTGTCGGGTCCGTGCCTCGGGGCTGGTGGCCACGGGCAGTGGGCGCTTGATCTCGGCGAGCCGAGTCAGGAGCTGGTCGACCCGCCCGCCATCCGCTGGAAAGTCTCCGAGCCCCGCGATCACCCAGCCATCGCCGCTCCGATTCAGGCTGAGAGACTCCAGGGACTCGCCGCCCTGCTCGGTCCCGCCCGGGGCCTCGATCACCAGGCTGGTGATCTCAGCGGGCTCGAAGGCGAGCAGGGGGGCATCGAGCCCCGCCGGCTCCAGGGGGCCGCGTCCAGCAACCGAGAGCGCGACCGCGGCGACGATCTGCACCGCGAGTAGAACGGCGAGGCCCATGGCCCAGGGCGCCTGGAGTGCGGTGGTCCAGGGATTGACGTGATGGGCGCCGACGGCACCCCGGGTCTCAACGTGCTGATCCATGAGTCACACCTCCTCGGCCTTCAGGTATCGGGCCTGTGCCCGCACGCGCCGGGCGCGCGCGCGCCGCGCAAGCCAATAGACGAGGGCCAGACCGCCGAGCGCCAACCCGTAGTTCAGATACTCGTAGACCATCCGCCCCTCGCGGCCCACGGGCTCGAGCAGCCGGCTGAACTGACCGCGCCCGCGCAGGGCCAGAAGCCCGCGGTCCTCCAGCGACCACTCCACGGCGTTTGCGATCAGCTCCACGGGCTTCAGGTAACGGCTCTGAGTGGCCTCGGTGGCGAGACTGATGGCGGTATCGGTGGCGAAGGCATCGGAGCCGATCAGGATCAGCCGCGCCGAGCTCGGGGAGCCCTCGATGACCCCAGAGATGACCGGGGTCTTGGCCTCGCCCTCGGCGGCCTCGCCATCGGCATCGTCGGCGACCGCATCTCCGGCCGCATCATCCGCCCCACCCTCGGATGACTCGGCATCCGCCTCGCGCAGCAGTGGAGAGGGCTTGCCCGCGAAGGCGGACGTGAAACGCCCCTCCACGCTCACCGCGAGCAGCTTGCGCCCCGGGTCTTCGCCACGCGGGAACCCGAGCGCGCCGTGGGCGCCGAAGTCCGGCTGCATGTTGGTGGAGTCGCTCGTCCAGGCGCGGCCCGAGGACTCGATGAGTCGGGTCAGGGTCCGTCCCGCCCCGCCATCGCCCCCGGGGGCGGGATAGACCTCCGGGTCCACCTGGATGGGCGAGGACCAGTTCATGGTGATCTGCCCCAGGTTCGCGGTGATTCCCGAGTCCTCGGCAAGGCCGTCGGCGCGCACGTCCGGGAAGTAGGGATAGTCGAGGGTCTGGATCTCCTCGACCACGAAGCCCCCAAGGTTGCGCTGCACCGGGATCGGGAAGGGGGTGTTCTGGGGATCGAGCACCAGGAGAGGCGCGAGTCCAAGG
The DNA here is from genome assembly GCA_963714915.1 of uncultured Gammaproteobacteria bacterium. Classification (GTDB taxonomy): domain Bacteria; phylum Pseudomonadota; class Gammaproteobacteria; order Chromatiales; family Chromatiaceae; genus Thiodictyon. The sequence goes on from CAVQQM010000003.1 coordinate 55,943, forward strand.
CCCTGATGGTCGAGCCAGTCCTCGAGCCCGGTCGGGCGCGGGCTGGCGCTGATGGTGCCCCCGCCGAGATCCACATGGAAGCTCGATGCCGCCAGGATCACGGTACCGCCCTGCATGAGGAACTGGTCGATGGCGAACTGCTGCTTGTCGTCCAGTCCATCGGGGCCGAGCACCAGCAGCAGATCGGCCTCTTCAGGCACCTGGCCCGAGGAGAGGTCCGTGTCGCGCAGGTCGAAGCCGTCGCGCAGCCCCTCCTGGACCAGGCTGTAGGAAGACGCCTGGCCCGGCATACCGAACTGGTCGGGCGCCGCGGGTGGGGTATACACCGCCAGGGTGCGCAGCACGCCGGGGGCGAAACGCTTGATGCCCGCCTCGATGGCCCGCTCGAGGCCCGCCTTGTCGAGGGACTCGGGCAGGGGCACCGCCTCGGCCCGCTCACCGGACTCGAGCGCGAGATAGAAATAGAAGGGCACGGGATCGAGCAGTCCGATCACCAGGGGCTGGAAGCCGTAGCGCTCCTCGATCTCCTTGGCCAGGGCCGGGTCGGCCGCGGGGTCCTGGATGGACCACTCGAAGCGTCCGGCGGACTCCGACTGGATGCCCGCGAGCACCGCCTCCAGGTCCTGGCGCAGGGCCGGCAGCGGCTCGGGCAGGGTCTCCGGGGCGGACACGAAGGCGCGTAGCCGCACCGGCTTGCCGATGCCCGCGAACAGGTCTCCGCCCCCCTGGTAGCCGTAGAGCACCTTCTTGATGGAGCGGGTGATGTCGTACTCGGGGTTGCGCAGACGCACGTCCAGATCCGTCTCACCCTTGATCTTCACGTCGATCAGGTCCTGGAAACCCAGGCGCTCGAACTGGTCGCCGTACTTCACCACCAGGTCGAAGTAGGAGCTCACCACCGCCGCCTGGTACTTGCTCGCGGTCTGGAAGGCCACCGGGCGGATGCCGTACTGCTCCCCCGCCTCGCGCTCCAGGTCAGGGTGATCCGCCGGGTCGACGACCTCCACCCGCACCTGGCCCTGCCCCGCCACCTCGTACTCGCGCAGCAGGTCGCGGATCTGGGGGACCAGCGGGGCCAGCAGGGGATGGGTCTCGGCGCTGAAATAGCCCCGGATCAGGAGCGGCTCGCGCAGTTGGCCGAGATAGGTGCGGCTGGCGTCCGAGAGGGTGTAGAGCCTGCCCTCGGTGAGGTCTGCTCTGGCCTCGCCCACCTGGTTCAGCCAGAGGTTGGCCGCGAGCAGGTTGGCGACGGCCAGCGTGGTAATGATCCCGATGCGGTGGTGATCGGCCGGGCGATCGCTGTCGGCGGCCCAGCGCAGACGCTCCAGGCTGTAGACCGTCAGCGCCAGGAACACCCCGGTGAGGCTCAGATAGTAGTAGAGGTCACGCAGGTCGATCACCCCGCGGGTGATGGATTCGAAGCGCGAGCCGCTGCCCAAGAGCCGCAGCAGCTCCCCCCCGCATGGCCGAAGATCTGGGTGAGGGCCTCGGAGCCGAGGAGATAGAACAGGGTGCACAGGAGCACCGTGCCGATCAGGGCCACGATGGGGTTGTCCGTGCGCGATGAGACGAAGAGCCCGATGGCGATATAGGCCGCCCCGAGCAGCAGCGTCGCCAGATAGGCGCCGAACACCGGCCCCCAGTCGAGCGGCCCGAGCAGGGACACGGTGACCGGCAGGGGCAGGGTCAGGGCCAGGGCAATGGCGAGGAGTGCCAACGCCGCCAGGAACTTGCCGAGCACCAGACGCCAGGTCGGAACCGGCAGGGTCATCAGGGTCTCGAGGGTCCCGGCCCGGCGCTCCTCGCTCCACAGGCGCATGGTCAAGGCCGCCGTGAGGAAGATCAGCAGCACCGGCATCCATTCGAAGAGCGGGCGGGCGTCGGCGATGTTGCGGGCAAAGAAGGCCTCCACCCAGAAGAACACGAACAGGCACACGGCCAGGAAGGCGCCGATGAAGATGTAGGCCACCGGCGAGCCGAAGAAGGCCTGAAGCTCCTTTCGAGTGATCTGCAGGGTCTCAGACATGAGCGGTCTCCCGCGGCTGGGCGCCGGCCGCCCCGCCATCCACCGCGTTGACGGCCCCGAACAGGGCCTCGAGATCGCGCCGCTCGGGCGCGAGTCCGTAGAGCGCCCAGCCCTGGCCGGTCACGGCACGGGCCACGGCGGGGGCGGCACCCGCGGGGTCGGCGGTCTCGAGGGCGAAGCGGCGGCGCTCGCCGTCGTCATCGACCAGGGTCACGGCCGAGACCCCGGGGATCTCGGCGAGCCGGGGCTCGGCCTCCGCCGGGATGCGGTCGAGGGTCACCATGAGACGCGGATCGCGGCCGATGTCCCCCAGGCGGCTGTCCAGGGCCAGCCGGCCGCCGCGCATGATCAGCACCCGCTCGCAGACTGCCTCGACCTCCTGGAGGATGTGGGTCGAGATCATCACCGTGGCGTCCCGGGCAAGCTCACGGATCAGCTCGCGCATGTGCTGGATCTGGGTGGGGTCGAGCCCGTTGGTGGGCTCGTCGAGGATGAGGATCTTCGGCCCGTGCAGGATCGCCTGGGCCACCCCGAGGCGCTGGCGGTAACCGCGCGAGAGGGTGCTCACGGCCGCGGTCGCCTTGGGCGCGAGGGCGGTGCGCTCGACCGCCTGGCGAATGGCCGCGCCCCGCCGCGCGGGCGAGATGCCCTGGAGGACCGCCTGATACTCCAAGGCATCTAGCACCGACTGCTCCGGATAGAGCGGGCAGTTCTCCGGCAGATAGCCGATGCGCCGCTGGACCTCTCGGCGGTGCCCGGCGAGATCGAGCCCGTCGATGCGGATGGTCCCGCTGCTCGGCTCGAGAAAGCCGGTCAGCATCTTCATGATGGTGGTCTTGCCGGCCCCGTTGTGGCCGAGCAGACCGACGACCTCACCGTGGCCGATATCGAACGATACCCCGGCCACCGCCTGGAGCTCGCCATAGCTGCGACTGAGCTCGCGCACCTCGATCATGGATGGCTCCCTTTCGATCTGAACCCTGTTGAGCGCACCGCCCCGACCGCGGACCGCGGCGGGTGCGGGGCGGTGTTTTAACCGGTCAGGGCCGGGGCCGGTCAAGTGACCGAATGTTCAGACAGGGCGCCCCGTGGCTGCCGCCTGGCGCCGTCCCACCGAGCCCGGGGTGCGCGGCCCGCGGAGACCGATCGGCGCCTGCGGGTACTACGGATTCGAGGGTTTTCATGCTAGTCTGGCCTCCGCCGCCTCCTGCCCAATACAACCAATCACATGGAGGCGAAGAGCCACTGACGAGGGGACAGGCCACCATGAGATTCATCCCGCTGATCGCGCTGCTGCTCGCCCTTACCGGATGGGTGCTGACCGTGCTCACCGGCATCAACGCGCTCTCCGGTCATTTCGACGAGCGCACTTGCCAGACCGCTTGCATGCAGGGTCTGTTCTTCGGCGGTATCGCCGCCGGCCTCGCCTCGGTCATCCTGGGTGTCTTCGCGCTCACCAAGCCCCAGGGGCGCGTGCTCACCTATCTCGCCCTGGCCCTCGCCGTTCCCCTCTGCGGTGTGTTCGCCGCCCTGATCCTGATCGGCAACTTTGCCTGATTTGGCGCCCTATCGGGCGCCTAGCTCGGCTCGCCCGACCGGGCGAGCCTGATCTGATCCCACGCCGACTCGGCGTTCCAAGACGCCTTCCCAGCGCGGCGCCCGCGTCCGCGCGGCTATGCCCATGCGCCAGCCCATTTCGCCGTCTCGTTGACATATGTCAACGAGACGGCGGACTCCCGTCGTTCTTGAGCCGCATCAAGGTTGGCAACCCGCCTCAACAGCGACCCTCCCTCCTGTACAAAAAGTAATGAAGTGCCGGCGGCGGCCTCGACGGGCCGCCCACCGGCCAACGTCTCCCCGGTCCCATCCGGGTCCACCGTCCGGCGGAGTCCGGCACCTTCGACAAACCCCTCGTTCAAGGGAGAGGAGTGCACTATGAAACAATCGAGCCGAATCGGCTGGCCGGCACGACTGGCCAGTCTGTGTGTCGGCGTTGGGCTGCTGACCCTGGGGTCGGCGGCCTTCGCCGAGCGTCCCGCCGGTCAGGCGGGCGTGGACTGGGGTGATCCCAAGGGTCAGGAGTGCGTGGACTGCCACATGACCGAGAGCCCCGGTCTCTATTGGGAGTGGAACCACAGCCAGCACGGCCAGAACGGCGTCACCTGTCTGGACTGCCACAAGGCCAACGAGGGGGAGATCGACGCCTTCGAGCACGAGGACGCGCTGATCTCCATCGTCGTCACCCCCAAGGACTGCTCGAACTGCCACACCGCCGAGTTCGAGGAGATGGACGGATCCCATCACGCCAAGGCCGGTCAGATCCTCGCCTCCCTGGACAACCTGTTGGGTGAGGTGGTCGGTGGACCCGAGGCCGTGAACGCCGGCTGCCGCCAGTGCCACGGCGGCGAGCTGAAGTTCGAGACCGAGGGTAAGAACAAGGGCCGCCCGATCGCGGGCACCTGGCCCAACACCGGCATCGGCCGCGTCAACCCGGACGGCTCCTGGGGCTCCTGCACGGCATGCCATGGCCGTCACCGCTTCTCGCGCGCCCAGGCCCGCACGCCCGACACCTGCGGCAAGTGCCACGTCGGACCCGACCATCCCGCAGATCGAGGTCTACAACGAGTCCAAGCACGGCATCATCTACCGCGCCCAGGTGGATGAGATGAACCTGGACTCGGACAAGTGGGTCGCCGGCGTCGACTACTCGGCCGCCCCCACCTGCGCCACCTGCCACATGAGCGCCGGCCCCGGGATCGGCAAGACCCATAACGTCGGTGAGCGCATCTCCTGGACCCTGCGCCCGCCCATCTCCACCAAGATCAACCTGGTCCGTCTGGAGAACGGCGACGAGTTCGATGTCCCCGAAGGCAAGGAGATCCCCAAGGTCGGCGACGAGGCCAAGGGCTCGACGGTCGTCGAGGTGCTGACCTGGAAGGACCGCCGCGCCAAGATGGAGAAGGTGTGCTTCGGCTGTCACGCCACCAGCGTGATCGAGGGCCACTATGAGCAGTTCGACGGCGTGGTCGAGCTCTACAACGAGAAGTTCGCCAAGCCCATCGCCGCGGTCATGGCGGAGCTCAAGGAGCAAGGCTACATCACCCCGGCGCCCTTCGACGAGAAGATCGAGTGGACCTGGTGGGAGATCTGGCACCACGAGGGCCGTCGTGCCCGCCACGGCGCCTCCATGAGCGGTCCGGACTACACCTGGTGGCACGGCATCTATGATGTCGCCAAGAACACCTACTTCGAGTGGATCCCCGAGCTCAAGGAAGTGGCCATGCACAAGGACGGCAACGAGGAGTTCGCGAACGTCATGCTGGACAAGTACTTCAAGCCCATCGAGGGTCATGACTGGTACTTCAACGGCATGAACAAGGAGGCCATCGACAAGGTGCGTGCCGGGTTCGAGGCGCGCTACGGCAAGGGCGCCCTGAAGTAAGCCAGGTCTCCCGCCGAGTCACGGCCGCGTCCGGTCCCCGGACGCGGCCGTTTCAGTTTCAGCCATCCCGTTACAGGACCCTACCCATGCCCCTTCGACCCTTGCTCCTCTTGCTGCTCATCATCTGTATGGCGCTGCCCGCCGCGGCCACCGACACCGCCACCCTCATCCAGCAGGGCGAGGCCAAGCTCGCCGCCGGTGAGACCGACGCCGGACTGGCGCTCTTCGAGCAGGCCGCCGCCCAGGACCCCACCTCCAGCGTCGCCCGCACCCGCGTCGGGGGGGCGTTGCTGCTCGCCCAGCGCCACGCGGATGCCATCGAGTCCTTCCGCCAGGCCATCATGCTGGACGGCCAGAACGCCGACGCCTTCATCGGCATGGCCCTCGCGTATCTCCATGCCGGCGACTACACCCTGGCCCGCGCCTCACTGGAGGAGGCCAAGCGTATCGACCCCGCCAAGCAAACGAAGATCGACGAGGTGATCGCCTACATCGACCGGCGCGAGGAGTCGGGTGACCCCGGCGCCGGGTTGCCACCGAGTCACTAGCCTCTAGAGGCCCGGGCCCCCGGGGGGACCGATCGGTGCCCCGGGGTTACTCCTCGTGCAGGGCCGTCACCGGATCCAGGGACGCGGCACGCAGGGCCGGCAGGACGCCCGCCACCAAGCCGATGAGTGCGGCCGTGACCTGTGCCAGCAGCACGAAGTCCCAGGCCGTGCGGGCCGGCAGGGCCGGCACCAGGGCGGCGATCAGCCAGGTGCCACCGAGCCCAATGCCGAGCCCGAGCAGACCGCCGAGCACGGCGAGCAACAAGGCCTCGAGCAGGAACAAGCGCAGGATCTGGGAGCGTCCCGCCCCCAGCGCCCGCAGCAGCCCGATCTCCCGGCGCCGCTCACCCACGGAGATGGTCATGATCGTCAGGATGCCGATCCCGCCCACCGCGAGCGAGATCCCGCCCAGGGCGCCGACCACGGCGGTGAGGACCTCCAGCACCGAGCCCAGCACCTCGAGCATCTGATCCTGGGTGGTGATGGTGAAATCCTCGCTCCCATGCCGGCGCAGGAGCAGCTCCCGCACCCGCTCGGCCACCGCGGTGCTGCGGGCCGCCCGGTCGTAGAGGAGATCGATCTCCATCAGGCTCTCGCGGTCGAACATCCCGAGCGCCCGCTCCACCGGGATGAACACCGTGTCGTCGAGGTCGAAGCCGAGCATCTGCCCCTTGCTCTGCATCACCCCGATCACCCGGAATGGCTCGCCGCCCACCCGGACCCGCTCACCCAGGGGCGAGACGCCGGGGAAGAGCTCGGCACTGAGCTTGGAGCCCAGCACGGCGAAGGCCCGCGCCGAGCCCGCGCCCTCGGGCAGGAAACGGCCGCTGGCCGGGCGCATCCCCCAGATCTCGGGCACCTTGGACCCCGCCCCGAGCACCATGGTGCGGCGGCTGCGCCCTCCCCCCTCCACGGCCGCGTTGCCCTGGACCACCGGCACCACCGCCTCGACGTCGGGCACCTGCTCGAGTGCGCGGGCGTCCGCAAGGCTCAGCGGCCGCACGGTGGAGACCATGGCCCCAGACATCCCCATGGTGCTGGTCTTGCCGGGGGTGACCGCGATCAGATTGGTGCCGAACTGGGTGAACTCGGCGAGCACGAAGCGATGCACCCCCTCCCCGATCGAGGTCAGGAGCACCACCGCGGCGACGCCGATGGCGATGCCGATCACCGTGAGCAGGCTGCGGCCGTGCTGGGCGCGAACGGCGCCGAGGGTGTAGGCGGCAAGGTCGCGGGCGCGCACGGCGGCGATCAGCGCCCGGAGAGGGCCACGACCGGGTCGAGCCGCGCCGCACGCCGCGCGGGCAGCAGCCCGAAGATCAGACCGGAGGCGAGCGACACCAGCACCGACGCCGCCGGCGCCCACAGGGGCACCTGGAGGCTGAAGTCGGCGAGCCGACTGTTGACGAAGGCCACGCCGGCGTAGGCCAGCGCGATCCCGGCCAGGGTACCCGCGCCGGCCAGCAGCAGGGATTCGACCAGGAACAGTCCCAGGACATCCCGTTGGGTGGCGCCGAGCGCCTTGAGCAGACCCACCTCCGCGGTGCGCTGGGATACCGACACCAGCATCACGTTCATGATCAGGACCCCGGCGACCGCGAGACTGATGGCGGCGATGCCGGTCACGGCCAGGGTGAGGGCGCCGAGGATGCGGTCGAAGGTGCCGAGGATGGCATCCTGGGTGATGACGGTGACATCGTCCTCCCCCTCGTGACGCTCGCGGATGATGCGCCGCAGATCCTCGGCGCCGGGCTCGAGTGAGCCGCGCCCGCGCGCCTGCGCCAGCACCCGGAACAGGGCGGGATTGTCGAACAGGGCCTGGGCGGCACTCACCGGGATCACGGCCAGATCCGCGAGGTTGTCGCCCATGGACACCCCGCTCGCCAGGACACCGATGACCCGGAAGCGCCGGTCGGCGATGCGCACCCGCTGGCCCACGGGGTTGGCTTCGCCGAACAGCTCACGCGCCAGGGTCTCCCCCAGCACGGCCACCGGCGGCGCGCGCTCCGCATCGCCGGGGGGCAGAAAGCGCCCAACGGCCAGCTCCAGATGCCGGACGGCGAGGAAGTCCCCGGTCGTGCCCAGGATGGTGACCTCCCGCGACAGGCTGCCCGCCGACACCTCCGCCTGACCGATGGACACCGGCGCCACCCGCTCCACGTGGGGTGAGCGCAGCAAGGCCAAGGCGTCCTGGAGGGTGAGGTCGCGCGGGGTCTCGCCGAGCAGGGGCGGCGGGCCGCCGGCGGTCTCGTTGCGACCCGGCAGCACGATCAAGAGGTGCGTGCCGAGCTGGGTGAACTCGTCGAGCACGTAGCGGCGCGCCCCCTCGCCCAGCGAGGACAGCAGCACCACGGCCGCCGAGCCGAAGGCCACCGCGAGCAGGGTGAGCCAGGTCCGGGTCGGATAGGACGACAGGGACCGCGCGGCGCTGGTCAGGGTGTCGTTGGCGCGCATGGGTCCATTCTCCCCCATGGGGGCGCCGGCGCAACGGCCCCTGTGACCCACAAGGGGATCCCGGTGCTCCGCATCGGGGCTAGGCTTAAGCCGAGTCGGGGGCACACCGCCCGCCGGCAGGACAAGGCGATGCGGCCTCAACCCATCACGCGTGACATCCTGGACGACAAGTACACCGCGCCCGGCGAACGCGATGCCGCGGCGATCCGTCTGCGCGTCGCCCGCGCCCTCGCCGCCCCCGAGGACCGCCCCGAGGACTGGGAGGAGCACTTCCTCGCGGCTCAGGAGGCTGGGTTCATCCCCGCCGGACGCATCGCAGCGGGTGCCGGCCGTGATCTGGACACGACCCTGATCAACTGCTTCGTGCAGCCGGTCGCCGACAGTATCGGTGGTGCCCTCGATGGGCGCCCAGGCATCTACCAGGCACTCGAGCAGGCGGCCCAGACCCTGCGGCAGGGCGGCGGGGTCGGGTACGACTTCTCGGCCCTGCGCCCGCGCGGCGCCCCGGTACGCGGCACCGGATCGCGGGCCAGTGGGCCGGTGTCGTTCATGCGGCTCTTCGATCGCTCCTGCGAGACCATCGAGTCGGCCGGGGCGCGTCGCGGTGCCCAGATGGGCGTGCTGCGCGCCGACCATCCGGATATCGAGGACTTCATCCATGCCAAGGACCAACCCGGCGAGCTGACCAACTTCAACCTATCGGTCGCGGCAGACGACGCCTTCCTGCGCGCGGTCGTCGACGACGCCGACTACGCTCTCGTGCACCCCTCCGAGCCCAGCCCCGAGGTGCGGAGCAGCGCGACCTGGCGCGCCGACACGGGCCTCTGGGTCTACCGGCGCGTGCCCGCGCGGGGGCTGCACGAGGCCATCACGCGATGTGCCTGGGATCACGGCGACCCCGGGGTGCTCTTCATCGACACGGTGAACCGGGAGAACAACCTCCGCGACCTCGAGCGGATCGAGGCGACCAACCCCTGCGGGGAGCAACCGCTGCCGCCCTACGGTTGCTGCTGCCTGGGGTCCATCGACCTTACCCGCTTCGTGCGCGCCCCCTTCACCCCCCGGGCCCACGTCGACCTCGACGCTCTGGCCGCGCTCGTGCTGGTGGCCGTGCGCATGCTCGACAACGTCCTCGACATCACCCGCTGGCCGCTCCCGGAACAGGCCGCCGAGGCGGCCGCCAAGCGACGCGTCGGACTCGGGATCACCGGGCTCGGAGACGCCCTGATCATGCTCGGCCAGCGCTATGACGCCGCGCCAGCGCGGGCCACGGCCGTGGCGGTCGTCGAGCGGCTGCGCGACGCCGCCTACGCCGCCTCGGTGACCCTCGCCCGCGAGAAGGGCCCCTTCCCGCTCTGCGCGCCCGAGGCCCTGCTCACGGCCCCCTTCATCGCTCGTCTGCCGCCCAAACTGCGCGAGGCCATCGCCCGCCACGGACTGCGCAACAGCCACCTGCTCTCGATCGCCCCGACGGGCACCATCTCACTCGCCTTCGCGGACAACGTCAGCAGCGGTATCGAGCCCGCCTACGCCTGGACCTACCGGCGCCGACGTCGACTCGCCGACGGCAGCAACCGGACCTACCGGGTCGAGGACCACGCCTATCGGCTCTTTCGGGCACAGGTCGGCGCCGACGCCCCGCTCTCGGACGCCTTCGTCTCGGCGCTGGAGATCAGCCCGCGGAACCAGCTGGCCATGGTGGCGGCCCTGACGCCCTATATCGATGCCGGGATCAGCAAGACCGTCAACGTCCCGGCGGACGAGCCGTTCGCATCGACCCGGGGCCTCTACCTCGACGCCTGGCGACTCGGGCTGAAGGCCCTGTCAGTGTTCCGACCCACGTGCGGACGACCCGGCGTGCTCTCCCCCGAGACCGGCATGGAGGCATCCTCGGCACCCGCGCGTACAGCACCTCCGGCGGACGACCCCTGTCCCCGATGTGACGAGGGCGGTCAGGGCGACGCCGAACACTGAAGGCGTTGCTGGCGCGTCCCGCTTCGCCCGCGATTCCCTCGGCCACCCCTGGGCCAGAGAACGCCTAAGGGGCCACGCCGGCCCTTGCCCCCGAACGCGTGGCGGAGACACCGGCCGATCTGGCCCCGCTGCTTCGCGAGCACTTCGACGCCTCTGGCCGCTTCACGGGACCGCACCCGGACAGGCATCTGCGTCTCAGCGACGCCTTCGCGGGCCGGGCGGAGGTCGGAGATCCGCGAGCTGCCAAACTTTCCAGGCGCCTTAGACCCGGAAGCGCCCTTACCGGACGCGCTGGATCTCGACCGCCAGGGCTTCGTCGCGCTTGGTCCGCGGTGGCCGACGTTCAGGATCGGCTTCCTATGCCTTCTGCTCGGAGTGCGTCGACGGGGCGATCGGCAACTGCGCGCACAGCCAATCTTGAGTACGGCAGGGGGCGACGTAGCGCGCGCCCTGGGGCGCGCCGGTCCTGGCATGCCCAGACACCCTCAGACGCCAGCCCCTTAGGCCCCGTGACGCGAAGTCCTCCGCGCCCCATTCGGCCTGTCTGTGACTGAGCTCCCGGATCGCCCCTCGCGCGCTGTGACGCGATTCACAGTTCCGACGCATTTCAACGGTCGAGTCACCGGGCTGTCACCACGGTTGTGATAGGGTCCTGGCGCACCAGGACTGTGGTTGGTCTGCACCCACGACCACACGGGTTCCTGGATGGCCCGCCGCAGTCTCTCGGCGTCAGCAGGCGAGCTGCGGCGGGCCTGGATACGCCAGCCGAGATCCAAAGCCGATCGCGTGAATGAGCACGTCACGTCTGGAGGACCCTTAGATGGATTTTCGCTCGCTTCGCTTGCATTCCGTTTTCACATTGGCCTTGCTGTCTGCTTCTTCTGCCGTGCTTGCAAAGTGGCAGGCCGTACCAGTCAACGCGGTAACTTTGTCTGATTGGTTCGAATCGGACTACATCCAAGAGGACAGCCGACCCGGCTTCAACGATGCAGAAGACGCTCGCCGTTTCCCCGGCTGCTCCGAGGGCCCCCAGCCGTTGTTCGATTCGGACGGTAACCTTCTGGGCACCAAACTCGCCCCTTCGGACGGCAGTTTCCAATTCTTCGTCGACCTCGGCGCGGACGATAAACTAAGCGGCAACCTGTTGATCTACTTCTCTGGCGGTGGCGCCTGTTGGGACCCGGCGACGTGCGTAGGGTCCGCACTGACCGCCGCGTCTAGCTACTACCCAGCGACGACCGAGAACGCGGACTTGCTGAATGACGCCTCAACCGCCGATGCCAGCGGTATCCTCGCGGTCCGGTCCGATAATCCCTATGCCGATTTTGACAAGATCTACATTCCCTACTGCACGGGCGATGTTCACATTGGCTCGAGGGACACGCCATACGAATACCCGCTTCCTGACTTCATTGCTGACTCGTTTGGAATAGAATCTCTCGAATGGACCATCCGCCACCGCGGTTACGACAATCTGCTGGCGGTGCTCGAGTGGCTCAAGGAGCAGGCCACATCGGACAATACTCCACCTTTCGGTGAGATCACCATTGCCGGCTCCAGTGCAGGCGGTTACGCGGCCCTGGTCAACTTCCCGGTCATCCGACAGGCTCTCGGTACGTTGCAGGTATCAGACACGGGCACCGATTACTCGATCATTGTGGACTCTTCGAACGGCGTATTGACCGATGGATTCCTGGATCTGGCGTTCGGCGTGCCGGGTGGCGATGGCGCATGGGGCATCTGGGGGGAGGAGGCCACCGCGCCGACGATCGACCCTCTGCTCCGAGACGTGTTTGTCACCAAGGTATCAGAGACTAACGGCGCAGGCTCGCTCTGGGTCGACGTGTTCGACACGGTCGGCGCCGAATACCGCGACACGCGGATCTCTCAGTCGACCGCGGCCTATGACCTGGTGCAGGCGATTGTGCTGCTGACCATGAAGAAGGTCGACAACAACACCTACAACCCCTTCGTCGCACCCACCGAAGCCGAGGTCGCGCTGACGGCGATACTCGATTGGAGCCCCAAGGCCCGGGCGGCCATGAATGCTACCGCCTTGTCCGTGCCCAACTATCGCAAGTATCTAGCGGAGGGGCAGGGTCATTGGCTCCTGATCGACCCGCCACCGGCGATCTTTCCCTTCCCGACCAACAACTATTTCCTAGAGAACTCGGCGCGTGGCATCTACTACACGCACTGGCTGGACGATATGCTCAACAATCCCCGGTGGTTCTTTCGCACGGACTGGAAGAATCTGAGCTGCTACCCGGGGTGTTTGCATTAGCAAACCAGGGCCGGCGGGCATCGCCGTCATTGGCGGTGCCGGCAGATCGAATTCGCTCCAGTGATGAAGCGGCGCACCTAAACGAGACGGGGCCATGTCCGGCTCAGGTTCGACAGACAAGGGCCCCCAAAAGGACACAAACATGTGACGGCGTCTGGTCAATCCCGGGACAGGATTCGGCCGGTCCCCGGGTCTTCAGACACCGCCCCCATCGATTGGCGGCTCAAGGGGGGCGTGGCCGGCGCGGGCGCGCAGCCAGTTCGCCCCCTTGAGCACCCCGGGCTGCGCGATCAGGCGTTTCTCCTGGCGATACTTCCCGGGAAGATCGGTAAGCATGAGCCCGATCAGCGGGGTCAGCAGCCCCTGTCCGGGCAGCACCAGCATCGCAAGCCCGGCGAGGATCAAGAGGACACCGAGGGCGTTCTTGAGAATGACGATAACCTGGTGGACAGCCGGATGGCGATCGCGGACGTACTCGTGCTCGCGCCGCTCGTGGCAGAAATTGCCCGGCGGGTTGCGCACTACCAGGAATGGCAGCAGCACGACCGAGGCCACGAGCGAGGCCAACCCAAGAGCACCCAGGGCGCCAAGTAGGGAGCCGTGGTCGAGGATCCAGGACACGGGGTCGCCCGGACTCAAGGCGCGGGCCTGCCGAGCCAGAAAAGGTCTCAGGCTCAACGGATTCAGAAAAGGTTCCAGGCTCAATGGATTGGTTACCTTGCCCCCGCAGATGCTGACACCATCCGAGCAAAGCTGGCTGAGGCAGCACGCGAAGGCGACCGCTGAGCAGATGCGGGAGATCCTGCGGTAGAAGAAGCAGAGAGGCCGCCCCACGAAGTCGGTGCGTCGTTGGAGGAACATCTGGCGACCGACCGCCGGGGTATCCTCGATCCTCGGTATCCCAGCCTCGCATCGACCCAGCCGGCCAGAATCCCGCGGCCCGGTTACACTCTCGGCATCCCGGATAAGAGCACCACGCCATGTCTGAGCCGACCGCGCGCGGCGCCTGTTACGAGGACATCCTGGCCCTGCCCGAGCACCTGGTGGGCGAGATTCTGTTCGGTCGGCTGCACACCCAGCGCCCGCGCCCCGTCACGCCAGGGCGTACTCGGCGCTGGGCTATACCATCGGCGGGCCGTTCGACGGCGGCGTCGGCGGGCCCGGCGGCTGGTGGATCCTCGACGAGCCCGAGATCCACCTGGACGGGCATGTCCTGGTTCCGGACCTGGTCGGCTGGCGCCGCCAGCGCCTACCGGCGCTCCCTGAAACCGCCTGGTTCGAGCTGGCACCCGATTGGGTCTGCGAGATCCTTTCCCTTGGAACGGCCCGCACCGACCGGGCGATCAAGATGCCCATCTATGCCGGCCAGGGGGTGCCCCATCTCTGGCTGGTGGACCCGGACGCCCGCACCCTCGAGGTGTACCAATTGCAGGCGGATAGGCGTTGGCTCTTGCTGGACACCCTGAAGGAAGAGGACACCGTCCGGCAACCGCCGTTCGAGGCCATCGAGTTCTCGCTCGGGGCCTTGTGGGCCTGAGGCCATCGAGGACCCACCGCAGGCCCTGGCAGTCCTATTGGGATCGGGGCCCGAGCCCCCCACCGCTTTGCCCCACCGTCCCTGCCAATTCACCGGTGGATCAGTCTCAACCAAGAGCGGCGGTGAATTGCGGATTAGCGTGAGGCCCAACACCAGGTCCAGATCAGCGACCGCCCACCCGCCGGGCGCCGGGCCTTGACCCACGCGGCACGCACGGGTTTCATGCGCCGCCAGTGACGCCGGAGCCCGAGACTTGAGGGTCTTCGGCGTGTCCCCCTCCCCCACCCGGACCCGAGCCATGGCAAGCGCTGCATCCCCATCCGTCCAACCGGACCCGTTCCTGCTCGACGGGGATGAGATCCATGCCTTGGCCGATTCGGGTCGGGTGCGCGCGGCACTGCAACTCTTCCGGGAGAATCGGGTGGCCAGTCTGGATAGCGACGGCCAGACGCTTTGGGCACGGGTGGAAGACCCCCGGAGCGAGGAGCAGTTGGAGCTCAGCCTGACCCGCGACGTGGACGGAAACCTGATCGGCGAGTGCGAGTGCGTCGGTGAGCCCGACGACGCGCCCGGTGCCCTCTGCGTGCACGCCCTGGCCGCCCTCTTCGCCCACGGACAGACGGGCGGTCCGGGCGGTGACCTGACGGGCGCGGCCGAGGGGGCGATCGAAGAGCGTGCCCTGCGCGGGCGCGCCGAGGTGCGGGTCGAGCCGGTCTCCGGCGGTGACTGGCTGGGCACGTGGCAGGCGCGCTCCATCAACGCGAGCGGGCCGCTCGCCACCAGCTATCGGGTGCACATCCGCTCGCTCACCCGCCGCGCCAACTATTGCACCTGCCCCGACTTCGCGACCAACCAGCTCGGCACCTGCAAGCACGTGGAGGCGGTGCTCCATCGGCTCGCCAAGCGCAAGGGCTTCAAGAAGGCGCTGGGACGTGCGCCGACCACGGCCTTCGTCTATCTCGACTGGGAATGCGACGATGCGCCCGCGGTCCGGCTCCAGCGGGCGGCAGAGACCTCGGTGGATCTGGCCCCGCTGCTGCGCGAGCACTTCGACGCCTCTGGCCGTTTCACGGGGCGACTCCCCGACGGGCTGCTGCGGCTCGCCGACGCCCTGGCCGGCCGTGCGGACATCGAGATCGGCGAGGACGCCCTAGGCTTCGCCCGGCGGCTGGCCGAGGACGCCGCCCAGGCGGCGCGGGCCCGGGAGATCGGCGAGCGGATCCGAGCAGGCGGCGGACGCCTGCCCGAGATCCGCGCCACCCTCTATCCCTACCAGGTCGAGGGGGTCGCCTTCCTGGCGGGCCGAGGGCGCGCCCTGCTCGCCGACGACATGGGTCTGGGCAAGACGCTCCAGGCCATCGCCGCCGCCTACTGGCTACACCGCCACGACCAGGTGGAGCGGGTGCTGGTGGTCTGCCCCGCCTCGCTCAAGCTCCAGTGGGCGCGCGAGATCGCGAAGTTCACCGGGGCCGAGGCCCAGGTGGTGCAGGGTCCGGTGGCGGCGCGCACGGTGCAGTACCGCAAGGGCGGCGGCTTCTATGTGATCAACTACGAGCTGGTGCTGCGCGACCTGCCCCTGATCAACGAGACCCTGGGCCCGGACCTGTTGATCCTCGACGAGGCCCAGCGCATCAAGAACTGGCGCACCAAGATCGCGGCGGCCGTGAAACGCATCCCCGCGCGCTATGCCTTCGTGCTCACGGGCACCCCGCTGGAGAATCGTCTCGAAGACCTCTACAGCCTGATGCAGCTGGTGGACCCACGCGTGCTCGGGCCGCTGTGGCGTTATCTGGTGGACTTCCACATCACCGACGAGCGCGGCAAGGTGCTCGGCTATCGCAACCTCTCCGCCCTGCGCCGGCGCCTGGCCCCGGTGATGCTGCGCCGCGACCGCTCGCTGGTGCGCGATCAGCTCCCCGAGCGCATCGAGCAACGGATCGACGCTGCCATGACCCCCAAGCAGCAGGGGATCCACGACGACGGCGTCAGTGCCGCCGCCCAGCTCGCCCAGATCATGAAGCGCCGGCCGCTGACCCCGGTGGAGCAGAACCGCATGATGGCGGCGCTGCAGCGCGCACGCATGGCCTGCGATGCCGCCGGGCTGGTGGACAAGGAGACCGAGGGCTCGCCCAAGCTCGACGAGCTGGAGGCCGTCCTGGACGAGCTGTGCCGCTTGTCGGGACTCAAGGCGGTGGTCTTCTCCCAATGGGAGCGCATGACAGAGATGGTGGAGCAGCGGGTGCGGCGCCTCGGGCTCGGCTGCGTGCGCCTGCACGGCGGGGTGCCCACCGACAAACGCGGGGCCCTGATGGACCGGTTCCGGGAGGACGACTCGGTCCAGGTCTTCATCTCCACGGATGCCGGCGGCGTGGGGCTGAACCTGCAAAGCGCCTCGGTGCTGGTGAACCTGGACATCCCCTGGAACCCGGCGGTGCTCGACCAGCGCATCGCCCGCATCCACCGGCTGGGACAGAGCCGCCGGGTCCAGATCATCCTGATCGTCGCCCCGGACTCCTACGAGGAGCGGGTGCTGGAGCTGGTCCAGGGCAAGCGCGCCTTGTTCGACAACGTGGTGGACCCCCAGGCCAGCGAGGACGTGGTCGGCGTCTCCAAACGTCTCGCGGAGGTGCTGGCCGAGGACCTCACGGGTGGCGGGGCCGAGGCCGGTTCGCAACCGACGACCGAGGCCGAGGGTGCGACCGGTGTCGATGCCCTGGTCGATCCCCCGCTGTCCGCTGAGCCGTCCAAGGCACTGTCCGAGGATCTGGCAGTGGAACTGCCCGCCGGGGCCGGCGAGACCGGTTCTGGTCCGGGGCTGACGGCCCTGCCCGACGAGGAGGTGCGCCGCTGCGTGATCGCCCTCCAAGGCAGCTTCGCCGGACGCATCGAGCGCATCCTGGCCAGCGGCGGCGGACTCCTGGTGGTGGTCGACCACACCGATGAGGCCGACGACCGCGAGGCCCAGGCGATCTCGGATCAGGTGCCCATCGCCCTCATCGACCGCCGCACCCTCGCCAGCCTGCGTCGGCTCGGCGCGGCCTCGCCGGTCGCCGAGGGGGAGACCCTGTTCGCCGCCGCGCCCGAACCGTCCGGCCCCCACCCGCTGCTGAGGGAGGCGCGCTCGAAGATCGACGGGGCCCGGGTGCTCCTGGGCCAGGCGGCGGCGGAGCCGTCACTGCGCGGACCAGCCATCGATCTGATCACCGGCGCCCTGCTCGCGGCCACCGCGCTGATCGGCGGCCGGCAGGAGCCACCGAGCGCCCGGGAGGCAGGGGTATGGCTCTTCGGGGAGGCGATCCCCACCGGAGCGGTCGAGCAAGGAGACGCCGCCCTGGTGATGCGTGCCCTGGCCCTGGCCCAGGGGGCGGACGCGGTGCCGCAGCATCTGGTCGAGTCCCTCGCCGCGGACAGCGAGACCCTGGTGAGACGCCTCGCCGAGCGCGTCTGAGGGCAGGGGCGGCTGCAGCTCCCGAGGACGGATCAAGACAGCGCGGGGCAGTGCGCCCGCATGGGGAGACAGGGATTTCCGTCGCGACGCCCCAACCTCCAGCAAGGGAGTAGAGGAACCGGCGGCTCTTGCCCCGCTGTCAGCAGACAGGGCCCGGATCACGCGGTCTCGCCCATCCACCCCAGAACCCACTGAACCCAACACGAAGGCCCCTTGCATGTCCCCGCTCCCCCTGATCCTGCTCGGCGCAGTCTCGATGGTCGTCCCCCAACTGGGGTGGACAGCGGACCCGGCCTCGCGCGGATCGGGTCTTTCGGTGGAGGCGCTGGGCTTCCACCAGTGGGAGTCCGACATCAACGATGGCGGCGCCTTCTCGTTGAACGAGCTCGACGTACGGGTTGGTGTCTCGCGAGCGCTCACCCAGGACCTGCGGCTCGGGATCAACCTGGGCTACGGGGAGACCTGGTACGACTTCAGTGGCTCAGGCGCGGGGCTTGCCGCCACGGCGCCCTGGTCGAGCATCCGGAACGCCCGGGTCGGGGTCAGCCTGAACGCCGCGGTCGGCGAGCGTTGGACCCTGTTCGCGGCGCCGAGCCTGCGCTGGGCCGCAGAGGACGGGGCGTCACTGGACGACGGGGCCTTCGGCGGCGTGCTGGCGGCGGCCAGCTACCGCTTCAACGACCGCCTGAGCATCGGTCCCGGATTCGGCGCCTTCACCGAGATCGAGGGTGACACCAGCCTGTTCCCCGTGCTCGCGATCGACTGGCGGATCGCCGACACGCTCACCCTGCGCACGGGCGGCGGTCTGGCGGCTACCCGCGGCCCCGGTGTCATTCTGGAGTGGCAGCCCTCGCAGCCCTGGTCCTTCGGCCTCGGCGCACGCTACGAGAAGGAGCGCTTCCGGCTGGACGACCGGGTCACGGCGCCGGGTGGCGTGGGTCAGGACAGCTCGATCCCCATCTACTTCGCCGCGACCCGCAACCTCGGCCGGACCGCTTCCTTTAGCCTGATCGCCGGGGCCAAGACCGCCGGCAACCTCCGTCTGGAGGATGCCCGAGGCAACAAGATCGACGACTCGGATTACGAAACGGCGCCCTTCGCGGGCGGGACGTTCAGGGTGCGGTTTTAGCCCGTCGCGCTCAGGTTCTGGACTGGGCCATGTGGCGATACACCGGTCGGCAGCGACCCGACTTCGCTGAGACCCCTGGACCGGGTCAGGAATCGGTCTGGGACTTCCCGCGACCGCCGCGCATCGACCGGCCGGGGAAGACGGTCGTGGTGAGCGCGCGTGAGCTCGAGCTGGCCCGCACGACCCGCGCCTTGCGCGTATGCGAGACCGCAAGTCCGCCGACCTTCTACATCCCGGCCACGGACGTGGATCTCGCGCGTCTGGTAGCCGCGCCCGGGCGGTCGTTGTGCGAGTGGAAGGGGGCGGCTCGCTACTGGGCCCTCGCGGATGGGCCCGGCGAGCCGGTCGCCTGGAGCTACCCGGACCCGAGCCCCGCCTTCGCGGCGCTGCGCGACCATCTCGCCTTCTATCCCGGGCGCGTCCGCTGCACCCTCGACGGCGAGGTCGTGCGCCCACAGGCCGGGGGCTTCTACGGCGGCTGGCTCACCGACGATCTGGCGGGGCCCTTCAAAGGCAGTCCGGGTACCGGGCACTGGTAGGGTCCGCCGTCGGCGAGCGCTGACCGCGCCCAACGAGAGAGACGAAGGAGGCCCGAATGTGGGAGTGGATCCTGCTTCCCCTGCTGGTGCTGGTGGTCGTGCTGTCGATCGTCACCGCAAGGCCGAAGCGCGACCAGCCGGACGGAGACGACGACTCAGATGGCTGACGGCGGGTCAGCGCGGCTCGTCCTCGTAGTCGCTACCCAGCTCTAGACCCATCTCCTTAGCGATCTCGACCCAGTAGGGCTCGGCCTCGCAGGAGCAGCAATCGCACCACACGGCGATACCTTCGTGCATGCTGGGCGAGCGGCGGCGAGCCCCCTGAGGCGTGGGCGGTGCCGACTCGGGGGCCCGCGCGACGGCGGTCTCGTCCTCTTGGGCGGCTGGATTATCCGATTCGCTCATCTACCCGGCCTGATGGCGTTGCGATGGGGACAAGTGTAGTGGCCGCGACCCGCCTCGCTACCCCGCCCCGGCGTCAGTCGTCCATCGGCCAGGCCGTCACCGGGGTCCCCGGGCCATGGCCTCGGCGAGCAGCTTCTGGGCGTCGATCTGCCCCGAGTAGCGGTACGGTAGGGTGACCAGGCCGCCGGCGAGGGTGGCGGTGCCGGCGATCTGCCAGTCGAGCGGGGCGTCCTTGAGGGCCAGGGCCGGCAGCCGGCCGATCAGGCCGAACAGGCTCCCGGTCACGTCCACGTCGACCATCGACTCACCGAAGGCCGGGATCTGGCGATCCAGCGCCCCGCCCCCTTCCGCGACCTGCTGACCGTCCAGCTTCAGCCGATAGGTCATGGCCTTGATGGGCAGGGTGCGGTCGTTGGGGTTCCTGACCGCGAGCGTCAGGGTGAGCGTCTGGCGATCCAGGGCCGCCTCCTTGACCCTGAGCCCGGTCAGGTTCACCTCGGGCGCGATCCAGGGTTTGGTGAGCCCGCCACAGCCGGCGAGCCCGAAGGCCGCCAGCCAGACGAGGACGAGGTAACCCATAACGGGGTTTTGGGGGCGCATGGGGCGATTCACTCCTGGGGAGACGCGGCAACGGATGGGGGACTGGCGGCCCAGGGGGCATCGGCCGGGGCGTCCCGCAGGCCCCAGCGCTCCACCGTCTGGCGGAGTAGCTCTGGGCTGACGGGCTTGGTGAGGAAGTCGTTCATACCAGCCTCCAGACAGGTCTGTTTGACATCCTCGGCCGCGTTGGCGGTGAGGGCCACGATGGGCATGGGATGATCGGGCGCCACCGCCCGATAGCGTCGCGCAAACTCGATACCGTCGATCTTGGGCATGCGCAGGTCCACCACGGCGATCCCGTAGCGCTCCGTGAGGGCTGCGTGAAGGGCCTGCTCGCCGTCTTCCACGTGGGTGTGGTCGAAACCCATCTTCGTCAGGAAGGTGGTGATGACCTTGGCCGCAATGGCGTTGTCCTCGGCCACCAGCACCCGCACCCCGGGGGCAGGCCGGGAGGCGTCGAGGCCTAATCCTGATGCGACCAGCGTGATGTCGTCGGACGGCTCCGCCAGACCGAGCAAATCCTCTGCCGCGCGGACCAGGGTCTCCGCCAGGAACGGCTTGGGCAGACAGCGAACCCCATCGCGCCGCCCCGCGGGCCGGCGCGCGGCGTAGGTGAGGAGCAGACAGGGGCGCTGCGCACCCGCGAAGCCTGCCAACTGTCTCAGCTCCAACTCCAAGTCGCGGCCCCTCGGGCTGTCGGCGATCACCCAAAGATCGGCCTCCTTGGCCAGTCGAGCGGCCTTGGGGGCATCCGCGAGCCTGGCGAAACGCCGGCAGGCCATCCCCTCGCGCACCAGGGCCGAGCACACCAGTCGACCCTGGGTGGCGTTGGGCTCGATCACCAGGACCTGCCGCCCCACCAGACGTCGCACCGGTCGGGGCGCCTCGGGCAGCGCGTCCCCGATCAGGGGTAGACGCACCCAGAAGCGGCTGCCCTTGCCCTCCTGGCTGTCGACACCGATGGCGCCGCCCATCAGGACGGCGAGCTGACGGGCGATGGTGGTGCCCAGCCCCGAGCCTCCGTAGCGGCGGGTGGTGGAGTCGTCCGCCTGGCTGAAGCTCTCGAAGATGACGTCGAGCTTCTCCCCCGGGATGCCGATCCCCGTATCGATCACCTCGAGCAGCAGATGGGGCGCGTTGATCCCCTCCTCCGCCTGGCGCACGCCCACCCGCAGCTCGATCTCGCCCTCCTCGGTGAACTTCACCGCGTTCCCGAGCAGATTGAACAGGATCTGGCGCACCCGGAGCTGGTCGCCGGTGATGGTCCGCGGGACCTGGGGAGCGACCTGACAGATCATCTCCACCCCCTCCGCCAGGGCCTGGCTCTCCAGCACGCCGCACACCTCGCGGGCGAGTGCACGCAGGTCGAAGGGCTGGTGCTCGAGCTTCAGACGCTCGGCGTCGATCTTGGAGAAGTCCAGGATGTCGCCGATCAGCGCGGCCAGCACGTTCGCCGAGTTGGAGATGGCCAGGGTGTACTCGCGCTGCTCTGGGTCCAGCGTGGTGCCCTTGAGGAGCTCGGTCATGCCAATGACCCCGGTCAGCGGGGTGCGCAGCTCGTGGGTCATGAAGGCGAGGAAGTCCCCCTTGGCCTTGTTGGCGCGCTCCGCCTCCTCCTTGGCCACCTGAACCCGCCGCACCAGGGAGAACTGGTAGAGGGGCAGGAGGACCAGGAGGAGCAGGAAAAAGACCGCCTCGAAGGGATGCTGACGCCATTGGTCGAGTGCGATCAGGACCAGGGAGTAGGCCACCACAGCCTCCACCGAGGCCAGCACCAGATGCCGGGTCCCGTAACGCGTGCCGGCGGAGATGAAGATCCAGATGTAGAGGAGATAGAAGGGACTGATCGCCTCGCGGGTGATGAAGATGGCGAGGCTGATGGCGACGATGTCGAGCGACAGGGCGAGGTAACGGCGCACGGGCCAGTCGGGCCGCATCAGCACACTGACGAAGATTCCCAGGTAGACCAGGGTGAAGATCGAGAAGAGGGTGAGGAAATAGGGGACGTCGACCTTGTGGTAGCCGGTCAGCGCGGCCAGCGAGATGTAGCAGGTCCCGAAGGTCCAGACCGCGAGGCGCACCAGCGACGACTGGAACTCGGGATGGCTACCCATCCCCTCGGGCAGCCCGAGGAAACCCCGCTTCTCCGTCATCAAATCACCTCCCCCAGGATCCGCCCCGCATGCCCGCTCGCCGGCCCGTCTCGAACGCCGAGGGGCGCCCCGTGGCGGTCCTCGGGGTGGCATTACGCCCCGAATCTCATGGTATATTAGCCAACACTTTTGCGCTTATAGGCCACTTCAGTCGGCGCCGTACCCACCGCCAGACCCGCGTCGCCCCGGTTCGCCGGGTCCACGCCCGCCCGCTACCGCGTCACATAGAGAGCAACCCCGGCGCCGCGCGCCAGACCCTCGGGGTCCGACGCGGTGACGGCCGAGTCGAGAGAACAGGGGAGAACATCATGTCCAAGAAACACCCGATCGTCGCCGTCACCGGTTCCTCCGGCGCCGGTACCACCACCGTCAAGCGCGCCTTCGAGCACATCTTCTATCGCGACGGGATCAACGCCGCGGTCATCGAGGGTGACAGCTTCCACCGCTTCGACCGCGCCGAGATGAAGGTCGAGATGGCCAAGGCGATCGAGGACCACCGCAACCTCAGCCACTTCGGCCCGGAGGCCAACCGCTTCGACCTCCTCGAGGAACTCTTCCGCAGCTATGGCGAGACCGGCGGCGGCAAGAAGCGCTACTACATCCACTCCGAGGAGGAGGCCGCGCACCACAACGCGCGCCTGGGTACGGACCTCAATCCAGGCCAGTTCACCCCCTGGGAGGACGTGCCCGAGAACACCGATCTGCTCTTCTACGAGGGCCTGCACGGTCTCGTGGTGTCGGAGGACGACGACGTCGCCCGCCATGTGGACCTGGGCGTCGGCGTAGTGCCGATCGTCAACCTCGAATGGATCCAGAAGATCCATCGCGACAACCTGGAGCGCGGCTACTCAGCCGAGGCCATCGTCGACACCATCATGCGCCGGATGCCCGACTACATCCGCCACATCACGCCCCAGTTCTCGATGACCGACATCAACTTCCAGCGGGTGCCGACGGTGGATACCTCTAACCCATTCATCGCCCGCGACATCCCCACCCCCGACGAGAGCTTTGTCATCATCCGCTTCAAGCAGCCCGAGAAGCTGGACGTCGACTTCCCCCGCCTGCTCTCCATGATCAAGGACAGCTTCATGTCCAGGCGCAACAGCATGGTGGTGCCCGGCGGCAAGATGGGTATGGCGATGGAGGTCATCCTCCAGCCCATCATCGAGCAGATGATGGAGGCCAAGAAGGTCTGACCGAACCCGCGGACCACGCCCGCCCAGGAACCCCAGGCCCAGCCGCCTGGGGTTTTTCGTTTCCGATATGCGCGCAACCAGCAGGTCTCAGACCCAGAGGTCCGCCAGGGGAAATTCCACCGCCGAGAAGGGATCGAGGCAGACCGGGTCGTCATCCTTCAGGGTGATCTCCAGGGTCCAGCGCCGATCCGTGAGCCGATAGGCCTCCAGGGTCCGCAGCAGGGGGTCGATCAGCCAGAGATGGGAGACGCCGTGCTGGGCATAGAGGGGCATCTTCAGGGTGCGGTCGATCTTGGCGGTGGACGGAGACAACACCTCGCAGACCCAGTCCGGGACGATCTCGATCCAGGCCGCGTCGGGGAGGGTCGGCAGCCGGTCTCGGCGCCATCCGCCGAGGTCCGGGACCATCACGTCGGGGCCCAGGTGCATCTCGGGCTCGTCCAGAATCCACCAGCCACCAGGCCCCCGGCTGCCCGTGCCGAAGGGGTCGATCAGCTTGCCACCCAAGGTGGACGCCGACAGGGCATGCCGGGGTCCCGGGCGCGGGTGGGTATGGAGCGTCCCGCGCATGATCTCGGCGACCAGGTGCTCGGGAACCTGGAGCAGGTCGTCGTAGCTGGCTGACTGTAAGGCGGGATCGCCCATCGGGCACCTCCGGGGCCGTCATGTGATGGTGCGCCTTCGGCGCGTCGATGCCGCAGCCGTGCGGGTGAGAGGCTCCCTCAGCGCCCGCGTCCGGCGCGATCGACCCAGCCGCCGCGACATCCGACCGTGCGGGTCGGCGCCGCCTGGATCAGATCCGCGAGCCGGCTGTCGTCGCTGATCGGGCCCTTGAGCCCGATGCGTAGCTCGGTGATCAGTCCCTGGTCGTCGCAATCCAGCCGCACCCGCTCGCCCGCGCCCCGGCCGAAAGCCCGATCGAAGGCCGCCCGGATCTCGCTCGCCCGCAGCCGCTGACCGATGCCCTCCTCGAACAGGGCCTGGACCGAGGAGGCGTTGAGCTGATCGAGCAGGGCCATGGCATGGTCGAAATAGGTGTCCGCGTCGGTCCCGTAGCAGCTTCCGTGCTTGGTCCACTGATGGCGATGCAGGTCGGAGACGACACCGGGCATGCGCTCGGGAAGGTCCGACCGGGTCTGTGGGTCGAGATCGGGGGCCGGCAACCGGTCCCAATCCCCGGAGCGCGAGCGGTCCCGCTCGCGGCTCGAGACGCCGCAATACTGATTCCCGATAGGCTGGGGCCACAGACCATGCAGGGAGAAACGCCGCGCATCGGGCCGCTCCGCGGTCTGGGACCGGCACTCGGGCTTGCTGCCGCGGCGCTCGCAGAAGGCGGGCTGCCAGCTCGCCGCCAACACGAATTGGCCGGCCATGGAGCTCGGCCGTTCCGGTCGCGCGACCCGCGCCGGGGCCGCAGGGGTCTCACCCGGGGCCGCCGTTGGCGGCGACTCGTCCGCGCCCAGCAGCCGTCCGCAGTCGATGGCCACCCAGCGGTCCTGGGGATGGATGCCTTGGATACGCACCTGCCAATGGGTGGCATCGCGCTTGTTCCGGGCGATCACCCGATAGGTCTCACCGGGGACCAGGGCCACATCGCCCGGGTTGTCCGGGCGGCGGATCGAGATGGGCGCCGGACAGGCCTGCTCGGCGAGCAGCCGCCCGTCGAAGTTCTCCGCGTGCCCCAGGGGGGCGGCGAAAGAGAGGGCCAAGGCGATCGCAAAACGGCTGGCTGGTCTCACTGGACTCTCCTCCACGATCTGACCCACTGCTGACCATCTCGAGCGGGACCTGACCCAACACCCTCAGGCACGCGATGCGCTGAAAAACCGAGCGCATCGGAAACTGTGTTCTCGATCAGCATCCTTCTACACCGACTTGAGCCGCCCAGCGATATCCGCCCGGGCCTGGGCGAGGATGCTGTCGCGGTCGATGCTGTCCAGGATGTCCTGGATCACCTGCTTGGGGCCCGATTCACCCCAGGACTTGCCGTGGGCCAGGAAGGCCTCGGCCGCCTGCCCCACCACATAGGTGCTGTAGTAGGCGACCGCCCCCTGGGCGGTGCCGGTGAGCACCGTAGAGAGCCCGCCGGTGCCGAGCTTCATGGCCGAGGAGACCAGATTCACGGCCCACACCGTCCCCATGAGCAGGGCCAATTGGGTGGCGATGGTCTTGACCAGGTCCCCGGCCTCGGTGCGCGAGAGTGGCAGCCCGTAGAGGTTCGACAGGTGCATGACCATGCCCGCGTCGATGGCGGCGGCGGCGAGCAGATCGGCGATCGGGATGGGGTTGAAGGCCACCGCCACACCCTTGGCGACGCAGTAGTGGCGAATCAGCCGCGCCCCCAGCACCCGGCGCGCCTTGAGGATGCGCTTGCCCACCTGCTCGCTGAGATCCACCGCGAACATGGAGGCGTTGAGCGCCGCGAGGGTCTTGCCCTCGCTCTCCAGGAGCAGCCACAGGCGATCCTTGAGGTCCGCGATGTCGGGCTTGGGGGTGCGCCAGGACTCGGTCTCGTTACCCGCCTCGTCCACCAGGATCACCAGCCGCTCCGCCGGCGCGGCGCTGATCAGGACCAGATTGCGCGGATCGACGAACCCCGCGGTGTGGCGGACCAGCGATTCCGACAGGACCACCCGCTCGTCCCTGGTGTAGCGGTCGATCTTGTTGAAGACCAGGATGATCGGCCGGTGATGGGTGGCCAGCACCCGCAGGGCCTTGATCTCGCTCTCGGTAAGATCGCCGTCGCAGACGAACAGGACCAGGTCCGAGCGGCCGGCCACCTCGTGGGCCAGGGCCTCCCGCGCCTCGCCCGCCACCTCGTTCAGGCCCGGGGTGTCGATGAGGAAGACCCCGCCCGCATCGTAGGCGTCCCACTGGCCCATCTGGGCGGCCTTGGTCTCGCCGTGCAACGGGCTGGTGCTGAAGCGCTGGACGCCCAGCAGGGCGTTGAGGGTGGCGGACTTGCCGACGCTGACCCGCCCGAAGGCGGCAATGTGGATGTGCCCCTGCTCGAGCTTGTCGAGCATGGCCTGGACCTGCTCATAGTCCTCGGCCAGGGCGTCGCGGACCTCGGCCGGGATGCGCTCGTCATGGACCAGCTCGCGCAGGCTCTCCCGCGCCAGGCTCAGGTGATCGTCGCCGTCAACCGGCTTCGGCCTGGTCCTTTTTAGGTCCTTGACGGCGGAGGTCCAAGGCAAGTCTTGCAAAACGTCGGGCAGACGCCTCGAGATCTTCACTGAGCTGTTCCTCGAACGCTTGGGCTGCCTGGGCGGGGCGGAGATCCCCGCGGGACTCCAGAGACTGGGCGACGGCACGCCCAAGGGCATCGAAGATCATACCGTAGGCCGCCGCATGGGCGATGCCACCGGCCAGCGTACCGACCCCGGGGAAGGACTTCAGGGCATTTCCCGCCACCGCGAGCATGATGGCCGTGGTGCGGGCGACCTTCTTCTGGATGAGCTTGAGGAGCAGATCCGTGTCCATCTGGCGCACGGGCACGTCATAGAGGGCGGACAGCTCCTTGACCATGGCCACCCCGAGATAGCCCTGGATGATCAGGTCCGAGCCCGGGGTGATGGCCGCCATGGCGCCGATCATCGCCTTGCGCGAATAGCTCACCCGGATGGCCTCTGCGCGCTGGCGTCGGTGCTCCGACTCAGCGGCGTCGAGCTTGCGGCCCACCAGCACGAAGACACTGGTGTCGCGCAGCCGATCGAGCACGGCGGGGTCGCCGTCCAGATGGCGCTGGAGGGCCTCGGCGAGGGCATCGACCCGCGGCGGCAGGTCGCGCACCACGGTCTCCTCGCTGCCGTCGGTGCGAACCAGGGTGACCTCGCGTCTGCCCCCCGCCCGCACGGCCACCAGCTCGACGCGGGCACGCTCGCCCAGCCGCTCGCGGATGCGCCCGAGGATCTGGTCCAGCTCCGCCTCCCGGTAGCGATCCGCCTTGTTGAGGGCGACGATGCAGGGCTTGCCCAGCTCGGCGAGGGCGGCCAGCTCATCGTACTGGCTGCGCGTGAGGTCCCCGTCGCAGACATAGACCACCACGTGGGAGCGCAGGGCCTCCTCGCGCGCGAGCTCGTCCAGCCCGCCGCCCACCTCGTTGGTGCCGGGCATGTCCGTGAGGATCAGCTCGTCGCCGCTCGGACTCTTCCAGCTATAGGCATGGAGCGCGCGGGTGGTGCCGCCGCGCGCATCGATGGCCAGCTCCGCTTCCGGCAGCAAGGCCTTGATCAGGGACGACTTGCCCGCGCTGATCTCGCCGAACAGGCTCACCTGGATGCGCCCGGCCTCCTTGCGCTGCTGCAACAGGGCCAGCTCGCGGCGCACTTGGGCGAGGTCGATGCCCTGGGACTCGGCCGTCTTGATGCGGGCCTCGATCGCCTCCCGGGTCAGGGACTCGGGGGCCGGGCGGTCGGCGGCGGGCTTGGCCTTGCGCGAGGGTCGCAGCAGCCGCCACAGGAACACGCCGCCGACCGCGCTGATCCCCAGGAAGGCCGAGAGATAGATCCAGAAGAACCAGTCCGGCCCGCGATCCAGACGATCGTAGACGCTCATCCCGGTCTCGGTGAGGATCAGCACGCCCCACAGGATCAGGAGCACCAGCAAGCCGAGCCCGAGGGCGAGGACGATGCGGATCAGACGCGAGGTCGAGAGGCTCTGCTTCAAGTCGTTTCCGCGCGCCGGCGATCTCTTGGAGTGGCGGCGATTATACCGGCGCGCCCGCTCGCCCCGGTGGCCCGCGGCACCCGCGCCAATCTGTGGATAACTCTGTGCGCGGAATTCGTCCCTCAGGGCGCAATGGGCTCAATCCTTTGGATTTTGTTCCCGGCGCATGGCACCTGAAGAAAACGCGCTTTTAAAAACAGCGCCTTATGGCTCTCCCCAGGTGTCAGGCTGGGCGAACGCCCGAGTTGTCAGCAGCAGATGTCCGGGATCGGGCTGTGCAAAACATCATCCGGGCACCCCCTGTCAAGGCCCTCTTCACGGCGGCCAGGCGCGCCGAGCAGGCTCACAGATCATCGACGACGGCGGTCACCAGTCGCGTCTGAAGGGCGTCGGAGAGGGAGATCAGGAGCAAACTGTCGTTGGGGATGGAGGCCGCCGCGATGGCGACGTCGGCGTCCACGCCCATCTCGCGCAGATAGCGGAAGGAGTCCGCCACATAGAGCTGTCCGCCCGCATGGCTGCTGTAGCGCTCGGGCACCTTGCTCTGGTGGATGCCCAGGCGCGCGGCGCGGGTGACATAGCGCTCGGCCCCGCCGGCGAGCACGTCGATGCAGGCCGAGACGCAGGCCCGGTCGACGGCGGCCCTCAGTCCGTTGGCGCGCAGATAACGTCCAAGCTTGCGGGCCTCGAAGACCGATCCGCCTGGGCTGTTGATGATCAGTCCCACCGCTTTCTTCGAGCGCAGCTCGCGGATCACGCGCTCGGCGAACCCATCGCCGATCTCGGCGTCGTCGACGCGCAGCCAGACCGCCCGCGGTCGGCCGTCGGCCTCCAGACGGACCAGGGCCGGGCTCACCTGGGTGGCAGAAGCGAGCTGCTGGCAGGATTCGTCGGCGAGCAGGATCAGCCCCGCACCGTCCGTCTGATAGCGCGCGACCAACAGGTTCGCCCGGCGCACCACGTCCTCGAATTCCAGTTGGTACTTCTGGACCGCCGCCAGCACCGTCGCATCGGTGACCTTGGGATCGAGGGTCTGGCCCACGCGCAGAAGATGACAGGCGGCGACGCGGCTCAGCAGCTCGTCCCGGCTGAGGCCGTCGGGCGGCTTGGCCGCGCTGGAGAGCAGCGAACGACCGCCCGACGCGCAGCCGGCGAGCAGGGCGGCCGCAACGAGGATGCCGGCCACCCGCGCACCCCACCGTCGCCCGATCACCTGAGCCTGACTCACCCTAGTACCTCATGTCTCCGCGGCCTCGCCGCCTCTAGACCCCGTTCAGTCCCGCGTCTCGATGCCCTGGGCGCTCAGGTAGTCCTTGACCGCCCGAATCGGCACTTCACGGCGATGGAAGATTCCTGCCGCCAGGGCCGCCTCCACACCGGTGGTCTCGAAGACCTCGGCGAAGTGCTCCACCCTTCCGGCGCCGCTGGAGGCGATCACCGGGATCCCCACGGCGGCGCGTACCGCGCCGATGAGCTCCAGATCGAAGCCGGCGCCGGTCCCGTCGCGGTCGATGCTGTTCACCAGGATCTCGCCCGCCCCGAGCGCCTCGCAGACCCGGGCGAGCTCCACGGCATCCAGGTCACGGCCCTCGCGTCCGCCCTTCACGGTGCACTGGAACCAGCAGAACCGCTCGCCGTTGGGTCCCGGGGTCTTGGTCTCGACCGTGACATGGGGCGTGGCCTGGGGTGAATCCACATAGACCCGCCGCGGATCGATGGAGATCACCACCGCCTGATTCCCGTAGACCCGGGCGATCTGCTCGATGGCGCTCTGCCCATCGCCCCCGCCGCGCGCCCGGTAGGCCTGCACGGCCTCGACGGCGTCCGAGCCGATGGAGATCTTGTCCGCGCCGGAGCGGAAGTATTCGTCGGCCACGTCGAGGGCCGAATAGTGGCGCCCCTCGGCGTCGGTGAAGGCACGGATCCCGCCGCCGATGGTGAGCGGGACGAAGACCCGTTCGGAGGTGCGCCGCAGCACCTCGAGCATGGGCTGGTCGGCGAGCGGGAAGTCGCGGAAGGCGGTGATGTTGAGGAAGGTGATCTCGTCCGCACCCTCCTCGTAATAACGGCTTGCGAGATCCACGGGCTTGCCGAGGTTGCGGACCTCGCCGGCCTCGCGCACGTCGTACTGATCGCCCTTGGTCACCACCAGGTCACCCGCGTCGTTGGTGCGCACGTCCAGGCAGGCGATGATGCGCTTGGCGAATCGGGTGGGCGCGGGGTCCGCCCGGAAGTCCTCCGGCGCCGGCTCCTCGCCGGCCAGGAAGTGCCGCAGGAGCCGCAGACCCGCGGCCCCGCTCTTCTCGGGATGGAACTGAACAGCGGCGACACGCCCGCGCTGCACGGCGCTGACGAAGGGCCGGCCGTAGTCGGTGCTGGCCAGCTGCCAGTCGGCGTTCTCCGGGCCCGGCTCGGCATGATAGGAGTGCACGAAATAGAGCTTCTCGCCCTGGTAGTCCCTGAACAGAGCGGATGGCCGCTCCACCCGGACCCCGTTCCAGCCCATGTGGGGGACCGAGAGACCCTCGCCCGCGAAGCGCCTGATCCGACCCGGGATCAGCCCGAGCCCCGACACCCCGGGGGACTCGTCGCTGCCCTCGAAGAGGGTCTGGAGACCGATACAGATACCCAAGTAAGGACGCCCCTGGGCCAGGTACTCCCGCAGCGGCTCCACATAGCCCAGGCGCTCGAGGCGCTCCATCGCGGCCCCGAAGGCCCCGACGCCGGGGAAGATGAGGCGCTCGGCCTTCAAGATGTCGGATGGCCTCTCGATCTCGGTCAGGGAGAAGCCGAGGGCATGGATGGCGTTGCGCAGACTGCGTACGTTGCCAGCGCCGTAGTCCAGTAGGGAGATCATGGGGGGATCCTTCAGGTGCGGGACAAGGGTCGGGAGACGCCGGGATCGTCCCCTCCGCGGCGGCAGACCGTGAGTTTAACGCGAGCCGCGCCGCATCCCGTACGCCCGAACGGCACCAGGGTTGCGGGTGTAGCGGGCCGCGCCAGGGATGGCACGAGGCACGACCCGAGCCCCCTCATCCCCCGTGCGAGGTCTCGTCACCTGCCCCGTTGGAGATGGAGGGCCGACTCACGCTGGGCGTCCGGGCCTCCTCCGGATCGACGGCGATCCCCTCGGCCTCGACCACCCGCGCCAGGGCGGTCTCCATCAGCGCGCGAGCACGGGCGGTCGAGGCATGTAGGAAGGCGTGCACGGCGGCGTCCTCGGCGTTGCGATTCTCGCACTCCTCGCTGTACGCCTCGAAGGCTGCCAGTGCCGAGACCAGGTCCGCCAGATGGTGCGGACATTCGCAGCGCACGCTCGACGGCACGGTCGCGATGTGCGCGAGCTCCGAATCGGTGAACCGCCTGGGGGGGATCGGATAGGCGATCCCCGCGGCCGCCTCGTCGAGCCGCTCGTCGACCGGCGGTGCCGCACCCGCCGATTGATGCAGGGCGAGGCACCAACGGCGCAGCTCGCCCACGTCCACCGGGGCGCGCTTGGTCAGGATCCGGCGGGCGTCCAGGCGCTCCAGGGTCGCCCGCGACGAGAAGCCGTAGAGGACGATGGCACGCGCCGCGCCCGACTGGGCGAAGAGGTTGGCGATATCGCGGATCTGGTCGCCATGCAGCGACGGGTAGTCGAAGAGCACCACGTCGGGATCGACCGCCGCGGCCCCCGACAGGAAGGTCCGCGAGTCGTCATACAGGCCGACCAGGTCGAGGCCCTCGAGGACCGGGGCCTCGCGGCTCAGCCGTTCCGATAGGGCCGCCCCCATGACCGCGATGCGACAGGGCCGCGTCGGACGCTCGTCGGCCCCGGGCAGGTCGGCCCCGCTCACGCGCTCGCGCAGTTGGGCGAGGCTCAGGTTGGCGACGCTGCTGATGGCGTCGCCGCGATCCACCAAGCGCTTGATCAAGGCGAGTCGGCCGACGTCCTCGGCGCCGTACAGGCGCGTCCCGGAGTCGGCACGGAAGGGGGTCACCGCGGCGTAGCGGCGCTCCCAGACGCGCAAAGTATCGGCTGGGACCCCGGTCAATCGGGATACGGCACCGATTCGGTAGGTCGGCGGATTGGTCGATCCATTGTCGCTCACGCTCTTGACCCCGTCTGCTGGTTCGCTTGAAAAGATATTGTACAGGTTTTCTTGTTTGACAGACCTAAATCGCTCACCTAATGTCCAGGCATGTCATGGACACATCCAAAACATGACCGAGCGGCGGTGACAGGTCCGGCACAGCCAGGACGCTTCGGAGCTTCTAAAGTGGCGACTCGAGACGATTTGTCCAATCCTTGTCCAAGCGCCGGCGGTTCGAAACCCCTCTGGTTGGGCACCGCGGCCGTCGTCTTGTTGGTCGCCGGTTCACTGATCAACCACGGTCTCTGGCGACCCGCCGAGGCGCCGACCCTGGCCGCGACTGGCCCGGGCCCCGCCCAGGCCGAGCTCCTGCCCGCGCTCTTCCAGGATCCAGGCCAATCCGCCTGGCAATCGCCGCGCTTCGTCCGTCTGCGGGGCACCTTCGCCGCCGTCGAGCGATCCAGCACCGCGCATGACGCGCCACCACCGTCCGGCATCCCGACCCGCTACATTGGCAACCCAAGAGAGGAATTCGTCCCATGAATACATTTACCGCCGATCCCCGGTTCGATGTGGAGCTGCCCCTGCTTCCCGAGACCCGCGACCCCGACCAGGTCGCGACCCTCGTCGAGGCCTTCCTCCGCCATATCGAGCGGCTCGACGATCGAAACTGCCGGGTGGACCGGGGTGACGTCATCCAGGCACTCTCGATCACCGCGGCCATCCAATGGGCGCGCCGCGACGCCGAACGGCGTCACGGCCCGTTGAGGATGCGACTGGAGGGGCTGGAGGTCGCCGCCGCGCCGCCCGCCCCCAGGCGCGCCGCCGCATGACACGATATCCCCCCAGGCCCGCTTGAAGTAGGATGCCGGTCCGGCCGCCTTACGGCGGCCGGCGGGCCGCGGCCGCAGTCCGCAAGCTGGACCTCCGGGGGTATCGTCGATGTCAAAACAGCCACTCGGCCTGGGAGCCGTCGTCCTGGGCCTGTCGCTCGCTTGCCTCTCCGCGCTGGCAGCCGAGGACCGCGTCCACATCTATAACTGGAGCGACTACTTCGCCGAGGACACCCTGGAGGGTTTCAAGGCCAAGTCAGGCATCTCACCGGTACTCGATGTCTATGACTCCAACGAGGTGATGGAGGCGAAGCTCCTCGCCGGCAGCAGCGGCTACGATCTCATCTTCCCGACCGCCCGGCCGTTCGCAGCGCGACACATTCCGGCGGGACTCTACCTGCCCCTGGACAAGTCAAAGCTTCCCGGGCTCGACAGACTGGATCCGGCGATCATGGAGAGCCTGGCCGACCTGGATCCGGGCAACCAGTTTCTCGTGCCCTACATGTGGGGCACCACCGGGATCGGGCTCAACCCGACCAAGGTCGCGGCGGCGCTAGGGGCCGATGCGGCGACCGATACCTGGGGGCTGATCTTCGACCCGGAGCAGGCCGCCAAGCTCGCCTCTTGCGGGATCAGCCTGCTCGACGACCCGATCGAGGTCTTCTCCGCCGCCCTCACCTATCTGGGCAAGGACCCGAACAGCCGTTCCGCGGAGGACCTCGATGCCGCCGCCGACCTGCTGCGTCAGGCCCGCCCGCACATCCGCTACTTCCATTCGTCCCAGTACATCAGCGATCTCGCCAACGGCGATCTGTGCATCGCCCAGGGCTACTCGGGGGACGTCCTGCAGGCCCAGACCCGGGCCGAGGAGGCGGGCAAGGGGGTCGAGGTGAGCTATGCGATCCCGCGCGAGGGCGCGGTCCTGTGGACCGACGTGATCGCCATCCCCAAGGACGCACCGAATCCCGAGGCGGCCCATGCCTTCATCGCCTATCTGCTCGATCCGGCGGTGATCGCGGCCGTCTCCAATTATGTCTTCTATGCCAATCCGAACCAGGCGTCGGTGGAGCTGCTCGATGAGTCGTTACGCAACGACCCGGGCATCTATCCCCCGGAGTCGGTCAAGGCCAAGCTGTTCGTCACCAAGACCGAGGACGACAAGACGCTGCGCCAGTTGAACCGGCTGTGGACGCGCATCAAGTCCCAACGGTGATGCTGCGCCCCCCGGGGGACTCCACATGACCGCCGCAACCGAGCGCCGCCGACTCGAGCCTTGGCAGGACCCCAAGGCCGCACCCTACGTGCGCATCGACCGGGTCACGAAGAAGTTCGGCGACGTCTACGCGGTCGACGACGTGAGCCTCGACATCTTCCGGGGCGAGTTCTTCTCCCTGCTCGGCAGCTCCGGCTGCGGCAAGTCCACCCTGCTGCGAATGCTTGCGGGCCTCGACCGACCCTCCTCGGGCCGCATCTTCATCGACGGGGCCGACGTGACCGACGTGCCGGCCTACGCGCGGCCCGTGAACATGATGTTCCAGTCCTACGCCCTGTTCCCCCACATGTCAGTGGCACAGAACGTGGAGTTCGGCCTCAAGCAGGACCGCATGCCGCGCAAGGAGCGGGCGGAACGGGTCGCGGAGATGCTCGCCCTGCTCCAGATCGAGGGGCTCGCACGCCGCAAACCCGATCAGCTCTCGGGCGGCCAGAGGCAACGGGTGGCCCTGGCCCGCAGCCTCGCCAAGCATCCCAAGCTGCTGCTCCTCGACGAGCCCCTGGGGGCACTGGACAAGCGCCTGCGCGAGAGCACCCAGTTCGAGTTGGTGAACCTCCAGGAGCGCATCGGCATCACCTTCGTGACCGTGACCCACGATCAGGAGGAGGCCATGACCATGTCCACCCGGATCGCGGTCATGAACGACGGGCAGATCCTCCAGGTGGATACCCCGACCGCCATCTACGAGTATCCCGAGTACCGCTTCGTGGCCCAATTCATCGGCTCGGTCAACCTGTTCGAGGGCCGGGTGATGGAGAACCGGGGCGATCAGGTGCTGGTCGAGACCCAGGTCGGACGCACCCTGCTCATGCGCAGCCTGCACCCTCACCCGGTCGGGACCCCGGTGACGGTCGCCATCCGCCCGGAGAAGCTGCGCCCCTGCGCGAGCTACGCCGAGGACGGGGTCAACCAGGTGAAGGGGGTGGTGGAGGACATCGCCTATCTGGGCGACGTGTCCATCTACCGGGTGCGCGTGACCCCGCAGAAGATTGTCGAGATGACCCTGACCAACATCCAGCCGCGGACCGAGCAGGCACTGACCTGGGAGCAGGAGGTCGCGATGGAATGGACACCCACCAGCGGCGTGGTCCTCACGGACTAGCCTCGGATGTGGGGCCAACGCCAATCCGACCGCGCCCGGGACGATCGGCGCAACAGCCGCCGGCTCAACGTCGGCGTGCCCTACCTTTGGCTGGGGGTGTTCTTCCTGCTGCCGCTGGTGATCGTCCTGCAGATCAGCCTCTCGGAGGCCGCACTCGCGCAGCCGCCCTACACCAGCCTATGGGCCTGGGCCGAGGACGCCATCCTCGAGATCCGGCTGAACTTCGAGAACTACCGGCTGGTCTTCGAGGACCCGCTGTACCTGGACGCCTTCCTCAACTCCCTGTGGGTGGCGAGCGTCTCCACCCTGATCTGCCTGCTCATCGGCTACCCGATGGCCTATGCGATCGCCACCGCCCCGGAGCGGGCGCGCCTGCCGCTCTTGATGCTGATCATCCTGCCGTTCTGGACCTCGTTCCTGATCCGCGTCTATGCCTGGATCGGAATCCTGAAGCCGAACGGTCTGCTGAACGGCCTACTGATGGGGCTCGGGATCATCGACGAGCCGCTGACCATCCTGCATACCCAGACCGCCGTCTACATCGGGGTGGTCTATTCCTACCTGCCGTTCATGATCCTGCCGCTCTATGCCAACCTGACCCGGCTCGACCTGGGGCTGTTGGAGGCGGCGGCCGACCTCGGGTGCCGGCCCTTCGAGGCCTTCCTGCGCGTCACCCTGCCACTCTCCCTGCCCGGGATCGTCGCGGGTAGCATGCTGGTGTTCATCCCGGTGGTGGGTGAGTTCGTCATCCCCGACCTGCTCGGTGGCCCCGACAGCCTGATGGTGGGCAAGATGCTCTGGACCGAGTTCTTCGGTAACAAGGACTGGCCCCTGGCATCGGCCCTCGCCGTGTGCCTGCTCGGCTTGCTGGTGATCCCCTTCGTCCTGCTCCAACGGCTGGAGCAGCGTCTCTCTGGGAGCGGCCCATGAGGAACGGGCGCTGGCAGCTCTACACCCTGCTGGGGCTGGGCCTCGCCTTCCTCTATGTCCCGGTGCTGCTCCTGATCATCTATTCGTTCAACGAATCCCGCCTGGTGACCGTCTGGTCGGGATTCTCGACCAAGTGGTACCGGGAGCTGCTCGACAATCGGCAGCTCCTCGACGCGGCCTGGCTCAGCGTGCGCATCGCGGCCACCAACGCGACCTTCGCGGTCGTCCTCGGCACCCTGGCGGCCAACGCCCTGGTGCGTCACGGCCGCTTCCGGGGCCGCGGCAGCTTCGAGCTCCTGCTGACCGCGCCCCTGGTGATGCCCGAGGTGATCATCGGACTCTCCTTGCTCCTGCTGTTCGTGGCCATGGAGCAGACCATCGGCTGGCCCAATGGGCGCGGCTTCGACACCATCACCATCGCGCACATGACCTTCAGCATGGCCTACGTGGCCGTAGTGGTGCGCTCCCGCCTGGCGCAGATGGACCATTCGCTGGAGGAGGCGGCCAAGGATCTGGGTGCCCGTCCGCTCAAGGTCTACCTGACCATCACCCTGCCGCTGATCGCACCGGCCCTGCTCTCGGGTTGGCTGCTGGCCTTCACCCTGTCACTCGACGACCTGGTGATCGCGAGCTTCGTCTCGGGCCCCGGATCGACCACCCTGCCGATGGTGATCTATTCCAGCGTACGCATGGGGGTCTCGCCCCAGATCAACGCCCTGGCGACCATCATCGTCGCCCTGGTGGCCGTCGCGGTGCTGATCGCCGGGCTCGTCATGCGACCGCGACCCAAGTCCAGCCAGGGTTGAGGGCCGCGCGCCGATCGGTCAACCTGGCGGCAGGGACTCCGCGGGCGCGGACCTCGCGCGATCCCCCGAGAGCCGCCGTCTCAGGCGTCTGAGCCACAGGCTGTCGGGCACCAGCATCAGGTACACCAGCGCGAGGACCAGCGGCTGATACCAGAGGCCGCCGAGCCACGGCGGCGTCGCGCCCCCGATCAGCCAACTGTCCGCCAGGCGCTGGAGATTGAAGAAGGCGAAGTAGGCCAGGAAGGCGATGAACAGCCGCCCCGAGGTGCGCTGTCGCGGCGACAAGGCCACCAGGGGTATCGCCATCACCGCCAGGACGAAGATCGAGAGTGTCGCGCCGAAGCGCTGCTCGAGCTCGGCACGATCCGCCAGATCGTCGCTGCCGATGAGGCTAGAGGTCGGCGCCGCGGATCGCTTGGAGATGGCCCGCTGCTCCCGCTCCTGGGAGCGGATGCGCACCTGATACTCCTCGAAGCTCGCGACCAGGAAGGTGGCCTCGCCGGGCGTGCCGTCGAATCGGTGCCCGTCCACCAGGGTGACCAGATGATCCTCGCTCTCGGGATCGCGTCCGTGACGACCGGACTCGCTCACCACCACCCGCGCCACCCCCTCTCGCCGATCCAGCAAGAAGACCCGCCTCAGACCCTCCCGCTCGCGGATCTCTCCGACGTAGACGACCAGCTGGCCATCCTCCTGGAGATAGAAGCGGCCGGCCTGGAGTCCGGCCACCTGGGCGGTCTGCTCCTTCTGCTGGAGCCGCAGCTCCATGATCTCGGCGACCGCGGCCGGCTGCAGAACCAGCGCAAACCAGCCGGTCGCCGCCGCCACCGGAACGGCCAGCACCAGCAAGGCGCGATAGACCCGACCCGGCCCGATACCGCATGCGTTCAGCGCGATGAGCTCGCTGTCCTTGGCGAGGCGTCCAAGGGTCGCGAGCACCGTGATGAAGAAGGCCGGCGGAAGGATGCTCGAGCCGCTGGTCTGCAACTGAAGCCCAAGGTGGCGCAGCACCAGGTCGATGTTCAGGGCGCCGAGATTGACCTGCTCGAGGGTCCGCAGGAAGAGCATGCTGACGAGGATCAGCATGAGGGTGAGGACGATCGCGAGGAAGGTCTTGGCGACCTCGGCGATCAGATAGCGGTCGACGATCGAGGGCATCGGGAATCCCGGGTGGCGACCACCAGGATTGTGTCACGAACCGATCACGAAAGGCGCCGATGCCCGGTCGCGCTACATCGGTCGGGCCGCGGGAGCACCCAGGGCCCAAGGTCGGCCGTCGGGTCGACCCGTCCGGTGGCAGGCGGCGGCCGGCGGGCGCTCATCCCGCCAGAAACAAAAAGCCGGGCGACTGCCCGGCTCCTTGCGAACGAACGGGGCAGCCCCGATCAGTCCGCCTCGTCCTCGACGGCCTCAACCACGGCGGGCCGGTCCACCAGCTCCACATAGGCCATGGGCGCGGCGTCCCCGGCGCGGAAACCGCACTTCAGGATGCGCAGATAGCCGCCCGGGCGATCGACATACCGCGGCCCCAGCTCGATGAAGAGCTTGCCCACCGCCTCCTTGTCGCGCAGCCGCGCGAAGGCCAGGCGGCGCTTGTGCACCGAGTCCGACTTGGCCATGGTGATCAAGGGTTCGGCGACCCGCCGCAGCTCCTTGGCCTTGGGCAGCGTGGTCTTGATCAGCTCGTGACGGATCAGGGACGAGGCCATGTTGCGGAACATGGCCTCCCGATGGGAGCTGGTTCGATTGAGGTGCCTTCCGGCCTTGCGGTGACGCATCTTGGTGTACTCGAAACGCGTTATCGGATGCTGAGCTCTTCGATGTTCTCGGGCGGCCAGTTCTCGAGCCGCATGCCCAGCGACAGCCCGCGGGTGGCGAGCACGTCTTTGATCTCGGTGAGGGACTTCTTGCCCAGGTTCGGGGTCTTCAGGAGCTCCACCTCGGTGCGCTGGATCAGATCGCCGATGAGATAGATGTTCTCGGCCTTGAGGCAGTTAGCCGAGCGCACCGTGAGCTCCAGATCGTCCACCGGACGCAGGAGGATGGGATCGAAGGTCGGCTCACGCGCTGGCTCCGCCGGCAGCCCCTCGGGCATCGGCGCCCCTTCCAGGGCCACGAAGCTAGAGAGCTGATCGCGCAGGATCTGAGCGGACCGCTGGATCGCCGCCTTGGCATCGATGGTCCCGTTGGTCTCCAGATCGATGACCAGCCGGTCGAGATCGGTCCGCTGCTCGACGCGCGCCGACTGGACCTCCACCGCGACCCGGCGCACCGGGCTGAAGGAGGCGTCCAGAGGCAGCTTGCCGATGGGCCGATCCTCCGCACCCTCGACCTCGCGCTGGGTCGCCGGCTCATAGCCGAGCCCACGCCGCACAGTCAGGGTCATGCTGAGCTCGGCATCGGTGGTGAGGTTGGCGATCACCAGTTCCGGGTTTGCGATCACCCCAGAGTGGCCAAGATCGATATCACCGGCGAGGACCGGACCCGGTCCGCGCTTGCTCAGGGTGAAGGTCGCCTCATCCTTGCCGTTCAGCGAGATCGCCAGCCCCTTGAGGTTCAGCAGGATCTCCAGGACGTCCTCCTGGACCCCTTCGAGGGTGGTGTACTCGTGCAGCACCCCCTGGATCTCGACCTCCGTGACCGCGCAACCGCTCATGGAAGAGAGCAGGATGCGCCTCAGGGCGTTGCCGAGGGTGTGTCCGAAGCCGCGCTCGAGTGGCTCGAGTGAGACCCGCGCACGATGCGAGCCGCCCGAAACCTCCTCGACCTTGACGATCCTCGGTCGTAAAAACTCGCCAATCTCAGTCATTCGTACCCTCTCCGGCACTCCTTACTTGGAGTACAGCTCGACGATCAGCGATTCGTTGATGTCCGCGGGCAGATCCGAGCGGTCGGGGATGCGCTTGAACACCCCCTTCAAGCCCTTGGTGTCCACGTCCACCCATTCCGGAAATCCGTACTGCTCGGCCAGGGCCAGCGCGTTTTGGACACGGACCTGCTTCTTGGCCGCCTCGCGCACCTCGACCACGTCCTCGCTAGTGACCGCATAGGAGGCGACGTTCACGATGCGGCCGTTCACCAGGATGCCCTTGTGACTGACCAGCTGGCGCGCTTCCGCACGGGTGGCGCCGAAGCCCATCCGATAGACCACGTTGTCGAGACGCCGCTCGAGGAGCTGGAGCAGGTTCTCGCCGGTCGCGCCCTTGGCCTGCGCCGCCCGCTTGTAATAGTTGCGGAACTGCTTCTCCATGACGCCGTAGATACGGCGGACCTTCTGCTTTTCGCGCAACTGGACACCGTAGTCCGAGAGCCGGCGACGACGGTCGCCAGACTGCCCAGGCGGCTTCTCGAGGTTGCACTTGTCGTCGAGTGCACGAGCGCGACTCTTGAGGGAAAGGTCGGTCCCTTCGCGCCGCGCGAGCTTACAGGTTGGGCCGGTATAGCGTGCCATGTCGTCTTGCTCCCTTACACCCGGCGCTTCTTGGGCGGGCGGCACCCATTGTGCGGAATGGGGGTCACGTCGGTGATGCTGGTGATCTTGAAACCCGCGTTGTTCAGGGCGCGGACCGCCGATTCACGCCCGGGACCTGGGCCCTTCACGTTCACGTCGAGGTTGCGCAGACCATATTCCTTGGCGACCTGACCGGCCTTGTCGGCTGCCACCTGAGCGGCAAACGGGGTGCTCTTGCGGGAGCCGCGGAAACCGGAACCGCCCGAGGTCGCCCAGGCCAGCGCATTCCCCTGGCGATCGGTGATCGTGATGATGGTGTTGTTGAACGAGGCGTGGACATGGGCCACGCCATCCGCGATCTGTTTGCGGATCTTCTTCTTTACTGTTCGGGTCGGTTTAGCCATTCGCCTCTACCAGTGATGTGCAGCGTCGGGGCAATCTCAGCGCTTGATGGGGCGGCGCGGTCCCTTACGGGTGCGCGCGTTGGTGCGCGTGCGCTGGCCCCGCAGCGGCAGGCCGCGACGATGCCGGATGCCGCGATTGCAGCCGAGGTCCATGAGGCGCTTGATGTTCATCGACACCTCGCGGCGCAGGTCACCCTCGACGGTGTACTTGGAGACCTCGGAGCGCAGCTTGTCGACCTCTTCCTCGGTCAGGTTCTGCACCTTGGTGGCACGCGGAACCCCACAGGCGTCGCAGATCTCGCCCGCCCGCACCCGGCCGATGCCATAGATCGACGTCAGCGCGATCACGGCGTGCTTCTTCTCTGGGATATTGACACCGGCGATACGAGCCATTGCGCAAACCCTTTGTCTTAAAAATTGCCTCGCGGTAAACCGCGCATTATACCAAGCGGAAATCCCCGGTCAATCGGGGATTTTTATCCCTGGCGCTGCTTGTGCCGGGGATCCTTACAGATCACGCGGACCGAGCCGTTCCGCCGAATGATGCGGCAGTGGCGGCATTGCTTCTTCACGGATGCACGTACTTTCATGCTTGTTCTCCTTCAAGGAACCGAGGGCGCTCGTTACTCAGCGAAGCATCCCAGCGCCCGGGGCCTTCAAATTCGCCTTCTTCATCAACCCTTCGTATTGGTGTGACATCAGATGCGCCTGCACCTGGGCCATGAAGTCCATGACCACCACCACCACGATCAGCAGCGAGGTGCCGC
Organism: uncultured Gammaproteobacteria bacterium; assembly: GCA_963714915.1. GTDB lineage: Bacteria > Pseudomonadota > Gammaproteobacteria > Chromatiales > Chromatiaceae > Thiodictyon. The sequence goes on from CAVQQM010000003.1 coordinate 97,988, forward strand.
CGAAATAGAAAGGCACGTTGTAGCTCACGATCAAGAACTCTGGCAGCAGACACACTGACGTGATGTAGACGGCGCCGGCGGCGGTGAGCCGCGTCATCACCCCGTCGATGTAGCGCGCGGTCTGCTCGCCGGGCCGGATACCCGGGATGAAGGCGCCGGAGCGCTTCAGGTTGTCGGCCGTCTCCCGCGCGTTGAACACCAGCGCGGTGTAGAAGAAACAGAAGAAGATGATCGCGGCCGCGTACAGGATCACGTAGAGCGGCTCACCGGGCGACAGCTTGGCGGTGATGTCCGCCAGCCAGCGGTAGCGCTCGTCGCTGCCGAACCACTGACCCAGGGTGCCCGGGAACAGGATGATGCTCGAGGCAAAGATGGGCGGGATCACGCCGGCCATGTTGAGCTTCAGGGGCAGATGGGTGCTCTGGGCCTGCATCAGCCGCCGCCCCTGCTGACGACGGGCATAGTTCACCGTGATGCGGCGCTGCCCGCGCTCCACGAACACCACGAACGCGGTCACTGCGAGCACCAGGGCGAACAGGGCGAGCACCGCGAGGGCGTTCATCTCGCCGGTGCGCACCAGCTCCAGGGTGCCGCCCACCGCCTTGGGGAGACCCGCGACGATGCCCGCGAAGATGATCATCGAGATCCCGTTACCGATCCCGCGCTCGGTGATCTGCTCGCCGAGCCACATCAGGAACATCGTTCCCGTGACCAGTGACACGGTGGCGGTGAACAAGAAGGCTGGACCCGCGTTGATCACCAACGCCGAGCCGCCCGCCGTCTGACCCTGCAAGGCCATGGAGATGCCGAGCGCCTGGAAGGTGGCCAGCACGACCGTTCCGTAGCGGGTGTACTGGGTGATCTTCCGCCGCCCCTGCTCACCTTCTTTCTTCAACTGCTCGAGGTGCGGGATCACCGCCGTCATCAGCTGAACGATGATGGACGCGGAGATATAGGGCATGACCCCGAGGGCGAACAGGCTTGCCCGCTCGAGGGCCCCGCCGGAGAACATGTTGAACATGTCCAGGATCGAGCCCTGATTCTGCTCGAACAGGATGGCCAACGCCTCGGGGTTGACCCCCGGTACGGGGATGAAGGTACCGATGCGGTAGACCAGCAGGGCACCCACCAGGAACAACAGACGCTGACGCAGCTCCGTGAGCCGCCCCATGCCTCCCAGGGTCTGCCCGACCGATGAGACGTTCTTTGCCATCCGGCGCTCGCTCCGGTTTAGACTTCGATCTGTCCGCCCTTGGCCTCGATCTCGGCACGCGCACCCTTGCTCACGCCGATGCCACGCACGGTGACCGCGCGATCGATGCTGCCGGACAGGAAGATCTTGGCGCTCTTGGTGCTGCGGCCGACCACGCCCGCCAGCATCAGGGAGGCGAGATCGACCACGTCGCCCTCGACCGAGCCAGCTCACCGAGACGCACCTCGGCATGGGTCAGGGCGGTGCGGGAGCGGAAGCCGACCTTAGGCAGGCGCCGCTGGAGCGGCATCTGACCGCCCTCGAATCCGGTCTTGTGGAAGCCGCCCGCGCGGGCCTTTTGGCCCTTGTGTCCACGTCCGCAGGTCTTCCCCAATCCGCTGCCGATGCCGCGGCCGACCCGCTTCGGGGCCTGCTTGCTGCCGGGACTCGGCTTGAGCTCGTTGAGTTTCATGTCAGGATTCCTCCACCACCTGGACCAGGTAGGGCACGGCGTTGACCATGCCGCGGGTCGCGGCGGTGTCCTCGACCTCGACCACCTGGTGCATCCGCCGCAGCCCGAGGCCGCGCACCGTCGCCTGGTGGGAGGCCAACCGCCCGGCCGTGCTCTTGACGAGCTTCACCTTCATCATCTTCTTGTCAGCCATGGATCACCCCAGGATCTCTTCGACGGTCTTGCCGCGCTTGGCGGCGACAATCGCCGGGTCGTTCATCTTGGAGAGCCCTGCGACGGTGGCCCGCACCACGTTGATGGGGTTGTTGGTGCCGATGCACTTCGCGAGCACGTTCTGCACCCCGAGCACCTCGAAGACCGCGCGCATGGCGCCGCCCGCGATGATGCCGGTACCCTCGGAGGCGGGCTGCATATAGACCTTCGCGGCCCCATGGCGTCCCTGGAGGGGATACTGCAGGGTCGTCCCGTTGAGCTTCACGTCCACCATGTTCTTGCGGGCGCTCTCCATCGCCTTCTGGATGGCGACCGGGACCTCGCGGGCCTTGCCCCGGCCGTAACCGACACGGCCCTTGCCGTCGCCGACCACCGTGAGCGCGGCGAAGCCGAACTGGCGGCCACCCTTGACCACCTTGGCCACCCGGTTGACGTTCACCAGCTTCTCGAGCAGGTCGTCGCTGCTCTCCGGCTTGTTGTCGAACTTTCCCATTGCAGTCCCCTTAGAATTTCAGGCCGTTCTCACGCGCCGCGTCGGCCAGGGCCTTCATGCGACCGTGATAACGAAAACCAGAGCGATCGAAGGCAACGGTCTCGACGCCCGCGGACCGCGCCCGCTCGGCGATAGCCTTGCCGATCAGGGCCGCCGCTGAGGCGTTGCCCTTGTGCCCCTCGATGCCGTCCCGCAGGTCCTTCTCGACCGTCGAGGCGCTCGCGATGACCTTGTCCCCACTGGGGGCGATGACCTGGGCATAGATGTGCTGGGGCGTGCGGTGCACGCACAGCCGGAACGCGCCCAGTTCGCGGATCTTCGCGCGAGCGCGTGTGGCGCGGCGCAGACGTGCCTGTTTCTTGTCCATTGCTGCCACCCCTTATTTCTTCTTCGCTTCCTTACGCAGGACCTGTTCGTCCGAGTAACGGACGCCCTTGCCCTTGTAAGGCTCCGGAGGACGGAAGGCGCGGATCTCGGCCGCGACCTGACCGACCTGCTGGCGATCGGCGCCGGTGACGACGATCTCGGTCTGGGACGGCGTCTCGACGCTGATCCCCTCGGGTACCGGATAGTCGATGGGATGGGAGAACCCGAGGCTCAGGTTCAGCACCGGACCCTTGGCCTGGGCCCGATAGCCCACCCCGACCAGGGTCAGCTTGCGCTGGAATCCCGTCCCGCAGCCCTGAACCATGTTGTTCAGGAGGGCCCGGGTGGTGCCCGCCATGGCCCACGCGGCCTGCTCTCCCTCGGCCGGGGCGACGCGCAGTACCCCGTCCTCCTGGGTGACCCGCACCGTCGGATGAACGTCCCAATCCAGGCTGCCCTTGGGTCCCTTGACCTTCACCGCCTGACCGGACACCTCCACACTCACGCCCTTGGGCAGCGAGATGGGTGCCTTTGCTACTCGTGACATGGCGCTTTCCCCCGGCTCAGGCGACGTAGGCGATGACTTCGCCGCCGTGGCCGGCCTGACGGGCGGCACGATCGGTCATCATCCCCTTCGAGGTCGATACGATGGCAATACCCAGGCCATCCCAGACCTTCGGCAGCGCGTCATGCGCGCGATAGATGCGCAGACCCGGCCGGGACACGCGCTTCAAGAGCTCGATGACCGGCTTGCCGCGGAAATACTTGAGCTTGATGAAAAGCTCGGACTTGGGGCCATTGCTCTCGACCGTGGCGTCGGCGATATAACCCTCGTCCTTGAGGAGCTGCGCGACGGCGAGCTTCTGCTTGGACGACGGCATCACGATGGTGATCTTGCCGCGCTGCTGGCCGTTACGGATACGCGTCAACATATCCGCAATCGGATCCGACATACTCATGTGCTTCTCTCCGGGTCAGACCGTCGGATCGACGCGATACCCACCAGTTGAAAAAGGTCGAGGCCACCGGTTCGACCACCCGGCGGCCCTTGCGCCCCACCCAGGATAGTGGCCGGGCGCGTGCGGGACCTGCGCCCCGCGGGTGAAATAGTTCGGGCGCCTGGTGGCCGGCCGGCTACCAGCTCGCCTTGACCACCCCAGGGACATCGCCGCGCATCACCGCCTCGCGCAGCTTGTTCCGCGACAGGCCGAACTTACGGTAGACCCCATGGGGACGCCCGGTCACCCGGCAGCGGCGCCGCTGGCGGGTGGGGCTCGCGTCGCGGGGCAGCTTCTGGAGCTTCAGCAGCGCCTCGTCGATCTGCTCCGAGCTCGCGTTGCGATCATTGATGATCGCCTTGAGGGCCGTCCGCTTGGCGGCATACTTCTTCACCGCCTCGGCGCGACGCTTGTCGCGCTCCACCATGCTGATCTTCGCCATAGTACCTGTCTGCCGATCAAGTCCGGAATGGAAAATTGAATGCCTCGAGCAGGGCCCGGCCCTCCTCGTCGTTGCGCGCGCTGGTGGTGATGGTCACGTCCATTCCGCGCAGGGCGTCGATCTTGTCGTAGTCGATCTCCGGGAAGATGATCTGCTCCTTGACGCCCATCGAATAGTTGCCCTGGCCGTCGAAGGCCTTCGCGCTCATCCCGCGGAAGTCGCGGACACGCGGGATGGCCACGTTGATCAGGCGGTCGAGGAACTCATACATACGCTCGCGGCGCAGGGTCACCTTGCAGCCGATCGGCCAGCCCTCGCGGATCTTGAAGCCCGCGACCGAGAGCCTGGCCTTGGTCACGATCGGCTGCTGGCCCGAGATGGTGCGCAGATCGGAGACCGCGTGGTCCATCACCTTCTTGTCGGCGATGGCCTCGCCCACACCCATGTTGAGGGTGATCTTCTCGATACGCGGCACCTGCATCACGCTCTGGAAGCCGAACCGCTCCTTGAGCTGACCGACGATCTGGTCGCGATATTGCTGTTGTAGCCTGGACATCTGTGTTACTCGCAGTGACAGCCGGGTCAGAGGTCGACCACTTCGCCGTTCGACTTGAATACGCGCACCTTGCGCCCGTCTTCGAGGGTCTTGAATCCCACCCGGTCGGCGCCGCCCTTCTCAGGGTTGAAGAGGGCCACGTTGGACCGATCCAGGGGCATCTCCTTGTCGACGATGCCGCCGGGCTGCCCCTTCTGAGGGTTCGGCTTCTGGTGCTTCTTGACCATGTTGACGTTCTCGACCAACAGATGGCCGTCGTCGAGCACTCGCAGCACGGTGCCGCGCTTACCCTTATCCTTACCGGCAATGACGATCACGTCATCGCCTTTTCTGATCTTTTGCATCGTGCGCTCCTCAAAGCACTTCGGGCGCCAGGGAGATGATCTTCATGAAGCGCTCGCCGCGCAGCTCGCGGGTCACGGGTCCGAAGATACGGGTGCCGATGGGCTGAAGCTGGTTGTTCAGCAGCACGGCGGCGTTACCGTCGAAGCGAATGAGGGAGCCGTCCGGACGGCGCACGCCCTTACGGGTGCGCACCACGACCGCGTTGTACACATCGCCCTTCTTGACCTTGCCGCGCGGGATCGCGTCCTTCACGGTCACCTTGATGACATCGCCAATGCCCGCGTAGCGCCGATGCGACCCGCCAAGCACCTTGATGCACATCACGCTCCGGGCACCGCTGTTGTCGGCGACCCCCAGGTTGGTCTGCATCTGAATCATGGGTTTCTACCTGTTATTGGGGCCGGCGCCTTACTGGGCCTTCTCGAGGATCTCGAGCAGACGCCAGGACTTGGTCTTGGAGAGCGGCCGGCACTGCTCGACGCGGACCAGATCCCCTGCACCGCAGTCGTTGGCCTCATCATGGGCATGGATCTTGGTCGATCGGCTCATGAACTTGCCGTAGAGCGGATGCTTGACGCGCCGCTCGACCAGCACCGTGATGGTCTTGTCCATGGCGCTGCTCACCACACGCCCGGTCAGGGTCCGGTTGCTGTCGCCACCGGTCTCTAGAGTCTCTTCGTTCATGCCTGTGCGCCTGCCTTCTGCTCTGCCATGACGGTCTTGACGCGCGCGATGTCACGGCGGACCGCCTTCATCCGGGACGGGCGGGTCAGCTGACCCACGCCACGCTGCATGCGCAGGTTGAACTGCTCGCGCAGCAGTCCCTCGAGCTGCTCCTGCAGGGACTCCATGCTCGTGCCTCGAAGCTCTTTCGCCTTCATCACAGGATCGTCCGTCTCTCAAAGGTGGTCTGGATGGGCAGCTTGGCCGCCGCGAGCTTGAAGGCCTCGCGCGCCAGCTCCTCGCTCACGCCCTCGATCTCGTAGAGCATCTTTCCGGGTTGGATCAGGGCCACCCAGTACTCCACGTTGCCCTTGCCCTTGCCCATGCGGACCTCCAAGGGCTTCTTGGAGACCGGCTTGTCGGGGAAGACACGGATCCACAGCTTGCCGCCGCGCTTGACCCGGCGGTTGATGGCGCGTCGCGCCGCCTCGATCTGGCGGGCCGTGAGCCGACCGCGACCGACCGCCTTGAGTCCGAACTCGCCGAAGCTCACACGGTTGCCGCTCTGAGCCAGCCCGCGGTTGCGTCCCGTGTGCTGCTTTCGAAACTTGGTGCGCTTGGGTTGCAACATGACTTAGCCCCGTCTCCCGCCGGGCCGCGAGGCCGTCTTCGGCGCCGATTCCTCCGCGGGCTGGTCACCAAAGACCTCGCCCTTGAAGATCCAAACCTTGACGCCGAGCACCCCGTAGGTGGTCCGCGCCTCCGCAAAACCGTAATCGATGTCCGCACGCAGGGTGTGCAGCGGCACCCGCCCGTCGCGCGCCCACTCGCTGCGGGCGATCTCCGCGCCGTTGAGGCGGCCCGCGACCATCACCTTGATGCCCTCGGCACCCAGGCGCATGGTGTTCTGGATGGCGCGCTTGACCGCGCGCCGGAACATGATGCGCTTCTCGAGCTGCTGGGCGATCCCCTCGGCGACCAGTTGGGCGTCGAGCTCCGGCTTGCGGATCTCCTCGATGCTGATGTGCACCGGGATCCCGAGCCGCGCCGACACCTCCGCGCGCAGCTTGTCGATGTCCTCGCCCTTCTTACCGATCACCACGCCCGGGCGGGCGGTGTGGATGGTGATGTGGGCGTTCTTCGCCGGCCGGTTGATCTGTATCCGGCTAACCGAGGCATTCGCGAGCCTTTTCTTTAGAAAGGCACGGACCTCGAGGTCCTTGTTCAGCAACTCCGCGTAATCGCGGGTGTTGGCATACCACTTCGACGTCCAATCCTTGACGATGCCGAGCCGGATGCCGTTCGGATGAACCTTCTGTCCCATGTCTGACCCCTGTTCCCCTTAGGCTTCCGCGACCGTCACGGTGATATGACTGGTGCGCTTCATGATCCGGTTGGCCCGGCCCTTGGCGCGCGCCATGATCCGCTTCATGGTCGGCCCCTCGTTGACCTGGATGGATTCCACCTTGAGCTCGTCGACGTCCGCGCCCTCGTTGTGCTCGGCATTCGCGATGGCCGACTCGAGGAGCTTCTTGACGATCACGGCGCCCTTCTTGGTGCTGAAGGTCAGGGTATCCAGCGCCGTCTCGACCCGCTGGCCGCGGATCTGGTCGGCCACCAACCTGGCCTTCTGTGCCGAGATCCGGGCGTATTTCAGTGTTGCTTCGGCTCGCATCGCAGGCCCCTGTTATCGCTTCTTCGCCTTCTTGTCGGCGGCGTGACCCCGGTAGGTACGGGTCAGCGCAAACTCGCCGAGCTTGTGGCCGATCATGTTCTCGTTGACGAGCACCGGCACGTGCGCACGCCCGTTATGGACCGCGATGGTCAGACCCACCATCTCCGGGAGCACCATGGAGCGGCGCGACCAGGTCTTGATGGGCCGCTTGCTGTTTTGGGCGACCGCCTCATCCACCTTCTTCGCCAGGTGGTGATCGACAAAGGGTCCCTTTCGAATCGAACGTGGCACTTGCTCAGACCTCGACTTGGTTACTTGCGGCCGCGACGGCGAACGATCATGCCGTCGGTCCGCTTGTTCTTGCGCGTCTTGTGGCCCTTGGTCGGGACACCCCAGGGGGTGACGGGATGACGCCCGCCGGAGGTGCGTCCCTCACCGCCACCGTGCGGGTGGTCGACCGGGTTCATCACCACGCCGCGCACCGTCGGACGCACACCACGCCAGCGCGTCGCGCCCGCCTTGCCCAGCTTGCGCAGGTTGTTCTCCGAGTTACCCACCTCGCCGATCACGGCGCGGCAGTCGGAGTGCACCTTGCGCATCTCACCCGAGCGCAGGCGCAGGGTGGCATAGTTGCCCTCGCGCGCCACCAGCTGGGCGGAGCTGCCCGCGGCACGGGCCATCTGGGCTCCCTTGCCGGGGCGCATCTCGATGCAGTGGACCTGGGCGCCGACCGGGACGATGCGCAGGGGCATGCAGTTGCCCGCGCTGATCGGGGCGTCCTCGCCGGACTGCACCTTGTCGCCGCTGGACAGACCCTTGGGCGCGATGATGTAGGCCCGCTCCCCGTCGGCGTACTTGAGCAGTGCCAGGTGGGCGCTGCGGTTGGGGTCGTACTCGAGACGCTCAACCACGGCCGGAACGCCGTCCTTCTTGCGCTTGAAGTCGACCACCCGGTAGTGCTGCTTGTGACCGCCGCCCTGGTGGCGAACCGTGATGCGCCCGAGGTTGTTGCGCCCGCCGTGCTTGGACTTCTTCTCCAGCAGTGGCGCGTGGGGGGCACCCTTGTGCAGACCGGGCGCGGTGACCTTGACGACGAAGCGTCGTCCCGCGGAGGTCGGTTTGGCCTTTACGATTGCCATCTTCGCTGATCCTCGGTGACGTCCGCGGGCCTTAAGCGGCGCCGCCGAAGTCGATGTTGTGGCCGGGCTTGAGCCGGACGTATGCCTTACGCCAGTCCTGGCGCTTGCCCAGCATCTTGCCGAACCGCTTGTTCTTACCCTTGACGTTGACCACCTGCACGCCCGCGACCTCGACCTCGAACATCAGCGCAACGGCCTGTCCGATCTCGCGCTTGGTGGCGTCGCCGACCACGCGGAAGGCGTATTGGTCGGACAACTCGGTCGCCCGGGTGGACTTCTCGGAGACCACTGGCCCCAGGAGCACCTTCATCAAGCGTTCCTTGTTCATGACAGACGCTCCTCCAGGGTCTTCACGGCCGCCTCGGTGGCGACCACATGCTCGAAGGCCATCAGGCTCACCGGGTCGACCTCCTGGGCGGACATGACATCGACACCCGGCAGGTTACGCGCCGCGAGCCAGAGGTTCTCGTCCAGCCCGGCGGTGACCAGGAGACAGTCGTTCACACCCAGGTCACGCAGCATCCCCACCAGCTCCTTGGTCTTGGGCGCGGAGACCTGGATCTCCGGGACGACCATGAGCCGCTCGAGGCGCACCAGCTCGGAGACGATGGAGCGCACCGCCCCGCGGTACATCTTGCGGTTGACCTTCTGGGCATGATCCCGCGGACGCGCCGCGAAGGTGACGCCGCCGCCGCGCCAGATGGGGCTGCGGCTGGTGCCAGCACGCGCGCGGCCGGTCCCCTTCTGCCGCCAGGGCTTCTGGCCGCCACCCGAGACCTCGGAACGGGTCTTCTGGGCCTTGGTACCGGCCCGGCCGCCGGACATATAGGCGGTCACCACCTGATGGATGAGGCCAGGCTTGAGCTCGGCGCCGAACACGGCATCCGAGACCTGCACCACGGCGCCCTCGGCACCATTACGAATTGCGAGATCCATGATCAATCGCCCTTGTTCTTCTGCTTGACCGACGGCACCACCAGCAGCTCGCCGCCAGCCGGCCCGGGCACACCGCCACGAACCAGGATCAGATTGCGCTCGGCATCGACCTGCACCACCTCGAGGTTCTGCTGGCAGCGGTTCACCGCCCCCATGTGGCCGGCCATACGCTTGCCCTTCCAGACGCGTCCAGGGGTCTGGTTCTGACCGATGGAGCCCGGCGCCCGGTGGGACAGGGAGTTGCCGTGGGTCGCGTCCTGGGTGCGGAAGTGGTAGCGCTTGACCACACCCGCGAAGCCCTTGCCCTTGGTCACGCCGCGCACATCCACCTTCTGGCCCGGCTCGAACATCCCGATGGAGATCTCCTGGCCCACCTGGATGTCGTCTCCCTCGCCGTCCTCGAGACGGAACTCGCGCAGCCGGCCCGCTTCGACACCCGCCTTGGCGAAGTGTCCCGCCATGGGCTTGGTGACCCGCGAGGCCTTGCGGGCACCGCTCGCCACCTGGACGGCGCGGTAGCCGTCAGTCTCTGCGGACTTGACCTGACAGACACGATTCGGCTGAACCTCGATCACGGTGACCGGGACGGTCTCCCCGCTCTCGGTGAACAGGCGCGTCATGCCGGCCTTGCGTCCGATTAATCCCATCGCCATGACCCTGTCCTCAGCTCAGCTTGATCTGGACGTCCACACCGGCGGCCAGGTCGAGTTTCATCAGGGCGTCGACCGTCTTGTCGGTCGGGTCGACGATGTCCATCAGCCGCTTGTGGGTGCGCAGCTCGTACTGATCGCGCGCGTCCTTATTGACGTGCGGTGAGACCAGCACCGTCCAGCGCTCCTTCTTGGACGGCAGCGGCACCGGCCCGCGGACCTGGGCGCCCGTGCGCTTCGCGGTATCCACGATCTCACGCGCGGACTGATCGATCAGACGATGATCGAAGGCCTTGAGCCGGATGCGAATTCTTTGGTTGTTCATTAACTTACTCGATGATCTTCGCGACCACACCGGCGCCGACGGTACGTCCGCCTTCGCGGATGGCGAAGCGCAGGCCGTCTTCCATGGCGATCGGGGCGATCAGCTTGACCGTCATCTTCACGTTATCCCCGGGCATCACCATCTCGATGCCCTCGGGCAGCGTGCAGGCCCCGGTGACGTCGGTGGTGCGGAAGTAGAACTGCGGCCGGTAACCGTTGAAGAACGGCGTGTGACGTCCGCCTTCCTCTTTGCTCAGCACGTACACCTCGGCCTCGAAGTGGGTGTGCGGGGTGATCGACTTGGGCTTGGCCAGGACCTGGCCGCGCTCGACGTCTTCACGCTTGGTGCCGCGCAGGAGCACGCCGATGTTGTCGCCGGCCTGCCCCTGGTCGAGGAGCTTGCGGAACATCTCCACACCGGTGCAGGTGGTCGTGACCGTGTCTTTGATGCCGACGATCTCGACGCTCTCTCCCACCTTGACGATGCCGCGCTCGACGCGCCCGGTGACCACGGTGCCACGCCCGGAGATGGAGAACACATCCTCGATGGGCATCAGGAAGGCGCCGTCGATGGCGCGCTCGGGCTCGGGGATGTAGCTGTCGAGGGCGTCCATCAGCTTGTCGATGGATTGGGTGCCGATCTCGCTCTCGTCGCCCTCGAGGGCGAGCTTGGCGGAGCCGGTGACGATCGGGGTGTCGTCGCCCGGGAAGTCGTACTTCGACAGCAGCTCGCGCACCTCCATCTCGACCAGCTCAAGGAGCTCGGCGTCGTCGACCATGTCGGCCTTGTTGAGGTAGACGACGATGTAGGGCACGCCGACCTGACGCGAGAGCAGGATGTGCTCGCGGGTCTGGGGCATGGGGCCGTCGGCGGCAGAGACCACCAGGATCGCACCGTCCATCTGCGCGGCGCCGGTGATCATGTTCTTCACATAGTCGGCGTGACCGGGGCAGTCGACGTGGGCGTAGTGGCGCTTGGTGGTCTCGTATTCGACGTGCGCGGTAGCAATGGTGATGCCGCGCTCGCGCTCTTCGGGGGCATTGTCGATCTGGTCGTACGCCCGCGCCTCGCCACCAAACTTCTTCGCCTGGTTGATGGTGATCGCCGCCGTCAGCGTGGTCTTTCCATGATCCACGTGACCAATCGTCCCTACGTTCACGTGGGGCTTGCTACGCGAAAATTTTTCTTTGGACATGACGGTAATCCCCTAACACTCGTTACTGTTTCTTCGAGACCGCCTCGGCGATGCTGGCGGGCACTTCGTTGTACTTGCCGAACTCCATGCTGTAGGTCGCACGGCCCTGGGTGGCTGAGCGCAGGTCGGTCGCGTAACCGAACATCTGCGCGAGCGGCACCTCGGCACGGATGATCTTGCCGGAGGGGGAATCCTCCATGCCCTGGATCATGCCCCGGCGGCTGTTCAGGTCACCCATGACATCGCCCATGTTCTCCTCGGGCGTGACCACCTCGACCCTCATGATGGGCTCGAGCAACACCGGCTTCGCCTTGTGGCAGGCCTCTTTGAAGGCCATGGAGCCGGCAATCTTGAACGCCATCTCGCTCGAGTCCACCTCGTGATAGGAGCCGTCGTAGAGGGTCACCTTCACGTCCACCACCGGGAAGCCGGCCATCACGCCATTCTGCATGGCCTCCTGGATCCCCTTGTCGACCGCCGGGATGTATTCCTTGGGGACCACGCCGCCGACGATGCCGTTGACGAACTCGTAACCCTTACCGGCCTCCTGGGGCTCCAGCTTGATCCGCACATGGCCGTACTGGCCGCGACCACCCGACTGGCGGGCGAACTTGGTGTCCTGCTCCACCGCGCTCCGGATGGTCTCGCGGTAGCTCACCTGGGGCGCGCCCACGTTCGCCTCGACCTTGAACTCGCGGCGCATGCGATCGACGATGATCTCCAGATGGAGCTCACCCATGCCCGAGATGATGGTCTGGCCAGACTCCTCGTCGGTGCGCACGCGGAAGGACGGGTCCTCCTGGGCGAGCTTCGACAGGGCCATGCCCATCTTTTCCTGGTCACTCTTGGTCTTGGGCTCCACGGCCACCGAGATCACGGGCTCGGGGAACTCCATGCGCTCCAGGGTGATGACCTGGTTGAGATCACACAGGGTGTCGCCCGTGGTCACGTCCTTCAGACCCACCGCCGCGGCGATCTCGCCGGCGCGCACCTGCTTGAGCTCCTGGCGATCATTGGCGTGCATCTGCAAGATGCGCCCGATCCGCTCCTTCTTGCCCTTCACCGGGTTGTAGACGCTGTCGCCCGAGTTGAGGACACCCGAATAGACCCGGAAGAAGGTCAGCGTCCCCACGAAGGGGTCGGTCGCAATCTTGAACGCCAGTGCGGCGAAGGGCGCTTCATCGGATGACGGGCGCTCGGCCTCGGTCTCCGCCTTGTCGTCCAGGATGCCGCGGATGGGCGGCACATCGATCGGCGAGGGCATGTAGTCGAGCACGGCGTCGAGCATGGCCTGCACGCCCTTGTTCTTGAACGCGGAGCCGCAGAACATGGGCGTTATCTCGCTCCTCAGGGTGCGCGCCCGGATACCCGCCTGGACCTCCTGCTCGGTCAGGGCCTCGCCCTCGAGGTACTTCTCCATGTACTCCTCGTTGGCCTCGGCGGCTGCCTCGACCATCTTCTCGCGCCATTCCTCGCACTCGGCGAGCATCTCCGCCGGGATGTCCACGTATTCGAACTGCATCCCCTTGGACTCCTCGTCCCAGAGGATTGCCTTCATCTTGACCAGATCGACGACGCCCTTGAAATGCTCCTCGGCACCGATGGGCAGCTGCATGGGCACCGGGGTGGCCCCCAGGCGATCCTTGAGCTGTTGGACCACGCGCAGGAAGTTGGCCCCCATGCGGTCCATCTTGTTGACGAAGCCCAGGCGCGGCACGCCGTACTTGTTGGCCTGGCGCCACACGGTCTCGGACTGGGGCTCGACCCCGCCCACCGCGCAGAACAGGGCGCAGGCGCCGTCGAGGACGCGCAGCGAGCGCTCGACCTCGATGGTGAAGTCCACGTGGCCGGGGGTGTCGATGATATTGATCCGATGCTCCGGGCGGCCCATGTCCATGCCCTTCCAGAAGCAGGTGGTCGCCGCGGAGGTGATGGTGATCCCGCGCTCCTGCTCCTGCTCCATCCAGTCCATGGTGGCGGCGCCGTCATGCACCTCACCGATCTTGTGCGAGACACCCGTGTAATAGAGGACGCGCTCGGTCGTGGTGGTCTTACCGGCGTCGATATGCGCCATGATGCCGAGATTGCGGTAGCGCTCGATGGGGGTGCTGCGTGCCACGACTTGATCCGCCCTGAGGTTTGAAGAATCCGGTTGCCGCCGTTACCAGCGGTAATGGGAGAAGGCCTTGTTGGCCTCGGCCATACGGTGGGTGTCTTCCTTCTTCTTGACGGCCGAGCCGCGCGAATCCGCTGCATCCATCAGCTCACCGGCCAGGCGCAGGGCCATCGACTTCTCCGAGCGCTTGCGCGCGGCATCGATCAACCAGCGCATGGCGAGCGAGTTGCGCCGCGCCGGGCGCACCTCCACGGGGACCTGATAGGTCGCACCGCCCACGCGTCGGGACTTCACCTCGACCGCCGGGCGCACGTTCTCCATCGCCTGCTCGAGCAGGGCGACGGGCTCGGCGCTCTTCTTGGACGCGATCTGGTCCAACGCCCGGTACATGATCCGCTCGGCGACCGCTTTCTTGCCGTCTTCCATGATCATGTTCATGAACTTGGTCAGCAGCTCACTTCCGAACTTCGGGTCCGGGAGGATCTGGCGCCGGGCGGCAACACGTCTTCTGGGCATCTCTGAGGCTCCGACCTGATGATTCTGTCTGCTTCCGATCCAGCGGGACCGCGGTTATTGCTTCGGACGCTTGGCGCCGTACTTCGAACGGCCCTGGCGCCGCTTCTCGACGCCGGAGGTGTCGAGGGTGCCGCGCACGGTGTGATAACGCACACCGGGCAGGTCCTTGACACGACCGCCACGGATCAGCACCACCGAGTGCTCCTGGAGATTGTGACCCTCGCCGCCGATGTAGGAGGCCACCTCAAAGCCATTGGTGAGGCGCACACGGGCGACCTTACGCAGGGCCGAGTTGGGCTTCTTCGGGGTGGTGGTGTACACGCGGGTACAGACCCCGCGCCGCTGGGGGCAGGCCTCGAGTGCGGGCACGTTGCTCTTCGCCACCACACGCTTGCGCGGCTTGCGTACCAGCTGATTGATCGTCGCCATGCGAACAGTCTCCAACGGCGCGCGGGCGCCTCTGTCTCTATCGGTAGTTTCGACTCGGGTTCCCGCGCCCATGGCGCGCAGCCCGTTGTCACCCTCGCTCCACAACGGATGGGGTGGTGGTCGGACGGTCGCTGAGGGCAGGGGCCGAACCGGAATAGAGAAGGGGTCCACTCGAGGACCCCATCCCGAACAACCCCTTCACAGGGCTGAAAAAACGAGCTAGCCGGAAAAAGCCGGCCAACTGAGACGCGGAAGTATATGGAGGCCGCCTTGGTGTGTCAACCAAATGACCAACCGCGGCCTGGAACCGGTGAGGGAGAAACCCATATCCCTGCGGGCGGATCGCTCGCAACGACCGCCAATGGGTAGCGCATTCGAGCGCTCGGCGAGCAAGGTCCATTCCTTGGACCCAAGGTACAGGGGCGAGCCGCGTGAGCGCGGCCGCCCCTATTCCGCCTCGGAGGTATTGAAGGCGTTCTTCAGGGCCTCCTCGAGCTCGTCCGCCGCGACGCGACCCGCGGCCATGTCCTCCTCGTGGCGGATACGCCGGCGCTCGCCGTGGTAGGCGAGACCGGTCCCGGCCGGGATCAGACGCCCGACGATCACGTTCTCCTTCAGGCCCGTCAGGCGATCGACGGAGCCACGCACGGCGGCCTCGGTGAGCACCCGGGTGGTCTCCTGGAAGGACGCCGCCGAGATGAAGGACTCGGTGGCCAGGGATGCCTTGGTGATCCCGAGCAGCAGCGGCTCGTAGGCCGCGGGCTGGAGGCCCTCGGCGGTGACCCGCTGGTTCTCGTCGAGCAGGGTGGTGTACTCCACCTGCTCGCCGCGCAAGAGCCGGGTGTCACCCGTGCTGGTGATCTCCACCTTGCGCAGCATCTGGCGGACGATCACCTCGATGTGCTTGTCGTTGATCTTCACACCCTGGAGGCGATAGACGTCCTGGATCTCCTTGACCAGGTACTCCGCCAGCGCGGTGACGCCCTTCAGGCGCAGGATGTCGTGGGGGGCCATCTCCCCGTCGGCGATCATCTCGCCGCGCTCCACCCGCTCGCCCTCGAAGACATTGACGTGGCGCCACTTGGGGATCAGCTCCTCCACCACCTCGCCATCGTCGCGGGTGATCACCAGGCGCTGCTTGCCCTTGGTGTCCTTGCCGAAGCTGATGGTGCCGCTGGCCTCCGCGAGCAGGGCCTGCTCCTTGGGCTTGCGCGCCTCGAAGAGGTCGGCGACCCGGGGCAGACCGCCCGTGATGTCGCGGGTCTTGGTGGACTCCTGGGGGATGCGTGCGAGGATGTCGCCGACCCCGACCTCGGAGCCGTCCTCCATGCTGACGATGGCCCCCGACGGCAGGAAATAGCGCGCCGGCAGGTCCGTGCCCACGATGTTGAGCTCCTGACCTTCCGGACCGAGCAGCTGCACCATGGGCCTCAGGTCCCGGCCCGCGGCAGGGCGCTGCTTGGGATCGATGACGACCCGCGAGGTCAGACCGGTGACGTCGTCCACCTGGGACTGCACCGTGACGCCCTCCACGAAGTCCTCGAAGGCGAGCTTACCCGCCACCTCGGTCACCACCGGATGGGTGTGGGGGTCCCAGTTGGCGACGACCTGGCCGCCGGTGACCTGATCGCCGTCGTTGACCCGCACGGTCGCGCCGTAGGGGACCTTGTAGCGCTCCTTCTCGAGTCCCTTGTCGTCCACCACCGTGAGCTCACCCGAGCGGGACACGGCCACCAGGTTGCCCGAGTGATGCTGCGCCGTCTTGATGTTGTGCAGCCGCACCGTGCCGCCGTTCTTGATCTCGATGCTGCTCACCGCGGCCGCCCGGGAGGCCGCACCGCCGATGTGGAAGGTGCGCATGGTGAGCTGGGTGCCCGGCTCGCCGATGGACTGGGCGGCGATGACCCCAACCGCCTCGCCCATGTTCACCAGATGGCCACGGGCGAGATCGCGCCCGTAGCACCTGGCGCAGACACCGATTCGGGCCTCGCAGGTGATGGGCGAGCGCACCCGGACCTGATCGATACCGGCGGCCTCGAAGGTCTCCACCAGTGATTCATCGAGCAGGGTGCCGCCCGCGCAGACCACCTCGTCGGAGCCGGGACGATGGATGTCAGTGGCCACCACCCGTCCGAGGATGCGCTCGCGCAAGGGCTCGACGACGTCGCCGCCCTCGATGATGGGCGCCATCAGGAGCCCCCGCTCGGTCCCGCAATCGTCCTGGAGCACCACCATGTCCTGGGCCACGTCCACCAGCCGGCGGGTGAGATAACCCGAGTTGGCGGTCTTCAGGGCCGTATCCGCGAGACCCTTGCGGGCGCCGTGGGTGGAGATGAAGTACTGGATGACGTTGAGACCCTCGCGGAAGTTCGCGGTGATGGGCGTCTCGATGATGGACCCGTCCGGCTTGGCCATGAGTCCGCGCATCCCCGCCAGCTGGCGGATCTGGGCAGCGGAGCCACGGGCGCCGGAGTCGGCCATCATATAGATAGAGTTGAAGGAGTCCTGGGTCTGGGTGAGCGGCAGCTCGCTTGCCATCTCGTCCGGCAGATCGCCCGAGCGTGCAACCTGCAGGAGCCTCTGCGACTCCCCATCGAAGCTGGCACGGTCGATGTCGCCCGCGCGCAGACGCGACCCGAGGTCAGAGAGCCTGTCCTGGAGCCACATCCGCAGCGCCGCCGGCCGATCCACCGCGACGGACTGCTTGCCCAGCTTGCCCATCATGGACTTGGCGACCTGGTCGTTGGTGTGCGACCAGATGTCCACGACCTTGTTGTAGCGCTCGCCGTTGGTCACCAGGCCCGAGGCATACTGCTCCTGGATCTCCTTCACCTGGCGCTCCGCCTCGGTCAGGATGACGGTCTTCTCCTCGGGCACCGCCATGTCCTCGAGCCCGATGGAGGCGCCCGCGCGGGTCGCCATCCGGAAGCCGAGATACATCACCTGGTCGGCGAAGACGACCGTCTCCTTGAGACCGAGCTGGCGGTAGCAGCTGTTGATGAGCCTGGAGATCGCCTTCTTCCCGAGCGGGCGATCGACCAGCTCGTAGGGAAGCCCATCGGGCACGATGGCGAACACCAATGCCCGGCCGAGGGTGGTGGACTTGACGCTGATCTTTTCCACCATCTCGCCGTCCGCGCCCTTGATCACCTCGCGGATGCGCACCCGGCAGCGGGCGTGGAGATCCGCATGTCCGGTCTCGTAGGCGCGCCGGGCCTCGTCGATGTCGGCGAAGATCCGGCCCTCGCCCTTGGCGCCGATGCGCTCGCGGGTCATGTAGTAGAGCCCCAGCACCACGTCCTGGGAGGGGACGATGATGGGCTCGCCGTTGGCGGGCGAGAGGATGTTGTTGGAGGCCATCATCAGGGCCCGCGCCTCGAGCTGGGCCTCCAGCGACAGGGGCACGTGGACCGCCATCTGGTCGCCGTCGAAGTCGGCGTTGAAGGCGGTACACACCAGCGGGTGGAGCTGGATCGCCTTACCCTCGATCAGCACCGGCTCGAAGGCCTGGATGCCCAGACGGTGGAGGGTCGGGGCGCGGTTCAGCATCACCGGATGCTCGCGGATCACCTCCTCGAGGATGTCCCACACCTCGGCGCTGCCGCGCTCGACCATCTTCTTGGCGGCCTTGATGGTGGCCGCCTGGCCGCGCAGCTGAAGCTTGCTGAAGATGAACGGCTTGAAGAGCTCCAGCGCCATGCGCTTGGGCAGGCCGCACTGATGGAGCTTCAGGGTCGGGCCGACCACGATGACCGAGCGTCCCGAGTAGTCCACGCGCTTGCCGAGCAGGTTCTGGCGGAAGCGCCCCTGCTTGCCCTTGATCATGTCGGCGAGCGACTTGAGCGGGCGCTTGTTGGTGCCGGTGATGGCGCGGCCACGCCGCCCGTTGTCGAGCAGGGCGTCGACCGCCTCCTGGAGCATGCGCTTCTCGTTGCGCACGATGATGTCGGGCGCCACCAGATCGAGCAGACGCTTGAGCCGATTGTTGCGGTTGATGACCCGGCGATAGAGATCGTTGAGGTCGGAGGTCGCGAAGCGCCCGCCGTCCAGGGGCACCAGGGGACGCAGCTCGGGCGGTAGCACGGGCAGCACCGTGAGGATCATCCACTCGGGACGGTTGCCGGACTCGATCAAGGACTCCATGAGCTTCAGGCGCTTGGAGAGCTTCTTGATCTTGGTCTCGGAGTTGGTGGACTCGATATCCTCGCGCATCCTGCGCACCTCGGCCTTGAGGTCGAGGGTGCGCAGGAGCTCGTAGACCGCCTCGGCGCCCATGCGGGCGTCGAATTCGTCCCCGTTCTCCTCCAGGGCGTCGAGATACTGCTCGTCGGTCAGCAACTGGCCGCGCTCGAGGGTGGCCACCAGGTTCGGGTCGATGACCACGAAGGACTCGAAGTAGAGCACCCGCTCGATGTCGCGCAGGGTCATGTCGAGCAGGAGCCCGATGCGCGAGGGCAGCGACTTGAGGAACCAGATGTGGGCGACCGGGCTCGCGAGGTCGATATGGCCCATGCGCTCGCGGCGCACCTTGGCGAGCGTGACCTCCACCCCGCATTTCTCGCAGACGACGCCGCGGTGCTTGAGGCGCTTGTACTTGCCGCACACGCACTCGTAGTCGTTGATGGGTCCGAAGATCTTGGCGCAGAAGAGCCCGTCGCGCTCCGGCTTGAAGGTGCGGTAGTTGATGGTCTCGGGCTTCTTCACCTCGCCGTAGGACCAGGAGCGGATCATGTCGGGCGATGCGAGCCCGATCTTGATGGCGTCGAACTCCAGGGCCTGTCCCTGCTGCTTGATGATCTTGAGGAGGTCTTTCAATTCAAATCTCCTTCGGAGAGGGCCGAGGGCCGAGGGCCGAGGGCCGGGGTGGAGCCATTCCTTGGCCCGCGGTCCTTGGCCCTCGGCCCTTCTTCGTTAATCCTGCTCCAGCTCGATATTGATGCCCAGCGAGCGGATCTCCTTGACCAGCACGTTGAAGGACTCGGGCATGCCGGCCTCCATGAGGTGGTCGCCGTCGACGATGTTCTTGTACATCTTGGTACGACCGTTCACGTCGTCCGACTTGACGGTGAGCATCTCCTGGAGGGTGTAGGCGGCGCCATAGGCCTCCAGTGCCCAGACCTCCATCTCGCCGAAGCGCTGACCGCCGAACTGGGCCTTGCCGCCCAGGGGCTGCTGGGTCACCAGGCTGTAGGGGCCGGTGGAGCGCGCGTGCATCTTGTCGTCTACAAGATGGTTGAGCTTGAGCATGTACATGTAGCCGACGGTGACCGGACGCTCGAAGGCGTCGCCGGTGCGCCCGTCGTAGAGCTGGGTCTGCCCGCTCGGGATGCCCTGCGCGGTGTTGTCGCGATCGGCCAGCCTCAGCATCTCCCGGATCTCATCCTCGGTGGCGCCGTCGAAGACCGGAGTCGCCAGGGGGACACCGCCCGTGAGGTTGCGGGCCAGCGCGATGATCTCGTCATCGGAGAAGCTCGCCAGATCCTCCTGCTTGCCGCTCGTGTTGTAGATCCGCTCGAGGAAGGCGCGGAGCTCCGCCACCGCCACCTGAGAGCGCAGCATGTTGTCGATCTTGACCCCGAGTCCGTTCGCGGCCCAGCCGAGATGGGTCTCGAGCACCTGGCCGACGTTCATGCGTGAGGGCACGCCGAGCGGGTTGAGCACGATGTCCACCGGCTCGCCGTCGGCGGAGAACGGCATGTCCTCCACCGGCACGACCTTGGAGATGACGCCCTTGTTGCCGTGACGCCCCGCCATCTTGTCGCCCGGCTGGATGCGGCGTTTCACGGCGACATAGACCTTCACCATCTTGAGCACGCCAGGGGCGAGGTCGTCACCGCTCGCGATCTTGCGCTTCTTGACCTCGTAGCGCTCCCGGAACTCCTCGCGCTGCTGGGCCACCTGGTTGGCGACGGCCTCGAGCTGCACGGCGGCCTCTTCGCTCTTGAGACGGATCTCGAACCAGCGGTCCTTGGAGCCCTTCTCCGTGATCTCCTGGAGATAAGTCTTGGTGATCTTTGCGCCAGGCTTGAGGTTGGCGGGCCCGCCGTCGGCGACCTTGCCGATCAGCATGCGCTCCACGCGCTGGAAGGTATCGTTCTCCTGGATTCGCTGCTGGTCGGCGAAGTCCTTGCGCACCCGGTCGAGCTCCATCTCCTGGATCTGCTGGGCACGCTTGTCGCGCTCCACCCCATCGCGGGTGAAGACCTGCACGTCGACCACGGTGCCGTTCATGCCCGAGGGCAGACGCAGCGAGGTGTCCTTCACGTCCGAGGCCTTCTCGCCAAAGATCGCCCGCAGGAGCTTCTCCTCGGGGGTGAGCTGGGTCTCGCCCTTGGGGGTGACCTTGCCGACCAGGATGTCGCCGTCGTGCACCTCGGCGCCCACGTACACGATCCCCGACTCGTCGAGCTTGGACAGGGCCGACTCGCCGACGTTGGGGATGTCGCTGGTGATCTCCTCGGGCCCGAGCTTGGTGTCGCGGGCGAGACAGGTGAGCTCCTCGATGTGGATCGAGGTGAAGCGGTCCTCCTGGACCACCCGCTCGGAGATCAGGATCGAGTCCTCGAAGTTGTAGCCATTCCAGGGCATGAAGGCGACGCGCAGGTTCTGACCCAGGGCCAGCTCGCCCATGTCCGTCGAAGGGCCGTCCGCGAGCACGTCGTCCCTGGCGATCACGTCGCCGGGCTTCACCAGCGGACGCTGGTTGATGCAGGTGTTCTGGTTGGAGCGGGTGTATTTGGTCAGGGTGTAGATGTCCACGCCCGGAACGCCCGGCACCGCCTCGTCGTCGTTGACCCGCACCACGATGCGCGAGGCATCGACCGATTCGATCGCCCCGCCGCGGCGGGCACGCACCACCACCCCCGAGTCCCTGGCGACCGCGCGCTCCATGCCCGTGCCCACCAGGGGCTTCTCGGCCCGCAGGGTCGGCACCGCCTGGCGCTGCATATTCGAGCCCATCAGGGCGCGGTTGGCATCGTCGTGCTCCAGGAAGGGGATCAGGGAGGCCGCGACGGAGACGATCTGCCGCGGCGAGACGTCCATGTACTGGACCTCCGACGGGGCCTTCATGGTGAACTCGTTGAGATGCCGGCAGGAGACCAGGGCGTCGGTGAGCAGACCCTCCTCGTCGAGGGTGGCGTTGGCCTGGGCGATGACGAAGTTGCCCTCCTCGATGGCCGAGAGATAGTCGATCTCCTTGGTCGCGACGCCGTCCATCACCTTGCGATAGGGGGTCTCGAGGAAGCCGTACTTGTTGGTGCGCGCGAACACCGCGAGCGAGTTGATCAGACCGATGTTCGGGCCTTCAGGGGTCTCGATGGGGCACACCCGGCCATAGTGCGTCGGATGGACGTCGCGTACCTCGAAGCCGGCGCGCTCCCGTGCCAGGCCACCCGGGCCGAGCGCCGAGACACGCCGCTTGTGGGTGACCTCCGAGAGCGGGTTGTTCTGGTCCATGAACTGGGAGAGCTGACTGGAGCCGAAGAACTCCTTGATCGCCGCCGAGACGGGCTTGGCGTTGATCAGCTCCTGGGGCATCAGGCCCTCGGACTCGGCCAGCGACAGGCGCTCCTTCACCGCGCGCTCGACCCGCACCAGACCGACCCGGAACTGGTTCTCGGCCATCTCCCCGACGCAGCGGATGCGGCGGTTGCCGAGGTGGTCGATGTCATCCACGGTGCCGCGGCCGTTGCGCAGCTCCACCAGGACACGCAGTGCATCGACGATGTCCGAGGTCTCGCCGTGCTCGGCATGCAGCGCCTGGGAGAAGGCGTCGCCACGCCCCCCGAAGTAGCGGCCGTCGTAGAGCACGCCGGGGCCGATCTCGGACTCGCGCCCCAGGCGGCGGTTGAACTTCATGCGTCCAACCGCCGAGAGGTCGTAGCGATCCGAGGTGAAGAAGAGGTTGTGGAACAGATTCTGGGCGGCCTCCTTGGTGGGCGGCTCCCCCGGTCGCATCATGCGATAGATCTCCACCTGGGCCTCGAGCTCGTTGGTGGTGGGATCCACGCGCAGGGTCTCGGAGATGTAGGGCCCCTGATCCAGGTCGTTGACGAACAGGGTCTCGAGACGCCGGACATCCTTGGCGAGCAAGAGCTCCAGGAGCTCCGGGGTGATCTCGGCGTTGGACTCCGCCAGCACCTCGCCGGTCTCCGGGTCCGCCTGGACGTGGGCCAGGACGCGCCCGAGCAGGTAGTCACCCGGCACCTCGAGGCGGTCGACGCCCGCCTTCTGAAGCTCGCGGATATGCCGCGCGGTCACCCGTCGGCCGGCCTCGACCAGCACCTCGTCGCCGATCTTCACATCGAAGGGAACGGTCTCACCGCGCAGACGCTCCGCCACCAGGTCGAGCGCCGCGGTACCCCCTTCCAGGTGGAAGGTGTCGGTCTCGAAGAACTGGGAGAGGATGTCCTCGACCCCGTAGCCGAGGGCGCGCAGCAGGATGGTCGCCGGGAGCTTGCGCCGGCGGTCGATGCGCACGAAGACGTTGTCCTTGGGGTCGAACTCGAAATCCAGCCAGGACCCGCGGTAAGGGATCACCCGCGCGGAGAAGAGCAGCTTTCCCGAGGAGTGGGTCTTGCCCTTGTCATGGTCGAAGAACACGCCCGGCGAGCGGTGCAGCTGGGACACGATGACCCGCTCGGTGCCGTTGATGATGAAGGTGCCGGTCTCGGTCATCAGGGGCAGCTCGCCCATGTAGACCTCCTGCTCCTTGACCTCCTTGGGCACCTTGGTCCCCGCCGGGGCCTCCTTGTCGTAGATCACCAGGCGCAGGAGGACACGCAGGGGCGCCGCGTAGGTGGCACCGCGCAGATGGCACTCGCGCACGTCGAACACCGGCTCGCCGAGGCGGTAGCTCACATACTCGAGCACCGCGTAGCCGGAGTAGCTCTCGATGGGGAACACGGTCTTGAAGGCCGCGTGCAGACCGACGTCGACCCGCTTCTTGGGGGATAGGTCGGCCTGAAGGAAATCCTTGTAGGACTCGATCTGCGTGGCCAGGAGGAACGGCACGTTCAAGATCGTGGGACGCTTCCCGAAGTCTTTGCGGATCCGTTTCTTCTCTGTGAACGAATAGGTCATGATTCCGTCCCTCCAGCAACACTCTTGATGGCCTCGAGCCGGCGCCGATCGAGGCCGGGCGGGGTCGCGCCGGTTCCAGATTCCAAGTCTGATCGCGGATTGGACCAGGGGATTCGGGCGACCGCCAAACAGCAAAGGGCCGGCGGCTCAGCGCCGCCAGCCCACTGACTCCGCGATGTCAAGTCGCGACGCAAGGCGTCGTTACTTGATCTCGACGGTCGCGCCGGCCTCTTCCAGCTGCTTCTTGGCCTCTTCGGCCTCACCCTTGGAGATGGCCTCCTTGAGGGTGGTCGGGGCGCCCTCGACGGCGTCCTTCGCCTCCTTGAGCCCAAGGCCGGTGAGGGCGCGGACGGCCTTGATGACGGCGACCTTGTTGGCGCCGAAGGACGCGAGCACCAGATCGAACTCGGTCTGCTCCTCGACCGGCGCGGCCTCAGCAACGGCGCCGCCGCCCGGACCTGCGACCACTGCCGCCGCGGCGGTGACACCGAACTTCTCTTCCATCGCGGCGATCAGATCAACGACCTCGAGCACGGTCATGTTGCCGATCGCTTCGAGGATCTCTTCTTTCGAAACGGCCATCTGTCTAGTCTCCTGAAATCGAACTGCTGTTGGACGAGGGGCGCGGTTACGCCGCCTCTTTCGCGTCGCGAATTGCGGCGAGGGTACGGACGAGCTTGCCCGGAACCTCGTTGATGGTCGCCGCGAGCTTCTGCACGGGGGCCTTCATGACCGCGAGTAGCTGGCTCAACGCCTGCTCCCGTGTCGGCATCTTGGCGACATCGCCAAGCTGTGAAGGGTCGAGCAGCCGACCGCCCAAGGCAACGAGACGCACCTGGAACTTGTTGTTCTCTTTGGCAAACGCCTCGGCTACCCGCGCCGCCGCACCGGGATCGTCGCGCGAGAATGCCAGGATCAGCGGGCCGGTCAGGGCCTCCTGCATGCACGCGAACTCGGTGTCTGCGAGCGCCCGCCGCGCCAGGGTGTTCTTGACCACGCGCACGTAGACCCCGGCGTTGCGTGCATCCACGCGCAGCTTGGTGATCTGCCCGACGGTCAAGCCCCGGTACTCGGCCCCGACGGCCGAGAGGGCGGTCTTAGCGACTTCCGCAACCTCGGCGACGATCGCTTCTTTCTGCGCAAAACTCAGCGCCACTTTCGTCACCTTTCCTACAGTGTGGAACCCGGCGAATGCCGGGCCGCGCCCCCGGGGCGCCGATCTCCTCGGATCTCGGGGGTGCCATTCAAGTGCGCCGTCCTCGGTCAACAGCCGAATTCGGGAGCACCGTCTGCGCAGGCGCCTCGCGGCATTAACCGGTCGGGGCGGCGGTCCGTGCCAACCGTTGCGGGCCTGCGGTCTTTGACGGTCCCCGGCCGACATGCCGGGGCCCCAAAGAGTGTGATGGGCGTGGCCTTCCTGCCCGCCCGGGGATCCTCATCGCGTCCGGAAGGCGCTGATCCATCGCGCTTCCCGTCCGGGCCTCGGACGGCCCGGTTTCCGAAACTGAAGCGATCTCAAGTGGCGTGCCCCTCGAGATCGCGAACGGTCGTCAGAAGCTGAGCCCCTGATGATCCACGGTCAGACCGGGACCCATGGTGGTCGAGACGGTCACCTTCTGCATGTACACGCCTTTGGACGTGCTCGGCTTGGCCTTCATCAGGTTACCGAGCAGGGCCTCCAGGTTCTCGCGCAGCTTGGTCGGCTCGAAGTCAACCTTACCCAGCGGGCAGTGGATGATCCCGGCCTTGTCCGTGCGATAACGCACCTGGCCCGCCTTGGCGTTGCGCACGGCCTCGGCCACATCGGGGGTCACCGTGCCAACCTTGGGGTTGGGCATGAGACCGCGCGGACCGAGGATCTTGCCCAACTGGCCGACGATGCGCATGGCATCGGGCGAGGCCACCACCACGTCGAAATCCATCTTGCCGGCCTTGATGTCCTCGGCCAGATCCTCGAATCCGACCCGGTCCGCACCGGCCTCGGTGGCCGCATCGGCGTTGGCCCCCTGGGCGAACACGGCGACGCGCACGGTCTTGCCGATGCCGTGGGGCAGCACGGTGGAGCCTCGCACCACCTGATCGGACTTACGCGGATCCACGCCGAGGTTCACGGCCACGTCAACGCTCTCGGAGAACTTGACCGTCGACACATCCTTCAGGAGGGTGAAGGCCTCCTCGGCAGGATAGAGTCGACCCCGCTCCACACGCTCACGGATCGCCTGCTGGCGCTTGCTCAGCTTTGCCATCTCACACCCCCTCCACGTTGAGGCCCATGGCACGCGCGCTGCCGGCGATGGTGCGCACGGCGGCGTCCATATCGGCGGCGGTCAGGTCGGGCATCTTGGTGGTCGCGATCTGCTCGAGCTGCTCGCGGGTCACGGTGCCGACCTTGCTCGCATGGGGGGTCGGGCTGCCCTTCTGGATGCCCGCCGCTTTCTTCAGCAGGATCGACGCCGGAGGGGTCTTGGTGATGAAGGTGAAGCTGCGATCCGAATAAACGGTGATCACCACCGGAATGGGCATCCCCTGCTCCAATTCCTGGGTGCGCGCGTTGAACGCCTTGCAGAACTCCATGATGTTGACGCCATGCTGACCAAGCGCGGGTCCGACCGGCGGGCTGGGATTGGCCTGCCCGGCCTTGACCTGCAGCTTGATATAGGCGTTGATCTTTTTCGCCATAGTCAAACTCCAGTGGGTGCAGACGCCAGGGATCGAGACCCTGGCTCCCCTGTTAACGCCCCCTGAAGGGGCGATCCAAGATCAGGGCCGCCGCGGCGCGGTCAGCCCTTCTCGACCTGTGAGAATTCCAGATCCACCGGGGTGGATCGACCGAAGATGAGCACCGAAACCTTGACCCGGCTCTTGTCGTAGTCGACCTCCTCGACCACGCCGTTGAAATCGGTGAAGGGGCCATCGACCACCCGCACCGCCTCGCCGACCTCATAGAGCACCTTGGGCCGCGGCTTCTCGACGCCCTCCTGGACGCGCAGGAGGATGGCCTCCGCCTGCTTCTCCGGGATGGGCGCAGGCCGATCCCCGGTGCCGCCGATGAAGCCCATGACCTTGGGCACGCTCTTGACCAGATGCCAGGTCTCGTCGGTCATCTCCATGTTGACCAGGACATAGCCGGGGAAAAACTTGCGCTCGCTCTTGCGCTGCTGGCCGTTGCGCATCTCCACCACCTCTTCGGTGGGGACGAGGATGTCTCCGAAGTGCTCCTCCAGCTCCGCCCGCTTGACCCGTTCCTCCAGGGATCGCTTGACCTGGCCCTCGAAGCCCGAATAGGCGTGGATGACATACCAGCGTTTCGACACCCTCAGCCTCCTTGTCCGGTGAGGAACTTGAGGATCGCGACCAGGATGGTGTCGAAGAGCCACAGCACGAGCCCGACGATCAGCACCATCAGCATCACGATCAACGTGGTCTGGATGGTCTCCTGACGGGTGGGCCAAACGACCTTCCGCACCTCCATGCGCACGTCGGTGCCGAACTGCCAGAGCTGCCGACCCGGCGCGGTCTGCAACGCCACCGCGGCGGCCGCGCCGCTCACGGCAAGCAAACCGATCACTCGCAAGAGCACCGAGTACTCCGCGAAGTAATAGAAGGCGAAGATTCCGCCAACCAACAACAAAACGGCGGCAGCTAGCTTGGCGGTATCCAAGCCAGCCCCACCAGCCTCAGCAGGTGAACTCATGGGTCGGCGCGATGACGCTTAGTCGATGTCGTGTATGGCAGGCCAGGAGGGACTCGAACCCCCAACCTGCGGTTTTGGAGACCGCTGCTCTGCCAATTGAGCTACTGGCCTAAGAAACAAGGGCCGAGGGCCGCGTGGCGGGGGCCAAGTAACAGACCCTTAACCACCCGGGCGAACGGCCGGATCACTCGATGATCTTCGCGACCACGCCGGCGCCGACGGTACGTCCGCCTTCGCGGATGGCGAAGCGCAGGCCGTCTTCCATGGCGATCGGGGCGATCAGCTTGACCGTCATCTTCACGTTATCCCCCGGCATCACCATCTCGATGCCCTCGGGCAGCGTGCAGGCCCCGGTGACGTCGGTGGTGCGGAAGTAGAACTGCGGCCGGTAACCGTTGAAGAACGGCGTGTGACGTCCGCCTTCCTCTTTGCTCAGCACGTACACCTCGGCCTCGAAGTGGGTGTGCGGGGTGATCGACTTGGGCTTGGCCAGGACCTGGCCGCGCTCGACGTCTTCACGCTTGGTGCCGCGCAGGAGCACGCCGATGTTGTCGCCGGCCTGCCCCTGGTCGAGGAGCTTGCGGAACATCTCCACACCGGTGCAGGTGGTCGTGACCGTGTCTTTGATGCCGACGATCTCGACGCTCTCTCCCACCTTGACGATGCCGCGCTCGACGCGCCCGGTGACCACGGTGCCGCGCCCGGAGATGGAGAACACATCCTCGATGGGCATCAGGAAGGCGCCGTCGATGGCGCGCTCGGGCTCGGGGATGTAGCTGTCGAGGGCGTCCATCAGCTTGTCGATGGATTGGGTGCCGATCTCGCTCTCGTCACCCTCGAGGGCGAGCTTGGCGGAGCCGGTGACGATCGGGGTGTCGTCGCCCGGGAAGTCGTACTTCGACAGCAGCTCGCGCACCTCCATCTCGACCAGCTCAAGGAGCTCGGCGTCGTCGACCATGTCGGCCTTGTTGAGGTAGACGACGATGTAGGGCACGCCGACCTGACGCGAGAGCAGGATGTGCTCGCGGGTCTGGGGCATGGGGCCGTCGGCGGCAGAGACCACCAGGATCGCACCGTCCATCTGCGCGGCGCCGGTGATCATGTTCTTCACATAGTCGGCGTGACCGGGGCAGTCGACGTGGGCGTAGTGGCGCTTGGTGGTCTCGTATTCGACGTGCGCGGTAGCAATGGTGATGCCGCGCTCGCGCTCTTCGGGGGCATTGTCGATCTGGTCGTACGCCCGCGCCTCGCCACCAAACTTCTTCGCCTGGTTGATGGTGATCGCCGCCGTCAGCGTGGTCTTTCCATGATCCACGTGACCAATCGTCCCTACGTTCACGTGGGGCTTGCTACGCGAAAATTTTTCTTTGGACATGACGGCTCCCCGCTATCTTCGAACGCCAAACTCGAGATCCGACGACCCTTCACGGCCCCGCGGGACCGCGACTCTCAGGCCGCTACACCATGTTGGAGCCCATGACCGGAGTCGAACCGGTGACCTCACCCTTACCAAGGGTGTGCTCTACCAACTGAGCTACATGGGCGAAGCCTGCATCCCGGCTGGAAACGGCCCCACTGTCAACAGGCCATCCAGCGGACGCGCCGAATCGCTACAAGGGGAGATCCGGCCTCCTGACGCTTGGAGCGGGTGATGGGAATCGAACCCACACCATCAGCTTGGAAGGCTGAGGTTCTACCATTGAACTACACCCGCGCGAGCCGACCCTGATACTGACGCCCCGCGAATCGCTGCGAATCCGACCTGCGACACGCCTCTGGCTGCTGTCGTGTCGCGCTTGGGGCTCGGCGGCTATGGTGGAGGGGGGAGGATTCGAACCTCCGAAGGCTGAGCCGTCAGATTTACAGTCTGATCCCTTTGACCGCTCGGGAACCCCTCCGAAACGAGCGGCGCAGCATAACAAGGTGCCGATCAACGGGTCAACCCCGCCGTTCACTCACCCCAGCCTCGCCCCTGGCGCACCCTGAGACGGCCGTTGCTGATATATTCCCGCGCCATCTTCGGGCGATGGGCCCATCCGGCCCCCGGCGGCGCCACTCGGCTGGGGCGGCGCCACCCATATCGGCTTCCATAGCAGCTAGGGGAAAACGATGGACGTGACTATCTTCGGCAGCGGCTATGTCGGTCTGGTGACTGGCGCCTGCCTCGCCGAGGTCGGCAACAACGTGCTCTGCGTCGACGTCGACCCCGAGAAGATCGCGGTGCTGAACAGCGGCGGCGTGCCGATCTTCGAGCCGGGTCTCGACGAGATGATCCAGCGCAACCGCGAGGCCGGGCGCCTGAGCTTCACGACAGACGCCGAGGCCGGGATCAGACACGGGCTCTTCCAATTCATCGCCGTGGGTACGCCCCCGGACGAGGACGGCTCCGCCGATCTCCAGTATGTGCTCGCCGTTGCCCGGACCATCGGGGCGCACATGGACTCCTACCGCATCCTGGTGGACAAATCCACGGTCCCGGTGGGGACCGCGGACCGGGTGGCGGGGGCAGTGCGCGAGACGCTCGCCCAGCGCGGCCTGGACGTGGATTTCGACGTGGTCTCCAACCCGGAATTCCTCAAGGAGGGCGCGGCCATCGAGGACTTCATGCGCCCCGACCGGATCATCGTCGGCACCGACAACCCGCGCACCGGCGAGCTGCTACGCGCGCTCTACGCCCCCTTCAACCGCAGCCACGACCGCGTGATGCTGATGGACGTGCGCTCCGCCGAGCTGACCAAGTACGCGGCCAACGCCATGCTGGCCACCAAGATCAGCTTCATGAACGAGCTCTCCAACATCGCGGAGATGGTCGGCGCCGATATCGAGAAGGTGCGCGTCGGGATCGGCTCCGACCCGCGTATCGGCTACCAGTTCATCTACCCGGGCTGCGGCTATGGCGGATCCTGTTTTCCCAAGGACGTGCGCGCGCTGGAGAAGACCGCCCGGGACCTGGGCTACCAGGCCGAGCTCCTCCAGGCCGTCGAGGCGGTGAACTTCCGCCAGAAGGACGTGTTGTTCGCGAAGATCTCAGGCCATTTCGGGGCCGATCTGGCGGGCAAGACCATCGCCCTGTGGGGCCTCGCCTTCAAGCCAAACACGGACGACATGCGTGAGGCCTCGAGCCGTGTGCTCATGGAGTCACTCTGGGACGCCGGCGCCCGGGTGCGCGCCTTCGACCCCGTCGCCATGGACGAGACCCGCCGCATCTACGGGGAACGCGCTGACCTCGAGCTGGCCAAGGACGCCATGAGCGCCCTAGACGGGGCCGATGCCCTGGCGATCGTCACCGAGTGGAGCCAGTTCCGCAGCCCGAGTCTCGAACAGATCCGCTCGCGACTCCGGCATCCGGTGGTCTTCGACGGACGCAACGTGCTCGACGACCGCCTGACCACGGCCGCCGGACTGACCTACGTCTCGATCGGCCGCGCGCCAACCGGGCCGTTATGAATTAACCTTGATTCCGAGCACGTGAACTATCCCAAACGGCCGCACTGGGCGGCCCATAACCACCGAGGACATCTGCCATGATCCCACGCCTTCTCATCGGCCTCACCGGTCTCGCCTGCTCGTCCGCGCTGTACGCGGGGACCTTCATGGACGCCGATTGGGCCTCCGCCGCCTGCTCGGCCTGGAACTCGACCCCCGCCCTGACCAATGACTTGGGCGGAAAGGCCTGGGCCGCCAACGACGCGGGCCGCGGATACAAGGTGATCCAGCTCTACCGCGACAAATGCGGCGAGGCATCCAAGGTCGAGCTGGAGATCGCCGATAAGGACGGCAAGGCCCACTGCGTGCGTGGCGGCGCGGTCAAGCACGCCAAGCTGGATCCGAGCGTCGACTACCTGATGCACGCCTCCGACGAGGACTGGGCCTGCATGGGCAAGGGCAGCTTCGGCTGCGGCGCCATGGGCGCGATGGCCACCTTCAAGTTGAAGTTCAAGGGACCCAAGGGCGAGGCGATGGGAGTCATCGGCCCCTTCGACAACTTCCTCCTGCTCACCGGCAAGGTCCCGGGCGACACCTCCGCCTGCCCGAAGTAATCCCCGCTCGCCTCCGGCGCCCGCCGGAGGCGTCCCTCGCGCCCTCCCCCGGGCGCCGCCCGGCCCCCCCGCCCCCACACCCGCCCGCTAAGGAACGGCCTGATCGCTCGCGGCCGCACGGCCGAATGGGCTAGTTGTTGCGTTGCAGCAACAATCAACATGGCGTTCGTCAGGGAAATTTACCGATTGATTGACATCGGTCAGTCGTCAAGAGACCATTTGTTTCAAGATGTAATAAATTTACAACGTTCGCGAAAGCCAACAACCGCACGGGTAACCCGTGACCGTCTCGTAGAAAGGAGGATCAGATGTTGCAGATCAGATACAGCGCGTTCGCCCTGGGGTTCGCGTCCGCACTCGCGATGCAGACCGCCAGCGCCACCAACGGCTACATGTCGCACGCCTACTCGCCCGCGCGCGAAGGGCATGGCGGGCGCGGGCGAGGCCGCCCTGCCCCAGGATTCACTGAGCCTGATCGGCAACCCCGCGGGCCTGACCAAGATCGGTCGGCGCATGGATATCGGCGCCGCCTGGTTCAGCCCGCAGCGCGAAGTACAAGGGCGTCAACCCATTCCTGGGCGATGGCGCCATCGCGCCGATCGGCGGCGGCATGGACGGCACGGGGACGGTGGACAGCGAGAACACGGACTTCCTGATCCCGAACTTCGGCTACAGCCACCCGATCGACGAGGTCAGCTCCGTCGGCTTCGCCCTGTTCGGTAACGGCGGCATGAACACCGATTACCGCGAAGGGATACCCTGGCGTTCCCGGGGCTTGGCAATCTGGGCACCTACGGCGGCAACAACCCGTTCTTCAATCCGCCTCCCTATCAGCCGCCCGACGCCGCGCGCACCCGGCCAGATCCCGGGGACTCGGCGTCTCGGCGGCGGCAATACCGGCGTCAACCTCGAGCAGCTCGGGCTGGCCTTCAGCTACGCCCGAGAGATGGCGGACAACTTCAGCCTCGGCGCGAGCTTCCTGCTCGCCTATCAGACCATCGAGGTCAAGGGCGTCGGCGCCTTCCAGGGCTTCACCCAGACCTTCACCCAGAGCATGCTCGCCAACCAGACCATGAGCGCGGTCTCCCCGAGCGCATCTCACGGACAACGACTCCGACAGCTCCTGGGGCTACGGCTTCCAGATCGGCGCACTCTGGGACGTCAACAGCCAGGTCTCCATCGGCGCGTCCATCCGCTCGAAGATGTACATGGACGAGTTCGACGACTACAAGGATCTGTTCGCCGAGGGCGGTGACTTCGACATCCCGGCGGTCGGCACGATCGGCTTCGCCTTGCGCCCCAACGACCAGCTGTCACTCGCCTTCGATGTCCAGCAGATCTGGTACGGCGACGTTGCCTCCATCGCCAACGACAACGAGCTGCCCATGCGTTGTGATCTCAACGCGGCCTTCGGCATGCCCAGCGCACCTGGCTCCGTCTACGACCCCAGCTCCTGCCTCGGCGGCGACAACGGCACGGGATTCGGCTGGTCCGACATGACGATTCTCAAGTTCGGCGTCCAGTATCAGGTGAACGACGCCCTCGCCGTGCGCGCCGGCTACAGCCACGGCAACCAGCCGATCTCTGGATCTCAGGTCGCGTTCAACACCCTGGCACCCGCGGTGATCGAGGACCATTGGACCATCGGCGCCACCTACCGCCTGCGCGACAACTATGAGCTCACCTTCTGGGGCATGTATGCGCCCGAGGAGACGGTCAGCGGCCCCGGTGTCTTCACCGGCAACCAGGCCCCCGAGATCTCCATGAAGCAGTATGAGATCGGCGTGAACTTCGGCTGGCTCTTCTGAACGCCGGTGAAACGCCCTGAATGCAGGCCGCCCCCGGGGCGGCCTTTTTCGTTGGATTGCGGGCGGTTCGGCACGACCTTGCGGAGACAGCCGAACCGTCCCGACGCCCAGCCGTCATGCAGCCCGCCGTTCGACGCCTGCCCCCGCGCCCGCCCGAGAAGGCGCGCACCCGAGCCGCTGACCCACCACGGGATCCTGGTCCTCGCGGCCCCCTTCTCCCGCGCCGGTTGGCGCGTCGACCTCCAGGCGAGCGAACGGGCCGAGCGGCATCTCGCCTTCATGCCGCGCACCCATCCGACACCCCAGGGGACGCTGCACGAGCGGCTGGAGCTATTCGACCCGATCGGAGACCCCGCCCGACTGCTCCGCACCCTGACCGCCCCCGACGGGCTCAGCGCGACCGCCGAGGCGGTGGCGACCTCGCCCGCGGCCCTGCTCGAGGCCATGGAGCGCCTGGCCCCGGACGCCCAGTTCACCCGGCCGCGGGGACCCACATCGCCTACAGCTACAAGCTCGAGCGGGGCGGCGACGGCGGGGCCTGGCGGGCGATCCTCAGGCGTGCCGAGGCACATCCCGGGGGTATGACCCTGACCCTCGACACCCGACCCGCCCCGGCGCCCTCGGCCGCTTCGAGCTCCTGCGGGAAGACGGCGACCCCCAGGATCTGCCCGACGACATCCTGGCCGTACTCGGGCTCGCCTGGCGACCCCTGCGGCACGCCCGCGGGGGCTGGTCGGCGAACGTCTGGATCGAACGGCGCGAGCCCCGGCGATCCGCCGACGCCGCCACCAAGATGGAGCGCACCGTCGCCCATCTCACCCGCACCCTGTCGCGCATCGCCGGCGCGCTACCACGCCGACCATGTGCGCGCGCGCTGGGGGGTCTTCGCCCGACGGGCCGGCATGCTGCTCCTGGGGCTCGGGGTGCTGGCCGCCGCGCCCCTGATCATGGTGCTGCCCGTGGGCGATCCATCGACCCTGCGCATGCTCGCCTTCCACCTGCCGCCGTTGCTGCTGGTCGGGCTCTTCACCCTGCGCGAGCTGCCGTCCCTGATGCCCCCGCCGATACCCAGGCGTCCCCGCGACGGGGCCTGGGACCCCCGGCCACTCCCGGCACCCGAGGCCGGGGACACCCCCGGCGACCAGTGACGGCACCCCACCATGTCCGCCAACCCACTCAATATCCCCGCCGTTTCCATCGCCACCGCGAGGCAGGCCCTGCTGCGCCAATACGCCGACCCCGTGCTGCGGCGGCGCGCCACCATGCTGTGGGGGACACGGGGGGTCGGCAAGTCGTCCATCGTGCAACAGGTGGCGGAGCACCACGGGGTAACCCTGGTGGATCTGCGTCTGACCACCATCGAGCCGGTGGACATCCGTGGGGCCATCTTCGCCGACGACACCCAGGGCAAGACGATCTGGCTCCCGCCCGAGTTCCTCCCCGGGCCGGAGCAACCCGAGGGGATCCTCTTCCTCGACGAGCTGACCGCGGCCGACCAGCGTCTACAGATCTCCGCCTATTCACTGATCCTCGACCGGCGCGTCGGCCACTATCGGCTCCCCGACGGCTGGCAGGTGGTCGCGGCTGGCAACGCGGCCTTCCACGGGGCGGTGAGTCACGACATGGGCACGGCGCTGGCCGACCGCATGTTCCACTTCCACATCCAGACCGTGGTCGAGGCCTTCCTCGCCTACGCCCTCGAGCACGACCTGGCCCCTGAGGTCATGGCCTATCTCAAGGTGCGACCCGACCGGCTCGACGACACCCAGTCCCAGCTCGCCCAGGACCATCTGGTCGGCGCCAGCCCGCGGGGCTGGGAGGACGTCTCGAACGTGCTCAAGTCCGACCTGCCGGACGAGACCAAGCGGCTGTTCGTGCAGGGACGCATCGGCGCGGCGAACGCCGCCGAGCTGTTCGGGGTGCTCAAGGAGATCCGCGCCGGGGTCGATGTGGTGCGACTGCTCGCGGCGGCCCCCGGTGCGGAGACCGCTGCCCTGCTGCCCCGGGGACTCGATGCCCTGTACGGGATGATCTACGGCCTGGTCGCCGCGGTGGACGACGCCGCGCTCCTCGCTCGCGCCCTGGAGATCATTGAGCAGCTACCAGATAGCCAGGCAACCGAGCCCCTTCCGGTGCGCGAGTCCCAGACCCTCGCCATGGAGCTGCTCATGGCCCGCGCACTCGAGCGCGGGTGGGAGCAGACCATCCTGGACAGCCCCGCCTACCAGGCCTACATCGCGCGACGCGGTGATGACGACCGGGCCTGAGACCCCGGTCGTCCACACCCACCGGGGCACCCCCGCGATCCAGCGGCTGGTGGAGTACGCCCCATCGACCGGCGGCCTGGCCCTTTGGATCCGGCACCGGGACGACGACCGGGCCGACGCCCCGGCGATCGCCACCGACGGGCGCATGCTCCATTACGGGGCGGCCTTCGAGACCCATCCGCTGGAGGAGCAGACCGGCCTGGTGGCCCATGCACTGCTGCATACGGCGCTCTGCCACCCCATGCGCGAGGCGGCCCTCGCGGATCGCATCGGAGCGGTCGACGATGCCGTCTTCAACCTGTGCGCCGACGCCGTGGTGAACGCCGCCTTGAGTCACCTCGGCTGGCTGCGCCTGCCCCGGGGATCGGTGCTGCTGACAGAGCTCCTGCTCACCACCCTGCACCGACACCAGGACACGGATCAGGCCCTGCTCGAGTGGGACGTCGAGACCCTCTACGGGGCGATCGTCGAGCAGCCGCGAGGCGGTACTCGGGGCCAGGGCGATCCGGGCGCCTCGGGTCAGACGCAGACCCCGGCGGCCCGGCGCGCGCGGGTGCTCGCCGCGCGCATCATCCGCGACCTGCTACCGGACGCCGGGTCCGAGCGCCCGGAGGACCGCGAGGAGCAGGCCCGGGAGTGGCGCGAACGTCTCATGCGCGCCCACGCGGGGGACGGTGAATTCTCGTTGCTACGCGCCCTGCTGGCCGATCTGCCCCGGGTGCGCACACCCTGGGAGCAGGTCCTGCGGACCCGTCTGAACCGCGGGCTCTCGCGGCGCCCGGACCTGTCCTGGTCGCGACCGGCGCGCTCCTACATCGCCAACCAGGGCCGCGCGGCCGGCCGCCGGCTACCCTGGGAGCCAGGGCGCACGGCGAGCCGGGCGGTGCCCCGACTGGTGGTGATGGTGGACACCTCCGCCTCCATCGAGGAGGACCTGCTGCACCGCTTCGCGGCGGAGATCGAGGCCATCTCCCGCCGGCTGGAGTGCGCGATCACCGTCATCTCGGGCGATCAGGGCGTCACCGGCGAGACCAGTTTCCAGCCGGGGCAGAGCAATCTGCGCGAGCTGTCCTTCCGCGGCGGGGGCGGCACCGACTTCACCCCCCTGCTCGAGGCCGCCGATGCCCACCGTCCGGACATGGGCGTCTATCTCACGGACCTGGATGGCCCCGCCCATTTCCGGCCCCGCTGGCCGGTGATCTGGGCGGTGCCCGCCGCCGCCACCATCCCACGGGCACCCTTCGGCAGCTTGCTGATCCTCGACTGAACCTGAAACGGCAGTCCACGCCCTCAGAAGAATAGATTGATCCCGGTCACGACCACGTTGCGGTTCGCCCAGTCATCCCCGGCGCGGAAGCGATTCCAGCGGTAGCCCAGTTTCAGCTTCACTCCCTTGCGCGGGCTCCATG
Source organism: uncultured Gammaproteobacteria bacterium (assembly GCA_963714915.1). Classification (GTDB taxonomy): domain Bacteria; phylum Pseudomonadota; class Gammaproteobacteria; order Chromatiales; family Chromatiaceae; genus Thiodictyon. The sequence continues at coordinate 135,011 of CAVQQM010000003.1, forward strand.
ACAACCCCCCACCCAGCCAGTTGGCCTCGAAGCGTCCGGCATTGGTGCTGTAGAAGACCTCCTCCTCCAGGTAGGGCCGCAGGCCCAGCGGGGTGAGCGACCAAGGCGCCTCGAGGGTGATCTCGTTGCGAAGCCGGATGTCGTCGTCGCGCCAGTCGAACCACCGCAGCTCGACCCGAAAGCGGTTGGTGATGCGCACGCCCCCGGGGCTGACGGCGTAATAGCCCTCGAACATGGCGCGATCCTCCGGCTGCCAGACCTCTCCCAATCGCAGCCAGGCCCGGCGGTAACCGACTCGTAGGCTCAACGCGGGTGTCAGCTGGTAACCCAGGCTCGCCCCCGTGTAGCCGAGGAACTGGTCGCGGAAATCATTGCGCGAGGCCAGGTTGGAGCGCGAGAGCACAAACCACCGCGCATCGAGGTCGCCCTTGAGCAGCAGATTGTGGCTCGCCCCCCAGTCCTGCTCGGGGTGGGCCGGGCCGCTCCAGACCAACCCGGCGAGGAGCACCGCGGCGATGACCTCGGCGTCCCGATCGGGGGCGACGGGCGATCGGGCAGGCCGCCCGCCCCCCTGAGGAGACCAACAGGCAGGCTCAAGAGGCGGCGACCTCGACGGGCGGGGCCGGGGCCGCTTGTCTGGCGTCCAGCTCGCGACGCCGCCAGAGCAGGTAGATGGCGGGAATCACGAACAGTGACAGCAGGGGGGCGGTGATCATGCCGCCGACCATGGGGGCGGCGATGCGCCGCATCACCTCCGAGCCCACGCCGCCGATGAGCATGATCGGCAGGAGTCCGGCGAAGATGGTGGCGACCGTCATCGCCTTGGGCCGGATGCGCAGCACGGCCCCCTCCTCGATCGCGCCCTTGAGGTCGTCGATGGTGTTGAGCCGCCCCTCCTCGCGCCAGTTATCCAGGGCGTTGTCCAGATACACCAGCATGATCACACCGAACTCGGCCGCGACCCCGGCCAGCGCGATGAAGCCCACCGCGACCGCCACCGACAGGTTGTAGTCGAGCAGATAGATCATCCAGAAGCCGCCCACCAGGGCGAAGGGCAGCGAGAGCATCACCAGCAGGGCCTCACCGCCCCGTCCGAAGGTCAGATACAGGAGCAGGAAGATGATGGCCAGGGTCACGGGCACCACCTGGGTCAGCCGCTCCTTGGCGCGGGCCATGTACTCGTACTGGCCGGACCAGGTGATGGAGTAGCCAGCGGGCAGCTCCACCTGGTCACGCACGACCCGCTGGGCGTCGGCGATCCAGCTGCCGAGGTCGCGACCGCGGATGTCCACGAAGGTCCAGCCGTTGAGCCGCGCGTTCTCGCTCTTGAGCATGGGCGCCCCGTCGGTGATCACCACCTCGGCCACCTGGGCGAGGGGCACCTGGGCCCCGGTGGGCGTCACGATGGGCAGCTCGCGCAGCTTCTGGACATCGTCACGCTGCTCGCGGGGAAAGCGGATGTTGACCGGATAGCGCTCGAGCCCCTCGACGGTGCGGGTGACGTTGATCCCGCCAACGGCCGCCGCGACGATCTGATTGATGTCGCTGACGTTGAGGCCCACCCGGGCCGCCGCCAGGCGGTCGGGCCGGATCTCCACATAGCGTCCGCCCGCGACCCGCTCGGAGAAGGCCGAGGCGGTGCCCTCCACCTGGAGCACGGCCCGCTCCACGTCCTGTCCGATGCGCTCGATCTCGCCGAGGTCGGGACCGGCGATCTTGATCCCCACGGGGGTCTTGATGCCGGTGGCGAGCATGTCGATGCGGGTCTTGATGGGCATCACCCAGGCGTTGGTGACACCGGGCAGGTCAACGGTCGCGTCCAGCTCCTCGATCAGACCGTCCACCGTCATCCCTGGACGCCACTGGTCCTGGGGCCGCAGCTGGATCAGCGTCTCGATCATGGTCAGGGGCGCCGGATCGGTGGCGGTGTCGGCGCGTCCGATCTTGCCGAACACCCGCTCCACCTCCGGCAGGGTCTTGATCAGCCGATCGGTCTGCTGCAAGAGCTCCTGGGCCTTGCCGATGGACAGCCCCGGGAGGGTCGTGGGCATGTACATCAGATCGCCCTCGTAGAGATCGGGCATGAACTCCGATCCCAGGCCCCGGTGCCAGTCCTCCAGCACAGGCACGCCCCGGAAGGTCTCACGCCAGCCTCCCGCAAGGTCCTCCTGCCAGCCCTCAATGGTCGCGATGGCCCCTTGCTGCGGGCCGTCCTTGGCGACCAGGGTCACCGCCTGTAGCGGCCACTTGAGGGGCTCGAGCAGCCCGCCGATCCCCGCCAGCGGGATCAGGGTGCTGAGCACCAGGAGCAGGGCGAGGAAGATGGTGGTGCGGGGCAGGCGCAGGACCCACCGCAAGACCGGCCGATAGAGCCAGATCAGCAGGCGATTCAGCGGGTTCCGGGTCTCGGAGGGGATGCGCCCGCGGATCAGATAACCCATGAGCACCGGCACCAGGGTCACCGCCAGACCGGCGGCGGCGGCCATCGCATAGGTCTTGGTGTAGGCGAGCGGCGCGAACAGCCGCCCCTCCTGGGCCTGGAGGGTAAACACGGGCAGGAAGCTCAGGGTGATGATCAGGAGCGAGAAGAACAGCGCCGGCCCGACCTCCACGGCCGCGCGCCCGATGACCTCCCAGTGCTCGTCGCGGGTCAAAGGCCGTTCCGAGCGTTCCTGCACCCGCTCCAGGTGCTTGTGGGCGTTCTCGATCATCACGATGGCCGCGTCCACCATGGCCCCGATGGCGATGGCGATGCCGCCCAGGGACATGATGTTGGCGTTGATGCCCTGGGCGTGCATGACCACGAAGGCCGCGAGCACCCCGAGCGGCAGGCTGACGATGACCACCAGGGACGATCGGATATGGAACAGGAACACGAAGCACACCAGGGCGACGACGATGAACTCCTCGATCAGCTTGGTGCGCAGGTTGTCCACCGCCGAGAGGATCAGCTCCGAGCGGTCGTAGGTCTCGACGATCTCCACCCCCTCGGGCAGACCCGGGCGCAGCTCCTCGATGCGCTGCTTGACCGCCTCGATGGTCGCGAGCGCATTCTCGCCATAGCGCATCACCACGATGCCGCCGGTGATCTCCCCCTCCCCGTCCAGATCGGCCACCACCCGCCGCATCTCGGGTCCTATCTGCACCCGCGCCACATCACGCAGCAGCACCGGGGTGCCGTCCTCCCCGACCTGTAGGGGGATCAGCTCGATGTCCTCCAGGGAGGTGAGATAGCCCCGGGTGCGGACCATGTACTCGGCCTCGGCCAACTCCAGCACCGACCCGCCGACCTCCCGGTTGGCGCTCTGCACCGCCTGGGAGACCCGGGCCAGCGGGATGCCATAGGCCCGCAGCTTCTCGGGGTCCACCACTATCTGGTATTGGCGCACCATGCCGCCGACGGTGGCCACCTCCGAGACGCCGGAGACGGTCTGTAGCTCGAACTTGAGAAACCAGTTCTGCAGGCTGGTGAGCTGGGCGAGGTCGTGACGACCCGTGCGGTCCACCAGGGCATAGCTGTAGACCCAGCCCACCCCGGTGGCGTCGGGCCCAATGCGTGGCGCGACACCTTCCGGGAGCTGGGAGGCGGCCTGATTCAGATACTCGAGCACCCGCGAGCGCGCCCAGTAGATGTCCGTGCCATCCTCGAAGATCACATAGACATAGCTATCGCCGAAGAAGCTGTAGCCGCGCACGGCCTTGGCCCCGGGGACCGACAGCATGGTGGTGGTGATGGGATAGGTGACCTGCTCCTCGACCACCCGCGGCGACTGCCCGGGAAAGCTGGTCTTGACGATCACCTGCACGTCGGAGAGGTCCGGGATGGCGTCGAGCGGCGTCTCCCGCACCGAGACGATGCCCCAGCCGGTGAGCAGCACCGCTGCGACCAGGACCAGGAAACGGTTCCTGATGGACCAGAGGATGACCTGTTTCATGACAGCACCCCCCGGCCGTCCTGATCCGCAACCCTCGGCCCTCGGCCCTCGGCCCTTCGGTCAATGATGCGCATGCGCACCCCCACCGGCCATCCCAGCCGCACCGGCGTCCACCGACCCGGGGTCGCTCATGCGCCTAAAGCTCGCCTGGAGATTGGACTCGGAGTCGATCAGGAACTGGCCGGAGACGACGATCTCGTCGCCCTCGTCCAGACCGGAGAGGATCTCCACCTCGCCGCCGCGCTGCATCCCGATGACCACGTCCACGGGCTGGAAGCGGCCACCCTGGCCGTCGTCGGGACCCAGCGCCTTCACGACGCTTGAGCGCTCGCCGGTCACGATCAGGGCCTCGGCGGGGATCTTCAGCACATCGCGTTTGGGCCCGCCGTAGATGACCACGTCGGCGAACATATTGGGCTTCAGGATGAGCCCGGGGTTGTCGAAGACCAGACGCACGCGCAGGGTGCGGGTCTGGGGGTCGAGCTCCGGATAGAGATAATCCACCTTGCCCTCCCAGGTCCGTCCGGGGCGGGCGGGGACGGTCATCTCGGCGGTGAGACCAGGCGCGAGCCAATCGATCTGATGCTCGTAGATGTTCACCATCACCCACACCTGGCTCAGGTCGGCGATGGTGAACATCTCGCTGGACTCGGTAACGTACATGCCGTCGCGAGCCATCATCTTGGTCACCACCCCGTCGATGGGGGCGCGCACGGGCACCCGGTTGCGGGGCTCGCCGGTGCGCTCGATGTCGCGGATCACGTCGTCCGGAACATCGAGCAGCCGCAGGATGTTGCGCGCCTTGTCGGCACTCAAGGGGCGTCCTGACACACCCCCGCGGTCGCGGGAGAGCAGGAAGTCCACCTGGGCGGAGAGGATGTCCGGGGCATAGAGCTCGGCCAGCTGCTGACCCTGCTTCACCGGCTCGCCCTCGGCCCGCAGCTCCAGGGTCTCGATCCAGCCGGGCGCCCGGGGGTGGACATGGGCCAGCCGTGACTCGTCGTACTCGATGCGCCCGACGCTGCGGATGTACTTCCACAGGGTCCCGCGCTCGGTCTTGGCGGTGCGCACGCCCAGGGTCTGGATCACCGCCGGAGACAGGGCGACCTCGGGGTGCTTCCCGGTCATGGGATCGAGCAGCTTCTCCACCAGGTCCATGCCGCAGATGGGGCAGGTGCCGGGCTCATCCTTGACGATCTGCGGATGCATGGGGCAGACATACTTGGGGTCCAGATGCTTGGCCGCATGCTCGAGCGGGGTCTCGGCGGCAGCCTGGCCAAGCGTCGCGCCCGGCTCGGGGTCGGTGTCCCCGCAGGCAGTGAGCAGCAAGGCCAGCAGGGCGAGCAGGATGGGCGCAATCGCGCGGACGCGCGACGGCCTGACCGCCCCAGGGTGACGTGGGAGCAACATGGTCCGGATCCTCGTGAATGCGATGAACCGTCCCTGGCCCGCGGGGCCAGCGACGCCCAGGGCCCGCCGACGGCGGGCCGAATCAGACGCGGGAGAGGATCGGGGGACGGAGCTGAGCGTCGGGCGCGTGCCGGTAGAAGTGGCAGGCCTGGGATGCGATGGCCGGCGATCGGGGCTGGAGCACGGGCAGTACGGCGACGCCGCCCGGGATGGCATGCAGTCCCAGGGTCAGGGCGCACTTGGTGCAGTCGAGGGCACCCAGGTCATCGTCGGGCCCACCCGGGTCAGCCTGGAGGTCGGTCGGGGCGTCGGCCTGAGTCTTGGCCAGGAGATGATTGGGGCAGACGCTCGCCGGTCCATCGACCCCGCCGGCGTGCAGGCACCCGAGGGTGGCAGCCGCAAAGACCTGGATCTGGAACAGGGCCAGGACGAGGCCGAGGATCAGGGTGCGGTGCTTGCGCATCCTCGGAAGGTAAGACCCGCCGCGCGCCACGGCAAGGGCCTGACGCCCACCGATACGGTCGGAGCAAGTCCGCGGGCTGGCCTCGGGGACAGGATCAATGGACAATCGGCCGGCAATCATTGCATGTGTCGGGGAGACGTCCGTGGCAGGTACCTATGTCCAACGACCGGGGATCGGTGCCCTGGTCGTCTCGGTGATCATCGCCACCATCGCCGCGGCAGGGATCAGCGCGCTGATCGTCTTCTCAGAATCCGCCGAGTGGACCGAGTCCCTGGTGAAGCCGGACTTCGCACTCAGCGGCCTGCAGATCGGTCTGGTCTGGGAGGTGCTGTTCGCCTGCCTGGCGGTCTCCTACTGGTTTATCCGCTGCACCCCGCCCCTCCCCGACCGGCGCGCCGCCTCCATCGCCTTCGGGGCCCTGGTCCTCGCCATCCTGGCCTTCCCCTTCTACGCGATCCTGCCCCAGAACCTGCTGAACGCCTTCGTCGGCACCCTGGGCTCTGCCTTCATCGCCTGGGTGGTGACCGGCGTGGTGTTCCGCAACAGCCGCAAGGCCGGCGTCATGTTGCTGCCAGTCGCCCTCTGGCTGAGCTTCGCCTCGGTGATCGCCTTCCATGTCTACAGGCTCAACCCGCCGGTCGATCTGCTGGGGGGCTGAGCGCCGCGGGGCTACATGAGCTTCACGACCTGGTCGCGCTGGAGCCCCAGCGCCTGACTACCGATCTTGAGTCCCTGCTCGGCGAAGGTCTCGAGATCCCCCCACTGGTCGCCGCTGTCGATCACCTCGGACATGGCCTCGCTCACCACACGCAGCCGGTAGGTGCCCTCGGCACGCTCGGCAGGTCGCGCATGCTCCGCGCACACGTAGAGCTCGGGCTCGCGCTGGCCCAAGGGGACGAAGGCCAGGATCCAGCGATAGGCACGCTCGTCGCCGCTCTCGATCTCGCCGAGCAGGGAGGCCCCGTAATCGGCGATCTGGTAGCGGTGCTTGGGGATGGCGGTCTTGATGCTTGGGCGGTGCTGCATGGCTGGGCTCCTGGGTAACGTTACCGCCAATATGGAGTCGCGCCCTCGCAACCCGAGCCCCTTCAGGGTGGTCAGCGGATGGGTGCGAAGCGAATCGCCGGCGCTGTTCGGAACCGACCAGTCGGAGGGGGTTAGGTTGACGGCAATCGACGGGTATACTCGCCGAGAAACGCGATAGGCTAGGAGACCGCGTGCAATGGAACCCGGACCGATGCGGCCGCCCGCGAACCCATCATCACCGCCACAAGCGCCCCAGGGGAATGGCACGAGCCGCCCCACGCAGAACGGGAGCGCACCCTGTCTGAGACAACGCGCCGCCGCGCTCTTCGCCCCGTTCGCCTTCACCACCGTCTCCGCCGCTGAGCTGCCAAGCGAGCTCGATTTCTTCGAGCCGATCCCACCGATCTCGATGGCCACCCGCCTGCCCGGCAACGTGCTCGACACCCCGGCGGCGGTGACCGTCATCGACCGCGCGCTCATCGATGCATCCCCGGCCACCAACATCCCCGAGCTGCTGCGCCTGGTGCCCGGGTTTCAGGTCACCATGGCGACGGGCGCTCAATACTCGGTCACCCGCCACGGCCTCAGCGATCAGTTGGAGACGACGGTTGGAGGTCCTGGTCAACGGGAACTCGGTGTATCTGGCGACGAACGCGGCCGTCGATTGGAACCTCATCGGCGTGGCGCTCGAGGACATCGATCGGATCGAGGTGATTCGCAGCCCGAATGGCCCGGCGCTCGGAAGCAACGCCATGTTCGGCAGCATCAACATCATCACCCGCAAGCCGTTCGAGCTGGCCGGCGGCCACCTGCGCGGAACCGGCGGATCCGTCGACACCGCCATCGGCGTGGCCCGCATCGGCGGCAGACTGGGGCCCATGGACTCGGTTGCGACCTTTCAGTACCGCCGTAACGATGGCTTCGACCAGATCGACGATCACACGCGGATCGGCAACCTGCGCCTCCAGGGCGATGTGGACCTGACCCCGACCGGCACCCTCGACATCGAGATCATGTATTCCGACGGGGATACCGGCGCCGACGGCGCGGGCACCCCAACGAACCCGTTTCGTGACTTCAAGGTGCGCGACAGCTACCAGGCGGTGACCTGGCGAGAGACCTCGCCGGACGGTGGACGCTACCGCTTGGCCTTCACCCATCGCGTGACCAAGCAGGACGACCGCTATCGTTATTACCCGTATGGGGATGTCTACGTCACCCTCGGTTTCCTGGATGCCACCTCGGAGCGTTTCGACCTGGAGTTCGAGCACGCGCTGAAGCCGATGGACGATTGGCGGCTGCTCTGGGGTGTCGGCGCCCGCTACGACGAGATCGACTCGGACCTCTACTTCTCGCGCTATGACGGCGAGCGCTCGGGCTGGAGCGGGCGCGTGCTGGCGGCGGCCGAGTGGCGCCCGCTCGAATCGTTGCTGCTGAACGCCAATGCGCTGACGGAGTTCTACGACTACGCGGACACCTATACCTCCCCGCGGCTCGGGGTGAACTGGCGCTTTCTGCCGACCCAGGCACTGCGCGCGAGTATCAGCCGCAATTACCGGGTGCTGCCGCTGGGGGAGCAGTATGGTGATTACCCCGTGGTCCTCTCGGACGGGACCTTTGTCCGCGATCTGGTCCGCTCGACCGGGCCGCGTCTCGCCCCGGAGCAGCTCACGAGCTATGAGCTCGGCTATCTCGCGGAGCTTCCCGGATACGGGCTGAACCTGGATCTCACCCTGTTTCGCGAGGACATGAACGGCGACCGGATCGGCCCGCGGGACCCGACCCGCGCCAGCGTCTGGTCCGACAAGGGTCGGGGCTGGACGACCAAGGGCGTCGAGGCACAGATCCGATTCACACCCGACGAGGAGACCTTGCTCTTCGGCTCCTATGCCTATGCGCAGACGGACGGAGAAGAGGTCACGCGGATCGACGCCAAAGGCCAGCCGATCGCCGGGCAGTCGCTCAGCAACGCCACGCCGCGTCATACCCTCGCGCTCCAGCTCAGCCGCAAGCTCCATCCCGGCTGGCAGGGCACCCTGGCCTTGTTCTACATGAGTGACATGCGTTGGCGGGGCGAAGGCGGCCCGGTCGATGCCTACACCCGGCTCGACGCCAAGGTCTCGAAGTCCATCCAGTGGGGCGATACCAGGCTCGAGCTCGCGCTCATCGCCCAGAACCTGACGAACGACGCCTACGACGAGTTTCGACCGGACTTCTTCTACGACAAGCCCGCTAACGTCTTCGATCGGCGGATCTATTTTCAGGTCAGCGCGGACCTACCCCAGCTGAGATGAGGGGAAGGCGCCGCGCGGGCGGTCAGTACTGAAGCGCCAGCCATTCGGCGATTGCGGCGAATTCGTCGTCGGTGACCTCGGCGACGACCGGCCGCATGGTGGCGGTCAGTCCATTGGTCCGGTTCCCGTCCCGAATGTCGACCATCTGTCTGAGTAGATAACGGGCGTTCTGTCCCGCGATCACCGGATAGTCCGGCGAGATCGGATGGCTGCCGTTCTCCCCATGGCAGGTCTGACAGTTCCGGGCCTTATAGAGCGAGCCGCCGTCCTCCGCCAGCACCGGGTTGCACCAGGCGAGGACCAGGGCTCCCAGAACCATCATGCGCGTCACGCGCATCAGGGAGGTCATCGCATCACCTCCGCGCTCGATTCCTGATCGGCGATCCTGCCGCCGCTGCCGTCACCAGCCGTCAGCGCACAGCCTGGGCACTCGCGCACCAGCCGGAACCCCACGTCGTCGGTCTTCCTGAAGGCGGCGTTCCAGTCCCGAAAGGCCATCCCCAGACGGTCAGGATCATCGCTCCAGCCGCCGTTGCGGTAGACCCGGCGCCGCGACTCGTAGGGACTGTCACAGCGTTCGAAGGAGTGCATCGGGTCGGGGTCGCGCATGGAGCAGGTCCATTCGCCCACGTTTCCCACCACGTCGTAGAGGCCCCAGGCGTTCGGGGCAAAGGAGCCCACGGGTGCGGTCGACTCCCCGTCCCAGGGGCTCCCGCAGCCGTCGCAGTTGGCCCGGTTGGAGCCGAGGGCATCCCCCCAGGGGAAACGGCTCGGGCTACCGGCCCGCGCTGCGTGCTCCCACTCCACCTCGGTCGGGAGCCGGTAGCGCTCGCCCGATTGGCGACTCTTCCATTTGGCGAAGCCCAGGGCGTCGTAGAGATTGACGTTGATCACCGGACGCCGCCCGCGCCCCCAGCCCTCGTCGTCCGGAAGCTCCCGGCCCGTGGCCAGGGCGAATGCATCGTAGTCGTCGAAGGTCACCTCATGGGCGGTGATCTCGAAGGCATCGAAACAGATGGTCGGCACCGCCTCAGAGGCCGACGCGGCGTCCCCGGACCCGCCGTCGGATGCGGGCCAGATCCGATAGCAGGCACCCGGGATGCGGACCAGCTCCATCCCGGTCCCCGACTCGCGCGAGTGCTCCGTCAAGAGGCCCATCCCAACCGGCCGGGCCTGGGCCGACGGCCCCAGGCGCACCAGCTCCCAGCGGGAGAGATCCGGCGTCTCCCAATGGAAGTCCTTCCTGGAGATGACCTTGGATTGGCGCGCGCAGGTCAGGTTGGTCTGGCAGGCCCCGGTCTGCGGCGATGGGGATGATTCCGCCGCCCGGGCCTCGCCGGGGACACCGAGCAACAGGCCGATCAGGAACGGACCCATGACGAGACGGGCACTAGGGGGTTGACTTCCAGTCGAGGCTTTCATCTCAGGTCTCCCTGTTGTCCGAGCTGATTCAGGCGAACCGCAAAAGGGCGAACCTGACGAGACGTGCCGACGTGGGGTAAATGCGGTCGATCAGACCGCGAGTCCAAGATGCGAGCCGCGAATCACCCGCTAGCCCGAGGGTCAGGCCGCCGGCGCCGCGGACGGTGCGGCCGAGATCTCCGCGCGCCGACGGACCGTCAGGGCTCCGGACCCGCGGGCTCAAAAGGTCAGCGCACTCGCCCCCTGAAACTCGGCAAGCACGCTCGCCAGTCCCGCCGGCCTGAACCCGTCCCGACGCACGGCCGGGCCTGTGTTGGCATCCGGAGCCGCGCAGACCTCATGGCAGGCGGAGCAGATCATGCCCTCGCCGCCGATCTCGACGAAGCTCGACATCAGCTCGTCGAGGGACGGAAATCCGGGTTGGCTGACCCCGGCGCTTCGGCCCTCGTATCCCCAATCTGCACCCTCGCCAATCAAGAAGACACAGGTCCGCGAGCCCATGGCCGCCGAGCAGCAGGCCGCGGAGAATGCGAGCGTTGCCCGCTTGCCGCCGTCCTCTTTGCCGGTGGCCACGATGACCAGTAGCTTGGACTCCTGGGTCCCCTGGGGTGGTGTCTGAGCTTCGTGCTTCATGTCGTCTTTCCTCGCCTGGATGACTTGCATGGGCCCGCTTGTCCCTGGCAGGTATTCCCTTTGGGCTGGGCGGCCGGGTGGGCCGAGTCGCACCGCCGACGCTGGTCAGACTAGCCAATCGACCACTGGTTTACCGTCGGCGATCACGCGGCAGTCTGTAGGAGAACGCCGAGATCCGTGGCGCGCATCTGTGCTCAGGTTGCCGGCGCCAAGGTGCCGGGGATCGCGGCGGAGCACTCGGCTGCCGACGGCTGGGCCGCCCTCGTCCAGGTCCTTGGGGAGGTGGACGTGCTGGTCGACAACGTCGACGTCTTCGAGCTCAAGCCGTTCGAGGAGATCAGCGATTCCGACTGGCCGCGTTGCTTCGAGGCCTAGGTCCATCAGCGTCCCTTCAGCAACCGTCGTCCTGATAGACGGGTGTCCCTGTCTCCGGCTCCTTCTTAACCTCTCCCTGCTCGTCCGTGACCTGCACCCGGATGAACATCATGGCGTCGACACGATCGAACTCCTCGCGCATCGCGCGCGCCACGTCGACATCGCGCAGGCCCTCGTAGATGAAGATGCGCCCGGATTGCTCGGCGCGGATCTCGGCCGGAGTCGGCTCGAACAGGCGGCGGATCTCGATGTCACGGAGCTCGGTCGCCCTGGTTGGCGTGGCCACGGCACACAGGATGGCGAGCGCGCCCAGCCCCAGACTGTAACGACCAAGCCACGTCAGTCTTCGGTTTCGACGCGAGCCAAGTAGCCGATCCGCCTGGGATTCCTCGCTACTCGCAAGTCGACACTCGCAACTGTTGCGCATACCTGACTTCATCATCTCCCTCCCCGCGCTCGACCGAGCCGTTCGGATGGTCAGTGAATGCCACACCGGCGCCTCTCTTGCCGACCCGTCAAACAGTGATTCCGGGGATCGATCGCGGGGCAAGGCCCGAGGCGAAGTCCGTCATGACAAAGGAGTGGTGGGACACATCCCTGTGCTGCAGGCTGGTTCTCGTCCTCGAGGTTCCCACGCGCCAAAGTATCAATGGTCAGGAGTGATCCCTCTATAGCGATGAAGCCTTAGTCCCATCGGGCTAATTCGACTCGTCTTTACGGGCACTTAACCCATCGCGACGCCGCGATATACTTTCAGGTCCGACGGATGGGGCCGCGAGGGTCCGTGCCAGACCGAGGATCTCCACCGGCCAAGGGGCCTCACCCCCCAGAACCGGTCGCAGCCGCCGGCTGCTGTCGAGGACACCGGGCCAACCCTGACCCGCACGGGGCCTGCCCTGGGGAGGACGAAGTCATGAAGACGCTTGTCGCCGACGATCACGCGCTGCTGCGCACGGGTCTGATCGAGGCCCTGTCGCGGCTGGACCCCGAGGCGACGACCTACGAGGCATCGGACGCGGACGAGGTCATGGGGATCCTGTCGGCACATCCCGACCTGGATCTGATCCTGCTCGATCTCTTCATGCCCGGCGCGAACGGGTTCGACCTTCTGAGCCAGGTCTGCGACGGCGCCTCGGGCGCCTCGGTGGTCGTGCTCTCGGCCAGCGACGACACGGCGCACATGCGCAAGGCACTGGATTGCGGGGCCGCCGGCTTCATCCCGAAGTCGACCGCCCGCGAGGTGATGCTCTCCGCGCTGCAGCTGGTCCTTGCCGGTGGCATCTATGTGCCGCCGGATCTCGTGCACGCGCCGGCGACGCCAGAGGGTGATCGCCCGCCACCCCAAGGGAGCGAAGAGACGGGCACGACCCTGACCGCGAGGCAGCAGGATGTGCTGCGGCTGATCGCCCAGGGCCGCTCCAACAAGCAGATCGCACGGGATCTGGACCTGTCCCAGAACACGGTCAAGATCCACGTGGCAGGCGTCCTGCGCGCCCTGGGGGCCGCCAATCGTACACAGGCCGTCATGCTGGCGAGGGAGCGGGGATTCGACTTCGGCCTCCCATGACGACGAGGCCCAAACCCGATAACAAGATCACCGACCACCAGACGCGCGACCCCGAGACACCCGCCCCGCCCCGGGCTAAGGCCTAGGCCGGCGGTGCCGAGCGCCGTCCTCCTCCCTCCAGGACCATCTCCATCGACAGATATCATCGTTGCGCCGATCCCCCGGCCAACCCTAGCGGCAGTGCCAGACCGCGGTGAACCGTCGGGCCAACATGGCGCCCTACCCGGAGACCGCCTCGGCCGCCGCGCTGGATCAGGGCCGCCCGGATCCCGCCGGCCGCGCGCCGGCCATCGGGCGCGCCCTGATTGCCTTGGCGCTCCTCGCACTCCACCCGCTCGCCTTCAGCGGCCAGGTGGATCTGGTCTTGAGCGGCGGCGGGGAGCCCTACACCAGCCTGGCGGACAGCCTGGAAGCACGTCTTTCCGTCAGCCCCGGCGCCCGCGATCTGCGGGTGATCCGCACCCAGACGGGCGAGACCGCGCGCGCCGGGGGAGCGGATCTGCGGGTGGGGGTGGGGATGAAGGCCTGCGAGTCCCTCTTGACGGGCAGATCGTCGCAGCCGGCCCTGTGCGCACTGGTGCCCCGCGAAGGCTTCGAGCGTCTCGAGCGCGGAGCCCCTGGGCGGCGAATCTCCGCGATCTATCTCGACCAGCCGATCTCGCGACAGCTGGCCCTCGCGCGGGCCCTGCTGCCAGACGCACGGCGGCTCGGTCTGCTCGCGGGTCCGGATCTGCAACGCGAGGCCGGCGAGATCCGCCGCCTGGCGCGCGCCGCCGGCTTCCTGGCCGACGTCCAGCCCGCTGACGATGAGCGCGAGGCGATCCAGGGCATCCAGCGACTGGTCACCCGCAACGACCTGATCCTCGCCGCCTACGACTCCCAGGTCCTCACCCCGTCCACCGCGAAGTGGCTCCTGAACCTGGCCTATAAGCAGGGCCTCCCGGTTCTGGGCTTCTCGCGCAGCTATCTGGACGCGGGCGCCGTGGCCGCGGTCTACAGCACCCCCGAGCAGATCGGACGACAGACGGCGGAGGCGATCCTCGATGTCGTCGGGAGCGGCAGCGGGCGCCTGCCGCCCAGCGCCTACCCCCGCTATTTCGACGTCGGGGTGAATCGTGCCGTGGCCAGGACGCTGGGGCTCGCGCCGCCGGACGACGCCGAGCTGTCCCGTCGGGTTGAACGCCTGGAGCGCGACACCCCATGACGCGGCGCCCGCTCCCCTGGTACTCGGGTGTCCGCGCGAGGGTGGTGCTGCTTGCGGTGATCCCCCTGCTCGCCATCGCGTTCGTGATCGGCGGCTACATGGTCAGCGTCCGGCTCGCGGACGCCCGGCAGGCCCTCGACGAGCGCGGCGAGATCATCGCCGCCAACCTGGCCATGGCCGCCGAGCTAGGGGTCCTGACCCGCGACCTTGACCGGTTGCAGGGCCTCTGCGAGGCGGCCCAGCGCCAACCGGATGTGGCCTGGGCCGCCGTGCTCGGTGCCGACGGGGAGCTGCTCGCCCAGAGCGGTGACGCTTCCGACCCCGAGCACGACCAAGGTGTCCATCGTGCCGCCATCGGGACGGCTGGCGTCCAGGTCGAGGACTTCGCGGACGCGGTGGGCGCGGAAGCGCCACGTCCCCTCGGCTGGGCCGAGGTCAGTCTCTCCCTGGAAGGGACCAAGGCCCGCCAGCGCGTTATCCAACTGAACAGCCTGCTCATCATCGGCGTCGCCCTGGCGATCAGCCTCCTCGTCGCCCGGCGCATCGGTGCCGGGATCTCGCGGCCACTGCTGGAGCTGAGCGAGGCCATGTCGCGCTACCGGGAGGGTGAGCGAGGCGTGCGGATCGCCACAAAGGCCCAGGACGAGATCGCCGAGCTGGCGCGGGACTTCAACCGCATGGCCCAGGCGCTGGAGCGCTCCCAGTCGGAGCTGCGCGAGCAGGTGGTCGCCGCCACCGCCGAGCTGCAGCGCACGGTCGAGGCGCTCTCGGCCAAGAACGCCCAACTGGAGACGGCCCGCGCCGAGGCGGTGAAGGCAGGTGAGGAGAAGTACGAGTTCCTCGCCCGCATGAGCCACGAGATCCGCACCCCGCTCAACGCCGTGATCGGCTTCAGCCGGCTGCTCCATCGCGGCGACGCCGGTGCACGGGGGGTCCAGGAATACACTCGCACCATCGACCGGGCCGCGAACCAGCTTCTCACCGTGATCGACGACATCCTGAGCTTCACCCGACTGGAGGTCGGCACCCTGGAGCTCGAACATCTGCCCTTCGACCCGCGGGCCTGTCTGGAGGACGTGGTCGCCATGTTGAGCCCGGCCGCCCACGAGAAGGGCCTGGAGCTGGCCCTGGTGCTGCACCACGATATCCCCGAGACCCTGACTGGCGACCCCGACCGCATCGTCCAGGTGCTGGTGAACCTGCTGGAGAACGCCATCAAGTTCACCGAGGCCGGACATGTCTTCGTGGAGGCCGGCTATGCGCGTGATGAGCAAGGCCAGGGCACGGTCCGAATCTCCGTGACCGACACCGGCATGGGGCTCTCGACGGAGCAGCGCGAGCGCATCTTCCAGCCCTTCGTCCAGGCCGATAGCTCGGTCACCCGCCGCTACGGGGGCACCGGCCTGGGGCTGGTCATCTCCCGGCGTCTGGTGGAGCTCATGGGCGGCACCATCACCGTGGATAGCAAGCCGGGCAAGGGGAGCCGGTTCTGCTTCACCATCCTCTGCGGGGAGGCCCCGCGGCCGGTCTCGGCACCGCCGCCCAGCCCGCTCGCCGGGCTCAAGGTGTTGGTCTACGATCGGGAGCCCGCCCAGCTCCGGGCCCTACGCGCCGCCCTGCTCGGCTGGTCGATCCGCGTCTTCAACACGGCGCGCCGTGAGCGCGTGCCCAAGATGCTGGAGAACGCAACGGAGCGGGGCGAAGGGTTCGATCTGCTGATCCTCGGCCTGAGCGCTCCCGAGGGCCGCCCCGAGGCCTGCGACGCCCTGATGGCCGAGATCCGCCCGCACTTCGCGGGCCCGATGCTGGTGCTGGTGGGCGCCGAGCATTGGCAGCTCCCGAGCTCTGTCCGAGGATCCGAGGCCCTGGATTGGGCGACCAAGCCACTGCGCCGATCCCTCCTGCACCGCTGCCTGTGCCGGCTCGCCCACCGGACCCCCGGCCCACTCGACCGCCCCCAGGAGAGCGACCTCGAGCGACCCGACTTTCCCGGGCGCAGGGTGCTCGTGGTCGAGGACAACGCCTTCAACCGCGAGCTCATGGGGCGACTCCTGGAGCTGCGGGGAATCCAGGCCCAGGAGGTCCTGGATGGCCCCGAGGCCATCGCGGCGGCCGCGCGCGAGCGCTTCGACCTCATCCTGATGGACATCCACATGCCAGGCATGGACGGGATCGAGACCTCACGGCGCATCCGCGCCCTGGCCGGCGACGCATCCTGCCCACCCATCGTCGCCCTGAGCGCGGATGTCTTCGCCCGCGACCGGACCATCGCCCGGGGCCGTGTCTTCGACGGCTTCCTGCTCAAGCCCGTCTCCCAGCCCGCCCTGGACGAGATGATTCGCCGCTTCCTGGCATCGGACGGGCACTCGACGCCCACGCCCCTCGGCCCCGAGGGCACGCCCGCGACCGGGATGCCCGGCCTCGGGGAGCTGCCCGCCGACCTGAATGACCTGCTGCACCGGGAGTCCGAGACCCTATGCGACCGCCTCGAGGCCGCCATCGCCGTCGAGGACCGCGAAGCGGTCCGCGAATTGGCCCACACCCTCAAGGGCCTGTTCGGGTACTTCGGCCGCCGCGAGCTGGAAACCGCCGTCCGCGCCCTGGAGACCGCGGCCCTCGACGAGCGGCCCCAGCGGCTACGCGAGCGGGTGAAAGGGCTGCGCAAGCAATTGAGCAACCCAGCGCCCAGGACCGACACCTGATCCCGAGGGATGCGGGAGTTGCGGCCCTATCAGCGGAAGGGCACGACCCTGGAGCCTGAACAAAGCGATTCGGCCGCAAATCACGCAAATTAACGCTAATGCATCAGTCGCTTAGGCAAAGTTGGGAGGGCGCCCATAGGATGACCCGGCCACCTCTCCAAGTCATTGCTTATTAGCGTCTTTTTGCGTTTACTCGCGGCTGAGCTCCTCTTTCTAAGTCGAGAGGTCGGGAGAACGGGAGCGGTGCCATCTAGGGTGGGGGTCGGGGGATCTCCGTCACTCGGGGACCCACAGGTCCGCGAGCCTGATCGATACGGCCTCGAAGGGCGAGACCGCCACCGGCTCGTCGCCCGCGAACCGTCCGATCTGGCCCCAGACGCCGGCATCCAGGGCATAGGCCTCGAGGGTCCGAGCCCTGGGGTCCACCAACCAGCCGTAAGCGACGCCATATCTGGCGTAGATCGGCATCTTGACCTGGCGATCCAGACTGGCGCTGGCCGGTGAGAGGATCTCGCAGACCCAGTCCGGCACCACCGTGAAACGATGGCCCTCGGGGATCTGCGGCATCCGTTGCCGGCGCCAACCGGCCAGGTCGGGCACCACGACCTCGGTGTCCTGGACGAAGTGCAGCTCCGGCTCGTCGATGATCCACCAGCCTCCCGGACCACCGCGGCCACTCTGGAACGGCGGCAGCAATTCGGCACCCAGGACGGACCCGGCGAGCCCATGGGGTCCGCTTGGACGCGGTTGGGTGTGGAGCTGTCCTCCGAGGATCTCGCCGGTCAGACCCTCGGGGAGGGCCAGAAGCTGGTCGTAGAGCGATGGACGGACGCGGGCATGCATGGGGAGGAATCCGCCTGGACGGGTCGCGGTGCCAAGTGTAGTCCAGCCGTCTGGAGGACCAGTTGAGTGGACTCTGAGCTAGGGTTGCCGGCTGCAGGATTGCATGGCGCTGGATTGCATGACTCGACGCACCCGCCGCAATCCCGCCAAGGAACAGGATATGCTGCCCTGCGTGAGGTCTTGGCCGACGTCGTCGAAGATTCCGCCCTCGCCGACGCGATCCGCCAGGGTCGAGACTCCGAACTTGTCAACCGCAACGCGCGCGCCCCAATCGCCACCGGCGGGCCGGCCTCAGCTCCTGAGCAGGCGGTCCAACAAAAGGGTTTCCAGATCTCTGCGCCCATCGAGTACGGCGAGCACCATCACGCTGTCTGCCGCGATGCGGTAGACGAGTCGCCATGGGTGGTCAATAAGCTCGCGATATTGATGCACGCCGATCGACCGCAGCTCGGGTCCGAGACGACCGCGCTCCGCGGAGGTCGTCAGAGAATCCGCCCGCCCCTGCAACCGATCGAGCACCAACACAGCGTTCTCGATGCTATCGGTTGCGATGTAGGTCAGGATGGCGTCGAGATCGTCCCGCGCGGTCCGGGTCCATAGCACCCGGCGTTCACTCATCGGCGGACTCACCCCCGGTCAACCGGCGCCGAAGACCGGCGAACACCTGCTCCTGGGGCACGACCTGACCACCCTCGACGTCGTGCTCGCCCTGCACCATGAGCTTGAGCATCACCAGCGCCTGCTGCCGGGCCTGGTGTTGCTCGTAGTCCTCGACCACGACACGCGCACGCCCGTTCTGCGTCAGGACCAGCGTCGTCGGCTCCGTGCGGATCTTGTCCAACAGGCGGCTGGCATCGGCCTTGAACTCGCTGAGGCTCAGTATGGATTGGCGCATCGGAAAACCATATTCGGACCGAATTCAGATGACCCCGAGGGTGCCAGCCAGGAAACCGACTGTCAACGTTCGAGCGTCAGAGCACCTTGGTGACCAGCTTGATCCCGGGGTCGCCGGGGTCGCTCTGGATGCGGAAACCGAGTGACTTGACGAGTGCCAGCATGCGGTTGTTGGCGGTGAGGACCTCCCCCTCCATGAGGCGGAAGCCGCGCAGGCGGGCGTTGGCCATCAGTGAGCGCATGAGCCGTGCGCCGATCCCCAGATTGCGCCAGGTGTCCGAGACCACAATCGCGAACTCGCAGGCCTCGCCGCCCGGACGGGCGATGTAGCGGGCGACACCCACCTCGACCTCCACCCCCTCGTGCTGGATCACGCCGATCAGGGCCATCTCGCGGTCGTAGTCGATCTGGGTGAAGCGCACCAGCATCTCCGGGGTGAGCTCTTTGATGGCCTGCATGTAGCGGAAGTATTTGGTCTGCTCCGAGAGTCCGCGCACGAACTCCTGGGTGAGCATGGCGTCCTCGGGCCGGATCGGGCGGATGGTCAGGTCCTTGCCGTCGGGGAGCTGCACCTGCTCGATGAGATGACCGGGGTAGGGATGGATGGCCATGTGGCCGTAGGTGGTCTGCTGAGGGGGGCGGTAGTCCACCCGGATGCGGGCGTCCACGGCGATCACCTCCTTGTCGTTCCCGATCAGGGGGTTGATCTCCATCTCCAAGATCTCGGGCAGCTCGCAGACCATCTCCGAGACCCGCTGGAGGATGCGCGCCAGGGCCACCCGGTTCATGGGCGGCATGTTGTGGAAGGCCCCCATCAGGCGCGCGACCCGGGTGTGGTCGATCATGGTCTGGATGATGAAGGCGTTCAGCGGCGGCAGTCCCAGGGCCCGGTCCTCGAGGATCTCCACCTCGGTGCCGCCGGCCCCGAAGCTGATCACCGGGCCGAAGATGGGATCGCGGGTGACGCCGACCATCAGCTCGCGGGCGGCGCGGGTGGCCACCATGTGCTCTACGGTGACCCCTTCGATGCGCGCCTCGGGCCGCAGACGGCGCGCGCGCTCCACGATCTCGGTGTAGATCCGGCGCACCGACTGGGCATCGGAGATGTTGAGGCAGACCCCGTCCACGTCCGACTTGTGCTCGAGATCGGGCGAGTGGATCTTCAGCACCACCGGGAACCCAAGGGCCTCGGCCGCCATCAGGGCCTCGTTGGGGCTGCGCGAGAGCACGGCCTGCATGGTGGGGATGCGGAAGGCGGCGAGGATGGCCTTGGCCTCGATGGTGCCCAGGGTCTTGCGCCCCTCGGCCATCACCCCCTCCATGATCAGGCGCGCGCCGTCCACGTCGGGCGGATCGTTTTGGGCGAGCGGCCCCGGCGACTGCATCAGGAGCTTCTGGTTGCGCTGGTAGGCGGCCAGGAAGGACATGGCCTCCATGGCCAGCTCCGGGGTCTCGAAATGGGGCAGATGGTGCTCGGCGAAGAGGGCGTGGGCCTCGGCCACCCGGCTGCCACCCATCCAGCAGGCGAGCACGGGTTTCCTGCCCTTCTTGGCGCCCTCGATCACCTGCTCGGCGGTGCCCAGGGGATCGCCCGCCACCAGGGGCGCGAAGATGCACAGGATACCGTCCACCTCGGGGTCCTGGAGACAGGCCTCCAGGGCCGTGCGGTACCGCTCGGCCGGGGCGTCGCCGATGATGTCCACCGGGTTGCCGTGGGACCAATGACCGGGCAGGGCCTTCTCCAGGGTCTCGCGAGTCGAGTCGGAGAGGCTGGCCAGGGCGAGCCCGAGGTCCTGGGCGCGATCGGCGGCGAGCACCCCGGGCCCACCGCCATTGGTAATGATGGCGATGCGGTCACCGGACAGCCGCCGGCCGGTGCCGAAGACCTGAGCGGCGGCGAACAGCTCCTCCAAATGGGCCACCTGGACCACACCGGCACGCTCGGTGACGGCCCGGAAGACGTCCGGGGAGCCGACGAAGGCCCCCGTGTGGGACTTGATCGCCCGGGTTCCGGCCGGATGACGCCCGGCCTTGACCACCACCACGGGCTTCAGACGGGCCGCGGCGCGCAGTCCGCTCATGAACCGGCGGGCATGGCGGATCCCCTCCACGTAGAGCAGGATGCACTGGGTGTTGGCGTCGAGGGCCAGGTAGTCGAGCACGTCACCGAAGTCCACATCGGCGGCCGCGCCCATGGACACCACCGCCGACAGGCCCAGTTGCCGGCGCTCGGACCAATCGACCATGGCCGTACAGATCGCCCCGGACTGGGAGACGAAGGCCACGTTGCCGCGCCGCGGCATGTCCGGGCTGACACTCGCGTTCAGCGCGTGCTGGGGGCGCATCACCCCCAGGCAGTTGGGACCCAGGACGCGGATGCGATTGCGCCGCGCCGCATCCACGAGCTGCTCCTGGAGGGCCGCGCCGCGCTCCCCGTGCTCGCCGTAGCCGGCGGAGTAGACCACCGCCGAGCGCACCCCATAACCGCCGCATTGATCGAGGATCCCCGCCACGCGATCGGCCGGGGTGGCGATGAGCGCCAGATCCACATGCTTATCGAGGGTACTGAGGTCCTTGTAGCAGGTCCGCTCGGCCACCTGCTCGTACTTGGGGTTGATCGGATAGGCATGCCCCTTGTAGCCGCCCGCCAGCAGGTTGCGGAAGATCTGTCCGCCGAGGGACCCCTCGCTGTCGCTGGCGCCGAAGACCGCGACCGCGTTGGGGGTGAAGAGTCGATCCACGTCGGACAAGCGCATGGGGTCTGCCCTCCCGGGCATGATTGGGTTTAAGCTTCGGCCATTCCGCGTCCGCGGAACCGGCCAGATCCAACAAGAGCCCCCCGGCGCGGGCCGCCGCGGGGGTCGCCAACCGAGGACCCGCCATGAACCTCGCGTTCATCTCCCACGAGGCCTGTAAGGACCACAAGATGGGCGCCCATCACCCGGAGTGTCCAGAACGCCTGCACGCCATCCAGGATCGGCTCATCGCCTCCGGGATGGAGATGCTGATGACCCATTATGACGCCCCCGAGGCGACGCTCGACCAGCTCGCGCGGGTCCACGACCGCGACTACATCCAGGGCATCTTCGACGCCGCGCCCAAGGCCGACGACGTACTGGCCTGGGTGGACGGCGACACCGCCATGAACAGCCACACCCTGCCCGCGGCCCTGCGCGCGGCCGGTGGCGCGATCCTCGGGGTCGACCTGGTGATGAGCGACCGCCATCACGCCGCCTTCTGCTGCGTGCGCCCGCCCGGCCACCACGCCGGGCGAAACAGCGCGGGGGGCTTCTGTTTCTTCAACAACGTCGCGGTGGGTGCCGCCCACGCGCTCGAGCATCATGGGCTCGCGCGGGTGGCCATCATCGATTTCGACGTCCATCACGGGAACGGCACCGAGGACATCTTCGCGGGCGATGAGCGGGTGCTCTTCTGCTCGAGCTTCCAGCATCCCTTCTACCCCGGCACCGGCGCCGACACCCACCAGCCCAACGTCTGCAATCTGCCCCTGCCCCGGCTCACCAACGGCGCCTCCTATCGGGAGGCCGTCGAGCGGGTGTGGCTGCCGCGCCTGGAGGCCTTCGAACCCGAGCTGATCATGATCTCCGCCGGGTTCGACGGCCACGTCGAGGACGACATGGCCCACTTCAACCTGGTGGAGGCCGATTACGGCTGGATCACCCGCCAGATCCATGACCTGGCGAAGCGTCATGCCCACGAGCGCGTGGTCTCCTGCCTCGAGGGCGGCTACACCCTCTCCGCCCTGGGCCGCTGCGTGAGCACCCATGTGGACGAGCTGATCGGTCACGCCTGAGCAGGAGAGACCGTCCGCTGCTGCAATGCAGCAAAGGATAGGGTCAGGCGCGCGCGGACGCAACGAGCAGAGACGGGTCGACCCCAAATGTCGCGCACCCTCACCGCCGCGCGCACCCTGGTCGGTGGACTCGGGGCCTGGCTCGTCCGCACCCTCGCCTGGCTGACGATCACGGCCGCTCTCACCCTGGGCGGCGCCTCCCTGCTGATGCTCTTCAAGGACTGGACCCTCCAGTCCATCTTCACCTCCATGATCCTAGAACGAGCAGTTGACCGCTTCGGAGTGTATGCAACCGCCTGTGCCTGCTGGGATCCATGGCTCCTGCGATCGTCACCCGCTGGGTGGACGTTGCTACGGCCGCCATGGCACGCCCCGCGCGCCGTCCAGCTTCGTTACAACTCGTTGGAATAGAACGACTATTCCGCCTCGGTGTGCCTTGCTGGACACCCCGCGGGACGCACCCTGACGACCGTCCAACTGCTCGTTCTAGGATGATGGTCTGGCCCATGCTCGCGATCGGGGCGCTGCTCGCCATGCCCGTCGCACTCTTTCCGGTGGGTCGGCCGTTCGTCTACAGCGCGGCGGGCTTGGCGCTCGTCTACAACCTGATCCTGCTATTCGCCTGACCCAAGACTGGGTCAAGACCACAGCCGGGGTGGCCACAGGGACGGTCTGCGGGAGTTTCGCCAGACGGCCGGCGGCCTTAGGATGCCGGTTTCGCACCCCGACGCAGCCCATGCCAGAGCGCAACCGAACCCTCGCGGTCTTCGCCTCCTTCTCGGGGGCGGGTGGCGTCGAGCGGATGCTGATCAATCTCATCCGGGGCTTCGTCGATCTCGGCCAGCCCGTGGAGCTGGTCCTGGCGCGCGCCGACAGCCCGCATCTCGCCCGCCTCCCCGCCGAGGTGCGCCAGATTCGCCTCGCGACGCGCCACACCCAGCTCGCCGCCCCCGCGCTGGCCAGGTATCTCCGGGCCCGCCGCCCGGCGGTACTGCTCGCGGCCAAGGACCGCGCGGGGCGCACCGCCGTGCTCGCGCGGGCCCTGGCCCGCACCCGCACCCCGATCGGGCTGCGGCTCGGCACCAACCTGTCGACGGCCATGGCCGGGCGCGGCGCGCTCCAACGGGCCCTGCGCTTCCTGCCCATCCGACTGAGCTATCCGCGCATCGAGCGGATCATCGCGGTATCCGCAGGGGTGGCCGAGGACACGGCGCGCATCGCCCGGGTGCCCCGCTCGTCCATCGCCGTGATCCCCAATCCGGTGATCACCCCGGAGCTGGCGGCCCAGGCGGGGGAGTCCTGCGACCACCCCTGGCTGCGGCCGGGCGCGCCGCCGGTGGTCATGGGATCCGGCCGCCTCCAGCGTCAGAAGGACTTCCCGACCCTGGTGCGCGCCTTCGCGCGGGTGCGGGCCGGTCGTGACTGCCGCCTGATCATCCTCGGCGATGGCAAGGGGCGCGCGGGGCTCGAGTCACTGGTCGCGGAGCTGGGTCTCGCGGGCGAGGTGGATCTGCCCGGGTTCGTGCCCAACCCCTATCCCCTGATCGCCCGCGCCGCGCTCTTTGTCCTGTCCTCGGCCTGGGAGGGCTCGCCGAACGTCCTCACCGAGGCCCTGGCACTGGGCGTGCCCGCGGTGTCCACCGACTGTCCGAGCGGCCCAGCCGAGATCCTCGGCGGCGGGCGCCACGGACCCCTGGTCCCCGTAGGCGACGTCGCGGCGCTGGCCGAGGCCATGGAGCGCACCCTGGCCGCGCCCTTGCCGAGCAGCGCGCTGAAGGCCGCGGTTGCCGAGTACGATCAGACGGCCAGCGCGCGGGGCTATCTCCATGCGCTCGGCCTGAGTGACTGACAGCTTCCGACGACCAACCGGAGACCCGCCGCCCTGAACCTGGCCCTCACGCTGCGCATCATCGGTCTCTACGCCATGCTCTTCGGCGCCACCCTGACCGGGCCGGTCCTGGTGGGCGGACTCCACGGCGAGGGCGAGACCCTGCATTTCCTCGGACCCATGGCCGCGTGCCTGGGCGTCGGCAGCCTGCTATGGGCGATCGGGAGGCTGGGGCGGGTGCGCGAGCTCGGCGTGCGCGACGGCTATCTGATCGTCACCCTCTTCTGGCTGCTCTTGAGCACCCTGGGGGCCTGGCCCCTGATGACCGCCCTGGGGATGACGCCGGTGGATGCGCTCTTCGAGTCCACCTCGGGGCTCACCACCACCGGCGCGACGGTCCTCACGGGCCTCGACGGGCTGCCCCGCTGCGTGCTCATCTATCGTCAGCAGCTCCAATGGTACGGCGGCATGGGGCTGGTGGTGCTCGGGGTAGCGGTCATGCCCATGCTCGGCATCGGCGGGATGCAGCTCTACCGGGCCGAGGCCCCCGGACCCCTCAAGGAGGAGAAGCTCACCCCACGCCTGGCCCAAACGGCGCGCGCCCTGTGGCTGGTCTACCTTGCCCTCACCCTCGCCTGCGCCCTGGGCTATTGGATCGCCGGGATGGGGCCCTTCGACGCCCTGGCGCACAGCCTCTCGACCGTCTCCACCGGCGGCTTCTCCACCCATGACGCGAGCATCGGCCATTTCGAGAGCGCCACGGTGGAGGCGGTGGCCATCTGCTTCATGCTCCTCGCCGCCATCAACTTCGGGGTCCACTACGGGGTCTGGCTGAGACGCGACCCGGGGCTCTATCTGCGCGACATCGAGGTGCGCGGCTTCCTGGTCATCGTGCTCGGGGCGGTGCTGCTGGTGGCGACGATCCTGCGCCTCGAGCACCCGGGCACGACGGTGGTCGACGGGATCCGCAACGCGGGCTTCGTGGTGGTCTCGGTGGTCACCAGCACCGGATTCGGCACGGTGGACTTCGCCCACTGGCCGGACTTCCTGCCCGTGCTGATGATGTTCATCGCCTTCATCGGCGGCTGCGGGGGCTCCACCGCGGGGGGCATGAAGGTGCTGCGGGTGATCCTGATGCTCAAACAGGGGACCCACGAGGTGCGCCGCATGGTCCACCCCCGGGCCGAGATCCCCATCCGACTCGGACGCAGGGTGGTGGACCCCGTACTGTCCAACTCCGTGTGGGCCTTCGCCGTCGTCTATACCCTCACCACGGCGGTGCTGACCCTGATGATGATCCACGCGGGCCTCACGCCCGTCGACGCCTTCAGCGCCGCCGCGACCAGCATCAACAACCTGGGCCCCGGGCTCGGAGAGGTCGCGGTCAGCTTCCAGGGGGTGAGCGACCTCGGCAAGCTCCTGGCGGTGATCGGCATGCTGCTCGGGCGCCTGGAGATCTTCACCATCCTGGTGATCCTCTCGCCCGGGTTCTGGGCCCGCTGAGCGGGGCGACGGATCAGCGGTCGTTGAGGCCGGCGCGTGCGGCCTTGCGGCCCCACACCCAGACATACTGCGCGCCGCTCGCGACGATGGTGACCAGACAGAACCAGACCAGCGCCTCGATCAGGGCGTCGGGCAGGGGCAGCGGCCCCGCGTCGGTGATCACCAGCACCAGCAGCACCAACTGGAGCACGGTGTTGGTCTTGCTCATGAAGGTCGGCGCCGCCTCCACCTCCGCCACCTGGAAGTGATAGAGCAGCGCCCCGGCGACGATCACCAGGTCGCGGCAGACCGCGGCCAGCACCAGCCAGACCGGGAGCAGCCCCATGGAGCCCAGGACCAGGAAGCAGGCGACCAGCAGGATCTTGTCGGCCAGCGGATCGAGCATGCCGCCCAGGCGGCTCTGCCAGCCATAATGCTTGGCGAGGAATCCGTCCACCCCGTCCGAGATCCCGGCGACGGCGAACAGCACCAGTGCCCACCCGAACGCCCCCTCGAGCAGCAGCCACACGACCGGGAGCACCGCGATCAGACGCAGCACGCTGATGATGTTGGGGATGTCGCTCGGTTGCAGCAAAGGGGTAGCCCGGGGATTGGCGCCTCGGCGCGCCGTCCGGCATGCTAGCGCCGGGCCCTGGCCGGGGACAACTGGGCCTTGGCGCCGGCGCGCACGACCCGATCCCAGACCACCCTCGCCCCACCGACCCGCGGACCACCTCCCTTGCGCATCCTGCTGAACCTCACCGGCTGGCTCTTCACCCTGGCCCTGCTCCTGGTCCTTGGCGCGGGTGTGATCGTCTATCTCGACAGCCGGCCCCTGGTCCCGGAGGGCCGCGCACTCACCAGTGCCGAGCGCGCCTGGGCGAAGGGCTGGCTGCGCGAGGCGAAACCCCGCGGGATGCGCGACGGCGAGCGCGCCACCCTGACCCTCTCCCAGACCCAGGCGGACGTGCTCGGACTCTATCTGCTCGAACGTTTCGGGGAGGGGCGCATCGCCGTGCGGATGGAGCCCGGCCGCGCGCGCCTGGCGGCCTCCCTGGGGTTGCCCTGGGACCCACGGGGCAGCTTCCTCAACCTGGAGCTCGCCGTGCGCGAGCAAGGCGGACGCCCCGAGATCGAGGCCGCCCGGGTGGCGGGCCTGCCCCTGCCCCGCGGCCTGACCCAGGACCTGGCCGAGCGCACCCTCGGCGCCATCGACGGGGCGGGGATGCTCGAGGACCTGGAGATCCAGCCGGACGTCGCCCGGCTCACCTACCGATGGCGCCGGGACGCGGTGAACGACCTGGGCAGCGGTCTGCTCGCCGCAGACGAGCGCGCCGCCGCCCTCCATTACCAGGCACGCCTGGCCGCCAGTGGGGGGCCGACCCCCGAGCGCCTGGAACTCGCGGATCTGCTCACCGACCTGCTGGGGGAGGCCCACCGGCGCTCAGGTCAGTCAGATCCGACGGCGGAGAACCGCGCCCTGATCCTGGCCCTGGCCGCCTACGTGAACCGCCGGGCCATCCTTCCCGCCCAGGAGGATGCCGGGGCCCCTAGCACCCGGCCCCGATTCTTCCACCCGGTGGTGCTGCGCGGGCGCCGCGACCTCGCCCAGCATTTCGTCACCTCGGCGGCCCTCACCGCCCAGGGCGGCGATGCGCTCTCAGACCTGGTGGGCCTCTACAAGGAGGTCTCGGATGCGGACGGCGGCAGCGGATTCAGCTTCCCCGACCTTACCGCCGATCGGGCGGGCACCCGCTTCGCCGAGCTCGCGGTGGGCGACACGGCGGGGGCCCGGGCCTTGCAGACCGCCGCCCGGCGCGGGCTGCGCGAGGAGGACTTCATGCCACCCATCGATGGCCTCCCCGAGGGACTCGCCAAGGAGACCTTTGTCGCGCTCTACGGCGACACCCGCGGTCCTGGATACACCAGGGTCAGCGACGAGATCGAGCGCCGCATCGCCACCACCCGGCTGCATGCCAACGGCGCGTCCGCACGGCCCTGAGGCGGGCCGGCGCGACACGCCCGCGCCGGACCTAGAGATCGCCCATGCGGTGCACCGGCGCCTCGCAATGGGTGCCGCGACAGCGGTAGGCGAGCGGGCCCGAGCCTGACTTCATGCCTGCCAGGGCGCCCGGCAGGTCGCGCTCGGCGCTGGGGATGGCCAGCACCAGTCTCCGGGGCCGGTAGCCCGCCTGGGCGGCGGCCTGCCAGTCGTCCAGCATCTCGGGATCGGCCCGGATGATGATGGTCTCGAGCGGGTCGATGTGCTCATCGAGGGCGAACAGCAGGGTCGCATGGGCGTAGGGCATGCGCGCCATGGACTCACCCGCCAGCTCGAGGGTGCGGCGCGCGGCGTCCAGGTAGCGGGGCTCGCCGAGCAGATGACCCAGGCGTTGCAGGGCCAGGGCGGCGATGCCGTTGCCCGCGGGCATGGACTCGTCGGCGAGCGGCTTGGGCCGGTGGATCAATGACTCGTGATCGCGGCCGGTGAACCAGAAGCCCCCCGCCTCGGGGTCCTCGAACTGATCCAGCAGGACCTCGGCGAGCCCGATGGCGAAGTCGAGGTCTGAGCGCGACCAGCGCACCTGGAGCAGCTCGAGCAGGGCATCGAGCAGGTTCGCATAGTCGTCCAGATAGGCGTTGAGGTGGGCCCGTCCGTCCTTGTAGGTGGCGAGCAGCCGCCCGTCCCGCCATAGGGTCCGGTGGATGAAGTGCACGGCCGCCTCTGCGGACTCCAGGTAGTCGGGCCGACCGAGGACCCGCGCCGCGCGTGCCATGCCCTTGATGGCGAGGGCGTTCCAGGCGGTGAGGACCTTGTCGTCGCGGCCCGGGCGCACCCGCCCCTCCCGTTCGGCATAGAGGGTCGCGCGGGCGGCGGCGAGCAGGGATTCGACGACCTCAGGCGTGAGACCAAGCCGCTGGCCGGCCTCCCGCGGGGTGCGCCAGGCGTGCAGATGCCAGGCGCCCTCGAAATTGGCCTCGCGATCCAGGCCATAGACGGCGGCGAAGGGGGCGTACTCGGCGGGACTTAGAAGGGACTGCACCTGCTCCCGGTCCCAGACATAGAACAGGCCCTCGTGGCCCTCGCTGTCCGCGTCCAGGCTCGAATAGAAGCCGCCCTCCGGGGACTGCATCTCCCGGGTCACCCAATCCGCCGTGGCGGTCGCCGCGTCCGCGAACAGCCGGTCTCCGGTGATCGCGTAGGCATCGCAGCACAGGGTGAGCAGGGGCCCGTTGTCGTAGAGCATCTTCTCGAAGTGGGGGATCATCCACTGGTCGTCGACGGAGTAGCGGCAGAAGCCGCCGCCGAGCTGATCGTTGATGCCCCCGCGGATCATGCGCTCCAGGGTGAAGGCCGCCATCTTCAGGGCGTCGCCGTCCTCGCGCCCGGCCTCGGCGCTCGCGGCATGGTGACGCAGCAGGAGCTCGAGATTGGTCGGATGGGGGAACTTGGGGGCCCGGCCGAAGCCCCCGTGCTCCCGGTCGAAGCTGCCCTGGAGCTGGCGCAGGGCCGCGGCCTCGAGCCCGGGATCGGGGAGCGCCCCGCCCGCACCGGGCTCGAGCCCGGCGAGTGCCTCACGCAGGTCGCGACCCTGGGCCGCGATCGCGTCCTTCTGTTCCCGGTAGGCCCGGTCCACCCCCTCGAGGAGCTGGCGGAACGAGGGCAGTCCGTGGCGGGGCTCCCTGGGGAAGTAGGTCCCAGCGAAGAAGGGTTCGTGACCGTCAGGGGTGAGGAAGACGGTGAGCGGCCAGCCGCCGGCGCGCCGGGCGAGGAGCTGGTGGGCGGTCTGATAGACCCGGTCGAGGTCGGGCCGCTCCTCGCGATCGACCTTGATGTTGACGAACAACCGGTTCATCAGCTCGGCGGTGGCCGGGTCCTCGAAGGACTCGTGGGCCATCACGTGGCACCAGTGGCAGGCCGAATAGCCGATCGAGAGCAGGATGGGCCGGTCCTGCTCGCGCGCCACCGCCAGGGCCTCGTCGCACCAGGGCCACCAGTCCACCGGGTTGTGGGCATGCTGCTGGAGATAGGGGCTGGTGGTCTCCGCGAGACGGTTGGCGGCGGCCTGGTGCGGGCGTTCGCTGGACATGGGCGGGCTCCGTGACTGCGGGTGGTCTCCGGGAGGTGGGTGCCGAGGCCGTCCTTATCCACGCCCGCCGCCGTGCGCGGGACCTCGGGGTGCGATCCTTCGGTCAGAGCGACGCGGACCCGGCTGGCGCGGGAGGGCGCGGGACCTCAGGGTGCGGCCTATGGGGTCGCGTGCTAGAGTTTCGGATCTTGCCCAGGCTCGCGGGCCGCGCCCCTCCTTCAAGCGCCGGTCGCCCCGCCCGCGCCCCGAGATGGCACCAGCGACCCGCCGCGCGCGAGTCGACAACCCCTTCGGCGAGCAGTCATGACCCCCACAGCCTCCTTCATCAATGTCGGCGAGCGCACCAACGTCACCGGCTCCGCGGCGTTCAAGAAACTCATCCTGAACGGCAACTTCGATGCCGCCCTGGACGTGGCCCGCAACCAGGTGGAGAACGGGGCCCAGGTCATCGACATCAACATGGACGAGGCCATGCTCGACTCGAAGGCGGCCATGGTGCGCTTCCTCAGCCTGATCGCCGCCGAGCCGGATATCTCTCGGGTCCCCATCATGATCGACTCCTCCAAATGGGAGGTGATCGAGGCGGGGCTGAAATGCGTCCAGGGCAAGTCCATCGTCAACTCCATCAGCATGAAGGAGGGCGAGGAGGCCTTTCGCGAGCAGGCCAGGAAGTGCCTGCGCTACGGGGCAGCGGTGGTGGTCATGGCCTTCGACGAGGTGGGACAGGCGGACACCGAGGCACGCAAGTTCGAGATCTGTGAGCGGGCCTACCGCATCCTGACCGAGGAGATCGGCTTCCCGCCCGAGGACATCATCTTCGATCCCAACATCTTCGCCGTGGCCACGGGGATCGAGGAGCACAACAACTACGCCGTCGACTTCATCGAGGCCACCCGGCGGATCAAGGCCCATCTCCCCCACGCCAAGGTATCGGGCGGCGTGTCGAACGTCTCGTTCTCTTTCCGCGGTAACAACCCAGTGCGCGAGGCCATCCACTCGGTGTTCCTCTATCACGCCATCAAGGCGGGGATGGACATGGGGATCGTCAACGCGGGCCAGCTCGCGGTCTACGACGACCTGCCGGCGGAGCTCCGCGACGCGGTGGAGGACGTGGTCCTGAACCGCCGCCCGGACGCCACCGAGCGACTCATCGACCTGGCCCCCAAGTACAAGGGCGACGGCTCGACCGGCGAGAACAAGCAGGACCTCTCCTGGCGCGACGCCACGGTGGAGAAACGCATCGAGCATGCCCTGATCAAGGGCATCACCGACTACATCGAGGCGGACGCCGAGGAGGCGCGCCAGAAGCTCGGGCGGCCGATCGGCGTCATCGAGGGCCCGCTCATGGACGGTATGAACGTGGTCGGCGACCTCTTCGGCGAAGGCAAGATGTTCCTGCCCCAGGTGGTGAAGTCGGCCCGGGTCATGAAGAAGGCCGTGGCCTACCTGGAGCCCTACCTGGAGCAGGAGAAGTGCGAGGGCGACACCCAGGGGCGCATCCTGCTCGCCACCGTCAAGGGCGACGTGCACGACATCGGCAAGAACATCGTCGGCGTGGTGCTCCAGTGCAATAACTACGACGTGATCGACATGGGCGTGATGGTCCCGGCCGATCAGATCCTCGCCAAGGCGCGGGAGGTCAATGCCGACATCGTCGGCCTCTCGGGCCTCATCACCCCCTCGCTGGACGAGATGGTCCACGTGGCCAAGGAGATGCAGCGCCAGGGCTTCACCGTGCCGCTGCTGATCGGCGGCGCGACGACCTCCAAGCTGCACACGGCGGTGAAGATCGAGCCCCACTACGCGCAGCCCGTGGTCCATGTGAAGGACGCCTCCCGGGCCGTGGGCGTGGCCGGGAGCCTGCTGTCGAAGGATCTGCGGGAGGTGTATGTCTCGGAGATCCGCGCCGACTATGCCGAGGTGCGGGCGCGCCGCGCGGCCCGGGACGAGGCGCGCGACCTGGTCCCCCTCGCCGAGGCCCAGGCCAATCCCATCCCCATCGATTGGGAGCACTATCAGCCGCCCACCCCGGCCGAGCCCGGGATCCAGGTCTTCGAGGGCATCCCCCTCGACGAGATCGCCTCCTACATCGACTGGACCTTCTTCTTCCACGCCTGGCAGCTCAAGGGCCGCTATCCCCAGATCCTCGATGACCCCGAGAAGGGCGAGGAGGCGCGTAAGCTCCACGACGACGCCCTGGCGATGCTCCACCAGGTGGTCACCGAGGGCTGGCTCCAGGCCCGGGCGGTGATCGGGGTCTTCCCGGCCAACTCCGTGGGCGACGACGTGGTGGTCTACGAGGACGAGTCCCGCAACGAGCCCCTGCTCAGCTTCCACTTCCTGCGCAAGCAGGGCAAGCAGCCACCCGGGCGTCCCAACGAGTGCCTGGCGGACTTCGTCGCCCCCGCGGACTCGGGCCTCCCGGACTATATCGGCGGCTTCGCCTGCACCGCCGGGATCGGGATCGACGCCCATGTGAAGCGCTTCGAGGCCGACCACGACGACTACTCGGCCCTGATGCTCAAGGCCCTGGCCGACCGCCTCGCCGAGGCCCTGGCCGAGATGCTCCATCACCGGGTGCGCACCCGCCACTGGCGCTACGCCCCGGACGAAGGGCTCTCCAACGAGGCCCTGATCGACGAGCAGTATCGCGGCATCCGCCCAGCCTTGGGCTACCCCGCCTGCCCGGACCACACCGAGAAGGACCTCCTGTGGCGCCTACTCGACGCCGAGCGCCTCACCGGGATCTGGCTCACCGAGTCCAAGGCCATGGTGCCCACGGCCGCGGTCTCGGGCCTGTATTTCTCCCACCCCGAGAGCCGCTACTTCGCGGTCGGCAAGATCAACCGCGACCAGGTCGCCGACTACGCCGAGCGCAAGGGCATGGGCATCGCGGAGATGGAGAAATGGCTGGGGCCGAACCTGGCCTACGAGCCAGCCTGAGCGGTAAGCCGAGATGCCGAGCTGAACAAGTCCAGGATCTCGCCCGTCACCCCCTCGGGAAGGGCCTGCAGATGCTCATAGAGGCTGGGGTGGGCGCGGGCGCGCATGACGAGGACCGCCGAGGGGCCGTCGAGGTTGCGAGACTTCAGTGTCGATACGCGAGCCCAAGGCGTCAAGGCGACTCGCGTGCCGACGACGCCAAGGCCCGCCCCGCCGTCGGATTGCTACTTGAGGATCTCGAGCGATTCGACCGACAGGTAGATGGTCCCGGCCCGATTCCGGTCGACCTCCGCCAAGAGCCGCACCTGGTTCTCTGGACCGACGTCACGGCCGCGCCACAGCTCTGGATCGATCTCGACTCGGATCTCGCCCGTCTCGTCGCGGAAGGTGAAGTAGTCCTCGCGCAGGCGGTTGACGATGTTCCCCGTCACCGTGACATAGGTCTCGGGCTGCGCTCGTCTAGCCTGCTGCACGGTGACTTCCGTTCCCGAGACCGAGGGTCCCGTGAAGCCGGCAAAGGCGCTGGTGCCAAGTGCGCACAGGGAGATCAGTAACGCGATCGGGAGCATCTTCATGGAGGCTTCTCCTGGTTTGGGCCTGGTGGTATCGACAACAGAATCTTCAGTCCGCGCAGACACGGGTCTGACCACGGCCGCGACAGGCTACGAGTGGCGGTGGCGAGATTCAATGCCCTGGTGCCTCCCTGGACCCCGGCAGAAACCTGGCCACCTGCACGCCAAGAATGTCGAACTCGGAGTTTGGCAGCGATGGCGATGAGGTGTCCGTTTGTCACGCCGACGTTGATGCTCTAGCCTTGCCGCTCCCCCATCGATCAAGGGTTTAAACCATGCAGCACCGCGCGTGGCCGGCCCGTCCCGTGCGCCATCTCGATGGCGAAGCACCGGACGAGGGCGAAACAGGGTCCGGGCGTCCGCTGGCTGTTGCCGCGCCCCGGAACCCATCGTAAGGAGACGTCCGTGGGCAACCCCTTCTTCGACCGGCCGATCCTCAACTCCCCCTACGCCTACCCGACCCGCCACTGGGAGCTGGACGAAACGGGCCAGCCGACCCAGAAGATCCTCGATACCCGCCGTCGCGCGGAGTTCATCACGCCGATCCCCAAGCCCAAGAAGCAGAAGGGCGCCCCCAAGCAGGAAAGCTTCCTGTTCGACGAAGGCCAAGGGCTGACCTCGGCGGCCCAGAGCTACGACCACACCGCCATCATCAATGCTGTCCGCCAGGAGGTCGACCGCTGGCGCCTGGACCCAGACCCCAACCACTGGCGGGTCACCCCCGAGACCGCCCGCTTGCTTCAGCACTGGCGGCACCACCCATTCAGCGGCATCCGGCCCTTCTTCTGCCAGGTCGAGGCCGTCGAGACCGCCATCTGGCTGACCGAGGTGGCGCCCCAGATCGGCAAGGCCGGGGAGCGCTTCCTGAAGCATCTGACCGACGCCAACCACGACGCCAACCCGGAGCTGATGCGTCTGGCGCTGAAGCTCGCCACCGGCGCCGGCAAGACCACCGTCATGGCCATGCTGATCGCCTGGCAGACCGTCAACGCCGTGCGCCGACCCGGCTCCAAGAAGTTCACGCGCGGCTTTCTCATCGTCACCCCAGGCATCACCATCCGCGACCGCCTGCGCGTCCTCCAACCCAGCGACCCCGACAGCTACTACGCCAGCCGCGAGCTGGTGCCCAGCGACCTGCTCGATGAGGTCAAGCGCGCCAAGATCGTCATCACCAACTACCACGCCTTCCGGCGGCGCGAGCGCATCGAGCTCTCCAAGGGCGGTCGCCTGCTGCTCCAGGGCCGGGGCGGCGAGGCCCTGGACACCCAGGAGACCGAGGGGCAGATGCTCCAGCGCGTCATGCCCGACCTGATGGGCATGAAGAACATCCTGGCGATCAACGACGAGGCCCACCACTGCTACCGCGAGAAGCCCGACCGACGAATCGGAAGACGCGCTGAAGGGCGACGAGAAGAAGGAGGCCGAGAAGAACAACGAGGCCGCCCGCCTGTGGATCACGGGTCTCGAAGCCGTCAATCGCAAGCTGGGACTCAGCACGCGTCTTCGACCTCTCCGCCACCCCCTTCTTCCTGCGCGGCTCCGGCTATGCCGAGGGCACCCTGTTCCCCTGGACCCTGAGCGACTTCTCCCTGATGGACGCCATCGAGTGCGGCATCGTCAAGCTGCCGCGGGTGCCGGTCGCGGACAACATCCCCGGCGGCGAGATGCCCATGTTCCGCAACCTGTGGGAGCACATCCGCACCAAGATGCCCAAGAAGGGCCGCGGCAAGGCCGACAGCCCTCAACCCGCTCGACCTGCCGACCCAGCTACAAACCGCCCTGGAGGCGCTCTACGGCCACTACGAGAAGACCTTCGACCTCTGGGAAAAGGCCAAGGTCGCGGCGCCGCCCTGCTTCATCGTCGTCTGCAACAACACGGCCACGTCCAAGCTGGTCTACGACTACATCTCCGGGTTCCAGCGCCAACAGGACGACGGCACCAGCCAACTGGTCCCCGGCCGCCTGGCCCTGTTCCGCAACCACAACGAGCACGGCAACCCGCTCCCGCGCCCCCGCACCCTGCTGATCGACAGCGAGCAACTGGAATCCGGCGAGGCACTGGACGACAACTTCCGCGCCATGGCCGCGGACGAGATCGAGCGTTTCCGGCGCGAGATCATCGAGCGCACCGGCGATCCCCGGCAGGCCGAGAAGCTCACCGACCAGGACCTCCTGCGCGAGGTCATGAACACCGTGGGCAAGCCCGGCCGACTCGGGGCCGACATCCGCTGCGTGGTCTCGGTGTCCATGCTCACCGAGGGCTGGGACGCCAACACCGTCACCCACGTCCTGGGGGTCCGCGCCTTCGGCACCCAGCTCCTGTGCGAGCAGGTCATTGGCCGGGCACTGCGCCGCCAGTCCTACGATCTCAACGAAGAGGGGCTCTTCAACGTCGAATACGCCGACGTGCTCGGCATCCCCTTCGACTTCAACGCCAAGCCCGTGGTGGCGCCGCCCCAGCCGCCGCGGGAGACCATCCAGGTCAAGGCCGTGCGGCCCGAGCGCGATGCGCTCGAAATCCGCTTCCCCCGCGTCGCCGGTTACCGCACCGAGCTGCCGGAGGAGCGCCTGACCGCCGAGTTCAACGCGGATTCGGTGCTCGAGCTCACCCCCGAGCTGGTCGGCGCCACGGAGACGCGCAACGCGGGGATCATCGGGGCAACGGTGGACCTCAACCTGGTGCATACCGGTGACGTCCGCCCGTCGCAGATCGTCTATGAGCTGACCTCCCACCTGGTCCTCAGCAAGTGGCGCGATGCCAACGGCGAGCCTCGCCTCAACCTCTTCGGCCAGCTCAAGCGCATCGCCCGCCAGTGGCTGGACGGCTACCTGGTGTGCAAGGGCGGCACCTTCCCGGCTCAGCTCAAATACAAGATGCTCGCCGACATGGCCTGCGAGCGGATTACGGCCGGCATCACCCGCGCCTTCATCGGCAGCCGACCGATCCTCGCCCTGCTCGACCCTTACAACCCGGTCGGCTCCACCGCGCACGTCAACTTCAACACGTCCAAGACCGATCGCTGGGAGACCGACTCAAGCCGCTGCCATCTCAACTGGGTCATCCTCGACAGCGACTGGGAAGGCGGAGCTCTGCCGCGTCGCGGAGGGCCATCCGCGGGTGCGCGCCTATGTGAAGAACCACAACCTGGGTTTCGAGGTGCCGTACCGTTACGGCTCTGAAGTACGCCGCTACCTGCCCGACTTCATCGTGCTGGTGGAGGATGGCCATGGCGATGACGACCTCCTGCACCTTGTCGTCGAGATCAAGGGCTACCGGGGCGAGGACGCCAAGGACAAGAAGGCCACCATGGAGACCTACTGGGTGCCCGGCGTCAACCACCTCGGCGGTCACGGTCGCTGGGCCTTCGCCGAGCTCGGCGACGTCTACCAGATCGAGGCCGACTTCAAGGCCAAGGTCGAGGGCGAGTTCAACAAGATGATCGAGCGCGTCGTTGCAGCGCCGACGACCCAGGAAGCTTAGCCATGGCGAAGAAGAGCTCCAAAGGCATCACCGTCGAGACCCTCACCCACGGCGAGGCCACCCGCAAGAACATCCCCACCGCCGAATACCAGCCGGTGATGGCCAAGGACGAGCAGGCTCCCGTGCCGGTGCCCTACGAGCGCAGTGCGGCGGGTCTCGAAGAGGAGAAGGCCCAGCGCAACCGCGACCTCGACCCCCAGCTCGTCTGGCGCGGCAAGGATCAGCAGGACTGGAGCGATCTCGTCGTCCATGGCCCGCCGATCTACATCCAGGAGAAGGTCCACCCCAAGGTCCTGATCGACGACCTGCTGCGCCAGTCGCGTGCCCCCGCCCAAACCGAGGACGAGACGCAGCAGCTCGACCTCTTCTCGGACTTCAACGGCATCCCCAAGGACGTTGACAAGACCGACTTCTACCGCCACGACCAGAACTGGTCCAACCGCATGATCCTGGGCGATTCGCTCCAGGTCATGGCGAGCCTCGCCGAGCGCGAGGGGCTGCGCGGCAAGGTGCAGTGCATCTATCTCGATCCGCCCTACGGCATCAAGTTCAACAGCAACTTCCAGTGGAGCACCACCAGCCGGGATGTGAAGGACGGCAATGTGGGCCACATCACCCGCGAGCCGGAACAGGTGAAGGCGTTTCGGGATACCTGGCGGGACGGCATTCATTCCTATCTCACGTATTTGCGTGATCGGTTGACCGTGGCGCGCGATCTGCTTGACCGATTCGGGGTCGATCTTTGTGCAGATTGGGGATGAGAATGTGCATCGGGTTCGGGCGGTAATGGATGAGGTATTTGGAGACCGCAATTTCATTGCGATTATTACTCTCACCAAAACGGCATCTCAAAGCTCCGGTTTCTTGGCCAGCGTCAACGATTTCTTGCTCTGGTACGCGAGAGATAGAGACCGCGCGAAATATCGCCCGCTACTAAAAGATAAGAAGCCCATTGAACGCCCCGAAGAGCGATACATTTGTGTGGAGGAACCCAACGGCGCCATCCACGACCTGAGCCTCAAGCAAAAGACGGGCGAACTACCATTTCCTTTTGGTCGTATCCTGCGCATGGTTCCCGCCAACTCGCAGACCGGTTCCGATTCATCAAGATTTGATTACTTCTTTTCTGGGAAAGCATATCGGCCGCCAGGCACTCGGGGCTGGTCCACGAACAAAGACGGATTGGAAAGATTAGAGAAAGGCGGGAGACTGTGGGCGGCGGGAACCACGCTCATGTGGAAATATTATCATGACGATTATCCGCTTAAGCCCCGCGTCTCACTTTGGGACGACATCCGCTCAAGCGGGTTTGGATCGGAGAAGATCTATGTAGTACAAACGCAGCCGGAGGTGATTCAGCGGTGTATTTTGATGACCTCCGACCCCGGCGACCTAGTCCTCGACCCCACCTGCGGCTCCGGCACCACCGCCTATGTCGCCGAGCAATGGGGCCGCCGCTGGATCACCATCGATACCTCTCGCGTCGCGCTTGCCCTGGCCCGGGCCCGCATCATGGGTGCCCGCTACCCCTACTACCTGCTTGCCGACTCGCGCGATGGTCAGCTCAAGGAGGCGCAGCTTACCCGCACCGCACCCTCGACCCACCCGGTCCACGGCAATATCCGCCACGGCTTCGTCTATGAGCGTGTTCCGCATATCACGCTCAAGTCCATCGCCAACAACGCCGAGATCGACGTCATCTGGGACAAGTGGCAGGCAACCCTGGAGCCCTTGCGCGAGCAGCTCAACGCAGCCCTCGTAGGATGGGCTGAACGCAGTGAAGCCCATCGTTCGACCTTCAAGCCGCTAGAAGAATGGGAGATCCCCCGCGCGGCCGAGGACCCCTGGCCGACTGAGCCCCAGCGACACTTCCACGCGTTGAAGGCCGAGCAGGCCAGGGGTGCGAACGCCAGACCGAGCACGATCGAAGACGCGCCTGCGTCGCGATCAACAAGGCCCTGCAAGCGGGACTACAGCATCGAGACGCTTCCGGACCGCCCGGTCGATCCCTGGCCCGACCCGGCCGCCAAGCTGCACGCCGATTGGTGGCAGGCTCGCATCGCCCGGCAGAAGGAGATCGACGAGTCCATCGCCGCCAAGGCCGACTTCGAGTATCTCTACGACAAGCCGTACACCGAGAAGAAGACGGTCCGCGTCGCCGGCCCCTTCACCGTCGAGAGCCTGTCCCCCCACCGCGTGCTCGGCGTGGACGAGAACGACGAGTTGATCGACCCCTCCGAGCGCGTCGCCGACCCGGAGTCGGGATACGGCGAGAAACAGACCTTCCCCCAGATGATCCTGGAGAACCTGAAGGTCGCCGGGGTGCAGCAGGCCCACAAGGAGGACCGGATCAGCTTCACCTCACTGGCGCCCTGGCCTGGGGATCTCGTCTGCGCCGAGGGCCGCTACATCGAAGGCAACGCGGAGACCGGCGCCGAGAAGCGGGCCGCCATCTTCATCGGACCGGAGTTCGGGACCGTCACCCGCCCCGATCTGGTCGAGCGCCGCCCGCGAGGCCGGCGATGCGGATTTCGACTGCCTGATCGCCTGTGCCTTCAACTACGAGGCCCACGCCACCGACTTCGACAAGCTCGGCCGCATCCCGGTGCTCAAGGCGCGGATGAACGCGGACCTGCACATGGCCGAGGACCTGAAGACGACCGGCAAGGGCAACCTGTTCGTGATCTTCGGCGAGCCGGACATCGACATCCTGCCGTCCGAGGACGACCAGGTCCGGGTCAAGATCAACGGCGTGGACGTCTTCCACCCCAGCACCGGCGAGGTCCGCAGCGACGGCGCCGAGGGCATCGCCTGCTGGTTCATCGACACCGACTACAACGAGGAGAGCTTCTTCGTCCGCCACGCCTACTTCCTGGGCGCCGAGGACCCCTACAAGGCGTTGAAGACGACCCTCAAGGCCGAGATCAACGAGGACGCCTGGGCCAGCCTCAACAGCGACACCTCCCGTCCGTTCCCCAAACCCGCCTCGGGCCGCATCGCGGTCAAGGTGATCAACCACCTCGGGGATGAGGTGATGAAGGTGTTTCGGGTCTCCTGACAGGAATACTGCGTCAGACAGACAGCCCCAGACCGGCAACAAGAGGATGCCCAAGTGATCAC
This sequence comes from uncultured Gammaproteobacteria bacterium, assembly GCA_963714915.1. GTDB lineage: Bacteria > Pseudomonadota > Gammaproteobacteria > Chromatiales > Chromatiaceae > Thiodictyon. Next base: position 175,110 of record CAVQQM010000003.1, read on the forward strand.
CCGATTGACTCTGCGCAACTTCAAAAGCGTTGGTGAACAGGTTTATGACTTCACCCAATTTGATTTGCTGGTCGGACGCAACAACAGCGGTAAGAGCACCGTGCTTCAGGCACTTGCCATCTGGCAATTTTGCGTAGATGAGTTCCATAGATCGCAACGCAGCGGAACAAAAGGCATCCAGGTGGTACTGCCCAACTTTACGGCGTTGCCCTTGCCCGAATTCAATTTGCTATGGAAAGATCGCACTGATCGCCGTTGGCCGTTGGTCAATGGGAAAAAGAAGCAGGAATACATTCTGATTCACATCGATGTTGAGTGGCGAGCTGATCCCGAGGCGGAAAGCTCCTTCGGTGTGGAGTTGCGTTATCACTCGCCACAGACGATCTACGCCATCCCCAGCGGTGGCTGGGCAAAATTTCGCGAATGCGAGAAGACGGGTGATTTGCCGACGATCGCGTATGTGCCGCCGTTCTCCGGTTTAGAGCCCGCGGAGAAGTGGCTGGATATTTCGCCGATCCGTCAACAGGTAGGCAAGGGCCAACCCGGCAGTGTGCTGCGCAACCTACTTCTGCGGGTTTGTTCTCCATTGCCCGGGCAGCCGGAGGGCGGCAACAGCAACAAGCGAATTGCTCCTCCGGCCGACTGGCAGGAAGTCGCTGCCATTCTCGATCGCTGGTTCTCGGTAAAGATTCGTGAGCCAAAATATGAATCGGCTAAGGATGTCTACATCACGGTGGAATACCGTCAGCAGGGCAAGGATTACGATATCATCGCGGGGGGTAGCGGATTCCACCAGACGCTGACGTTGCTGGCCTTCCTATATGGTTACCACCCGACAACAATTCTGCTAGACGAGCCGGACGCGCACTTGCATGTGAATCTCCAACGCGAGATTCTTGATTATTTCAAGCGTAAGGCGTTTGAGAGAAGCACTCAGTTTTTGATCGCCACCCATGCCGAGGAATTTGCGCGGGGGGTCGATGCTTCTCAGATCGTTTCGCTGCTGAGCCAGGTCCCCCGGCGTATTCAGTCTACGCCTGAAGTTCTGCGTGCCATGGCAGAGGTGACAAATGAGGAAATCACCAGGCTTATGGCTTCGCCGTACATTCTATATGTGGAGGGGGAAAGTGACGAGCGGATCTTGCGGGCGTGGGCGGATCAGTGCGATGGCCAGGCGGCAATGGATAGCGTCTGCTTCAAGACCATGAGTGGTGGCGGCAAAGACAACATGAAGAAGCAAGCGGACGAACATTTCGCCGCGCTGAAGCAGATTATTCCCAATGCCTCCCGGGTGATGTTATTCGATTACGATGACCATGCAACCTGGCACCCGGAAACCGACAACCCATCTGTGATTGAGTGGAAGCGCAAGAACATCGAGAACTATCTGCTTGTGCCTGATGCTTGGAAGCGCGCGGCATTGGGGCAGCTGGGATACGCTGAGGACGAATTGTTCGCGCAGCCGACCATAAAAACTATCGACGCCTTCTTCGTTGGCGAAAACTTGACCCTACCGCCGGGGAGAACGTGGCGCAGCGTAGCTGCAAACGTGTTCAATGTTGTGGATGGAAAGCGCATACTGTTCGAAAACGATGAGTCTCTCTTTCAGCAACTCAAGAATACGACGGAGCCCGTAAGATTGATACGTGAGGATGTCGCCAGGGTGATGCAGGCCGACGAAATTCACGACGACGTTCATGATTTCTTTGGTAAGTTGGTAGCGCTGGTCGGGACTCACTGATGGACTTCGGCATCGCCGACACCTTTACGGACAGCCTCGCCCGCCTGACGGGCGAGGAACAAAAGGCCGTCAAGACCACGGCGTTCGATTTACAGATCAACCCGGCCAACCCTGGGCTGAGCTTCCACAACCTGAACAATGCTCGGGACAAGAACTTTAGGTCGGTGCGGGTCAGCGGCGACCTCCGCCTGATCGTGCACCGGGCGCCCAAGCACCTGTTGCTCTGCTACGTGGACCACTACGACAGCGCCTACGGCTGGGCCGAGCGGCGCAAGCTGGAGACCCATCCGCAGACCGGTGCCGCGCAGTTGGTGGAGATTCGTGAGCGCGTCGAAGAGATCGCGATGCCCAGGTTCGGGGAGGTCGAGCCTTCAACGCTCCCCGGGCAAAGCGGTCAACTGCCGCTTCTAGGATCA
>CAVQQM010000004.1:0-55501 GCA_963714915.1 uncultured Gammaproteobacteria bacterium
GTCCCCATGAGGTCCTGCATGGGCCGGATTCGATCCAGTGCGTCCACACCCGGCTCGGCCCCCAACCCGGGCAGCGGATTGTAGCCGCAACGGCCACGGCCCAAGGTCCAGACCCTGGTGCAAGTCGTCTAGAATCCGCGCCGAAGCGCGCACCCAAGGAGATGCCCCATGCCCGTCTACGAGTTCTATTGCCCCGACTGCCACACCATCTTCAGCTTCTTCTCCCGGCGTGTGGATACCGAGACCCGGCCTGCCTGCCCGAGCTGCGGGCGGCCCGAGCTCGGCCGCCAGGCCAGCCTGTTCGCCATCAGCAAGGGCCGCGGCGAGACGAGCGAAGAGGGCGGCGGGGAGGGGGATCTGCCTGCCGGCATGGACGAGGAGCGCCTGATGCGCGCCTTCGCGTCCATGGAGGGCGAGCTCTCGGGGCTCGATGACGACGCCGACCCCAAGCAGGCGGCGCGACTCATGCGGCGGCTGTTCGACGCCAGCGGGCTCAAGCTCGGCGACGGCATGGCCGAGGCGATCCGGCGCATGGAGGCCGGCGAGGACCCGGATGCCATCGACGCGGAGCTCGGCGACGTCCTCGCGGACGAGGATCCCTTCGCCAGCGGCACCGGCAAGGGCACGGCGGTCGGCGAGGCGCTCAAGCGGCTGCGCAGGGACCTGCTGCCCGCGGCGCGTGACGACAACTGGTATCCGCTCAAACCCGACCCCGAGCCAGGACACTGAGGGGAGCACGGCGCCTCGGCGGGACCCGCCGGCGCTCGACGGGCGCCGGAAAGCGCGTGTTAAACTCGCCCGCCATCCGCCACCCCGCAAGACCACGCAAATCCGGCTAGTACATGGCTACCCAGAAGACCTATCTCGTGATCTCCGCGCTGGGTGACGACCACCCGGGCATCGTCAACCAGCTCTCCCGGGCCATCCTCGAGCATGGATGCAACATCGAGGACAGCCGGATGGCGGTGCTCGGCGGCGAGTTCGCGGCCATGCTCCTGGTCGAGGGCAAGTGGAACACCCTGGCCAAGATCGAGAACAGCCTGCCCGAGCTCGAGCGCCAGCTCGGCATGACCATCATCGCCAAGCGCACCGGCGAGCGCGCCGGCGGCAAGAACCTGCTGCCCTATGCGGTGGACGTGGTGTCCATGGATCACCCCGGGATCGTCAACAACCTGGCGGGCTTCTTCGCCGACCGCGGGATCAACATCGAGGACATGGCCACCAGCACCTATGCCGCCGCCCACACGGGCACCCCCATGTTCTCCGTCCATATGACCGTCGGCATCCCCGCGGACATGCACATCGGCGGACTGCGCGAGGAGTTCATGGACTACTGCGACGGGCTGAACCTCGACGCGGTCCTCGAGCCCCTGAAGGGTTAGCGCCGCGGCGCGACCCCCGCGTCATCCCCCACCATCCACCGAGCGGAGCCAAGCCCATGAGCCTGCGCATCGGCGATCTCGTCCCCGACGTCCCCCTGCATCTCACCGGCGGGCACACCGCCAACCTCGCCGACTACCGCGGCCGCCCGCTAGTGCTCTATTTCTATCCCAAGGCCAGCACCCCGGGCTGCACCCAGGAGGGGCAGGACTTCCGCGACGCCGCGGCGGCCTTCGAGGAGACCGGCGCAGTCATCCTCGGCGCCTCCCGCGACGGCCTCAAGGCGCAGGAGAACTTCAAGGCCAAACAGGGCTTCCCCTTCGATCTCGTCTCGGACACCGACGAGGCCCTGTGCAAGGCCTTCGATGTGATCAAGCTCAAGAAGATGTACGGCCGCGAGAGCCTCGGCGTCGAGCGCAGCACCTTCCTGATCGATGCCGAGGGCGTGCTGCGCCAGGAGTGGCGCGGGGTCAAGGTCAAGGACCACGTCGCCGAGGTGCTGGCCGCCGCCCGCGCGCTGGCGAGCTAACTCGCCCTCGCGCCCGGGCCAGGGATCGGGATATTCGGCACCAATCGGCCCAGGGGCCGCCAGCATCGAGCAGCTATGATCAAGCGCGAAAACGACAAGACCTGTCTGTTCGTCCTCGACACCAACGTGCTCATGCACGACCCCACCTCGATCTTCCGCTTCCAGGAGCACGACATCTTCCTGCCCATGGTGGTGCTCGAGGAGCTCGACCGCGGCAAGAAGGGCATGTCGGAGGTGGCCCGCAACGTCCGCCAGGCGACGCGATTCCTCGATCAATTGATGTCCGACGCGGACAAGGACGAGATCGACGCCGGACTGCCCATCGGCCCCATCTCCGTGAACGGTGGCGGCATCAGCCTCCCGGCCACGGGACGCCTGTACTTCCAGACCGAGCCGCTCGACCTGTCGCTCCCCGAGGGACTGCCGGGCGCGGTCCCGGACAACAACATCCTGGGCACCGCCCAGGCCTTGCGCGGCCGGCGCTCCGACCGCCAGGTGATCCTGGTCTCCAAGGACATCAACCTGCGCATCAAGGCGGCGGTGCTCGGCATCCCGGCGGAGGACTACTCCAACGATCAGGTCCTCGACGACGTCACCCTGCTCTATACGGGGATGGACGAGCTGGACGACGACTTCTGGGAGCACCATGACAAGACGGTTGACTCCTGGAAGGAGGAAGGCCGCACCTTCTATCGGATCCAGGGGCCGGACGTGGCCGACTGGTACGCGAGCCAATGCCTGTACACCAGCGACGGCAGCCTCGAGGCGATGGTGCGCGAGAAGGGCCCGGACGACCAGGCGGTGATCGAGCTCGTCGACGACTACCGCCTACCGCGTCACCACTGCTGGGGCATCAACGCCAGGAACCGGGAGCAGAACTTCGCCCTCAACATGCTCATGGACCCGGACCTGGACTTCGTCACCCTGCTGGGGGCCGCCGGGACCGGCAAGACCCTGCTGGCCCTGGCCGCCGGGCTCACCCAGGTGCTCGATCGCGGGATCTACAAGGAGATCATCATGACCCGGGTGACGGTGCCCGTGGGCGAGGACATCGGCTTCCTGCCCGGCACCGAGGAGGAGAAGATGACGCCCTGGATGGGCGCCCTGATGGACAACCTGGAGGTGCTCACCCAGACCGAGGGCGGCGAGTGGGGACGCGCGGCCACCAACGACCTGATCCGCAACCGCATCCGCATCCACTCCCTGAACTTCATGCGCGGGCGCACCTTCCTCAACAAGTACATCATCCTCGACGAGGCCCAGAACCTCACGGCCAAGCAGATGAAGACCCTGATCACCCGAGCCGGGCCAGGGACCAAGTTCGTGTGTCTCGGCAATATCAGCCAGATCGACACGCCCTACTTGACGGAGACCACCTCCGGCTTGACCTATGTGGTGGACCGCTTCAAACAGTGGCCCCACGGCGGGCACATCACCCTGATCCGGGGCGAGCGCTCGCGACTCGCCGACTTCGCCTCCGAGACGTTGTAGTCCGGACCGTCCGGGCCTCGCCCGGTTGGCCCGGCGGGAGATGTGAGATCCGTCGGCCCGAGGGCCGAGCCGGCCGCGACCGAGACCAGAGCCACCCACCACCAGGAGTCATTCAATGACAACCAAGCTCATCCCAGCCCTGTTGTTCGCCCTGGCCGCCATCCCCGCGCTGGCGGCGGAGAAGCTCGACGTGGTCTACCACGTCTCCGAGGCCGAGAAGGTACCCTTCGTGGTCGGCAACATCCAAAACCATATCGACGGCGTCGGCGGACCCGAGAACGTCCACATCGTCCTGGTCGTCCACGGCCCGGCGGTCAACGCCTTCAACGATATCGAGGCCACCGACCGGGTCCGTTCCGGTCTGGCGAAGCTCAATGATCAGGGTGTAGAGCTGGCCATGTGCGGCAACACCCTCAAGGGCTTCGGGGTGAGTCTGGACGAGCTCCTGCCCGGATTCGTCGAGGTCCCCGAGGGCGGGGTCACCAAGATCGCCGAGCTCCAGTCCAAGGGCTACGTCTACATCCGGCCCTGAGCCGGTGGCCGCGGCCACCCCCGGACTCGAGCGGTTCGTCCGCTCGACCCTCGGCTGCCTCTGCCCGGCCGAGGTCTTCGACGAGGTCGAGGTAAGCCGCGAGCCGCCCGCCGGAAACCCTGAGATCGGGCGGCGGATCGCGGTGGGTGGACGTCTCTTGATCTATGTGATCGAGGGGGTGGGCACGGATGAGGCCCTGGGTCGCATCGAGGACTGGGTCCGTATTGGCCACGCGGAGCGGGAGCGGCGCGGAATGAACCGGCTGCGCCTGGCGGTGACCCTAGCGGATCACATCTCGGGCGCTGAGCCTGCCCTCCAGGATCGGTTCCGTGCACTTCCGCTGGTCGCCGGGCCAGCAGCGCGGGGCGAGGATCCCCGGCTGCACCTGCATCTCCTCCCCGGTGAGTCCATCGAGGCGCTCCGGGACGTCCCAGTGCCGTGACACCGACGGGGTCCGGGGGTGGTACGCGCGGTCGCGGGCGCTGGCGCGGCTGGATCGGGAACATCGTCCTGATCGTCGCCATCTTCGCGGTGGTCCACTGGTGGCGAGCCCGTCCGATGGCGAGCGGCGAGGCCCCGCCCTTGGCGGGGATCGGCATCGACGGCGCGCCCATCGCCCTGGCGGATCACCAGGGGTCGCCGCTCCTGGTCCACTTCTGGGCCAGCTGGTGCCCGGTGTGCAAGGCGATGGACGGGAGCATCGCTGCCATCGCGGAGGACCACCCGGTGATCACCGTCGCCATGCAGTCGGGCGGGGCCGACGAGATCCTATCCTTCCTGCGCCAGGCCGGACTCGGCTTCCCCGTGCTCCCCGACCCGACGGGCCAGGTGGCGAGCCGATGGGGTGTGCCCGCCGTCCCGGCGACCTTCGTGCTCGACCCCGAGGGGCGGATCGCCTACGCGACGGTCGGCTTCAGCACCGAGTCGGGGCTCCGCACCCGACTCTGGGCGGCGGGCAGGGACTGAGCGGCCGGCGGGATCTCAAGTCCCCGGCGTGATGGGGGTGGTGGCGCCCTGGTGAGGATGACTGGGGGTGTGGAACCAGGAGAGCTTCTCCCGCAGCCTCACCACCTCCCCGACGATCACCAGGGTGGGCGGCTTCGGCGGGTCGTGCTCCACCACGTCGAGGATGGTCCCCAGGGTGCCCGTGAAGACCCGCTGCATCTGGGTAGTGCCCTGCTGCACCAGGGCCACGGGCATCTCCGGGGACATGCCGTGGGCGGTGAGCTCGCGCACGATCACCTGCAGCCCCACCAGGCCCATGTAGAAGACCACCGTCTGGCTCGGCTGGGCGAGCTGGGGCCAGTTGAGGTTCATGGTCCCGTCCTTGAGGTGGCCGGTGACGAAGGTCACCGACTGGGCGTAGTCCCGGTGGGTGAGAGGGATGCCCGTGTAGGTGGCGCAGCCCGAGGCTGCGGTGATGCCCGGCACCACCTGGAAGGGGATGCCCTCCGCCGCGAGGGTGTCGATCTCCTCCCCGCCGCGCCCGAAGATGAAGGGGTCGCCGCCCTTGAGCCGCAGGACCCGATGCCCGTCCTTGGCCAGATCGGCCAGGAGCCGGTTGATCTCCTCCTGGCGCATCACATGGTGATTGCGCTCCTTGCCCACGTAGATTCGGCGGGCATCACGCCGGGTCATGTCCAGGATCGGCTCGGCGACCAGGCGGTCGTAGATCACCACGTCGGCCTGCTGCATCAGCCGCAGGGCGCGGAAGGTCAGGAGGTCCGGGTCGCCGGGACCGGCGCCCACCAGATAGACCTCGCCCATGTCGCTCTCCAGGGCCCCGGGCGCCAGCTCGCGCTCGATGGCCGCCTCGGCCTCCTCCAGCTGGCCGGCGAAGATGCGCTCGGCCGCGGCGCCCTGGAGCACCCGGTCCCAGAAGCGTCGACGGTCACGCTCATCGCTGAAGCGCGCCTTCACCCGATCGCGGTAGCGGCCGCAGAGCTCACCGAGGCGGCCGTAGCCCGCGGGGATCATGGACTCCAGACGGGTGCGCAGCAGCCGGGCGAGGACCGGCGAGGCCTTGCCGGTGGAGACCGCCACCACCACCGGGTCGCGGTCGATGATGGAGGGCAGGAGGAAGGTGCAGGCCTCCGGGTCGTCGACCACGTTGACCGGGATCCCGCGCTCCCCGGCCAGCTCGGCGATGCGCCGGTTGACCACACGGTCGTCCGTGGCGGCGATCACCAGGGTCGCGCCCTCCATGTCCGCGGGCTCGAAACGCCGGGGACGGTGCAGGATCTCCCCGGCCTCCGCACGCCGGGCGAGGGTCTCGGTGAGCTCCGGGGAGACGACCGTGACCTGGGCGGCCGCGCGCAGCAGGCTCGACACCTTGCGCTGGGCGGTCCCGCCGCCGCCCACCACCAGGCACGGCTTACCCTTGACATCGAGAGAAATCGGCAGAAATTCCAAGGCCATAGTACTCACGCGATCCGCTGGTGCAGGATGGCCGCATTGAGCCGGCCATCGAAACCTCTTAATATACTCAAATACTTAAGCCCCGGGTAGGACACCGTCAGTGATCAACGAGATCGATTCCGAGTCCCTGCGCAAACGCATCGACCAAGGCGAGGACCTGCTGCTTCTGGATATCCGTACCCCCGCGGAGATCTCCCAGGGCATCATCCCCGGGTCGGAACCCCTGCCCATGCACCTGATCCCAGTGCGCATGAACGAGATCCCCAAGGACCGGGAGGTGGTGCTCTACTGCCGCAGCGGGGCCCGCTCCTACCAGGCATGCGCCTACCTGATGCAGCAAGGTTATGACCGGGTGCTGAACCTGCGAGGCGGCATCATCGCCTGGGCGCGGCATGGCTTCCAGGTGGGTCTGCCCGGGCGCTGACCGAGCCGCGCCGAGTCCGCGCACGGTCCCGGAAGCCCCTCCGCCGCCTTGCCTTTTCCACGTGTTTCGCCTACAAATACGCGTTCCTGAGTTTGCTCATATTCTAAAACAGCCCAACCCTGGAGGTACTCCATGGCAGACTTCGATCAAGAGCTCGACGCCAGCGGCCTGAACTGCCCCCTGCCCATCCTGCGCGCCAAGAAGACCCTCAACGCCATGGACGCCGGCCAGGTCCTGCATGTCATCGCCACCGACCCCGGCTCCGTCAAGGACTTCGACGCCTTCGCCAAGCAGACGGGCAACGAGCTTATGGAATCGAAGGAAGAGGGCGGCAAGTTCCATTTCATGATCAAGAAGTCTTGACCGCGCCCCGGGTGGGTCCCGCTCACGTCCCTCACAACGACTCACGCGGGTAGCCCCCGCTGGAGGATCCGATGGATCAGAAGAAACTGGCGATCATCGCCACCAAGGGCTCTCTCGACTGGGCCTATCCCCCGTTCATCCTGGCCTCCACCGCCTCGGCCCTCGGCTACGAGACCCAGATCTTCTTCACCTTCTATGGGTTGCAGCTCCTGAAGAAGAAGCTCGACCTCAAGGTGACGCCCCTGGGCAACCCCGGCATGCCCATGCCAGGCGGGATGGAGAAGTTCATGCCCGTCCTGGTGACAGCCCTCCCCTTCATGGAGGGGATCATGACCGGGATGATGAAGGCGAAGATGAAGTCCAAGGGTGTCGCCAGCATCGAGGAGCTGCGTGATCTCTGCCAGGAGGCCGAGGTCAAGCTGATCGCCTGTCAGATGACGGTGGACCTCTTCGACATGGACCACTCCCAGTTCATCGACGGGGTGGAATACGCGGGCGCCGCTGCCTTCTTCGAGTTCGCCGGCGAGAGCGACATCTGTCTCTATATCTGAGCCCGCCAGCCGATTCGTCCCGAACGCAGAAAGGCCGCCCCATGGGGCGGCCTTTCTCGTTGGCGCGGACTCAGACTGATCGGTGGGGGCGGGGCGGGAGGAATCGACCGGGCGCCCCGATCGCTGCCTCACGCGCCCCTTCACCCCTCAGAAGACCTTGACCAGCGACAGGCCCACCACATGGGCACTCGACTCGTAGTCACCATCCAGGGCGCTGGTCCCGTTGACGTCGGCGCCACCGAGATAGGGGGTATCGGCGCGGAAGTTGCGATCGTTCGCCCGGGCATAGGTATAGGCACCCTCCAGCGAATAGCCGTCACCCAGGACCTGGGCCACGCCGATGCTGAACAGCTGCCGGTCGTTGTCGGGCACCCGTGCGCTGAAATGGGCGTCTGGCTGGCCGGTCTCATCGTAGGCATAGCCGAACCGCAGCTGGGTCTCGGGCCGGACCTGGTAGGTCACGCCCAAGCGATAGGCGTTGCTGTCCTCCCAGTCGTTGGTATCCGCGAAGATGACGGCGCCGGTATCGTCGCCGATGACCTCCAGGGTCTCGAAGGTGCTCCAGCCCGTGCGCCAGTAGTCGAGCTCGACGGCGAGCGCCTCGGTGACCTCGTAGCGCACCCCCATCTGAAGCCGCCAGGGGAGATCGAGCTCGACTGACGCCGTCTGCGCCGGCTGCAGGCCACGACTTCCCATCGAGGTCAGGAAAGAGTTCAGCGCCACCAGGGTCATGTTCTGGGGGGTGTACATGCCGTCGATGTCGAGGGTCGACTGGGAGCGGTACACCAGGCCGACACTCCAGGCATCGCGGCGATAGAGGGCGCTCAGGTTGAAGCCGAGCCCGTTGCCGTCGCCCCTGAGCTTTCCGAGGTTGGAGTTGAGCTCGGCGGTCTTCAACCAGTAGAGATCGAGCCCGGCACCGAGGCTCAGGTTGTCGTTGACCCGGTAGGCCACCGTCGGCACGAAGTCCAGCACCTCGACCTTGCTCTGGGTCGGGGAGTTGCCCGTCGGCACCGAGACCGGACCGGACGGGAGCGGCAGGGTCGTGCTCTGATTCAGCGCGGGAAAGGTACCCAAGGGCCAGCGGGTCTCCAGACCGAAGGGCGCACTGACGCCGAGTCCGATACGCCATTGATCGGCCGCCTTGATGGCGACCTGGACCTGCGGGACACCCAGCCAGTCAGCGCCCTGGCTGTCGTGGGTCCCGGCGCTGTTGGTGACCTTGAAGCTCGGACCGTAGAAGGTAGCCCCGAGCTCGACACTCGTTGCGTCATGGAATCCCATGGCGGCCGGATTGTAGGCGAAGGCGCCGGTCTCCTCCGGATTCGCCACCATGGCGTTCGCCGTCCCGAGGCCCGCGGTGGAGACCTCCGGCAGGTTGAAACCCGAGGCCCAGGCACCGCCCGCGAATACGGCAGCGCTCGCGGCGCAGAGACCCGCCACGACCCGGACGCGATGAATGGTTGCTTGCATGTCATACCCTCTCGGATGGGTGTCGGCAGCGATCCATCCGCGCCGACTGCCTCGCGTCGGGACGGCCAGGATGGCCCGAGACTGCGTCTTTCAAGCCACAGACCCAGGGCGTCACAGAGGCGTCAGGCCGCAATCGATGCGCTCTAAAAATCAGTGGGTTCAAATCCGCTTTCCCGCCTGCGAACTCTAGGCCAAGGCGGCCCGCATTTCCAGCATTTGTTGCTTATAGACTGCTGTTTCCAAATCACAACAAAGCGCCAACCGGGAGGCGTCCCACCGGGACAACGCAAAAAGCCATTGAAATAAAGGAGGAACCCACCGCCCAAAGCACGACTATGGTATAAGCATTTTTTATTTGGCGATTCATAAGGCGCAGGCGATGGCGGACCGCCGACTGCAAGTCTTTCACAGCGTTGCACGGCTCTTGAGCTTCACCAAGGCGGCGGAGAGCCTGCACATGACCCAGCCGGCGGTCACCTTCCAGGTCCGCCAGCTCGAGGAGCACTTCAACACCCGGTTGTTCGACCGCACCCACAACCGCATCAGCCTCACCGACGCCGGCCGCAACGTCTACTCCTACGCCGACCGCATCTTCGAGCTCTACACGGAGATGGAGAACGCGGTCCGCGAGATCACCGGGGAGATCAGCGGCGCCGTGACCATCGGGGCCAGCACGACCATCGCCGAGTACATGCTCCCGACCCTGCTCGGAGACTTCAAGGAGCGCTACCCCGAGGTCGTCATCCACCTCAAGGTCTCGAACAGCGACGGAATCGTCTCGATGGTGGAGAACAACACCATCGATCTCGGTGTTGTCGAGGCGCCGGTCACCAACAAGAACCTGGTGGTGGAGACCTGTAAGCGCGACCGCCTGGTCGCCATCGTGCCGCCCAACCATCCGCTCGCGAGCCTCAAGAAGCTCGACTTCCAGCGCCTGCTGGCCTACCCCTTCATCTGTCGGGAGGAGGGTTCTGGCACCCGCGAGGTGATCAACGATTACCTCTGCCATCAACCCGAGTGCAGCCTCTCGGTCAAGGTGGCCATGGAGCTCGGCAGTCCAGAGGCGGTGAAGGGGGCGGTCGAGGCCGGCATGGGGGTGTCGGTGGTGTCACGGGCCACCATCCAGAAGGAGCTGCGCCTGGGCACCCTGGTCGCCGTGGATCTCGATCCCCCCCTGGACAGACCCTTCTCGTTCGTCCATCAGAAACAGAAGTTCCGGTTGCGGGTCATGGAGGAGCTCCTGGAGTTCGCCATGGCCTATTGCAGGGACCACAACGACTGACCGCACGGTCCGGGACCGGCGTCATGGTCAGTCCGGCGCGGGCGCGTTATCCTCGTCGCCCGTGATTACCCCCGCCAACGTCCCGCTCGCCGTGCGCCGCTCACGCGGCGCCGATAGCCTTGCGCCGACCCTTCGATGCTGACGCCCGGACCGACAGCCTCCCCCGAGGAGCGACGCCTGCTGCGCCTGTTCCGCACCCTCTCCGGGCCGGACCGGGAGACCCTGCTGCGCTTCGCGGAGTTCCTCACCCAGTCATCCCAGAAGCCAAGCGAGACCCGGGAGGTCGTGGAGCCCCAGCCCCTGCCGAGGCCCCCGGGGGAGACCGTGATCGCCGCCATCCGGCGGCTGAGCCAGACCTATACGATGCTCGACCGCGGGCCCATGTTCACCCAGACCTCGGCCCTGATGTCCGCCCACCTCCTCCAGGGCCGCGCCGCCCGGGAGGTGATCGACGAGCTCGAGGCCCTGTTCGCGGACCACTACCGAACCTGGCGCAACGATGTCCAGCCCGACTCCGAGGATTGACCCCCCCGTGAAGATCCTTACGGACTGGTTCCGTCGCTTCCTCTCCAACCCCCAGCTGGTCTTCCTGACCCTGCTCCTCGGCGTCGGCTTCGCCGTGGTGCTGACCATGGGGAACATGCTCGCGCCCGTTCTGGCGAGCATCGTGGTGGCCTACCTGCTCGAGGGATTGGTCGCCCAGCTCGAGCGCCTGGGCTGGCGACGCCTGCCGAGCGTGCTCCTGGTATACGTGAGCTTCCTGGTCTTCCTCACCCTGGTGTTATTCGGCGTCCTGCCGCTCGTCTCGCGGCAGGTCACGGACCTGGTCCAGCAGCTACCCACGATGGTCACCGAGGGCACGCGCGTCCTCTCGGAGCTGCCGTCCCGCCATCCCGAGCTGGTCACCACCGCACAGGTGAACGAGCTCATCGACACGATCCGCCGGGAGGCCCTGACCTTCGGTCAACAGGTGGTCTCCTGGTCCCTGGCGAGCGTGGTGGGGATCATCACCATCCTGGTCTATCTGATCCTGATGCCCTTGCTGGTCTTCTTCTTCCTCAAGGACAAGGACCTGATCCTCGAATGGGTCAAGGGCTTCCTGCCCAAGCACCAGGGGATCGCCGGCACCGTATGGGTGAACGTCGACCGCCAGATCTCCAACTATGTGCGCGGCAAGTTCTGGGAGATCCTGATCGTCTGGGCGGCGACCTATGCCACCTTCCTGTTCTTCGGGCTGGGCTACGCCATGCTGCTCGCGGTCCTGGTGGGGCTGTCGGTGATCATCCCCTACATCGGCGCCGCGGTGGTGACCATCCCGGTGCTCCTGGTCGCCTGGTTCCAATGGGGCTGGTCATCGGACTTCGCCTGGCTGGCGGCGGCCTATTTCATCGTCCAGGCGCTGGACGGCAACGTGCTGGTGCCACTGCTCTTCTCCGAGGTGGTGAACCTCCACCCCGTGGCGATCATCGTCGCGATCCTGGTGTTCGGCGGCTTGTGGGGCTTCTGGGGGATCTTCTTCGCCATCCCGCTGGCCACCCTGGTACAGGCGATCCTGAGCGCCTGGCCGCACACGCCCGCGGAGCCCCAATCCCCCGCCGGCGCCTAACGGCCGGTCGAGATACGCCTAGGGGCCCCTCGGATTGACCGGGGTCAACCCCGCGCCTCTGCGCGCGCGGCAAACCACCGCCGGAAGAGTAGAATATCACCAGATGCTTAAACACTACCCACGTGCCCGTCCGGGTCCGACCGTCGCCGCACCACATCCCCGTCAAGGGCACCAAGGAGGTCGCCCTGTCGGACCCGAGCGGCATCACCTACGCCATCCCCGTCGACCATGTGCGTGCATTGCTCCAACGGGCGGGGGTGAAGTTCTGAGCTGACGCGGCCGGCGGGCGCCGGTACGCGGATCGGGCGAGTCGGCAGGCGCCCTCGCCCGCTGACAACGACGATCGGAGGTATTCGCGGTGGGCAGACAGCCCAAGGGCGAAGACACCGGACGGGTCGACGAGGCCTTCAACCGCGTCTTGGCGGCGGAGGCCCAGGCCCGCGAGCAGGTCGAGGCCTGCCGCCAGCAGGCGGCGGAGGTCCTCAAGGATGCCGAGGCCCGCGCGCGGCGGATCTCCAATCGGACCGATCGACGTCTGAGGCTGACCCACCAGATCGCCGACCAGGCCGTGGGCCGTGCACTCGGCGAGCTGGCCGAGGTGCCGGCAGAGCCCGCGGTCGCCCTCCCCGACGACGCCACCCTCGAGCGACTGGGACGGATCATCGACCGGCTCGCCGGAGAGATCCTCGCCGACGGCGCGGGCAAGACCCCATGACCACCCGGCTCGCCTATGCCGCAGCGCGGCTCGGCGCACGCTATGCCGCGCTGCCGAGGGAAAACGAGTGGCAGCGCCTGGCCGCGGCCCGGACCCTCGCAAGCTTCGTGGAGGAGGCGCGAGTCGGGCCCTTCCAGACCTGGATCAAGGGGGTCTCCGCGCTCAGCGACGCCCACGAGATCGAGCGCGGGCTGCGGGCGCTCGCCTGGGACCTGGTGGTCGAGGCCGCCGATTGGGTGCCCGACCCCTGGCGGCCCGCGGCACGCTGGTGGGTCTGGATCCCCTTCCTTCCCCTGCTCGCCGAGGGACTCGCGGGCAAGCCCCTGCCGGCATGGGCGGCGCGCGACTACCGGCTGCGCGCCCTCCTGGACGCCGAGGGGGCGCTCGACCCGCTGGCCGTCGCCGAGCACGGGCTTGGGACCCTCGGGCAAGGCGGCGACCCAGCCACAGTCGCCGCGGCCTGGGCGCGGGAGTGGCGGCGGCTGTGGCCGCGGATGAGCGGCGCAGCGGGCCGGCATCTGGAGTCGCTGGTCGCGGAGATCGCCGCCCACGTTGCCCATTTCGCGCTCCTGACCCCTGCGGAGACCTGGTCGGCGCGCCGCGCCCTGCGCGAGCGGCTGGGGCTGCGTTTCCATCAACGGGTCCTCGAGCCCGCGAGCCTGTTCGTCTATCTGGCCCTGGTCCTGCTGGACCTAGAACGTCTGCGCGGCGAGTTGCTGACCCGCGCCCTCTTCCCCGAGGCCGCCTGATGTTGCGCACCGCCTCCACCCGCTGGTTCGAGGTGCTGGCGCCCCGTGCGGAGAGCGTGCGCACCGTCACCGCGCTCGCCGTCACCGGGGCGGTCGAGATGGAGGTCCGCGCGGGGGTCGATCCGGATCTCCCCGTCCAGCATCTCACCGCCGGACTCACCGAATACCAGTCACTCGCCCAGCGCTACGGCCGCTATTGGGAGCGCGGTCGCCTGCACCGCCAGGTCCTCGCCGAGGCTCCGGCGGTGGTGGTGGAGCGCGCGCTCGCCCGCATCCATGCCTGGCGAGACGAGGCCGCCCCACTCATCGACATCCTGCAGGCCTGCGAGGAGGAGCTCACCAGGCTCAGGTGGCTCGCCCAGATCATCGCCAAGATCGCCGAGAGCCCCCTCGACTTCGGGGCCGTGGCGCGCAGCGGGCCCGTGCTCGGGACCTTCTGCGCCATCCTGCCCCTGGAGGCGGACCTGCGCCTCCCAGACTGGGTGATCCCGCGCAGTGTCCCCTGGCAAGCCGAACGTTGCTACATGATCCTCGGGCCGCGCGGGCGTCTCGACGAGGTCAAGCACCTGGTGCAGTCCCTCAAGGGCCGCATCATCGAGCGTCCTGACTGGCTGATGGGCGACGCCACCGATTCCCTGGCGCGCATCGGCGCCCGCCGGCGCTTCCTATCCCAGCGTGTCATCCATCTCCAGGCGGAGCTCGACGAACTGTTCGAGGACTACGACCTCGGCCACGCCCTCGGCGAGGTCTCCGGGCTCGCCTGGTTCGCCGAGCATGTCGGCGCACTCGAACTGGCCGGTCCCCATCTGGTGAGCATCACCGGCTGGACCGACGACCTGGACGGAGACCGCCTGGAGACGGCCCTAGAGCGGGCCCGCTGCCGGGCCCTCCTGCGACTGCGAGCGCCACCCGCGGGTCTCCGCCCACCCCAGGTCCTCAGCAACCCACGCTGGATGCGGCCCTTCGAGCTCTTCGCGAGCGCCTTCGGCGTGCCCGGAAGCGACGAGGCCGACCCGACAGTGGTGGTGGCGATCGTGGTGCCCCTGCTCTTCGGCTACATGTTCGGCGATGTGGGCCAGGGGGCGGTGATCGCGGGCGCCGGCTGGTGGCTGGCCCGACGGGGCCATGAGCTGGCCCGTCTCATGATCCTCGGGGGGCTCTCGGCGATGGTCTTCGGGCTGCTCTTCGGCAGCCTGTTCGCCCGCGAGGACATCATCCCGGCCCTGTGGCTGCATCCGTTGCACGACCCCATCACCGTGCTGGCGGTCCCCCTGGTCTTCGCGGTCGCCCTGCTCGCCTTGGGTCAGATCCTCGACGGTCTCGGCGCGCTCTGGCGCGGAGAGCTCGGTCGCTGGCTCGCGCGCGATCTCGGCTTCCTGGTGCTCTACTTGGGTCTGGTCCTGTTGCTGGTCGTACCGGGGCTGGGCTGGCTGCCCGTGCTCGGCGCCCTGTGGTATCTGATCGGGTCCTTCTTCATCCATCGCCGACTCCTCGGCGGCCTCGCGGCCATCGGTCACCTGCTCGAGTCAGGGATGCAGATCCTGGTCAACACCCTGTCGTTCGCGCGGGTCGGGGCCTTCGCGCTGGCCCACTCGAGCCTCTCGGTTGCCATCGTCACCATGGCCGATTCGGCCCCCTGGTGGGCGGGCGCGATCATCCTGGTGCTCGGCAATGCACTGATCATTGTGCTCGAGGGGCTGGTGGTCTCGATCCAGACCACGCGGCTGGTGCTCTTCGAGTTCTTCAATCGGTTCCTGCGCGGGAGCGGGCGGGTCTTTCGGCCCCTGCCTGCCCCTCCGGAGGTGGTGCGGGCGACCTCCTGAGACCCGGGGCCCGTCGCCCGCTGGCAAGCGAAACGGAGCGAAACCATGAATCGACGCATTGTGCTGGTGGCCCTGATGGTGCTCGCGGTGGCGCTACTGGCGGCGCTCTCGAGCGTCCTGGTCTGGTCCCCGGCGGCCCTCGCCGAAGAGGTGGCCCTGGTCGAGGTCGCCCCCATCGACCCCGGGGTGCTGCGCTGGGGCTATCTGGCGGCGGCGCTCGCCACCGGCGCCGCCTCACTCGGCGCCGCCTTCGCGGTGGCCACCGTGGGCGCGGCCGCGGTCGGGGCCCTGGCCGAGAAGCCCGAGCTGTTCGGCAGGATGGTGATCCTGGTGGGTCTCGCCGAGGGTATCGCCATCTACGGCGTGATCATCTCGGTGCTGATCCTCAACCGACTGGGCTAGGCAGGCGAGGCGGTCATGGGCGATTGCGCCTTTCTCGGCGACGAGCTCACCGGTCTGGGCTTCCGCCTGGCCGGGGTCGAGTGCCATCAGCCGGCCCCGGACGAGACGGTCCCCCTGTTCCGCGCCTTGTGCGAACGGGTGCAGCTGATCCTGATGACCGCCGAGGCGGCGGGCCAGATCCCGGCGGATCTGCTCGCGCGGGTCCAGCGTGCCGAGCGCCCGCTGGTGATGGTGATTCCTGACGTGCGGCTGCGCACCTCGCCACCCGACCGGGTGTCCGCCGTGCGCCGGCAGCTGGGGATGGCTGAATGAACCTCGAGGAACGCGAACGCGGCCTGCTCAAGCTGGTGGAGGACTACCGAGACGCCGAATGCCGAACACTCCTGGAGGCGGCCCGCGTCGAGGCAGAGGCATTGATCGCGCGGACCTACCGGGCCGAGCGGGCGCGGCTCCACCAGCGGGTGACTGCCGAGCGCTCCGGGGCACGCGGCCGCATCCACGCCGCCCGGGCCGAGCGGGACACCCGCGAGCGGGCCGGCGGGGAGCGGGCGAACGCACTCCTGCTCGCCGCCGCCTGGCCGCGGCTGCACGATGCCCTGATCGCCCGCTGGCAGGACCCGGACGCGCGCGGCGACTGGGTGGACGCGGTGATCGCTGAGGCCGAGCGTCTGCTGCCCAAGGGCACCTGGACCCTGCGCCACGCCCGAGCCCCCGGCGCGGATTGGCAGGCACTCGCCGCGGAGCTGGCCCAACGGCTGGGCCAGGAGACTCGGCCGGTCGCCGACGCCGGGCTCGCCGCCGGTCTGCGGGTGGAGTGCGGCGGGGCGGTGCTCGACGGCAGTCTCGAGGGCCTGCTGCGCGACCGCGAGCGCATCGAGGCCCGCCTGCTGGCACTCTGGAGCCTGGAGAGCGACCCATGAGCACGGCCATCGCCACCTGGATCAACGGCCCGGTGCTGCGCGCCCGGCCCGAGGGGCCGTTCCGGCTCCGGGAGTCGGTGACCGTCGGTCCGGCCCGGCTGCTGGGCGAGGTCATCCGCATCGCGACGGACAGCATCACGGTGCAGATCTACGAGGACACCAGCGGGCTGCGCCCGGGCATACTGGTGGAGGGGAGCGGCCGACTGCTGTCGATCCGTGTCGGCCCGGCCATCCTCTCACGCATCTTCGACGGCCTGCTGAGGCCCATCGGCGACCCCACCGACCCCTATGTCACGCCGGGGATGGCCGAGACGCCACCCCAGCGGTTCCACTTCAGCCCCGGGATCGAGCTCGGCGCCGAGCTGATGCCGGGTGCCGCCATCGGGGCGATCTCACCCCAGGCCGCGAGCGCAGCCACCGGGGTGCCGCTGCGCTGCCTGGTGCCGCCCGACCTGCCCTCGGGCACAGTGGCGGAGATCGCCGAGGCCGGAGTCTACGCCGACGACGAGCCTATCTGCCGACTGCGGGCGGCGGACGGCACCCTGCATCCCATCGCCATGAGCCACCATTGGCCGGTGCGCCGGCCCCGGCCGGTGGCGGAGCGTCTGGTCTCGGACGAGCCCATGCTCACCGGCCAGCGCATCATCGATTGTCTCTTCCCGGTCGCACGCGGCGGCACCGGGGCCATCCCCGGCGGCTTCGGCACCGGCAAGACGGTGCTCTTGGAGACGGTCGCCAAGTGGTGCAACGCCGATGTGATCGTCTACGTCGGCTGCGGCGAACGCGGCAACGAGATGGCGGGGCTGCTCGCCGAGTTCAGCGAGTTGGAGGACCCGCGCAGCGGGCGGCGGCTGCTCGAGCGCACGGTGGTCATCGCCAACACCAGCAACATGCCCGTCTCGGCGCGCGAGGCCAGCATCTACACCGGGATCACGGTGGCGGAGTACTTCCGCGACCAGGGGCTCAACGTGACCCTGATGGCGGACTCCACCAGCCGCTGGGCCGAGGCCCTGCGGGAGGTCTCCGGGCGACTCGGTGAGCTGCCCGGCGAGGCCGGCTATCCGGCCTATCTCTCGAGCCGACTGGCGGACTTCTACGAGCGCGCGGCACGGGTGCGCACCCTGTGCGGGTCGCCGGGATCGGTGACCGTGCTGGGTGCGGTCAGCCCGCCCTCCGGCGACTTCTCCGAGCCCGTGACCACCCACACCAAGCGCTACGTGGGCTGCCTCTGGGGGCTGGACGCCAAGCGCGCCCAGGCCCGGTTCTACCCGGCCATCCACCCACTCCAGTCCTACAGCGTGGTGGCCGCGAACCTCGCCCGCTGGTGGCATCGCGAGGGCTGCACCCGTTGGGAGGAGCTGCGCCGGCGTTTCCTCACCCTGTTGGAGGAAGAGGCCCGCCTGGAGCGCATGGCCCGCATCATCGGCCGCGACGCCATGCCGCCTCGCCAGCGCCTGACCCTGCAGAACGCCCAGCTGGTCAACGAGTGCTTCCTGCGTCAGTCGGCCTTCTCGGCCAACGACCGCTACGCAAGCCCCGCCCGGCAGGCGGTGATGATGCGGCTGATCGGCAACTTCATCCAGGGCAGCGAGGACCTGGTCGCTGGGGGCACCGCCCCCGAGGCCATCGTCGAGGAGCCCGTGTTCCGGGCCATCATGCGCATGGGCGAGGAGATCCCGGAGGGCGATTGGGAGCGCTTCTCGGCGCTCGACAAGGAGCTGACCGCCACCCTGCGCCGACTCGCGACCCGCCCGGAGGCGATCGCGGAATCGAGCTGACCGGCCCCTGACGGCTCGCGGTCCGCCACCGCGCGGGCCAGTGGAGACCCAGATCCATGTACGCCAGACTGATCGGAGAAGAGATCGCCCAACGGGCCGAAGGGCCCTTGCTGTTCCTGCGCCGCAGCGTCGACGTGGGTCTGGGCGAGGCCGTGGAGGTGGAGGGGGCCGACGGCACCACCCGCCTGGGACGCATCGCCGGACTCGACGAGGAGTCGGTCACGGTCGAGATGCTGGACGACACCGCGGGCCTGGCCCTGGCCGGCACCCGGGTGCGATTCCTCGGCGAGCCCCTGCGCTTCCACGTGGGGCCGGGTCTACTCGGGCGGGTCTTCAACGGGGTCGGCAAGCCCCTGGACGGCGGCCCGCCGCTCGCGGCCCGACATGCCTACCGGGTCGACGGGCTGCCCATCAAGCCCTCGGCGCGGGAGGCCCCGAGCGAGTTCCTCGAGACCGGCTTCACGGCCATCGACCTCATGAACAGCCTGGTGCGCGGCCAGAAGCTGCCCCTCTTCTCGGGCGGCGGGCTGCCCCACGACCGCATCGCGGTGGACATCGCCTGCAACGCCCGTCTCCCCGGCGACGGCCGCGCTGCGGGCGACTTCGCGATCGTGTTCGCCGGCATCGGCATCCCCCATGACAGCGCCGAGTTCTTCCGCGAGGAGATGGAGAAGAGCGGCGCGCTGGCGCGGACCGTGCTGTTCCTGAACCTCGCCAGCGACTCCAGCGCCCAGCGCCTGCTCACCCCGCGCTTCGCCCTCACCGCCGCCGAGTACATGGCCTTCACCGAGGGCAAGCATGTGCTGGTGATCCTCACCGACCTCACCAACTACTGCGAGGCACTCCGCGAGGTCTCGGCGAGCCGCGGTGAGATCCCGAGCCGCAAGGGCTACCCCGGCTACATGTACTCCGATCTCGCCACCCTCTACGAGCGCGCAGGACGCATCCGCGGCATGGCGGGCTCGGTGACCCAGGTCCCCATCCTGACCATGCCCAACGACGACATCACCCACCCGATCCCGGACCTGACCGGCTACATCACCGAGGGTCAGATCGTGCTCGACCGCGACCTGCATCGTCGCGATCTCTATCCACCGATTCGGGTCCTGCCGAGCCTCTCGCGGCTCATGAAGGACGGCACCGGCGAGCACCTGACCCACGCCGATCATCCGGCGCTGGCCGCCCAGCTCTATGCCGCCTACAGCCGCGCCCAGCAGACCCGGGTCCTGGCGAGCGTGGTGGGTGAGGACGGGCTCTCGGAGACCGACCGGCGCTTCCTCGTCTTCGGCGAGCGCTTCGAGACCAGGGTCATCCAACAGGGTGGCTCGGCACGCAGCCTAGAGGAGAGCATGGCCGCGGGCTGGGAGGTGCTGGCCGAGCTGCCCTTGACCGAGCTGCATCGTCTGAGCGACCGCCAGATCCGCGATCACCTGGCCCCGCGGGCCACGACACCGGCACGCTGACCCCGCCATGCCCGAGCGCGACTTCACCCCCACCCAGAGCCTGCTCCTGGAGCTCAAAGAGGAGCGGGGCGGGATGCGCGAGGGCTACCGCTTCCTGGACGAGAAGCGGCTCATCCTGGCCGGCGAGATCCTCGCCGAGCTGGCCCACTACGAGCAGGAGATGTCCGCCTTCCGGGCGGACTACCGGGAGGCGGCGCGCGCCCTCGCCGCAGCGGTTGCGCGCCACGGGGTGGAGGGTCTCGGCGTCCATCCGGCGGACCCACCCATCGCCGTCGAGATGGGGCTCACCCCACGCTCGGTGCTGGGGGTCAGCGTCTACGACCTCGACTGCACCCTGGGGCCGCCCCCCGCGCCCGCCGGCGGCCCACTCTCGAGCCCCGAGGCCGCGAGCTGCCGGGACGCCTTCCGCGCGCTCGTCCCCCGCGCCGCGCGGCTCGCCGCCCTGGAACGCAACCTCGAGCGGCTGCGCGAGGACTATGCTCGCACCGCCCGCCGCGCCCGCGCCCTGGAGGACGTCCTGCTGCCCGAGCTGGACGACACCTTGCGCGCCATCGAGGGGGCCCTCGAGGAGTCGGATCGCGAGGAGGCGGTGCGCGCCCGCAGCCTGCGCGGGTGACCCGATGACCGCCCGGGTCAGGGTGTGCGCGCCACGGCCCAGACCTCCACCCGGGCGACCCCGGCGCCACCGAGGACCCGGGCCAGCTCGGCCACCGTGCTGCCCGTGGTGACCACATCGTCCACGATGGCCACATGCCCCCAGGGCAGGGGTCCGCGCACCTGGAATGCACCGCGGATGTTGCGCCGCCGGGCGCGCTCGTCGAGCCCCGCCTGGGGCGCGGTGGAGAGGATCCGCAGCACCGCGGAGGGCTCGACCGGCACCCTCAGGCTGCGACCCGCCGTCCGCGCCAGCTCGAGGGCCTGGTTGTAGCCCCGCTCACGCAGACGCCGAGGGTGCAGGGGGACCGGCAACAGCACCTCCGGCAGCCCGCTGCCCCGCGGCCGGATCGCGTCCGCCAGCAGCTCACCGAGCAGACGGGCGACATTGAGCCTGCCACGAAACTTCGCCATCGCGACCAGGGCCGGAACCGGCCCCTCGTAACGCAGGGCGACCACCGAGCGCTCATAGGGCGGCGGGCGGCGCTGGCAAGCACCGCACAGTGCAGCGAGCCCCGGGGCCCCGTCGAGGGGCAGTGCACAGCGCGCGCAGCAGGCAAGGTTGCGGGGCAGATCCCCCGCGCAGCCGGGGCAGAGGTCGCGCCCGCCCGCACCGGGCGCCCCGCACAGGATGCAGGTGGGCGGCAGCAGTTGGTCGAGGAGCGGGCGCAGGGGCATGGGTTGGACCTGGGGCACGGCCGTTGCGGCAGGGGGCCGCCGAGTGGTCAAGGTTATCGGTGGGTGGGGCAATGGGCGAGTGGCGAGTGGCGAGTGGCGAGGGCGAGTGTTCTTCGACTGCCCCCGTACCTGGCTCGCACCGAGACGAGATCCGCGCAGCGTCCGTACCCCCGCCCGGACCGGTCAGCGGATTCACATGCCGGCCTCGATGGCGCAAGATTCGGGGCACTACGCGGCCGGACGACACCCATGAGAGAACCACCGCCCTTCTGGGAGACCACACCCCTGGCCGAGATGAGCCCCGAGCAGTGGGAATCCCTGTGCGACGGCTGCGCGAAGTGCTGCGTGGAGAAGTTCGAGGAGGAGGATACGGGCCTGATCGTCTACTCCCAGGTCGCCTGCACCCTGCTCGATCACGGCTCCTGCCGCTGCCGCGATTATCCCAACCGGGCCCGCATGGTCCCGGACTGCGTGACCCTGACCCCGGAGGAGCTGGCACGGCCCCAGTGGCTCCCCGAGACCTGCGCCTATCGACGGCTCGCCGAGGGTCGGCGCCTACCCGATTGGCACCCACTCCTGACCGGTGATCCGGACAGCGTGGCCGAGGCCGGCCACAGCGTCGGTGGTCGGGTCATCGCCCCTGGCCCGGAGGTGGACCCGCTGATGCACCTGGTGGACTGGATCCGTTAGTGGCCACCGACCCACCCCCGCCGCGCGGTCTGGTGCGGCGCCGGACCGCCCCGTGCCAGATCGCAGGTCCAGTGACATCGGCCGGGTCCGATCCGTGAGGATCGTCCATCTCGAGACCGGCCGGCACTATTACGGCGGGGCACGCCAGGTCGTCTATCTCTGCGAGGGACTCGCCCGGCGCGGGCACGAGTGCCATCTGGTCTGTCCGCCGGGGGCCGAGATCGCCGCTGAGGCCGCACCCTTCGCCGAGATCCATCCCCTGAGGCTCGGCGGAGACCTGGACCTCGCGGCCATCCCCAGACTGGCCGCATGCCTGAAGCGACTCGCGCCTGATCTCCTGCACGTCCACAGCCGCCGCGGGGCCGATCCCCAGGGCGGGATCGCCGCGCACCTGGCGGGCATCCCGGCGGTGGTCTCCAGGCGGGTGGACAATCCCGAGCCACGCTGGCTGGTGGCCCTCAAATACCGACTCTACGCACGGGTGATCACCATCTCAGAGGGCATCCGCCAGGTGCTGCTCGCGGAGGGGATGGCCCCGGATCAGGTGGTGACCGTGCTGAGCGCCGTCGACACCTCGGCCTTCGAGCAGCCCTGCGAGCGCGATTGGTTCAAGGGCCAGTTCGGGCTCCAACCGGATGCGCTCGCGATCGGGATGGTCGCCCAGCTCATCCCCCGCAAGGGTCATGCGGTGCTCCTCGACGCCCTCGCCCGCCTCGGGGACGCGGCGCCCCCCTATCGGGTCCTGCTGTTCGGACAGGGTCCGGGGCGTGCCGCCCTCGAGGCCCAGCGGGATGCCCTCGGGCTCGGCGCAAGGGTGAGCTTCGCCGGTTTCCGCGACGACCTCGAGCGGGTGCTCGGCTGTCTCGACCTGCTGGTCCATCCGGCCTACATGGAGGGGCTCGGCGTCTCCCTGCTCCAGGCCGCGGCGGCCGGGGTCCCGATCGTCGCCGCCCGCGCCGGTGGTATCCCGGAGATCGTCCGCGATGGCGAGAACGGCCTCCTGGTCGAGCCCGGCGACGCCGAGGCCCTCGCCGAGCGCATCCGCGACCTGCTCGGCAACCCGGCCCTGCGCCGGCGATTCGGCGAGCGCGGCCGTGATCTCGCCCGCGAGCGGTTCTCGGTGGACGCCATGGTGGCGGGCAACCTGCGGGTGTATCGGGAGGTGGTGGGGGGCGAGTAGAGAGTGGCGAGTTGGGAGTGGCGAGGCTCCCCTGCCTATTCAGCTCATGCCCTAATCCGGAAACGGAAGACTGACGTGGCCGGTTTGACAATACTTGGCCCTCCACCCTCGGCCCTCGCAACTCGCCACTCTCTTCTCGCCACTCGAACAAGCAATCGGCCCTAAGCGACGACACCCTGGTGTCGACCTCGCAAGCCCCGCGCAGGTTGACAGCGGTCGGCGCCGGGCTAGGATGGTCGCTCTTTGCCTCGCCGCCCTGGATCGCCCATGTCCCAACCCCCCCTGCGCCACGATTGGTCTCGCGACGAGGCCCTGGCCCTACTCGAGCTGCCCTTCAACGATCTGCTGCTGCGCGCCCAGAGCATCCACCGGGCGCACTTCGACCCGAACCGGGTCCAGGTCAGCACCCTGCTGAGCATCAAGACCGGCGCCTGCCCCGAGGACTGCGGCTACTGCTCCCAGAGCGCCCGTCACGAGACCGGGCTCGAGCGCGAGCGATTGCTCGCACTCGACGAGGTGCTCGCGAGCGCCCGCGCCGCCAAGGAGGATGGCGCCACCCGCTTCTGCATGGGCGCCGCCTGGCGCAACCCCACCGACCGCAACCTCGATCAGGTGATCGCCATGGTCGAGGCAGTCAGTGACCTGGGTCTTCAGACCTGCGTCACCCTGGGCATGCTCACCGCCCCCCAGGCCAGGCGCCTCAAGGCCGCAGGCCTCGATTACTACAACCACAACCTGGACACCTCGCCCGAGTTCTACGGCCAGGTGATCACCACCCGCACCTATCAGGATCGTCTAGAGACCCTGGAGCATGTCCGGGAGGCGGGCCTCAAGACATGCAGCGGCGGCATATTGGGCATGGGTGAATCTCGCGCCGACCGGGCCGGGCTCCTCTGCCAGCTCGCCAACCTGCCCGCCCATCCCGAATCCGTTCCCATCAACCTGCTGGTCCAGGTGGAGGGCACCCCGCTCCACGGAACCGCCCGGCTCGACGGACTCGAGTTCGTGCGCACGGTGGCGGCCGCGCGCATCCTAATGCCGCGCTCCTACGTCCGGCTCTCAGCAGGCCGCTCCCAGATGAGCGACGAGCTGCAGGCCCTGTGCTACTTCGCTGGGGCGAACTCGGTCTTCTACGGCGAGCGTCTGCTCACCACGCCGAACGCCGAGTCCGATCGGGATCGCGACCTGTTCGGGCGGCTCGGCTTGAGCTTCGAGTCCATCGAGCCCGAGCGCGAGGCCCCTGGGGCCTGTCATCGGGTGTCGGCGCCGGCGGCCTAGGGCGCGAGCCGTGCCCCTCGCCAGCGCCTTGATCGAGGGCGACCCTCCGCTGCCGGGTCTCGGGTCGGAGCTGGAGCGATTGCGCGCGGCGGGACTCTATCGGCGTCGTCGCATCCAGGGGCGTCCCCAGGGCCCCCACGCCCTGGTGGACGGCCGCCCCATGATCGCCTTCTGTAGCAACGACTATCTAGGGCTCGCCGACCATTACGAGGTGGTGGATGCCTTCCAGAAGGGGGCCACCCGCTGGGGTGTGGGCAGCGGGGCCGCCCATCTGGTCAGCGGCCACAGCGACGCCCACCATGCACTGGAGGAGGAGCTGGCCGATTTCGTCGGCCGCCCGCGGGCCCTGCTCTTCTCCACCGGCTACATGGCCAACCTGGGGGTGATCTCCGCGCTGGTCGGGCGCTGCGAGGGTGTTCTCGAGGACCGGCTGAACCATGCCTCCCTGCTCGACGGCGCCCGGCTCGCCGGGGCCCGGCTGCGCCGCTATCGACACGCCGATCCCGTCGACCTCGAACGCCTGAGCGAGCAAACCCCACCACGACTGATCGCCACCGACGGGGTCTTCAGCATGGACGGCGACCTGGCGCCCGTCGCCGAGCTGGCCAAGGTCGCGGCGACCGCCGGGGCCTGGCTCCTGGTCGATGACGCCCATGGTCTGGGCGTGCTCGGTCGCGAGGGTCGCGGCACCCTAGACCACCTGGGGTTGACCACCAACCAGGCGCCGATCGTCATGGGCACGCTCGGCAAGGCACTAGGGACCTTCGGGGCCTTCGTCGCGGGCTCGGACGAGCTCATCGAGACTCTGATCCAGCGGGCCCGCAGCTACATCTACACCACCGCAATCCCGTCCGCCCTGGCCGAGGCGACCCGCGCGAGCCTCGCGATCGCCCGCCGCGAGGGCTGGCGGCGTGAGCGCCTGGGCGCACACATCGCGCGCCTGCGCGGGGCGGTCGCCGCTCTGGGGCTGCCGCTGGCCGACTCGGCGACGCCGATCCAGCCCCTCATGGCCGGCTCCAGCCGCCGCGCCGTGGCCTGGAGCACCGCGCTGGAATCCGCCGGCATCCTGGTCACGGCGATCCGCCCGCCGACGGTGCCGGAGGGGACCGCCCGACTGCGCATCACCCTCTCGGCCGCCCATTCCGATGCGGATCTCGATCGTCTCATCGAGGCCCTGGCAGACCTGCCCCGCCCCGACGGAGAAGAGATCCAATGAAGCCGGCACCCGACCCGCACACCCCGGTCAGGGACCTGGTGCTCCTGCATGGCTGGGGCATGAACGCGGCGGTCTGGGACGCCCTGCCGGCGGGCGCGAGCGCGGGTCTCACCCAACATCGCATCGACCTGCCCGGTCATGGCGCCAGCCCCCTGGATCCTGGCCTGGCGGGCGGCCCGGGGGCGCTTTGGGCCTGGGCCGATGCCTGTCTCGCCGCCGCGCCCGAGCGGGCCGTGTGGCTCGGCTGGTCACTCGGGGGGCTGGTCGCCCTGGCGGCGGCCCTGCGCGCGCCCGAGCGGGTCGCCGCACTGGTGATGATGACCGCGACCCCGCGGTTCGTGCAGGCGGCGGACTGGCGCTGCGCCATGCCCGAGGCGACCCTCGCCCAGTTCCACGACGGGCTGCTCGCTGACCCCGCCGGGACACTCGCCCGTTTCCTCTCCCTTCAGGTGAGGGGCAGCGACCAGGCCCGCGAGACCCTGCGCTGGCTGCGTCGCGAGCTGGCCGAACAGCCCGCGCCCCGGCCCGAGGCCCTGGCGCTCGGACTCGATCTGCTCCGCGACGAGGACCTGCGCGGCCCGCTCCCGGACCTGCGCCCGCCCAGCCTCTGGTTGTTCGGCAGCCGTGACACCCTGGTCCCGGCCGCCGCGGCAGGGCGCGTGGAGACCCTGCTCCCAACGGCACGCACCCGGGTGATCCCGGGGGCGGCGCACGCCCCCTTCCTCTCCCATCCCGCCGAGACCGAGGCCGCCATGCGGACCTTTCTGAGCGGTAACTAAAGGGCGGCGAACCCAACGGGGCCCGCGCCGTCCAATGACCCATACCCTGCAAGATTGCCCGCCAAGATGATCCAGCTAGACCGCGCCGCCGACACGGCGACGCCACCAACCGAGGACCAGGCCGAGCCCCGGCCGGCCCCCATCGACAAGGCCCGCGCCCGGCGCGCCTTCGAGCGCGCCGCCGCGGGCTATGACGGGCGCGCGGTGCTACAGCGCGAGATCGCTGACCGGCTGCTCGAGCGGCTGGGCTATATGCGCCTCGCCCCTGTGCGCGTCCTCGACCTCGGCTGCGGGACGGGCTACTGCGTCGAGCCCTTGCAGCGCCGCTTCCCCTCCGCCCGGATCCTGGCCCTCGACTTCGCCTTCGGCATGCTCGCCCAGGCGCGCCGGAAGGGTCGCTGGCTGCGGCGCCCCCAATGTCTGTGCGGCGACGCGGAGCGCCTGCCCCTGGCCGACGGTGCGGTGGACCTGATCCTCTCCAACCTGACCCTCCAGTGGTGCAACGACCTGCCGGCCACCTTCGCCGAATGTCTGCGGGTGTTGCGGCCAGGCGGTCTCTTCCTGTTCACCACCTTCGGCCCCGACACCCTGAAGGAGCTGCGCGCGGCCTGGTCGGCGGTGGACGGACACGGCCACGTGAGCCCATTCGCGGACATGCACGATGTGGGCGACGCCCTGGTGCGATCCCGCTTCGCCGACCCGGTGATGGATACCGAGCGCCTGACCCTCACCTATACCCACCTCACCGACCTGATGGCCGACCTCAAGGGGATCGGGGCCGGCAACGCGACCATGTCCCGACCGCGCGGGCTGACAGGACCCCGGCGCCTGGCCGCGGTGGAGCGGCACTACGAGCGGGAGCGCCGCGACGGGCGACTGCCCGCGAGCTACGAGGTGGTCTACGGCCACGCCTGGGTGCCGGATCAGAAGCCCGTCGCCGGCGGTGTCGCGATCCCGGTGAGCCAGATCGCCCGCACGGCGCCCCGCAGCAACGGCCGTGCAGGCGGCCCGGGTCCATCATGAAGGCCCTCTTCGTCACCGGGACAGATACGGGCTGCGGCAAGACCGAGGTCAGCCTGGGCCTGATGGTCGCCTGGCAGGCCCGCGGACTGCGCGCCCTGGGCATGAAGCCCGTGGCCTCGGGCGGCGACCAGGGCCCCTCCGGGCTGCGCAACGACGACGCCCTGCGCCTGCGCGCCCAAGGGGGCGGCTCCGTGCCCTACGGTCTGATCAACCCCTACGTCTTCGCCCCCCCCATCGCCCCGCACATCGCAGCCGGTGAGGCGGGGATCGAGATCGAGCTCTCACCCATCGCCAGCGCCTTCAGGGCACTCGCCGCCGAGAGTGACCGGCTGGTGGTGGAGGGGGTCGGCGGCTGGCGAGTGCCCCTGAGCGCCAGCCTCTCGGTAAGCGACATCCCCAAGGCCCTGGGCCTGCCCGTGCTGCTGGTGGTCGGCATGCGCCTGGGCTGTCTCAATCATGCCCGGCTCACCTGGGAGTCGATCCGCGCCCAGGGCTGCCACCTCGCCGGCTGGGTCGCCAACGGGATCGATCCGGAGATGCGGGCGAGCGATGCCAACCTGGCCACCCTCGCCGCACTCATGGGCGCCCCCTGTATCGGGGTGCTCCCCTGGCAGCCCGATCGCACGCCCCAGGCCACCGGCGCTCTGCTGGATCCAGACGCGATCGACTGGCCCGCCCCGCCGCCCCAGGCGCAAGCGGCATCCGGCAGCCACGGCCAACGGCCGCGACTGAGACGGCTCGCGGGTACAACGATCGGCCAGGCCCCGCGGGGCCGCCGGTCACCTGCCATCCCGACGACATTCGCTCGGCCCGCGAGCCGCGGAGTGCTCCAGCCAGTCGTCCGCGGCCCCCAGATCCAAGACACTGTCTGGCCACCAATCCTCGCGACTCGCCACTCGATACTCGCAACTGCCAGGGACCGGAAGACAGGAAACGCGGTAACCCATGGCGCCGCTAAGGGTTTCGCTAACCGCGAACATGTATTAGAATTTGCTTATTCTCTGTTGTAGCGAGACCGCCCCATGAACGCCTGCAAGACCCTACGCTCCGCCGTCCTGATCTCCATCGCGCTGCTCGCCAGCGGCTTCCTGGTCCTGGCCCTCTCCGAATGGGCGAGCACGGCGCTGCCCATGGCCGCGCCTGCGGTCTACCTGGCTCTCTGGCTGGTGCTCGGTGCGATCGCGACCCTCACGGTCGCACTCGCGGTCGCTGCCTGGTCCGGTCGGTCACTCCAAGGCTGCATCCACTGACACCAGGGTGACCCAAGCGGCCGGGCGGCTCGACGGGGCCGCCTGCGGCGCGCATCCTAGACTGCGTCGCAACCCCGACCCGTCCGGCCGATGACCCTCCGCCGCTCCGACTTCAGCTATCACCTGCCCCCCGCGCTCATCGCTCAACGGCCGCTCCGGGAGCGGGGCGCATCGCGGCTGCTCGCCCTGAACGGGACGGAAGGAGCGCGCGAGGACCTGCGCTTCAGCGATCTGCCACGGCTCCTGCGCCCGGGTGACCTACTGGTCTTCAACAACACCCGAGTCATGCGCGCGCGCTTGCTCGGAGAGAAGGACAGCGGCGGGCGGGTGGAGATACTCGTCGAGCGGGTTCTCGACCCCGCGACCGTGCTCGCCCAGGTGCGTGCCAGCAAGGCACCCAAGACGGGCCGTCTGATCCACCTCGACGCGGGCGCCCGGATCGAG
Organism: uncultured Gammaproteobacteria bacterium; assembly: GCA_963714915.1. Lineage (GTDB taxonomy): Bacteria > Pseudomonadota > Gammaproteobacteria > Chromatiales > Chromatiaceae > Thiodictyon. The sequence goes on from CAVQQM010000004.1 coordinate 29,092, forward strand.
GTGCTGGGTCGGGAAGACGATCTCTTCCGGCTCAGGGCGCTCGATGAGACCTTTCCGGACCTCATGGCCGCCCAGGGTCATCTGCCCCTGCCGCCCTACATCCAGCGGGCCGACGACGGCGAGGACGCGGAGCGCTATCAGACCGTCTATGCCCGTCACGAGGGGGCCGTGGCCGCGCCCACGGCGGGGCTGCATTTCGACCGCGAGATGCTGGGGCGTCTCGCCGACCTGGGGATCCGCCAGGCCGAGGTGACCCTGCACGTGGGGGCCGGAACCTTCCAGCCGGTCAGGGTCGAGGATCTCGACCACCACGCGATGCACGCGGAGTGGCTGGAGGTGAGCGAGATGGTCTGCGAGCAGGTCGCGGCGACCCGCGCCGCTGGCGGCCGGGTGGTGGCGGTGGGCACCACCAGCATGCGCAGCCTCGAGAGCGCCGCCGCCGATGGCGAGCTGCGACCCTTCCGTGGGGACAGCCGGCTGTTTATCCGACCCGGTTATCGATTCAGGGTGGTGGACGCACTCATCACCAACTTTCATCTCCCCGAGTCCACCCTGCTGATGCTGGTGTGCGCCTTCTCGGGTTATCGGCAGATCCTCGACACCTACGCCCATGCGGTCGCGCAGGGCTACCGCTTCTTCAGCTACGGGGACGCCATGTTCCTGACCCGCCGTGATCCGGGCCCGGAGCAGGACCTCGGCTGATTGGAGCCCTGCGAATATTAATTATCGCTAATACATAATCCTTGGGCCTTGGCGCGGGGACGACCTGCCTCATCTCCTGGAGGGAAGACGGACCATACATCCGGGGTCACCGCAAGGGGCCGGGGTCCGGACACGAGAGGAGCCAACCATGATCTTCAGACAACTCTTCGACCGCGAGTCGTCGACCTACACCTATCTGCTCGCCGCCCGTCCCGGCGGTGAGGCGCTGCTGATCGACCCGGTGCTCGAGCGCGTCGACCAATACGTCGGCCTGATCGCCCAGCTCGACCTGAGACTGGTCCTCGCCGTGGACACCCACATCCACGCCGACCACGTGACCGGGCTCGGGACCCTGCGCGAGCGCACCGACTGCGCCACCGCCATGGGCGAGATGAGTCGTGCCGAGTGCGTCTCGGTCCATTTCCGCGAGGGCGAGCAGATCAAGGCGGACGACCTGGCCCTGGACGTGCTCTACACGCCCGGACACACGGACGACAGCTACAGCTTCCTGCTCGAGCCAGCGCACGGCGCTCGGCGGGTATTCACGGGCGACACCCTGCTGATCCGCGGGACCGGCCGCACTGACTTCCAGAACGGCGATCCGGCGGCCCAATACGACAGCCTGTTCGGGAAGCTCCTCAGCCTCCCGGACGAGACCCTGGTCTACCCGGCCCACGATTACAACGGCATGACCCTGAGCACCATCGGCGAGGAGCGCCGCTTCAACCCGCGCCTGCAGGTGCCGGACAAGGCCGCCTATGTGGCGCTAATGAACGGGCTCGTGCTCGACAACCCGCGCCTGATGGACGTGGCGGTGCCCGCGAACCGCGCCTGCGGGGTCCAACCTGGCGGTTGAGCGCCGCGCGGCTTGCGCTTCCCGCGCCCACCCCCTATTTCCCCTGCGAACCCTCTGTGATCGCGCACGGACGCGCGCTTTTTTTGTGATCCTCTCGGTGCGCCGCGCGACGCGCACTCCCCCGCCTTGCATGCGGCCGTGTTTGGGCCTAGAACGACGCCCGTACCAGCCCGGCGACCGGGTCCTGGGTCTCGGAGTCGAGGAACATGCCCAGCCTGAACATGAAGCACCTGCGCTATTTCTGGGCCGTGGCGACCCACGGATCCATCGCGCGTGCGTCCAAGGTGCTGCACCTCACGCCCCAGACCATCAGCGGCCAATTGCGGGAGCTCGAGGAGCAGATCGGCGCCAAGCTGTTCAGCAAATCCGGGCGCGGGCTTGCCATGACGGAGACCGGGCGCACCGTCTTCACCTACGCCGACGAGATCTTCCGACTCACCGCCGAGCTCCAGGACGTGGTCGCCGGACAGCCGGTGGGGGCGGCCCTACGGCTCGACGTCGGCATCGCCATGGTAGTGCCCAAGCTGCTCGCCTATCGAGTGCTCGCCCCAGTCCTCGCCATGCCCGAGCCCATGCGTCTGGTGTGTCACGAGGCGCCGCTGGTAGACCTGCTCGCGGACCTCTCGGTGCACAAGCTCGACCTGGTTCTGGCCGACAGCCCCGTCAACCCGGCGCTCAACATCCGCGCCTACAACCACGCCCTGGGCGAATCGGGCATCAGCTTCTTCGCGGCCCCCAAGCTGGTGGCCAGACTCCACGGCGAATTCCCCGAGAGCCTGCATGGCGCCCCCATGCTGATGCCAACGGGCAGCAGCGCCCTGCGCCGGGCCCTCGACCAATGGTTCGACCGCAAGGGGGTGGCGCCGCGGATGGTCGCAGAGTTCGAGGACCGCGCACTCATGAAGGCCTTCGGCGAGGCCGGCGCGGGGGTCTTCACCACCCCCACCACGGTGGAAGATGACGTGCGGCGCAAATACGGGGTGGAGGTGATCGCCCGCACGGAGGATGTGCGCGAGCGCTACTACGCCATCTCGGCCGAGCGCCATATCCGCCACCCGGCGGTCGCAACCATCACCGAATCGGCCCGCAACGACCTATTCGTGTGAGGCCAAGGGCCAACCAGGCCGCGCCAATGCCCCAGCCCACTCGGACCCCTACCGTCCATAATCCTATCCAGACACGACGGCATCACCGGAGGATCCCATGCCCAGCATCCGCCCGCTCACCCTCGCCCTCGCGGTCGCCCTCGCGGCCGGCGCGGCCCAGGCCGACGAGATCACCGACCAGCTCGACGCCGCGCGCGGCGCCTACGAGTCCGGTGACCTGCGTGGCGCGGTCGACACCCTGAACTTCGCCGTCGCGGCGATCCAGGAGCAGATCACCCAGGGCCTGCTCAAGCTCCTGCCGGAGCCCATCGCCGGCTGGCAGGCGGACCCGGCCGAGTCCGAGTCCGGCGGACTCGCCAGCATGATCACCGGCACCAACCTGAGCAGACGCTACTTCCGCGACGACGGGGGGGAGGTCACCCTGCGGCTCATGGCCAACTCGCCCATGTTGCCGATGCTCACCATGTTCCTGTCGAGCCCGTTCATGATGCAGGCCGATCCCACCACCAAGCCCTATAGCGTCAAGGGCCAGCGGGGGATGATCAAGCAGGGGACCGACGGCAGCGTCGAGGCGACCCTCATGGTCGGCAACACCATCCTGGTCCAGGCCGAAGGGTCGGCCACCGCCGGCAAGGAGGCCGTCCAGTCCTATCTGGAGGCCCTGGACCTGGATGCGATCGCCAGGGCCTTCGGCCCCGCCATGCCGGGCGTGCCGCTTTAGTGACGAGTCGCGAGTGACGAGTGGCGAGGTAGGAGCATGGAGCATCCGACCGATCAGGTCGTTCGCGTGAAGACGAAGCACCGACCTGGGCTGGATATACCCAACCCACGCCGGTTTTCATTTTGATGCGAGCTACGTCATTGTTCGGACGAGGAATCGTCGCTACCCGCAACTCGACACTCGCACCTGTCGGGTATAGAGCTCAGGGTCCCGTGACGGGCGGGGGCCGGTTCAGGCGCGCTCCACCGGGAAGGCCAGCACCGCGTCGATGTGATCGGCACCCAGGCGGGCCATGAGCAGGCGATCGAGCCCAAGGGCCACCCCGGCACCCTCGGGCATCCCCGAGTCCAGGGCCGCCAGGAACGCCAGATCGGGCGGCACCTCCGGCAGCCCGCAGGCGCGCCGCAGGGCAAGATCGTCCCTGAAGCGCCCTCGCTGTACGTCGGGGTCGGTCAGCTCCTGGAACCCGTTGGCGAGTTCTACGCCCTCGAGATAGAGCTCGAAACGCTCGGCGACGGCAGGCGGCCCGGGACGCACCCGGGCGAGGGCTGCCTGGCTCGGCGGATAGTCGGTGACGAAGCTCAGGCGGCCGCGCCCGAGGCGATCCTGGATGCGGTGGGTCAGCAGCAGATCCAGCCACCCGTCCCGGTCGAGATCCAGTACCGGCGCGCTCGGGATCTCCAGGCCCACGGCGGCCTGCCGCAGGCTCGCGGCGCTCGCGCCCCAGGGATCGATGCCCAGATGCCCGAGGAACAGATCCCGATAGGCGACCCGCTCGACCGGGAGCCCCGGCGATCCCAGGGCGGCGCGGACCAGCTCGGCGACCTCGTCCATCAGCGCGCCATGGTCCCAGCCCGGGCGATACCACTCGAGCAGGCTGAACTCGGGGTGATGCAGGCGCCCGCGCTCACCATCACGGAACACCTTGCAGATCTGATAGATGGGCCCGCAGCCCGCGGCCAGCAGCCGCTTCATGGGCAGCTCGGGGGAGGTCTGGAGGTAGAGCGGCCCGCCCCCGCCGGGGCCGGACCAGCGCGTGGCGAGAGACCCCAAGGCGGGATCGGTGGCCGCGGCGCGGGACGCGATGGGGGTCTCCACCTCGAGCACGCCGCGCTCGGCGAAGAAGCGGCGGATCAGGGCATAGAGGTCGGCGCGCGCCTCGAGGGCCGCGCGGGGCGCGCTCGGGCGCCAGTCGCTCGACATCGCGCCGCGCTCACTCCTTGGCGCGGGAGACGTATTCGCCGGTGCGGGTGTCGACCTTCACCAGCTCGCCCGTCTGCACGAACAGCGGCACCCGCACCACGGCGCCGGTCTCGAGGGTCGCCGGTTTGCCGCCGCCGCCGGAGGTATCGCCCTTGAGACCGGGGTCGGTCTCGGTGATGGCGAGCACCACGAAGTTCGGGGGCTCCACGGACAGGGGCTGACCGTTCCACAGGGTGACCTTGCAGTGGTCTTGCTCCTTGATCCACTTGGCGGCCTCGCCCACGGCGTTGGCATCGGCGGTCATCTGCTCGAAGGAGTCCGGGTCCATGAAATGCCACTCCTCGCCGTCGTTGTAGAGGTATTGCATTTCGGTATCATGGACGTCGGCCGCCTCGACCGTGTCGCCTGACTTGAAGGTCTTCTCGACCACCCGCCCGGTCTTCAGGTTGCGCACCCGCACCCGGCTGAAGGCCTGCCCTTTGCCGGGCTTCACGAACTCGTTCTCGACGATGCTGTACGGGTCCCCGTCCAGCATGATCTTGAGTCCCCCCTTGAATTCGTTGGTGCTGTAGCTGGCCATGTCGTCCTCGTTACCCTTGGAAACCAAGCCGGCAATGGTAGCGCGAAGCACCGGGCCTTGGCAGGGCCGCGCGGCCGCGCACTGGCGCACCGAGCTGGCGCGGGCCTACACCGAGGTGGAGACCCTGCTCGCCGCGCTCGCGCTCACCCCGGATCAGGTGCCCGACCTGGACCCGACCGCGGGCAGATCTTCGGGCGGATTCCGTCTGCTGGTGCCGCGGGGGTTCGCCGCCTTGATGACCACGGGCGACCCGCGCGACCCCCTGTTGCGCCAGGTCCTGCCCCTCGGGGCCGAGTCCCTGCCCGTCGCCGGCTATGTGGCCGACCCCGTAGGCGACGGACCGGCCACCCGGGTGCCGGGGCTGATCCAGAAATACCGGGGCCGGGCGCTCCTGATGACCCACGGCGCCTGCGCGGTGCACTGCCGATACTGCTTCCGCCGCCACTCGGCCTATACCCAGGGGGGCGGACACTCGGCGCGGCTCGAGGGGGCGCTGGAGGCCATCGCCGCGGATCCGTCGGTCGGCGAGCTGATCCTAAGCGGCGGCGATCCATTGATGCTCGACGACGCGGCACTCGCGGGGCTCTTCGGGCGCATCGAGGAGATGCCTCACCTGCGCAGGCTCCGCCTGCACACCCGCCTGCCGGTCGTACTGCCCGAGCGGATCGACGAGGGCCTGTGCACCCTGCTGAGTGCGGCCCCGCGGCCGACGGTGCTGGTGATCCACGCTAACCACCCCCGTGAGCTGGGTGGAGGGGTACCCGCCGCCCTCGCCCGACTCGCCGCGACCGGGATCACCCTGCTCAACCAGGGCGTGCTGCTGGCCGGGGTGAACGACGATGCCGACACCTTGGCCGTGCTGTCCGAACGGCTGTTCGATCTCGGCGTGCTGCCCTACTACCTCCATCAGTTGGATCCGGTGCAGGGTGCCGCCCATTTCGCCGTGCCCGACCGGCGAGCGCGCGCCCTGCACGCGCGGCTACGCGAGCGTCTTCCCGGATACCTGGTGCCCCGGCTGGTCCGCGAGGTCGCGGGCGACCCGGCGAAGCGCCCCCTCGTCTGACCGGCGGTCCCGTCCACCCCGGGTCCTGATAATCGTGACGCACGCCCCAGGGCAGTGGCCCGCGACGATTTCCCAAGCCGCGTCCTAGGGTCGATAATCCCGCTACCCGCCGACCGTAGACCGAGCCATCGCCCGAGCATGCCAGCCCAATCCGAAGCCGCGAACCTGCTGGTGCTGACCTCCCAGGCCGCGGAGGCCGAGCGGATCACCAACGCCCTGCGCGGCGGCGGGCTCGCGGTGCGGGGCATGTTCAGCGCCCAGGCGGATCGGATCGCAGATCTGGTCAAGCGCCACGGCTGCGACCTCATCGTTTGCTGCGCCTACGACCCCGACCTGGATCTGGCCCGCGTCCTGGCGCGCCATGGGGAGCTCGGGGCCGACCTGCCCCTGATCGTGGTGGCCGATCTCCAGCGCGACCCCGAGATGCGGCTCCAGGCCATGCACGGCGGCGCCCGCGACGTCACCGAGCGGGACGACACGACCCATCTGCAGCGGGTGGTCGAGCGCGAGCTCGCGGACCTCGAGCAGCGCCGCCTGGCCCGCACCCTGGCGGAACGGCTCGAGCAGTGCGAGCAGCGCAACCGTGAGCTGGTCACCTCCGCCGGCGACGCGGTGGCCTTCGTCCAGGATGGGCTGCATGTGCACGCCAACCCGGCGTTCCTCGGCATGTTCCGCTTCCCGGGCCTGGACGAGCTCCAGGGGGCCACCTTCCTCGACCTGATCGAGGCCGAGCGGCGCACCCTGATTCGCGACTTCCTGCGCCGTCTGGACGATCCCGCGAGCAGCACGCCGGCAGAGATCCGCGTCGCCTGCGTCCGGGCCGATGCCAGCCGCTTCGACGCCCGGCTGATCGCTGCGCCCGCCGAGATCGAGGGCGAGCGTTGTCTGCGCATCATCGTTCGGGATGGCTCTGCCGAATCCGAGGGAGCCGTTCCAGACGCCCCTGCCGGCGCGGGTGCGTCCGCCCCCGCCGACGGACTCGCACGGCTGGTCGCGGCGATCGATGGGAGATCCCGCGCCCGCCCCGGGAGCGCCCGGCCCTTCGCCGTCTATTATGTGCGCGCCCTGGCCGCTCGCGGCCTGCTCGACGAGCGCGGACTCGCGGGCGGGCGGGAGGCGATCGGCGCGATCGGACCCGCCCTCGAGCGCCTGGTGGGCGAGCGGGGTCTGGTCGAGCGGGTGAGCGACGAGGGCTTCGGCATCCTGCTCGAGGACGCCGATGAGGTGCAGGCCGAGGCACTCGCCGAGCGCATCCGCGTTGAGGTCCGGCTGCCCCAGGGTGTGGGCACCGGCGGGGGCGCCGAGCCGGATTGCGCGGTGGGTCTGACCCTGGTCGCGGGCGCCGACGCGCCGGCCACGGAGCTGTTCGACCGTGCCTACCGTTCGAGCCGCGCGGCGGCGGGCCGATCCGAGCGGAGTGGGGAGGCGGCGCGCGGCGCGACCTCGCTGGCGGCGAGGGTGAAACAGCCCGAGCCCGAGCCCGAGGACGATGAGGCCGCCACCCGGGCGAAGGTCGAATACGCCCTGGAGAAAGACCGCTTGATCCTGGTCTATCAGCCCATTGTCAGCCTCATGGGCGACAACCAGGAGAACTACAGCGTACTGGTGCGGCTGATCGACGAGGAGGAGAACCTCCTGGAGGCGGGCGATTTCATCGGTGCGGCGATCCGCAACGGATTGATCGAGCGGGTCGACAAATGGGCCATCCGCGAGGCGATCAAGGCCATCGGCGAGCACCGCCGGGCGGGACACAACCTCAACTTCTTCATCAACCTCGCCGAGGACACCTTCAGGGACCCGGCCACGGTGATCTGGATCTGCGACTGTCTGCGCGAGTTCGACGTGCGCGGGAGCTGGCTGACCCTGGTCTTCCAGGAGGAGCTGGTGGCCCGCAACCTCGCCGATCTCAACAAGCTGATCGACGGGCTGCGTAAGATCAAATGTCGGGTGGCGGTCAACCGCTTCGGGGCCACGGAGCACCCCGAGGGACTCCTGCAGGGGATCGCGCTGGACTTCGTGCTGCTGCTGCCGGAGTTCGCCCAGGGGCTGGCGGACGACAAGGACAAGCAACAGAGGCTCCTGACCCTGGCCAACCTGACCCGGGAGTACAACGTCAAGAGCGTGGTGACCGGGGTCGAGGATGCGCGCGCGCTGACCATCCTATGGACGGCCGGGGTCGACTACGTGCAGGGAAACTTCCTGCAACGTCCGTCGCCCACCCTGGAGCTCGCTACCTGAGAGCAACCTGGGACCTCATCCCCGGGGCGCACCCGGCGTCGTTGGCGTGGGGCCCCCGCGTCGCGGCGCCTAGAGAAAAGGCCGCGCTTCCCGTCCGAGCCAACGACGGCCCGGGATGCTCAACGACTGCGAGCCGTTGAGCATGGAGCCCTCTAAAACTCGCCCCTGGCCGCCCCTTCCATGATCTGCTTGATGGTGTCGCGCACCCGCACGGCCGAGGCCTTGAGATCTTCGGGCAGCTCCGCGCCGCCGTGGATCATCAGATCGAGGTTCATGCTGTAGAGCCACAGCCGCCCGTCATTGTCCTCGACGATGGCGATCCGGCAGGGCATGAAGCCGCTGTACTGATCCCGATACTCCAGCATCTGCATCCCCACGCGGGCGTCGCAGAAGGACAGGAAGTTGACGTAGCGGTATTGCTCGCCGGTGATCGCCTCGATCTGCTTGTAGAAGGGCGACTCGCCGACGAACAGGAAGTTCTTGGAGGTCGCCAGGCTCTTCATGGAGTCGATGACCTCCTCGGGCGTCAGGCCCTCTTCCACCGGGACCGCCCACATCATGGCGACACCTGGGTCGCCGGTCTCCAGCAGCCGGCCCGCGAACTCCTGGTAGACCTTGGGGAAACCGGGGTCGAAGGCGGCCAGCTTCGAGCCGACGGCCCAATAGGCCGCGACCCCGCCCACCACCGCGACCAGTCCGATCAGGGCCAGGATATTTCTTATGATTTTCATGCGCGTTCGTCTCCTCTCCACAAGTGATGGGGCGGACTCGCGGCCCGCCCTTCTGGTGATCTTGCCATCCCAGGGAGCCCCCATGCCAACCCGTCAGACCCCCGGTCTCCGGGGCCAGGTCCCGGCGGGCGGTTGGTCGTGACCCCCGCAGGCCCAATCTCCGCGGCACGAGACACGACGAGGCCACCCCCCATGAGCGAATCCCCACGTCCGACCGACATCGAGCTACACCAGCGCTCCCGCGTCCTCGAGATCGCCTTCGACGACGGCGCCCGTTTCCTGCTGCCCTGCGAATACCTGCGGGTCTACTCGCCCTCGGCCGAGGTACGCGGCCACTCCCCCGCCACCGCCAAGCTCCAGGTGGGCAAGGAGTCGGTGAACATCACCGAACTTCGCCCCATCGGGGCCTACGCGGTCAAGATCTTTTTCGACGACGGGCACAACTCCGGCCTCTACGACTGGCAATACCTCTACAAGCTGGGGCGGGCCTGGCAGCCCCTGTGGCAGGACTATCTCAAGCGGATCGCCGACGCCCGTTACACCCGCAGCGCCGAGGACCCGTTCGAGGCCCTCAAGGCGCGCGGTGAGACACCATCGCGGCTCCCGGCATCCGTGACCGACCCGTCCGAGCTGGCCTAGTCCGCCCCGTCGGCGGCCTCGCGCAAGGTCGCGGCGGCCGGCGGCTCGGCCTGCTCCGCCTGCTCCGCCTGCTCGGCGGTCACCTCGAGCGCCGGGCCGAGCCATTGCGGATAGGCGACCGGCTCGCCCTCCAGCGGCCAGCCTTGGGCCTGGGCCCAGCCCCGGATGGCGGTCATGCGCCGCGGCGTGCTCGGATGGGTCTCGAAGAACTCGAGATGCAGGGGCCTCGGCGACCCCTCCGACTGACCCAGTTCCCGAAACAGCTCCAGCGCGCCCTCGCCATGACCGTAGAGTGCCACCAGGGCCGAGAGACCGGCCTCGTCCGCGTCCCGCTCCTGCTCCCGGCTGAAGTGCATCTGGGTGAGCAGCCCGGTCTCGCCGATCACCCGGGCCGCGATGTCGCTGCCGGAGACCCCCGCCAGGGCCCCGAGGGCGACGGCGACCACCACCCCGCGTCCGAGCGAGACCATCGGATCGCGGTGCAGCACATGGGCGATCTCGTGGCCGAGCACCATGGCCAAGGCGTTCTCATGGGGGAGCGCCTCGATCAGGCCCCGGTAGACCACCAGATGCCCGCCGAGGGTGGCCAAGGCGTTGACCGTCTCCTCAGGCGAGTAGTGGACGGTCACCGCCATCCCCTCGGGGAGCCCCATGCCAGCGCTCAGCTGGTTCGCGAGTCCCTGGAGATAGGCCTGGATGCGTCGGGACTCCTCGCTCGGCGCAGGGGTCCCGGTGAGGGACGCGACCAAGGGCGCCGCGACCTCGGCCTCATAATCGAAGGGGATGCGCGGGGCCAGCCAGGCGGCGGCCAGGCCCAGGAGCAGCAGGGTGAGGACCAAGGCCCCCAGGACCCCGCCCGTGAGCCAGAGGAACTCGCGAAACGGCCGTGTCTCGCTGTTGTTGATCCCCTCGGGCGGGGGCGGGTTGCTGTAGCCCGTCATGACCGATCGGCCACGGCGGTGCCATAGGCCAGCACCTCCACGGTGCCGAGCAGATTGCCCCCGCCCTGGGAGATGCGGGCGGTCTCGATCTTCAGGTTGAAGACCTTGCAGGGGCCGAGCGAGCGGGCGTCGGCCTTGAGACGCAGGATGGCCTCGCGCCGGGCGCGGTCGAGCAGGCCCTCGTAGCTCGTGATGCGCCCACCGATCAGGCCGCGCAGACCGGCAACGAAGGCCTTGAAGTAATCCGTCGAGATCACCGCGTTCCCGGCCACCAGTCGGCTCTCGCGGCGGGCATGGAGATCGGGTGGGAAACGGGCCGAGAAGACCAGGATGTCGGCTAGCTCCGCCTCGCGCTGGCGGATGGATCGGTAATGGGAGCGCTCCGCGGCCGTGCCGAAGCCGTAGCCGAGCGCCAGCAGCACCACGACGATGATGAGATCGGTCACCGGCTTAGGGGCCTGTCGGACTCAAGTGGATCGAAGCGAGGGAGTGGGAGAACGAGGTCATTCTGTCCCGATTTCGAGGCGCATACTGGGTTCTATGTAAGGAGGATAGCCGGGCGGAATGGACCGTTCTCCCGCTGCCGCAGCCGATTCATCCTCGGGTCCGACAGGCTCCTAGTCCTCGAGCCGCACCGCGGTCCCGTAGGCGAACAACTCCGAGGCGCCCTGGGCCACCGAGGAGGTCGAGAAGCGCACGTTCAGCACGGCGTTGGCGCCGATCGCCTCGGCCTGGGCGACCATGCGGGCGACGGCCTCCTCCCGCGACTCCTGAAGCAGCTCGGTGTAGGCCTTGAGCTCGCCGCCGAAGACGTTCTTGATGCCGGCCATGATGTCCTTGCCGGCGTGCTTGGCGCGCACCGTGCTGCCCTGCACCAGACCCAGGTGCTCGGCGACCCGGCGACCGGGCACGACCTCGAGGTTCGACAAGAGCATGGTTGGGACCCCTCCCGGTGGAGCCGCCGCGGGGCGGTCGGCGGATTCTATCCCGTCCGCCACGTCGAAGTGCGAGGGCTTGGTGTCGGCGAAGGCGCGTCCCACCTCGGGGTCTGGGGGCCGAACAGTTGCGAGTATCGAGTTGCGGGTAGCGAGGATTCCGCGACGACTCGAAGACTAAGCCCCGGGGGAAACGAAAAAATCCCGTGGCTCAGGCCGAGACCCGCTCGACGTTATTGTGGCCAGCGGATCTCGCCCCTCGCCCCTCGTATCTCGCCACTCGCAACTTCCAACTCGCCACTCTCAACCAGGAGATCGACTATGCGCCGCGCACTCTATCCCGCCCTCCTGTTGTGCCTGCCCAGCCTCGGCTGTAGCGAGGTGAGCGGCCCGGTGACGCCGACCGCGGACGTGCCTGAGGCCAAGGGCTGGCGGTCAGAGACCGTCGTTTCAGGTCTTGAGCACCCCTGGGGCATGGCCTGGCTGCCCGACGGCTCGGTCCTGGTCACCGAGCGCCCGGGCCGCCTGCGTCTGATCCGCGACGGACGGCTCGAGCCCAAGCCCATCGCGGGGGTGCCCGAGGTGTTGGCGGACGGCCAAGGGGGGCTGCTCGATGTGGCGCTGCATCCAGACTTCGCCGACAACCGGCTGGTCTATCTGACCTTCGCCGAGGGGACCAAGACGGCGAACCGCACCGCCCTGGCCCGCGGGCGCCTCGTGGATGGACGTCTGGAAGGGACCGAGGTCATCTTCCGCAACGCCGATACCAAGCGCGCCACCCAGCATTTCGGCTCGCGCCTGGTCTGGTTGCCGGATGGCACCCTGCTGATGAGCATCGGCGACGGGGGCAACCCGCCCATCTCCTTCGAGGGCGAGAACATCCGAGACCAGGCCCAGAGCCTCGGGACCCACTTCGGCAAGGTCCTGCGCCTCACCGAAGACGGCCAACCGGCCCCCGGCAACCCCTTCGCGAAACGCTCGGGCGCCCGCCCCGAGATTTGGACCCTGGGCCATCGCAACATCCAGGGCATGACGCTCGACCCCGCCAGCGGACGGGTCTGGGCCAACGAGCACGGCTCCCAGGGCGGGGACGAGCTCAACCGCATCGAGGGCGGCAAGAACTACGGCTGGCCCGAGGTCACCTACAGCATCGAGTACTGGGGGCCGCGGATCTCGGAGGAGACCAGCCGCCCCGACATCGCGCAGCCGCTGGTGGTCTGGACCCCATCCAAGGCCCCGAGCGGGCTCGTCTACTACACGGGCCAGCGCTACCCGGGCTGGCGCGGGGATCTCTTCAGCGGGGCGCTGAAGTTCGGTCAGGTGCGCCGCATCGACCTCGAGGGCGAGCGGGTGGTGGGCGAGGAGAAGCTCACCATCGGCGCGCGGGTGCGCGACCTGGATCAGGGCCCGGACGGCTGGCTCTATGTCCTCACCGACGAGCCGAACGGACGGCTGCTGCGGATCCGTCGCGGGGCGCCCTGAGTCTACCCGCCGCCCGGCGACCACCCACACCGCCGTTGCGTATACTGCCGTCCCATGCACCCGCCGGATCCCCTGGTCATCCCCCCGCCGCCAGTCCGGCGGCCGGAGCATCCTTGATCCTCGCCCAGGTCTCGCGTTACATCGAGGAGCGGCGCAGTGCCGCCCTGCTCGACCTGTGTCACCGTTTCGACGTGGATGCCGCCGCCATGCGGGCGATGCTCGAGGTGCTGGAGCGCAAGGGTCGGGTCCGCCCGGTCGACACCCCGGCCGCCTGCCATCTCGGTTGCGGGGGCTGCGACACGGCGGTCATGGAGACCTATGAGTGGTGCGCCGATCCGGCCGAGCCTCCCCCCGGTCCATAGACCAGCAGCGCGAGTCAGACCCCGACGTGCCCGGCGAGACCCAAGCCCCGTTCCTCGATCCAGTCCCCCTGCTCCGGCGCAGCGAGCCCCCGGGCTTCGACCCCGACCGGCTCACGGACGTCCAATGGCGCGCGGACGCCTGCGGACCCGGCTCCGTGCTCTGCTTCCAGCGCTTCGACGACGGGCGCAGCGATCTCGAGGTCTTCGAGCGCTATCTGGCCCAGGCCCCCTTCGCCGCCCTGGTGATCGATCGGGAGATCGAGGGCCTCGACCGGCTCGCGGACAAGGCCGTTTATGTGACCGCGCCGGGGGCCTGGGGGATGGCCCTGGAGCAGATCTGCGACCGCTTCCTGCCCATCGACTGGGGCCGCTGGCGCATCGCCGGCGTGACCGGCACCAATGGCAAGACCACCACGGTCAAGTATCTCGAGGCGCTGCTGGTCGCGGGGGGGCGGCGGGTCCTGACCATCGGCACCCTCGGACTCGCCCTGAACGGCGAGCCCCAGGGCGAGACCGGTTTCACCTCCCCGCCCTATATCGCCCTGCGCCGCATCCTGCGCGACTATCAGGACCGCGCCGACACCCTGGTGATGGAGGTCAGCAGCCACGCCCTGGAGCAGGGCCGGGTACACGGGCTGCGCCTCGACGCCGCCGCCTGGACCAACTTCAGCCAGGACCACCTGGACTATCACAAGGACGAGGCGAGCTATTTCGCCGCGAAGGCACGCATCCTCGGTCATCTCGCGCCCGGGACACCCCTGCTGACCACGAGCGCCGAGGTCGCCGGCCGGCTCGCCGCCGAGACCGATGGGCGAGCGCCGGTGGAGTGCATCGCGGCCCCGCCCCTGGGGCCCGCGGTGCTCCGCGAGCGGCCCTTCCTCGCCCTGCACTACAACCGCGACAACTACTGGCTCGCCCTCGCCCTGGCCCAGCGCCTGCTCGGCGCGGAGCCCGCCGAGCCCTGGCGCTGCCTCAGACCGGTGGACGGCCGCTTCGAGTGCCGCGTCCACGGCAGCCGCACCCTGGTCATCGACTTCGCCCACACCCCGGACGCCCTCGAGAACGTGCTCGTGGCCATCCGCGCGGCCTTCCCCGAGGCCCGGGTTCTGACCCTGTTCGGCTGCGGCGGCGATCGTGACCGCACCAAGCGACCGCGCATGGGGACCGTGGTCTGCGCCCATTCGGATCGGGCGATCCTCACCTCCGACAACCCGCGCACCGAGGACCCCCGGGCCATCATCGACGACGCCCTGGCCGGGATGGGGGGCTGCCCCGAGCCCCCGGAGATCGTGGTGGAGCGCGCGCCGGCCATCGCCCGACTGTTCGACCTGCTGGCGGGCCGTCCGGCGGACGAGCCCTGGGTGGCCCTGATCGCCGGCAAGGGACACGAGCGCTATATCGACCGGGACGGCAGCAAGACCTACTACAGCGACCAGGACGAGGTGGAGCGCAACTGGCGGCGGCTGGGATGGGGCTGAGGCGTTTCTCGATCCTCAGGCCCGCCCGATCCCCGGCGGGGACACCGCTCACCCGCGGCAGGAGGCGGCCGTGGGTCTGAAGGCGCTCTATTCGACGCCCGCCGCCCTGGTGATCGGTGTCGTGCTGGCCCTGGCCCTCCCGGCCGGCGCGCCCTATGTCGCCTGGCTGGGCGACATCTTCCTGTCGCTGCTCAAGGTCCTGATCCTGCCCCTGATCCTGGTCTCGGTCTATGCCGCGCTGGCGACCGGGGTGGACCTGCGGCGCCTCGGGGGACAGACCCTGGGGCTCTATCTGCTCACCTCCGCCATCGCGGCGACCCTCGGCACCCTGCTGGGCTATCTCTTCTCCCGGGGCCTCACCCCGGGGCTGCTCAGCCTGCCCGCCGCGGAGCAGGGCGGCGCCGACTTCAGCCTGGCGCGGCTGATCGCGAACTTCATCCCGAGCAACCTGTTCGCCTCCCTGGCCGAGGGCAACATCCTGCACATCGTGGTGATCGCCCTGTTCGCCGCACTGGCCTCGCGCGGACTCGAGCCCGAGTACCGCAGCTTCCTCGGCGAGGGGGCCCAGGCCGCCAATGCGCTGCTGATGCGGATGCTGGGCGCGGTGCTGGCGCTCGCGCCGGTCGGTATCGCGGCCCTGGTCTACGGAAGCCTCGCCGGGATGGACTGGGGCGAGGTCTTCGCCCTGCGGCCCTTCGTCTGGGCGGTGCTGGCGGCGGCCTGCGCCCACGCACTGATCTTCCTGCCCCTGCTGCTGCGCCTGCGCACCGGTCGCTCGCCCCTGGTCTTCGCCGGCCAGGTCCGGGCCGCCCTGGTCACGGCCCTCGCGACCGCCTCGAGCTCGGCCACCTACCCCGTCTCCAAGCGGGTGCTGGAGGAGCAGGCCCGGGTCAGCCCCAGGGTCACGAGCTTCACCCTGCCCCTGGGCGCCACCCTGAACATGGACGGCTCGGCCCTCTACCAATCCATCCTGCTCATCTTCATGGCCCAGCTCGCCGGGGTGGAGGTCAGCCCGGCCCAGGCGCTGTTCATCGTGCTGCTCACCATGGCCTCTTCCGCCGGCACCGCGGGGATCCCGGGCGGCGGCATCGCCATGATGGCCTTCATGCTCGACCTGATCGGCCTGCCCCAGACCTATCTCGCCCTCTATCTGGTCGTCGACCGTTTCTTCGACTACCCCATCACAGCCATCAACGTCTGGGGCGACCTGGTGGTCGCGGCGGCGGTCGATGCCCGCACCGGCCACGCGGCCGACCGCCCCGGCGAAGACTGACCGAAGGCGCATCCCCGGGACACCATTCCCGCCCCGGCTGTCTAACCTTTGCGATAGGGGCAGCCGGGAGGGAGCAGGGGATGAGGACGATCTGGCGGACGCTGGCGGGCATGGCCCTGGCCGCGTCGACCTTGGCCGGGACCGCCCGGGCCGCGGGCGAGGCCCTGGTGATCGACATCGAGGGCACCATCGGGCCCGCGACGGCGGCCTTCGTGGAGGAGGCCCTGGAGGCGGCCGAGTCGCAGCAGGCGGCCGTGCTGGTCCTGCGCATGGACACCCCCGGCGGGCTCGACACCTCCATGCGCTCCATCGTCAAGGCCATCTCGGCCTCTCGTGTCCCGGTGATCGGCTATGTGGCCCCCACCGGGGCGCGGGCCGCGAGCGCCGGCACCTACATCCTCTATGCCTGCCAGGTCGCGGCCATGGCCCCGGGGACCAACCTCGGCGCGGCCACCCCGATCCAGATCGGCGGTCTGCCGGGGCAGACCCGGCCTCGCCGACCCAAGGCGGTGACGGGGGAGACGATTCGGACGGCGCCAAGCCCGCCACGGACGGCGACGCCAGGAACCGCAAGCTGGTGAACGACGCGGCCGCCTATCTCCGCGGGCTCGCCGCGCTCCATGGACGCAACGCCGAGTGGGCCGAGCGGGCGGTACGCGAGGGCGCGAGCCTCTCGGCCGAGGAGGCCCTCGAGCTCGGCGTGATCGACCTGATCGCCGCGGATCTCCCGGCGCTGCTGGCCGCCGTGGACGGCCGCTCGGTGCGCCTCGGCGACGGCCAGGTCACCCTGAGCACCGCCGGCATCCCCATCATCGAACGCCAGCCCGACTGGCAGACCCGGATGCTCGCGATCATCAGCGACCCCAACGTCGCCTACATCCTGCTCTTGATCGGCATCTACGGCCTGATCTACGAGTTCTCCAACCCCGGCGCCGTGCTCCCCGGCACCCTCGGGGCCATGAGCCTGCTGCTCGCCCTCTATGCCTTCCAACTGCTGCCCGTGAACTACGCCGGGCTGGCGCTCATGGTGCTGGGGCTCGCGCTCATGATCGGCGAGGCCTTCACCCCGAGCTTCGGTGCCCTGGGGCTCGGCGGGACCGCGGCCTTCGTGGCCGGGTCGCTCATCCTGATCGACACCGATGTCCCCGGCCTCGGGATCTCACTCCCCTTGATCCTGGGCGTCGCGGTCACGAGCGCCTTGGGGCTCGGCTTCATGGCGACCATGGCCCTGCGTGCCTGGCGCCGACCCGTGGCGAGCGGCGCCGAGGAGCTCGAGGGTGCTCAGGGCGAGGCCGTCTCGGGCTTTCCCGGCGGCGGCCGGGTCCATCTCCACGGGGAGATCTGGGCGGCGCGCTCGCCGGTGCCGATCCAGCGGGGCGCCCCGATCCGGGTGGTGGGCAGGGAGGGCCTGACCCTGCTCGTCGAGCCCCTGCCCCAAGGCCAGCGAACCCCACAGACCTGAGGAGGCATCCCATGTTCTTCGAAGCCTATCTGATCCCGATCGTCCTGGCGGTCGTCCTGGTCTTCGCCTCGGTCAGAATCCTGCGGGAGTACGAGCGCGGGGTGATCTTCACCCTCGGCCGCTACACGGGCGTGAAGGGCCCGGGGCTGATCCTGGTCATCCCGGTGGTCCAGACCATGGTCAAGGTGGACATGCGCACCATGGTGATGGACGTCCCGAGCCAGGATGTCATCTCCCGGGACAACGTCTCCGTGAAGGTGAACGCGGTGGTCTACTTCCGGGTGATCGAGCCGGAGAAGTCCATCATCCAGGTGGAGCAGTTCCGCGAGGCCACCAGCGAGCTCGCCCAGACCACCCTGCGCTCGGTGCTCGGCCAGCACGAGCTCGACGAGATGCTCGCCGAGCGTGACAAGCTCAACGACGACGTGCGCGCCATCCTCGACGCCCAGACCGACGCCTGGGGCATCAAGGTGGCGAACGTGGAGATCAAGCACGTGGACCTCGACGAATCCATGATCCGCGCCATCGCCCGTCAGGCCGAGGCCGAGCGCTCCCGGCGGGCCAAGATCATCCACGCCGAGGGCGAGATGCAGGCCGCCGAGCAGCTCGCCGCCGCCGCGGAGATCCTCGGGCGGGCGCCCCAGGCGATCCAGCTGCGCTTCCTCGAGACCCTCACCGCCGTGGCCAGCGACAAGACCTCCACCATCGTCTTTCCGCTGCCCATCGACCTGTTGAAGCCCCTGCTCGGCAGCGGCGGGGGATCGGATTGACAGGCTTGCCTGTCGGGACGGGCGACGGTGCGGTTAGACGGTTCCCCGCGAGACAGCGCCTATGTTGGGCTTCGTCCCTCAGCCCAACCTACGCGGGCTGCTTGCGCGATCTCGAAACGAGAGGTCTTCACGAGCCGCCACACCGCTGAAGTGCATCCACTTCGTCGACATCACCAGCGCCCTTGACGACAATGGCCGCCCGGCCAAAGGCCAGCCAAAAGGCCCCGCGACCGCGTCAATGACTGTCCTGGCTGTCCAAAGAGCGGGTGACGTGGATCCCAACGTCCTTGTGTCAAGTCCTCTCCAGTAGGAGCCCGTGATGCTCGTAGACCAGCCGCTCAAGGGCGCGTAGCTGATGCGATGGTATGACGCGAGGCGCGCCAATGAACGGACCAACCAGAATTCACCGTCGACCCGCATGTCTGCGGGGGCCGGCCCTGCATCCGGGGGATGCGGATTCGCGTCTCGGACTCATCGTTGGAAATGCTTGCGGCGGGCGCGTCGCCGAGCGGAGATCCTCGCGGACTATCCGTATCTGGATCCGGCAGACATCGCCGCGGCACTGGATTACGCCGCCCACCAAACCGATCACCCGATCCTGCGGGTCGCCTGAGTCGTGCGCTTCCTTGTGGATGCGCAGTTGCCGCCGCACTCGCGCGCTGGCTTGTAGAACAGGGTCATGAGGCGAGCCACCTGGTCGATCACGGCTTCGAGCAGATCGCGAAGTGCTCGACTGCGTAGATCGTAGCGGCCGAAGACCAGCTTCTGGAACAGCTGGGGGTGGCGAAAGGCGATGTTCGCCGCTGGAGTCGCCCGACTCGTTGATCTGGGCCGAGGCCGAGCGCCTCGGTGCGGTGATCGTGTCCAAGGACGAGGACTTCGTTCATCTATGTACCCTGAGCCCACAGGGCCCCTCCCTGGTGTGGGTGCGCGTCGGAAACACCACCCGCCGCGATCTGCTGACCTGGTTTGCCCAACTGCTGCCAACGATCGAACAGGCACTCGCCGCCGGGGAACGGCTTGTCGAGGTGGCCCCCGGCGGCGACGCCTGTGCAAACCCAGAGCCGAAATCCCTAGAAGACTGTGGGAACCGGGATGAATGCGGCTAGGCGGGAGCGGGGAGGCTTGGCGGAACCGCGGGCCGCTCGATCGCCTGGCTCAATCGGCCAGGGGCGCGAAGAAGCCCCGCAGCTCGTCCAGCAGGCGGCGCTCGTCGCGGGCCCGCCCGGGGTAGGTGAAGTGCCCCGCCCGCAGCACGAACAGCCGTTTCTCCCCCGGGATGGCGTTGTAGATGGCGAACTGACCGGGCGGGGGCACCGCGGGGTCGAACAGGGCCAGCGCGAGGTGCATGGGCTGGGTGATGTGACGGGCGGCCACGGCGGCATCGTAGCCGCTCAAGGTGACGGCCACGTTGCCGTGCCGGCGGGCGAACTCGCGTACCGACTCGCCGCTGCCGGTGCTGGGTAGGGCAAGCCGCAACGGGTGATGACCGAAGGTCGGCACGTTGAGATGCCCGCGGGCGATGCGCGGCTCCCAGGGCAGGCCCAGCGCCCCGATGCCCCCGCCGAAGCTGATCCCCAGGTAGCCGATCCGCCCCGCGAGCCAGGGATAGAGTGCCAGCAGGGCACTGACGCCGGTCCAGAGGTCCTCTACGCAGCCGCGCAGGATGTAGCGTTCCGGCTTATCGATGTCATGCAGGACATGCCACCAGGGATCGGTGGAGATGGGCCGGCGGGCGCTGCGACACAGCCCCCGGAAGCAGGGGATGAGATAGATCGCGTCCGCGCAGGGCAGCGGGAAGTCCGGGCGATCCAGGCCCCCGTAGCCGTGACCGCAGATCAGCGCCCGCGCCGGCGCGACCGATTCCGGGACCAACAGCCAGCCGCGGATGGTGAAGCCGCCGGTGGAGGCATAGTCGATGTCGAGACACCGGAAGCCCGTGTGCCGGTCGGCACTCGGCCCAAGTCGGGGTCTGGGTTCGACCCCCAGGGCCTCGCGGTAACGCCTCCGCCAGATCGAGGCAAAGCCGCGTGGCTCCGGCGGCGGCTCGATAGCGAGCAGATCCGCCAGATCGCGACCATAGGCAGGATCGAAGGGGTAGTCGTGGGCGAACCCCGTGACTTGTCGCCGAGCCATCTGCAGCAACCCCTCCCGGGCCGCGATCAGCCGCCAGCGCCCAGATAGCTGTCGATCAGGGCATCCCAGGCGGGCGAGCGGATGACCTCGAGGATGGCCCGGTTCAGGGGCTCGCGCAGGGGCGAGCCAGGCGGCAGGGCGATCCCGTAGTCCTGGCGGGCGAACACCGCCGGCAGCACGCGCAGGCGGTCCGGATACTCGGCGTTCACCAGGTAACGCAGGATCGGGGCATCGTAGACCAGGGCATCCGCCTCGCCCGCGGCCACCTGCCCCAAGGCGGACTCGAGGCTCTCGGCGTCCTGGAAGCGCACCAGCTTCTCGTCCAGATAGGCCGCGCTGGTGCTGCCCGGCAGGGTCAGCACACGCTGGCCGCGCAGGTCATTCACCCCACGCACACCCTGGTCCAGCTCGCCGACGGTCAGGGAGCTGGCGATGGCCGCGGTGAAGCCGGAGATCAGGATGATGCTCGCGAACATCCACACCAGCCCCACCAGGCGCCCAATCAGGGTCACCGGCGCCTTGTCGCCATAACCCACGGTGGTCATGGTGACCGCGGACCACCAGATCCCGGAGCCCACTCCGTGGACGGGGTCCTTCTGGAACTGGGCGTTGCTGCGCCGCTCCGCCAGCCACATCAGCACGCCGACCAGCGCCAGCACCCCCAGCAGCGCCGCCATGGAGTGCAGGAAGGCCCCGGAGAAGACCCGCTGCACCCCGGAGATCCAGGTCAGCTCGGGCCGCTGGGGCACCGCCACCCCCAGACCGGCCGTGTAGAAGGGATGACTGAAGTCCATCAGCCGCTCGCGCTCGCGGGTGATGGTGAGCGCCGCGGCCGCCGCATCCACGCGCCCCTCGGTGGTCGCGGCGAGCATCTCCTTGAGCCCCATCTCCTGGAGCCGGACCGCAATCCCCGTGTCCTCCTCGATGCGGCGCAGGAGCTCGATGACGATGCCGTCCCAGCCCGACTCCGTCTTGATGGCGAAGGGCGGCACATGGCGGGTGGCCACGGTGGCCACACCGCGCACGGCGCTCGGGGCATCGGCCGTCCCGGGCGCTGGCGCCTCCGGCTCGGTCGCGAAGACGGCACCCGCGGCCGTGACCAGCAGGGCAATCAACAGGCGGTTCAAGACTGGCATCGTGCCGGGCTCCTCGGGTCTGAGCGCCGGCGCGCAGGCCCAACCAGGCGCTCAACACGGCGTGAATCCCGCGGTCATCATACCGGACGCGCACGGGCCATCGTGGTCCTCGTTGGGCGGGCCCGGGCCCCCCGTAGGTCGGGCTTCAGCCCGACTGCAAGGTCACAGCCCGCCCGTAAAGGCCGCTGTCGGGCTGAAGCCCGACCCACAATGGGAGCAACATCCCCAACGCCCCGGGTCTCCTTGACGGACCTCGACCATTGGCTCCGCAACCGCGGCGCCTAGCAGCCTGTCGGGCCGGACCGAAGCCCGAGATGATCGACGAAGGGATCGAAGGCTCTATCGCTGTAAAGCAGCGGCAAACCCGTCTCGATGCAGCAGGTGACCATCACAGTAACGATCGTCTTTCGCGCCGTGATCCCAAGCCCGCGCAACGCACGGAAGTCGACCACCGCTCTAATGGCCATGTTGCGCCCCGCCAGATCCAGGACTACCAGGACCGTCAGTTATACTTGTTAGACGTCGACCCTAGGAGCCGATCACGATGCTCGCCGTCAGACTCGACCCACAAATGGAGAAGGAGCTTGAACAGCTCGCCGCCGCGACCGGACGCAGTAAGAGCTTCTACGTAAAGGAGGCGCTGGCCGCGTACCTGGAAGAGCGCTCGGACTATCTGCTGGCCCTCGCTGCCTTGGAGCGAGAGGAGCCACGCACCAGCTTGGCCGATGTGAGGCGCGAGCTTGGCCTGGAACGTTGAGCTCACCGATACGGCCAAGCGTCAACTGGCCAAGCTGGACAGACAGTGGCAGGCCGCCATCCTCGATTATCTCGAGGACGAGATCGCAACCCTCGACGACCCACGGCGTCGCGGCAAGCCCCTGGTAGGGGATCGAAAAGGCCTCTGGCGTTATCGGGTCGGTGACTATCGCCTCCTGTGCGAGCTTCGCGGCAAGGAGCTGATCGTTCTCGTGGTGGCCATCGGGCATCGGCGCGAGGTCTATCGCAAACCGTAACGACGTCGAACATGTCAGTGATCGACTCTCAGAACCTGCGGCCCCCAAAGCGAACGCACTATCTCGCCTACATTGGCACAGAGGGCTGCCGCTCCCCGTCGGACTTCAGTCCGACAGCAACCTTCCACGCGACCTGCGCCGTCGCAGTCGGGCTGAAGCCCGACCCACCACGGGCACCACATCCTCGCGGGTGCTCGACCCTGGCGAGACTCTTGGGTTCGGCCGCACGACCTCGCCGGTGCGTCGGCGGGACCGAACTGTCCGAGCACCTTTCGGACAGGAGCAGCGAGGCACATAATGTGTGCAGGGGCCATCTCCCGTCCCGCAGCACGCCAGCAGCCGTCCATGAGCCACGACCAGAACTTCAAGAATCTGATCCTCGACTATCCGCGCCAGGCGCTGGCCTTCCTTGCGGAGTCCGAGGCGCTCGACCTGCCGGCGGATGTGCGCATCACCCCCATCCGCCAGGAGCAGCTCCAGGAGCGCCTGGGCGAGCGCTTCCGTGAGCTGGACACGCCGCTGCTGGTGGAATGGCCCGACGGCCGCCGCGCGGCGCTACTGTTCGTCATCGAGGAGGAGAGCAACCCCGAGCGCTTCTCCATCCATCGCCTGGTCCACTATTGTGTCGACCTCGCCCAGCTCTGCGAGACCGACCGGGTCGTGCCGGTCGTCATCTTCCTACGCGGCGGACCCAACCGCCGTTCCCTGGAGCTTGGCAGCGAGCGCCACACCTACCTGAGCTTCACCTTCATCTCATGCGAGCTTGGCGCCATGCCCTATCGTCGCTACCGCGACAGCACCAACCTGGTCGCGCGCCTGAATCTGCCCAACATGCGCTACGATCAGACCGAAAAGGTCGACGTCTACGCCGCCGCGGTGCGCGGGCTGAGCGCCCTGGAACCGGATCCCGAGCGCCAGCTCAAATACATCGACTTCATCGACATCTACGGTGCCCTTGACGACAATGAACGCCAGCGCTACGAAACCGACTACCCAACCGAGGCGAACACCGTGAGCAGCTATTTCCAGCAAGCCCGCGCGGATAGTGAGCAACGCGGCGTCCAGAAAGGTGAGGTGCTGGTCCTGCTCCGCCAACTGCGCCTCAAGTTCGGAGAGATCCCGGAGGCAATCCGCCAACGCGTCGAGGCGGCCGACTCCGACACCCTGCTGACCTGGTCCGAGCGCATCCTCACCGCCGAGCGCATCGACGACGTCCTGCGTTGAGCGCCCCAGCATTGTGGGTCGGGCTTCAGCCCGACAGCGACGCGGCAACAGCCCGCAAGGCCATTGTCGGGCTGAAGCCCGACCCACAGAACTGCCGGAATTGGTGGCTGGTCGCCGCAGAAGCTCGTGCCGTCCGAGCCACACCCCGTATATGGAATGTGCTGGGAAAAGCGCCGACTCACGCGGCGTGCGAGAAGAATCGCGGATGAGGATAACGACCCGTGTCAACCCGAGCCTGGTACGAATACTACGTCGTGGATCCTCGTCGCAGCAGCATCACCCTGGCGCTCCAGTTCTACAAGTGGGGTGACGGCGGCCCCGAGAATGCCTTAGCGGAGCTTGCGTTTCTCAGCGAAAAGGCTGAAGCCCATCACGGTCTATTGCCAGTTGTATGGCTGGATGATTTACTGCGTGAGCAGTTGCGCGATCTGTACTTGGCCCTTCCAGATCATTTTTCACTCGCGACCTTCCTCTTCTTGCTCCAGCGCTCGAACGAGGAAATCCGCCGCTGGACGCCGCCCGCTTATTCCCGACTGCCCGAGGAACAGCGGCCGGATTATCGCCTGGGCTTCGCTACTGGTTACGCCGAAGCAGTGAACGGTTTCCAACCGCGGCGCCATACGGACCCCCATCTCAATCGGTTGCTCTCCTTCATCGCCGCCGGGCATTTTGTGCGACCTTGGAAACATTATGGTCTGAGACTTTCAGTGCTGGAATGGCTCCAGTACCTGACTCAGCCGACTTTCGAAAATGACATGGGGTCGATTCTCGGGGACTTCCGAATACCCTACCGCGACATCAATTTTTTGTACCGCTTCTTTATCTGGAGCGGGCCAAACGCGCCCTTTCTCATCGATCGGATTGCAGTCGAGCTGTGCGATAGGAACGGTGCCGATCTTCTTTCAACAGCCGACTCGAGCGCCAGCGATCCCTGGAGCGACCCGGCGTACCGGCTGACCTTGGCAGAGGAATTGTCGCAGGAGATTCACAGATTGGGCGCAGACACCTATTCACTGAAAGCCGCGTCGGAATGTCTTCGCATGAACCCGGATCGCTTTTGGAAACTCCAGAATTATGAGCGCCCCCCGCTTGTCCCTGAAACCCAGAGCACAGCGGTCCCTTGACTTTCGCCACAACTTCACATGAGCTACGACCAGAACTTCAAATTCGGCGAGATCCCGGAGGCAATCCGCCAACGCGGCGAGGCGGCCGACGCCGACACCCTGCTGACCTGGTCCGAGCGCATCCTCACCGCCACCCGCATCGACGACGTCGTACGTTGAGCGCCCCTAGGAACCGCGAACCCGCCCAGTGTGGGTCGGGCTTCAGCCCGACAGCAACGCGGCAACCGCCCGCAAGGCCATTGTCGGGCCGAAGCCCGATCCAAGGGTTTACCCAACGGAGGCCAAGACCGTGAGCAGCTATTTGCAGCTTGCCCGCCAGGTCCACAATCACCAGAGACGTCAGTAGCCGTCTCGCCTGGTTGAAACCGCGGACGTTCACGAAGCCCTGCAGCACCTCGGTCAAGATCAGGTCGCCCGTCGCGACCGGCTCGACGTTATATGTGCGGGGTCCGGCTGGCAAAGAATGGAATCTCCCGCCACCCATCGCTCTTGCCGCCCCGAGCCTAGCTGAAACAGGGGGAAAACAGCCCAGATATCCGATACATTATGTCTGTTTTGTACATTATATGAGGGAGGGGCGATGCGAACTGTCTCGGCAACAGAGGCGAAGCAAGGGCTAGCGAGCGTCATCGAGGCCGCTGCCAGGGAGCCCGTGGTGATCCGTCGCCAGAAGCGCGACGTCGCTGTCGTGCTCTCCATGCAAGAGTACGAGCGATTGGTTCGACTGAACGTCGCGGAATTTCAGCGCTTCTGCGATCGGGTGGGGGCGTCGGCGAAGCAGGCGGGCATGAGCGAGACGAAGCTCGACGAGCTTCTAGCGGATGATTGAACAGTCGCTGTGGGTCCTGGACACCAATACCCTGGTCAGCCGTCTTCTCTGTCCTGGCGGCGTCGCTGCCCAGGCCGTTGACCACGCCCTCGCCCGCGGCGTGCTCTTGGTCTCCCAGGAGACCCTGGATGAGCTAGTCCAGGTTCTGACCCGCGCCAAGTTCGATCCCTACATCAGCCGCGACGACCGGCGGCGCTTCTTGGAGCTGCTTGGGGGCGTGGCCCGCGTGGTTCCCGTCGTGCGCCGCATCCGTGCCTGCCGCGATCCGAAAGACGACAAATTCCTCGATGTGGCCCTGAGTGGCGACGCGGCAGCCATCATCACAGGCGACCAGGACCTGCTGGTGCTCGATCCCTTCCATGGCATCCGAATCGTCAGCCCGAGTTGCTTTCTCACCTGGGTGTGA
>CAVQQM010000005.1:0-30652 GCA_963714915.1 uncultured Gammaproteobacteria bacterium
CGTGCCACGTTACGCCGCCACTCGCCGCTCGCGCTGGCCGGGATCCCGCTACTGTAGGTCCCCGGCTGCGGAAACGAACGGGTCACCATGGCCATGCCGGTGAAATGGACGTCATCGCCGATGATCAGGTGGCCTGCCATCCCGACCGCGCCCGCGATGGTGCAGTTGCGTCCGATGCGGGTGGAGCCCGAGATGCCCGTGTTGGCCGCCATGGCCGTGTTCTCCCCCACCCGGACGTTGTGTCCGATCTGGATCTGATTGTCCAGCTTCACGCCGTCGGCGATGAGCGTATCCCCGATGGCACCCCGGTCGACCGTGGTGTTGGCACCGATCTCCACGTCGTCGCCGAGGATCACCCCGCCGACCTGGGGGATGCGCACCCAGCGCTCCCCATCCTTGGCAAACCCAAAGCCGTCGCGCCCGATCACGGCCCCCGGCTGGAGCAAGGCGCGTCTCCCGACCCGGGTGCCTGGAAGCAGGGTGACCCGCGCCACCAAGCGGCTGTCCGCGTCGATGCGCACGCCCTCCCCGACGATGCAGGCCGGACCGACGAAGACCCCCGGGCCGATCCAGGCCCCGGCCTCGACCACGGCCGTCGGCCCCACCCAGGCGCTGGTATCGACATGCGCCGAGGGATCGACGCACGCGCTGGGATGGACCCCTGGCCGTACCTGGGGCTCGGGATAGAGGATGGCGGCGGCGCGGGCGAAATCGAGATAGGGGTTGGGGCTCAGCAGGACGGCGCCGTCACGTGAACCGACATCGGACTCGCGCAGCACCACGATCCCCGCGCGGGAGTCGGCGAGATGGGCCCGGTACTTGGCATCCCCGAGAAAGCTCAGGCAGTCGGCATCGGCATCGCCGAGGTCACCCACCCGATCGACCCGGGTGGCCGGATCGCCCCGAAACCTGAGCCCCAATCGGGCCGCAAGCTCATCGAGCCGCGCCGCGGCGCCCTTCATCTGGTTGCGCTCGCCTGGGAGACGGACGGACCCCTCATCACTTCGCGGCGAATTCCTTCTTGAGCCGCTCGATGACCTGATCGGAGATGTCGATCCTGGGGCTGTAGTAGACCAGGCCCTCGCTCACCACCAGGTCGATCTCCAGCTCCTTCGCCAGCTCCACGACGACTTCCTGCACCTGTCGGGCCAGCTTGGTGCGCAGCTCGTTCTGGCGCAGGGAGAAGTCCTCCTGGAACTCATCCTGGGCATATTTGAGCTTGCGGTTACGGCTGCGGATGTCGTTCTTCAGGCGCTGGAGCTCGTTCTCGCTCATCAGCTCCCCATCGCGCTCGAGCTGGCGCTGAAGCTCCGAGATCTGCTCCTGCTGGGCGCGCAGCATCCGCTCGCGATCCTCCACCTCGCCCTGAAGGGCCCGGCCCGCCGCCTCGTACTGGGGCGAGCTCTCGACCACCCGATTGGGATCGACCACGGCGATCCGGTAGACCTGATCGGCGGCGCCCGCGCAGGCCGCCGCCGCACCCAGCCAGAGGGCGATCGCGATTCGAGTTCCTGCGGGCATCAGCATGGTGCTCCGTCGCTCAGAAGGTCTGGCCGATCCCGAACTGGAAGGCCTGCACCTGATCTTGTTCCTTTTCGTTGAGCGGGACAGCGTAGCTGATGGTCAATGCCCCGACCGGGGACAGCCAGGTGGCGGACAGGCCGGTGGAGTAGCGCAGCTCACCCAGGTCGAAACCGGTCGGCGCCACGAGATCGGTGCCGGTGGTCTCCCACACATTGCCCGCGTCCAGGAAGGCCCCCAGACGCAGGGTCTTCTCGAACTCGCCGCCGATGGGGGGCGGCGCGAACAACTCGATGGTCCCAACCACCTTGGTGTTGCCGCCGACGGGATCGAAGGGGACATTGGTCTCACGCGGCCCGAGGGTATTCGCCCTGAAGCCGCGGACCGTGCGCGGGCCGCCCGCGTAATAGTTCTCGAAGAAAGGCAAGGCACTGAGATCCCCGTAACCGTCCCCGTAGGCCAGGTCCGCGGACAGGGACAGGACGAACCGGGAGGTGAGCGGGATGTACAGCTCGTCGCGATAGCCGACCTTGTAATACTGGAGGTCGCTGCCGGGCACCGCCACCTCGAGGTTCAACGAGCGCAGCGACCCGCGGCTGGGGAAGATCGCCGTGTCGCGGGAGTCGTTGACATAGCTCGCGGAGAGCAGGAAGTCATTGAAAACGTTTCCGTTCTCCTCCACGAATTGCTGGGCCAGCTCCGACACCCCGGCGGTGAAATCCGTGTACTGATAGCGAAAACCGAATCCCGCCCTGGCCGTGC
This sequence comes from uncultured Gammaproteobacteria bacterium, assembly GCA_963714915.1. Classification (GTDB taxonomy): domain Bacteria; phylum Pseudomonadota; class Gammaproteobacteria; order Chromatiales; family Chromatiaceae; genus Thiodictyon. The sequence continues at coordinate 2,284 of CAVQQM010000005.1, forward strand.
TGCTGATGGGCAGCCCGAAGTTGATTCCGGCCACCCCAACGTTGGTGGAATAGTCGGCACCGATGAGCTCGTCGAAGTTGGTCTCCCGGTACGAGAGCTCGAATCCGCGGCTGATGCCGTCGATGGTGTAGTAGGGGTTGCGGAAGCCGAGCTGGTAGAGCCGGGTGGCCGAGCTGTTATTGAAGGCGAAGGAGACCCGCTTGCCGGTCCCCAGGAAGTTGTTCTGGGTGACGCTCGCGTTGAGGATGATGCCCTGGGACTGGGAGTAGCCGACGCCCGCAAGGAGGTTGCCCGCGGCCTTTTCCACCACGGTGACGTCCACATCCACTTGATCCGCCGAGCCCGGGACCGCTGGGGTCTCGATGGTGACATCCTCGAAGAACCCCAGACGCTGGAGACGCTCGCGTGACTCCCTGACCAATCGCGAGGAGAACCAGGCGGTCTCCAGTTGTCGCATCTCGCGCCGCAGGACCTCGTCGCGGGTGCGGGTATTGCCCTTCATGTTCACCCGGCGCACATAGACCCGTTTGCCGGGATCCACGAAGAAGGTGACCACCACCTGTTTGGTGTCGTCGTTGATCTCCGGGACCGTATTGATATTGGCGAATGCGTAGCCCTCGTCACCGAGCAGGTTTGAGATCCGCTCGGCGCTCTCGGTGGTGACCTTGCGGGAGAAGAACTCACCACGCCGCAGTTGGATGAGCGGGAAGATCTGCTCCGCGGGGACCGAAGGCTCTCCCGCGAGCCGGATATCGCTGACCGTGTAGGGCGAGCCCTCGTCGACCACGACGGTGACATAGATCTCCTTCTTGTCGGGGCTGATCGAGACCTGGGTCGACTTGATGTCGAAGCGCAGATAGCCGCGGTCGAGATAGTAGGAGCGCAGGGCCTCGAGGTCCCCCGCCAGCTTCTGCTTGGAATACTGATCGTTCTTCGAATAAAAGGAGAACCAGCCGGTGGGGCCCAGCTCGAACTGCTTGAGCAGGGTCTTCTCGTCAAAGGCCTGGTTGCCGATGATGTTGATCTGCTTGATGCGGGCGGTGAGCCCCTCGGTGATCTCGACCCGGATCGCCACCCGGTTGCGCTCCAGCGGAGAGACCGTGGACTGGATCAGGACCCCGTACTTGCCGCGGCCGAAGTACTGGCGCTCGAGCTCCTGCTCGATGCGATCGAGGACCGAGGGATTGAAGACCCGCCCTTCCTTGAGCCCGATCTCGGCCACCGACGCGCGCAGGGCCTCCTCGTCCAGGTCCCGGTTGCCGACGAACTCGATCTGGGCGATCGCCGGTCGCTCCTGCACATCCACCACCAGCACATCGCCGTCGCGCTCGACCCGGACGTCCTCGAAGAACCCGGTGCGATAGAGCGAACGGATGATGTTGGCGGTGACATCGTCGCCGACGGTGTCGCCCACCTGAACGGGCAGGTAGTTGAAGACCGTTCCAGGCGCGATGCGCTGGAGCCCCTCCACCCGGATGTCGGCGATGCGGAATTCCTGACCCCAGGCGACCGTCGTCCAGAGGAGCAACAGGAGGGTAAGGGATGTAAGGCGGTGCGCTGCCGCGGCGAGGGCGCGAGATGTCCAGGGCAAGGAAGACCCCCAGGGGCGAGAGCAGGCCCCGGGACGGGGCACCAGTCAAGGGTCGCTAGTATACGGGAACGGTGAGGGGTTCCAAAGGCCGGCGGGGACCTTAGCGGGCGGATCGATCCGCCCCGATCGGGGCGGCTCAGGAGCCGAAGAGTCGGCTCAGGTCGACGTAGAAGGCCAGGGTCATGAGGGCGGCGAGCATCACCAGGCCGACCTTCTGACCCTGCATCTGGGCCTGCTCCGAGAGCGGGCTCCCCTTGACCCATTCGATGAAGAAGTAGAGGAGATGCCCCCCGTCGAGGATCGGGATCGGCAGCAGGTTCAGCACGCCGAGGCTGATGCTGACCACGGCGAGGAACTTGACGAAATAGTCGAGCCCGAAGCTGGCCGTCTTCCCGGCCGTCTCGGCGATGGTGATGGGCCCGCTCAGGTTCTCCACCGAGGCCTGGCCGATCAACATGCGCCAGATCACCCGCAGCATGAGCACGCTCATCTCGGCGGTCTTCTCGCCCGCCGCCAGGAGCGCACCGATCGGCCCGTGGTGGACCTCCACGCGGTAGCGATCCATGAGGTCGTCGCGGGGCTGCACACCCGCACCGATGCGCCCGATCTCGCTGCCGTCCTCCGAGACCAGCGCCCGCGGAGTGATGCTCAGCTCCAGCCGGGCGCCATCGCGCTCCACCTCCGTGGTGAGGGACTGCTCGGGGCTGGCCCTGACCCGCTCCACCCATTCGCCCCAACTGGCGATGGGCTCCCCGTCGACCGCGAGGATCCGATCCCCGGACTGGAGGCCGGCGAGCGAGGCGGGCTCCCCGGGGGTCACCTCGCCGATCACCGCGGGCAACAAGGGACGCTCAGGCGACAGCCCGAGCCGATCCAACAGGTTCGGGTTCTCGGCTAGCTCGGCAAGGGTCTCCCCGTCGATGCGTCGTGACTCGAGATCCCCATTCGCCGTGCGAACGCCGATCTCGAGGTCGCGACCGTCGAGGGCCTGGGACATCAAGGCAAAGACCGCCCCCTCCCAGGTCGGCGAGGGGCGGGCGCCGATGCGCAGCAGCTCGTCGCCCGGCTCGAACCCCGCGCGCTCGGCGATGGAGGCCGGCTCGACGACGCCGATCACCGGCCGCAGCCCGGTGTCGCCGGCCATGAAGATCCCCCAGTAGGCCAGGATCGCGAATAGGAAGTTGAACACCGGCCCAGCCGCCACGATCGCCGCGCGCTTCCAGAGGACCTGGTTGTTGAACGCCAGGTGACGCTCCTGCTCGGCAACGGGCTCCTCGCGCTCGTCGAGCATCTTGACGTAGCCGCCGAGCGGGATGCCGGCGAGGACATACTCCGTGGACTCCGGAGTGCGCTGATGGCGAAGCAGGGGCCGGCCGAAGCCGACGGAGAAGCGCAGGACCTTGACGCCGGCGAGCCGCGCGACCCAGAAGTGGCCGAACTCGTGTACGGTGATCAGGATCGCCAGGGCGACGATGAACGAGGCGATGGTGAAGAGCAGGTCCATGGGGTCAGCAGACAGACTCCGAGACGAGTTGTTCCGCCCGGCGTCTGGCTCGCGCGTCCAGATCCATAAGGGCATCGAGATCTTTGTCGGATACTGGCTCCAGGGGCAGGGATTGCAAGGTCCGGTCCACCACCTCGGCGATCCCGGGGAAGCCGATCCGGCGGGCCAGGAACGCCTCGACGGCGATCTCGTTCGCGGCGTTGAGGACCGCCGGGGCGGAGCCCCCGGCGCGCGCCGCGTCGATGGCGAGCCGCAGACAGGGGAAGTTGGCGAGGTCGGGGTCCTGGAAGTCCAATCGACCGACGCCCACCAGCTCGAGCGGCGCCACCCCCGAATCCAGGCGATCCGGCCAGGCGAGCGCGTGGGCGATGGGGGTGCGCATATCCGGGTTGCCGAGCTGCGCCAATACCGAGCCGTCGCGATACTGGACCAGCGAATGGATCACGCTCTGGGGGTGGACCACCACCTTGATGCGCTCGGGTCCGGTGCCAAAGAGCCAGCAGGCCTCGATGACCTCCAGCCCCTTGTTCATGAGGGTGGCGGAATCCACCGAGATCTTGCGGCCCATGCTCCAGACGGGGTGGGCGCAGGCCTGCTCGGGGGTGACGGCGACCAGCCGCTCGGCGGACCAGCCGCGGAAGGGCCCGCCAGACGCGGTGAGCAGGATGCGCTCGACCCCGACCCGCTCCAGGCCGGACCTGAACCCCGGCGGCAGGCATTGGAAGACCGCGTTGTGCTCGCTGTCGATGGGCAGGAGCTCCGCACCACTGTCGGCAACCGCGCCCATGAAGAGCGCCCCGGCCATAACCAGGGATTCCTTGTTGGCGAGGAGCACGCGCTTGCCCGCCTGGGCGGCCGCCAGGGTGGGCCGCAGACCGGCCGCGCCGACGATCGCCGCCATCACATAGTCGGTCTCGGGGAGCGCAGCGACCTCGGCCAGACCCTCGACGCCTTGGAGCACCTCGGGCGCCTCGGGCATGTCGGCCAGGAGCCCCGCCAGGCGGGTGGCCGCGGCGGCGTCCACCATGACCGCGTAGCGGGGCCGGAAGCGCCGGCACTGCTCGGCCAGACGCTCGGCATTGGTGCGCGCGGTGAGTGCCACGACTCGAAAACGCTCGGGGTGACGGGCGACCACGTCGAGCGTGCTCACCCCGACCGAACCCGTCGCACCCAGCACGGTTACGCCGATCATGCGCCCCCCAGGATCATGCCGAGCCCGAGCACGAAGACCGGGGCCGCGGCGGTCAGACTGTCCACTCGATCGAGCATGCCACCGTGGCCTGGCAGCAGATGGCTGGAATCCTTTACACCGCGCCGGCGCTTGAGCAGGCTCTCATAGAGGTCCCCGACCACCGAGACGGAGACGGTCAGGGCACACAGCAGGGCGGCCAGCAAGGTCTCGAACGGACCGAGGCTCAGCGACAGACCGAGCAGCAGGCCCCAGGCCGCAGCACCCCCCAGGGCCCCATAGACCCCCGCCCGGGTCTTACCCGGGCTCACCGCGGGCGCGAGCTTCGTTCGCCCGAAGCGCCGCCCGACGAAGAAGGCCAGTGAATCGGCGGTCCACACCAGCATCATCAGGAACAGGACCAGCAAGGGTCCCTGGGCCGAGCCCCCGTGGAGCTCGACCAGGGCGGCCCAGGGTGCCGACAGGATCAGCATGCCCTCGGCGAGGACCTTGGGCTGCCATCCGAGACTGGGATCGATGTCCTTGACCCCCGCGACCTGCACGGTCTTGAGCGCCCACCAAAAGGCGGCGGCGCCGATCAGCCAGAACCTGGCGGGCTCGACGAGCCAAAGGGCGATCAGACCAGCGAGGACCAGGGCGACGAAGGCCGCACGCGCGGGCGTACGCTCGAGGCCCCCGAGGGCCGCCCACTCCCAGGCGCCGGCGAGCAGGAGCAGCCCCACGAAGAGGGCGAAGCCCGGGGTCGGCAGGAGCAGGATGGCGGCGATGACCAGCGGACCGATGACGAAGGCAGTCACGGTCCGCTGCCGCAGGGTACCCGGATCCGCCAAGGCGCTAGTGCCGCTCATCGCCCGGGCCGGCCTGGTCGCCCGCAACCTGGTCGCCCCTGACCTGCTCGCTGGTGAGCCCGAATCGGCGCTGGCGGGAGGCGAAGTCGTCCAGGGCCTCCCCATAGGCCTCGGCGCCGAACTCCGGCCAGAGTAGATCGGTGAAATAGAGCTCGGCGTAGGCGGACTGCCAGAGGATGAAATTGGACAGACGCTTCTCACCGCCGGTGCGGATGAACAGGTCGGGATCTGGCTGATCGGCGAACGAGAGGCGCGCGGCGATGGCCTGCTCGTTGACCGCCCCGGGGTCGAGCCGTCCCGCCTGGATGTCCGAGATCATCCGGCGCGTCGCCTGGGTGATGTCCCAGCGCCCGCCGTAGTTCGCAGCGATCTGCAACTGCAGACAGGTGTTGTTGGCGGTGATGTCCTCGGCGTCGGCGATACGCCGCTGGAGCTTCTCGGAGAAGGCGGACCGCTCGCCGATCACGCGCAGTCGCACCCCGTTCTCCTGGAGCCGCCGGACCTCGCCGCGCAGGGTGCTCAGGAAGAGGTCCATGAGCACGCTCACCTCCGTGACCGGCCGGCGCCAGTTCTCGCTGCTGAAGGCGAACAGGGTGAGGGTGCCGACCCCCCGGCGCACGCTCTCCTCCACCACCGCGCGCACGCTCTTGACGCCCTGGCGGTGACCCCAGGTACGGGCCCGATGGCGCTGATTGGCCCAACGGCCGTTGCCATCCATGACGATCGCAACGTGCCGCGGGACGCGCGCGGTCGGCTCGCCCTTATCGGGCTCGCCCGAGCCGGTCTCTGGCGTGCCTTCATCCACCGTCGTTTGCTCGCCGCATCGGGGTCTCGGGAGGGCTCAGGTGGTCACAGGGAGAGCAGATCCTCTTCCTTGACCGCGAGGGCCTGGTCGACCTCCTTGACATACTGATCGGTGAGCTTCTGGACGATCTCCTGGCCGCGCCGCTCATCGTCCTCCGAGATCATCTTCTCCTTGACCAGCTCCTTGAGCTCCGAATTCGCATCCCGGCGGATGTTGCGAACCGCCACCCGGGCCTGTTCCGCCTCGTGGCGCGCGACCTTGATGAGATCGCGCCGCCGCTCCTCGGTGAGGGCCGGCATGGGCACCCGGATCACCGTTCCCGCGGTGTTGGGGTTGAGCCCCAGGTCAGATTGCATGATGGCCTTCTCGACGGCCTGGACCATGCCCTTCTCCCAGGGCGTGACGGCGAGGGTGCGGGCGTCCTCGGCGGTGACGTTGGCCACCTGCCGAATCGGCATATCGCTGCCGTAGTAGGAGACCATCACATGGTCGAGCAAGGAGGGATGGGCGCGCCCGGTGCGAATCTTGGCCAGCTCGTGGCCGAGGGCCTCGACACTCTTGGCCATGCGTTCGGCCGCGTCTTTCTTCACGTCATCGATCATCGTATTCACCACTCACGACCAGGGAACCGACCGCGTCCCCGCGCACCAGACGCAACAGCGCGCCCGGCTCATTGATGTTCATCACCCGCAGGGGCAGGTCATGATCACGACATAGCACGATCGCCGTGGCATCCATCACGGCCAACCCCTCGCGCAGGGCGCGATCGTAGCTGATCCGGGGATAAAAGGTCGCATCGGGGACCCGCACCGGGTCGGCGGAGTAGATCCCGTCGACCTTGGTGGCCTTGACGAGCAGATCGGCGGCGATCTCGATGGCGCGCAGACTGGCCGCCGAATCGGTGGTGAAGAAGGGGTTGCCCGTGCCACCGGCGAGGATCACCACACTGCCCGACTCGAGTAGACGCAAGGCCTCGCGCTGGGAGTAGGGATCGCACACCTGATCCATCCGCAAGGCCGACAGGGTGACCGCCGGGGTGCCTAGGCGGCGCAGGGCGTCCTGCATGGCCAGGGCGTTGATCACCGTGGCCAGCATGCCCATGTGATCGCCGGTGACCCGGTCCATCCCGCGGGCGGCCAGACCGGCGCCTCGGAAGATGTTCCCGCCGCCGATGACGAGGGCGACCTGGATGCCTTCCTGGACCAGGTCCCGCACCTCCCCCGCGAAGCGCTCCAGCACCTCCGGGGAGATGCCCCCGCTGTCGGCGCCCATGAGGGCCTCCCCGCTCATCTTGAGCAGGATCCGACGGATCGCTCGAGGCTCGGTCTCGGACTCGGTCATGGGCTGGTCACCTCGCTGTCGCTCCACCCGGGGCGCCCCGGGGGGTGCCGCGGCCATGGCGGGCCCAGAGGATCCGGGCCCTCCCGTCGGGGCTCACGCGTCGCCGCGCACCTGGGCCATCACCTCGTCGGCGAAGTTCTCGCTGCGTTTCTCGATCCCTTCACCGACCTCGACCCGGGCAAAACGACGCACCTCGGCGCCGGCCTGCTTGAGCAGCTTCTCGACGGTGGTGTCCTGGTCCTTGACGAAGGCCTGGCCCAGCAGGGTCACCTCCTCGAGGAACTTGCGCACCCGACCACCGATCATCTTCTCGACGATCTCGGGCGGCTTGCCGCTCTCCAGGGCCTGGGCGCGGAAGATCTCGCGCTCCTTCTCCAGCGTCTCCGCGGGCACTTGGTCGGCGCCCACGCAGATCGGGCTGCTCGCCGCGATGTGCATGGCGATGTCGCGGCCGAGGGTCTCGTCGCCGCCCAGCATCTCCACCACCACGCCGATGCGCACCCCATGGCGATAGCTGTACAGGGAGCCCTGAACGTCATCGAAGCGCACCACGCGCCGCACCTGGATGTTCTCGCCGATCTTCGCGATCAGCGCCTCGCGGGCCGCGTTGACGGTGCTGGCCGGATCGCCGGCGAGCGGCATCTCGGCGAGCACGGCCGCGTCCACCGCCTCGGGCGACAGGGCGGTCTTGGCCACGGCGTGGGCGAAGGCACCGAAGTTCTCGTCCTTGGCGACGAAATCGGTCTCGCAGTTGATCTCCACGAGCACGCCCTGCTTGGCGTCCTGGGCCAGCTCGATCATCACCACACCCTCGGCGGCGATACGGCCGGACTTCTTGGCGGCCTTGGCCTGGCCCGACTTGCGCATGGCCTCGATGGCGGCCTCGATGTCACCCTCGGCCTCCACCAGGGCCTTCTTGCACTCCATCATTCCGGCGCCCGTGCGCTCGCGAAGCTCCTTCACCATTGCCGCTGTGATTGCCATTGATCTACTGCCTCGCCCTCAGGGGCATCGGGTTGCTATTTGGATGGACCCGCGGGCCATGTCGGCCCGCGGGTGAACGAGACGCCCGGCGTAACCGCCAGGCCGGCGGGGTCAGGCCCCGGCGGCGTCGGAAGGCGCGGCCGCGGCGGCAGCGGTCATCCCCGCATCGCGCCCCGCGACCATGGCGACCGCGGTGTTGCGTCCGTCGAGCACCGCGTCGGCCGCGCCGGCGATGTAGAGACGCACGGCCCGGATGGCGTCGTCGTTGCCGGGGATCACATAGTCCACCCGGCTCGGGTCGTTGTTGGTGTCGACCACGCCCACCACCGGGATGCCCAGCTTGTTGGCCTCGGTGACCCCGATCTTCTCATGCCCCACGTCGATCACGAACAGGGCGTCCGGCAGACCGTCCATGTCCTTGATCCCGCCCAGGCTCTGCTCGAGCTTGTCGCGCTCGCGCGACAGGGTCAGGGCTTCCTTCTTGTTGAAGCGCTCGATGCTGCCGTCCTCGAACATGGCCTCGAGCTCCTTGAGGCGCTTGATGGAATGGCGGATGGTCTTGAAGTTGGTCAACATGCCGCCGAGCCAGCGGTGGTTGACATAGGGCATCCCGCACCGGGAGGCCTCCTCGCGGATCGCCTCGCGGGCGGCACGCTTGGTGCCGACGAACAGGATGCGACCGCCGTTGGAAGCCATGGTGCCCAGGAAATTCATGGCATCCTGGTAGAGCGGGACGGTCTTTTCCAGATTGATGATATGGATCTTGTTGCGGTGACCGAAGATGAAGGCCCCCATCTTGGGGTTCCAATATCGGGTCTGGTGGCCGAAATGGACGCCGGCCTCCAACATCTGACGCATGGATACGTCGCTCATGATTCGTTCCTCGAGAAACAGTCGGGTTGTGCCTCCACGCACCCCGTGCCGCAACCCTCGCGGGCACCCAGCGACACGTGCCGGTGCATGTGTGGTCACCCGGCGACGCCCCACGGGCGATCCCCGGATTTGGTTGACTGAGCATCAAAAGAAAAGCGAAAAACGCCCGGTTTTTCGCTTGGTTGCAGCCACGACCGCCGCCATCTCCCAGGCCAGACCCGAGTCTGTTTGCGGCATCGCGCCGGGTTTTATACCATAGCGTGCTTGCGCTGGACAATCGCGCCGGGCAAGTGATTCAAGCATTTCCGCCCGATTGGACGCCCCAATGGACGCATCCCGCCCGACCATGAGTGTTGAGATCAAGTCACCCGAGGCCGTCGAGCGCATGCGCGTTGCCGGCCGGCTCGCCGCGGACGTGCTGGACATGATCGGGGCCTACGTGGCGCCCGGCGTGACCACCGACGAGCTCGACGCGATCTGCCACGACTACATCACGGGCGTCCAGCAGGCGGTCCCGGCACCGCTGAACTACCGGGGCTTCCCCAAGTCTATCTGCACCTCGGTGAACAACCAGGTCTGTCACGGGATCCCCGGCAACAAGCGCCTGAAGAAGGGCGACATCATCAATGTCGACATCACCGTCATCAAGGACGGCTATCACGGCGACACCAGCAAGATGTTCTTCGTCGGCGAGCCCTCGGTGCTCGCCCGGCGCCTGGTCAACGTGACCCGCGAGGCGATGTTCCGCGGGATCCGCGCGGTGCGTCCCGGGGCCACCCTGGGCGACATCGGACATGCCATCCAGAGTTACGTGGAGGCCGAGCGCTATGCGGTGGTGCGAGAATATTGCGGCCACGGCATCGGACGCGAGTTCCACGAGGACCCCCAGGTCCTGCACTACGGGCGACCGGGCGATGGGATGGAGCTGCGAGCGGGCATGTGCTTCACCGTCGAGCCCATGGTCAACGCGGGCAAGCGCTTCATCAAGCTGCTGCCCGACGGCTGGACGGTGGTGACCAAGGACCGCAGCCTGTCGGCCCAATGGGAGCACACGGTGCTGGTCACCGAGGAGGGCTTCGAGATCCTCACCCTGCGCGCGGACGAGCGCGCGGCCCCACCCGCATGAGCGCCTCCCCTTCGGCCCTGGCCGCAGTCGTTGCGCCCCAGATTCCGCCGCGCCACCAGGCACTCATCGACGGCTCGCGACGGGTGCTGCGCGAGGGCCGCGAGGGGCTCTTCCAGCAGTTCGACCAGGGCGTGGCGGTCACCACCCTGGTGCATGCCCTGAGCGACCTCACCGACCGTGTCCTGCATGACGCCTGGACGCGGCTGCTCGGCGATACCCGCGACGCGGCCCTGGCCGCGGTGGGTGGTTACGGCCGCCAGGAGCTACATCCCAGCTCCGACGTGGACATCCTGATCTTGGTCGAGCCCGAGGCGGAGGCGGGCCTGCGCGAGTCCATCGAGCAGCTGGTCACCTTCCTGTGGGACATCGGTCTCGAGGTCGGCCACAGCGTGCGCAGCCCGGAGGAGTGCGCCCGCGAGGCCACGGGCGACGTCACCGTCATGACCAACCTGATCGAGACCCGGCTGCTCGCCGGCAATGGCGCCCTCTTCGAGCGCATGCGTGCGGCCACCGCGCCGACGCAGATCTGGGACAGCGCGCAATTCTTCGCCGCCAAGACCGAGGAGCAGCAGGCGCGTTGGCGCAAGTACGGCGACACCGCCTACAACCTCGAGCCCAACATCAAGGAGAACCCGGGCGGACTGCGCGACATCCAAATGATCGGCTGGGTCGCCAAACGGCACTTCTCGGCCCGCAACCTCCACGACCTGGTGAGCCACGGCTTCCTCACCGAGCCCGAGTACCAGACCCTGGTCGAGGGCCAGGGTCTGCTCTGGCGGATCCGCTTCGCCCTGCACCGGCTCACCCGCCGCCGCGAGGACCGGCTGCTGTTCGACTATCAGCGTACCCTCGCCGGCCAGTTCGGCTTCTGCGACGGCGCGAGCAACCTGGCCGTCGAGCAGTTCATGCAGCAGTACTACCGCACGGTGCAGCAGCTCAACCGGCTCAACGAGATGCTCTTGCAGCTCTTCCGCGAGGCCATCCTGCTGCGCGACGACATCGGCCCGCCGGTGCCGATCAACAAACGCTTCCAGTCCCGCAGCGGCTATCTCGAGGTGACCTCCGCGAGCGTCTTCCGGCGCTACCCGATCGCCCTGCTCGAGGTCTTCCACGTGCTCCAGACCCACCCCGAGCTGCTCGGGGTGCGGGCCAGCACCATCCGACTGATCCGCGAGAACCGCCACCGGATCGACGACGCCTTCCGCTCGGACCTGCGCGCCCGCAGCCTCTTCATGGAGATCCTGCGCGAGCCCAACGGGATCACCCACGCGATCAGGCGCATGAACCGCTACGGGGTGCTCGCCGCCTACATCCCGGCCTTCGCCAACATCGTCGGGCGCATGCAATACGACCTCTTCCACGTCTACACCGTGGACGAGCACACCCTCACCCTGCTGCGCAACCTGCGCCGCTTCACCATCACCAAGCACGACGCGGAGTTCCCGCTGTGCAGCGCCATCGCCCGGCGCATCCCCAAGGTCGAGCTCCTCTATCTGGCGGGGCTCTTCCATGACATCGCCAAGGGCCGCGGCGGCGATCACTCCCAGCTCGGCGCGCGCGACGCCTGGGACTTCTGCCGCCTGCACGGACTCTCCGAGTTCGACAGCCGCCTGGTGTCCTGGCTGGTGGAGCGCCACCTGCTCATGTCCATGACCGCCCAGCGCAAGGACCTCAGCGACCCCGAGGTCATCCAGGCCTTCGCCGAGCAGATCGGCGACCCCAACCGGCTCGATTATCTCTACCTGCTGACGGTCGCAGACGCCCGCGCGACCAACCCCGAGCGCTGGAACAGTTGGAAGGACGCCCTGCTGCGCGAGCTCTACCACGAGACCCGCCGTGCACTCCTGCGCGGTCTTGCCCACCCCCAGGCCCAGGACGATCTGGTCCAGCTCAAGCAGGAGGAGGCCAAACGGCTGGTGGAGCGTTACGGCGGCAACCCGGCTGCCTGCACCCAGCTCTGGATCAAGTTCAATCTGGACTATTTCCTGCACAGCTCCCCGGACGAGATCGCCTGGCAGACCCGTCAGATCCTGGGTGCCGAGGGGCAGGAGCCCCCACTGGTGGTGATCCGCCCGGAGACCATCCGCGGCGGCACCGAGATCTTCATCTACACCCCCGACCGGAGCAACCTGTTCGCCCGCATTACGGCCCTTCTCGATCAGATGGGGCTGAGCATCATGGACGCCCGGGTCATGACCACCGACGACGACATGACGGTGAACGCCTATCAGGTCCTCGACCAGGACGGCGGCCCGGTGAACGACCCCGACCGTCTGTTGGAGATCCGCGAGGGTCTGGAGATGGATCTGCGCGAGCCCGCGAGCAGCGGGATCTCCGTGGCCCGCAGCCTGCCGCGGCGCCATCGCCACTTCCCCACCGAGACGCGGGTCAGCTTCTTGCCCGACGACGCCAACCATCGCACGGTGATGCGCCTCACCACCCTGGACCGGCCGGGGCTCCTGGCGGCGGTCGGGGCGGTCTTCGAGGAGTGCGGGATACGGCTGCAGAACGCCAAGATCGCCACCGTCGGCGCGGCAGTCGACGATGTCTTCTTCATCACCACCTCGGAGGACGCGCCCATCACCTGCGAGAGCGCGCTCTCCTGCCTGCGACGGGAGATCCACGAAAGGCTGGAAGGCCATGCGTAGCGGTGAGTCCGGTTCGAGGCGGATGACGCGGCGGACCCTGCTAATCCCTGCCGCCGGGCTGGCGGCCGCTCTGTGCTTGACCGCACACCTGGCCGCGGACGACGCCCCCCCCGCCCCCTCCCAGGCGCCGCCCCCACCGCTCGCGCCCTATCCGGAGGCGACCGGCGGCGAGGCCCATCCGCCGCCCTGGCTCGACGAGGTGCGGGCCCAACGCAGGGCCTGGGAGGAGCGTCGCCAGGTCGCGCGCGAGCAGTTCGATGCCCGGCGCCGCGCCACGGACCCTTGGGGGGCGGCCCAGAAGGAGGCCTGGAACGAGGGGGTCGAGCGGCGGCGCGAGGCCCGGCGCCAGCGCATGGAGGACGAACGCGAGCGCTTCCGGGACATGGGTCCGCCCGCCCCCCCAAACCCCTGGCCCGACCCACCGGCCGGCGGCGATCCGGCGTTGAGCGGCCCCGGCGGCCACCCCGGCCAGGCCCCTTATCCACCGGGGGCGCCACCCAGCGCCCCCTTTGCCCCCCAGGACTGGGACAACCCCTGGTACTACCGGGGCTACTGATCGCCGGCCATCGATGCAGTCCGCCAGGCGCCTACACCCGGGATGGCGGGCAAGGGCGATCGACCGAGATCCCTTCAGACCGACTCGATGAGCTCGACGGCGTTGCCGTCCGGGTCGCGACAGAAGAGCGCACGCCGTCCCGAGCGGCTCAGGGTGAAGGGGACACCCGCCCCGGCGAGCCGCTCCATCAGGGGGTCGAGCGCGGCGACGCTCAGGGCGATATGGCGGTCACGGCCGCCGTGGGGCGGACGCCCGGTCACTGGATCGGGGTTGGGCAGCTCCAGGAGATGGATCTGTACGCCCCCGACCCCGAGCCAGGCGCCCAAGTAGCCCAGGTCCGGCCGCCCTTGGAGCTGCTCGAGCCCGAGCAGCCCGGCATAGAAGTCCAGGGCGCGCGCCGTGTCGGAGACGATCAGGCTGGCGTGGTGAAAGGCGGTGACCAGGGGCATGGGGTGTCCTCGGGTTCGCGCGGGGGGCGCGCGCGTGGAGCCGACTCTGGGCATCGCCTATACTACCGGCCTTTTTCGCGCCGCTGGGGACGGTCGAGCCCAGGCCCCGACCCCCGCGGATCGCGCGGCGCCCACGAGTGACGATCTGACATGAACCCCGACCTCGGGCGCCTCAAGCCCTACCCCTTCGAGCGGCTCGCCGGCCTGCTGCGCGGGGTCGAGCCCGCAGCAGGGCGCGACCCGATCTCCCTGTCCATCGGCGAGCCGCGCCACCCGACCCCGGCCCTGGTCTCCGAGGCCCTGATCGCCCACCTGCATACCCTCTCCGTCTATCCCAGCACGCGCGGGATGCCCGCCCTGCGCCAGGCCATCGCGACCTGGCTCCCCGGCGTTTCGCCCTGCCCCAGGGTGCGATCGACCCCGAGCGCCAGATACTCCCGGTCAACGGCACCCGCGAGGCCCTGTTCGCCTTCGCCCAGGCGGCCATCGACCGCACCCGCGACGCACTGGTGCTGATGCCCAACCCCTTCTATCAGATCTACGAGGGGGCGGCCCTGCTCGCGGGGGGGGAGCCTCACTACCTGCCGTGCCTGGCCGAGCATGGCTTCGTGCCCGACTTCGAGGCCGTCACGCCTGACACCTGGCGGCGGTGTCAGGTCCTGTATCTGTGCTCTCCCGGCAACCCGACCGGCGCGGTGGTCGAGGAGCACCAGCTCACCCGCTTGATTGAGCTGGCACATACCCACGACTTCCTCATCGCCGCCGACGAGTGTTACTCGGAGCTCTATCGGGACGAGGATCGACCGCCCTGCGGTCTGCTCCAGGCCGCCGCGGCCATGGGCAACACGGGCTTCGAGCGCTGCCTGGTCTTCCACAGCCTCTCCAAACGCTCCAACGCCCCTGGGCTGCGGTCGGGCTTCGTGGCCGGAGACGCCGCGGTGATCGAGCGTCTCTTCGCCTACCGGACCTACCACGGCTGCGCCATGCCCCCGGCCACCCAGCACGCGAGTATCGCGGCCTGGTCCGACGAGGGGCATGTGCGCGCGAACCGGGCCCTGTATCGGGAGAAATTCGCCGCGGTGAGCGCCATACTCCGCGACGTGCTGCCCGCGGAGATACCGGCCGGCGGCTTCTATCTGTGGCCCGAGACCCCGGTCCCGGAGACCGAGCTCGTGCGCCTGCTGTTCGCCGAGGAGCATGTGACCCTGCTGCCCGGGAGCTATCTGTCGCGGCCGGTCGACGGTAAGGACCCGGGCACGAACCGGGTGCGCATGGCACTGGTGCCGCCGCTCGACGAATGCGTCGACGCCGCCGAGCGGATCCGCCGCTGCGTGGAGCGTTTAATCTAATCGAGTAGCGAGTGACGAGTCGCGAGGGCCAAGGATGTGACCTCCTCGCGACTCGCAGCTCGTTACTCGCCACTCAACCGAGAGCGTTTATGAACGACACCCAGACCATCATCGTCGAGGCCTTCGAGCGGCGCGCGGAGATCACCCCCCGCAGCGTCGAGACCCGCGTGCGCGACGCGGTGCAAGACACCATCGAGCGGCTCGACCGCGGCGAGCTGCGGGTGGCCGAGCGCCACGACGGCGACTGGGTGGTGAACGACTGGGTGAAGAAGGCCGTGCTCCTGTCGTTCCGTATCGAGGACAACTGGTTCATGAAGGGCGGCTTCACGAATTACTACGACAAGGTCCCATCGAAGTACGCCGACACCAACTCGCGGGAGTTCCGCGATTCGGGCGTGCGCGTGGTACCGCCCGCCACGGCCCGCAAGGGCGCCTATATCGCGCCCTCCTGCGTCCTGATGCCCTCCTACGTGAACATCGGTGCCTATGTGGACTCGGGCACCATGGTCGACACCTGGGCCACCGTCGGCTCCTGCGCTCAGATCGGCAAGAACGTGCATCTCTCCGGCGGGGTCGGGATCGGCGGGGTGCTCGAGCCGGTGCAGGCGGCACCCACCATCATCGAGGACAACTGCTTCATCGGGGCCCGCTCGGAGATCGTCGAGGGGGTGATCGTCGGCGAGGGCGCGGTGATCTCCATGGGCGTCTACATCGGCCAGAGCACCAAGATCTACAACCGCGAGACGGGCGAGATCACCTATGGGCGCGTCCCCCCGGGGGCGGTGGTGGTGCCGGGCAACCTGCCGAGCAAGGACGGCAAGTACAGCCTCTATTGCGCCGTCATCATCAAACAGGTGGACGAGAAGACCCGCGGCAAGGTGGGTATCAACGAGCTGCTGAGGGATATTTGATGGGGGAAGGGCCGAGTTGCGAGGGCCGAGGGCCGAGGGGAGAGGGCCGAGGAGCTGCCAGTCAGGGGATCCTCGTTACTCGCGACTCGTTACTCGCAACTGTCGGCTAGACACCCATGACGACCCTCTACGGCATCAGCAACTGCGACACCATGAAGAAGGCCCGCGCCTGGCTGGACGGGCGCGGCATCGATTACCTGTTCCATGACTACAAGCGCGCAGGGCTTCCCGAGACCTTGGCACGGGCCTGGGTGGCGGAGCTGGGCTGGGAGGCGCTGGTGAACCGCAGGGGCACCACCTGGCGCCGGCTGCCCGAATCGGTGCGTGCGTCCATGGACGCCGAGTCCGCGGTCCGGGTGATGATCGAGAACCCGTCCATCGTCCGCCGCCCGATGCTGGATACGGGCGGGGCTCGCCACCCGGGATTCTCCCCCGAGCAGTACCAGGAGATCTTCGGCTGATGTCCGCCACCCTGGAGCTCGCCCGCGAGCTGATCCGCCGCCCCTCGGTGACCCCGGACGACGCGGGCTGTCAGGATCTGATGACGGAGCGCCTCGTCGACAGCGGCTTCCGGATCGAGCCCATGCCGAGCGGCGAGGTGAAGAATCTCTGGGCACGCCGCGGCGACACGGGCCCCGTGCTCTGCTTCGCCGGCCACACCGACGTGGTGCCCGCCGGGGCCCCTGAACGCCTGGACCTCGCCCCCCTTCGAGCCGACCATCCGCGACGGGCTCCTCTACGGACGCGGCGCCGCGGACATGAAGGGCTCACTCGCGGCCATGGTGACGGCCGTGGAGGGCTTCATCCGCGAGCACCCGGGCCACCGCGGATCCATCGCCTTCCTCATCACCAGCGACGAGGAAGGCGTGGCGGTGGACGGGACGGTGCGGGTGGTGGAGCGGCTGCGCGAGCGGGGCGAGGCGGTCGACTATGCACTGGTCGGCGAGCCCTCGAGTCATGTGCGGCTCGGCGACACCATCAAGAACGGCCGCCGGGGCAGCCTCAACGGCTTTCTCACCGTACGCGGCAAGCAGGGTCACGTGGCCTACCCCCATCTCGCCGCCAACCCCTTCCATCTCGCCGCGCCGGCGCTGGCCGCCCTGTGCGCCGAGCGAATGGGACCAGGGCAACGCACACTTCCCGCCCACCAGCCTGCAGATCGCCAACCTGAACATGGGCACCGGGGCGGAGAACGTCATCCCCGCCACCCTGAGCGCCCAGTTCAACCTGCGCTTCTCCACCGAGCAGACGGCCGAGGGGATCGAGGCGCGGGTGCGCGAGATCCTCGACGCCGGCGGCTTCGACTACACGCTCGACTGGCGTCTCTCGGGCAATCCCTTCCTCACGCCGGCCGGCGCCCTGGTGGAGGCCGCCCGCGAGTCGATCGCGGAGGTGCTGGGGATGACCCCGGAGCTGTCCACCTCCGGCGGGACCTCCGACGGGCGCTTCATCGCCACCCTGGGGACCCAGGTGCTGGAGCTCGGGCCTCTGAACGCGCACCATCCATCAGGTGGACGAATGCGTGGCGGTCGAGGATCTGGACCGGCTCGCGGCGATCTATCGCGGCATCCTCGACCGCCTCCTGGGTCCGCGGCTGAGCACCGCCCGGCGACCGGCGCATGACCGCCATCACCCTGAGGCTCGGCTGCGACGCCGATCGGCCGGAGATCCTGGCCCGCACGGAGGAGGTCTTCGGGACCGAGGCCGCGCGGCGATCCGAGCGCCTGTGGGACTGGCAGTGGCACGCCGATCCGCGCCTGGCAAGCCCGGGCTACCGGGGCATCGTTGCGGAGTGGCAAGGTCGGATCATCGCGAACCTGGCCACCATCCCCGCCGGCTTGCACATCGATGGCGAGCCCGCGGAGGCCTGGTGGCTAGCCGACGTCCTGGTGCATTGGGGGTTGACGCGCCGGGCGCTGCGCGCCCAACGACGGGAGCACGGGCGAACCCCGGTGGCTGGCGAGCCGGATCTCTCCCGCGGGATCGCAGCCGCGATGCTCGACCACCCGGCCGCCGGCCCGATCCAGCTCGCCAAGCATATCGCCGACTCCTTGCGCACCATCGGCCTGCGCATCGGTTTCGCGCCCCAGGCGCACACCGGGAGTCGCCACCGCCGGGTGTCGACCCGCAACCCGCTCGCGCGCGGGGTCGGCGAGGGACTCGCCCGACCCCTGGCCGCGGTGATCGACCTCGCCCTGCCGCGGATCCCCAGACCGAGGCTTTCAGTCGCCCTGCTCGAAGGTCCATTCGACGAGCGGTTCGACGCGCTCTGGGACCGGACCCGCGCGGCCTATCCCGCCATCTGCCTTCGCGACCGCACGACCCTGACATGGCGCTACCACGCGCATCCGGATCGGGACTATCACACCCTCGTCCTGGACGAGGATCGTGGGTTGCGCGGCTACTGTGTCTGGAAGGTGTTCGAACAGGACCGCCGGCGCCGCGGCAAGATCGTCGACCTCCTCACCCCGCCCGACGACGCCGAAGGGCGACACGCCCTGTTGGCCGGCGCCCTCGGCGAGATGCGCAGAGCCGGCGTGGAGCGCGCGGAGTGCTTCGTCTCGGGCGCGGCCATGGAGCAGACCCTGGCAGGGCTCGGGTTCACCGAGCGGCTCCCGAAGAGCGGGCGTCCCCAACCCTTGCTCACCCGCTACCTGCCCGTTGCGGCGGGCGAGGTCTATGTCACCCAGGGGGACGGCGACGGTGGCTGAACGCCCCTGCCCTGACGGCCCGTGAGCTTGGGGCGCCTCAGCGTCCAACGGCTGCGCCGCGGACTCTACAAGCACCTCGACCACTGGCAGGAGCGCGACCGCGTTGCCCAGTGGCTGCTGCTGATCGGCCGGGCCCCGTTCCCGGACGCGGAACGTCTGGACCCCGCCTCGCTCGACCCGATCGCCCCGCCACCCGACCGATTCTGGGCCGATCCATTCATCTGGAGCCGGGACGGGCGGTGTTTCCTCTTCATGGAGGAATTGCCGTTCGATACCCGGGTCGGGCGTATCAGCGTGCTCGAGCTCGACGACTCACTGCGGCCCACGGGACCCTCGGCACCCGTGCTCGACGAGCCGAGACATCTGTCATATCCATACCTGTTCGAGTACTCGGGCGAGCTCTTCATGGTCCCGGAAAGCGCGGGCAGCGGGCGCATCGACTGCTATCGCTGCACCGCTTTTCCCACCCGCTGGACCCTCGAGCTGAGCCTGATGACCGGGTTGAGGGCCGCCGACGCCACCCTCTTCGAGCACGACGGGCGCTGGTGGCTCCTGTGCTCCGCGCGGGCGCACGGGGCCCACATCAATGGCTCCCTGTTCGCCTTCCACGCCGATCAGCCCTTGACCAACCGCTGGACTCCACACCCTGGCAATCCACTGGTCCGCGACTTCAGCCGGGGGCGCCCGGGCGGGCGCGTCCTGTGCAGGGACGACGGCCGGCTGATCTCGTCCCGCCCAGGATTCGGTGCCCCGCTACGGTCACGGGCTGCGCCTGATGGAGATCGAGCGGCTGACCCCCGATGGATACGCGGAGCGGGAGATCTGGCGCGGTACGGGTCCCAGCTGCGGGGGCTGGCGCGCCATGCATCATCTGGACTGGCACGCGGGGATCCTGGTCATGGACGCCCAGCGCCTGCTCCCCCTTGATCCCGTCGGCGCCGGGCCCGCCATCGGGGACTGAGCCGGTCGGGGGCTCAGCCTGGACCGTGGCCCAGCTTCAGCGAGATCGCGGCCCCGGCATCCTTCAGGTCTGGGATCCAGGCCAGGCGTCTGCGCTCGATGGGGGCGGAGACCGAGAGTCCACCCGCCACATTGCCCGTGCCGTCATAGAGCAGCACGCCGATGCAGCCCACATCGATCTCGGCCTCCTCGTTGTCCAGGGCGTAACCCTGGGCGAGGGCGGCCAGACATTCCTCGGTGAGCCGTGTCAGATCGGTGATGGTGTTACGGGTGTAGGCGGGCAGGTTGGTGCGCTGGGCATAGGCGCGCACCGCCTCGGCGCCCCCCGAGCCCAGGATGAGCTTGCCCACGGCCGTCACGTGCAGCGGGGCCCGTGAGCCCACCAGCTGCTGGACATGGATCATGCGGTTGGGGGTGGCCTTCTCGAGATACACCACCTCGTCGCCCTCGCGGATGGTGAGATTGACCGACTCGCCGAGCCGGTCCCGCAGGGACTCCATCACCGGCAGGGCCACGGCGCGCATGTCCACGTTGCCGTGCAGCCGCACTCCCAGTTGGAGCAGCCGCAGTCCCAGGCGGTAGCGTCCGGACGTGTCCTTCTCCACAAAGCGGTTCTGGATCAGGGAGGCCAGGATGCGGTGGGCGGTCGAGGCATGCAGCCCGGTCTCGGCACCGAGCACCTTCAAGCTCACTGGCTCCGGATACCGGGACAGTGCATCGAGCAGGGCCGCCGCGCGGTCGAGCACCTGGATGCGCTGGGCCGCCGGGCCGGCCTGCTCTGGGTCCGCGTTCCGCGTATCCGGAAACATGATGAAAGACTCCGTTAGGGGCCGGGGCACGCGGGCCGCGGCGGGACGGTGAGGGATCGCAACCCGTCGGCGCGATCGGCGAGGCACCCGATGACCGGGCCGCAGGCCACCTCAAAGACGCAACAGTTTCGCACGATGCAGTAAGCCGCAGCGAGCATTCCGTATCGTGAAAACTCTTCCTAAGGGATTCGGGAGGATATTACGATCATCCGATCAATTGCTTAGGATCTGTAACCTGGGGGCTGGCTGGGTTTTCCGCATCGTGGGATCTCTTCTGTATTGTGAAATTCCCATCGCCCACCTAGTGTTCGGGTCAACGCCGGACGCGTCCTGCCCGGCCCTCATCACACCCACGGAGCGACACCGCCATGACCCCAGCCGCCAACACCACCCCGGACTTCCGCCAAGGCATGCTGCACTTCGGCTCCCTGCCCGCGGAGGCGGCCGACCTCACCGCCCGCCCGGCCATCGCCGAGGGCGAGACCGGCATCTCCGAGATCGACGCGGCGGCGGTCTACCAGACCCAGCTCATCGCGGACGGCCTACGCTACGCCACCCTGCAGCTGTGCGCCTCCAAGGAGTCCGGCCACCCGGGCGGGTTCGCGAGCTCCGCGGATGCCTACGCGGCCCTGACCATGCTCGGGCACACCAACATCGTGACCGAGGTGGGACACCACGCCCCCGGTTTCTATGCCGCCATGTTCCTCGACAGCTCGCTCGAGGCCATGGGCATCTACACCATGGACGACCTGCAGACGCGCTTCCGCGAGCGCGACGGGCTGCTCGGCCATCTCTCCGGCGCCATCCCCGGTCTGCTCGCCCCCGCGGGCCCGCTCGGACAGGGCCAGCACTTCGCCATGGCCGGGGCCTACCTGAACCGCGACAGGCTCTTCCCCTGCACCATCGGCGATGGCGGGCTCGGCGAGCCCTACATCCTCTCGGCGATGAAGCACTTCCACACCAGCTACCCGGAGGTGACCAACTTCCTGCCCGTGCTGGTGTGGAACGGATTCAGCCAGGAGCACCACTCCATGGTGTCCCTGATGGACAACGCCCGGATGACCGCCTACTGGCAGGCCCACGACTTCGAGCGGGTGATCCTGATCGACGCCAAGGACTACGACGACTCGGGGCAGTCCGGGGCCTATGTGGACAGCACCCGGTTCGGGCCCGAGGCACGCCATCGCCTTCACCCGGGCGGTGCTCGAGGGCGCCAAGTCGGCGGCAGACTCGGCCATGTCCGGGACCCTCACGGTGTTGATCATCAAGCAGCTCAAGGGCGCCGGCGTGCACGCCACCGGGGCCAAGTCTCACAACCTCTATCCCGGCGACAACCACGACCAAGCCCAACATCGCCGCCGCCCTGGAGCGGGGCGCACTCTCCCCGGAGGCCTGGGCCCTGGTGCGCACCAATATGTCCCGCGCCGGCGGCGGTCCGGCGGGCAAGACGGTGGTGACCGAGTTCGAGCGCACGCTCCCGGCCATCGGCAAGCTGCCGATGCGGGACTTCCCGATGGGCGAGAAGGCGGTGCCCGCCTCGGCCATGGCCGAGATGGTCGCGGCGCTCGGCGAGCGCGATCCGCTGTTCGTGGTGACGAACGCCGACGGGAACGAGGCCTCGAACATGAAGGTGATCAACGAGCGCCTGAAGATCCGCCACCCGACCGAGGACGGACTCTACAACCAGTCTCCCACCGGGACAGGTCTACGAGCCCCTGAACGAGGACGCCTGCGCCGGCCTTGCGGCGGGTCTCGCCCTGTTCGGCGGGCGCTCGCTGTGGCTGTCCTACGAGAGCTTCGCCATCAACGGCTGGCCCATCGTCCAGACCGTCGGCCAGGCCATGGCCGAGCTGCGGCGCAAGACCCCGGCAATGGTCTCCATGTTCACCGCCGGGGCCCTGGAGCAGGGACGCAACGGCTGGACCCACCAGCGCCCGGAGATCGAGAACTACATCGGCGGGCAGATGCGCAACGGCAATGTCTATCTGCTCTATCCGGCCGACGCCAACATGATGCAGGCGGCCTACGGCTGGGCGGTGGAGCAGCACAACAAGTGCGTGAGCATCGTGGCGTCCAAGTCGGCGCTGCCCGTCTACACGACCCTCGAGCAGGCCCGTACGGCCATCGAGCGGGGCGCGGCGGCCCTCTACGAGACCGCCGGCACCGACGGCCGACCGGACGTGGTCTTCGCCGTGACCGGCGACATGGTGCTGCTGCCCGTGTTCGAGGCCAAGGACCGACTCGAGGCCACGGGGCGGAGCGTGCGGATCGTCGCGGTGGCCAACCCGCGGCGGCTCTATCGCCCCGGCGACGTCGCCTGGTCCCATAGCGCCGAGGCGGACGGGGCCTTCATGGACGACGCGACCTTCCAGGCCCTGTTCGACGCCCGCGCGCTGATCGGCGTCAGCGGCGGCGGGACCGTGGCACTGGAGCCCGTGCTCCTGCGCTCCCGTGCCCCCGCCCGGGACCTGCTCGGCTGGCAGCGCGGGGAGACCACGGCGAGCCCCGCGGAGATCATGGCCTACAACGGCATCACCGGCGATGCCCTCGCCGAGCGGGCCGGTGGCCTGCTCGGCTCTGACGGCATGGCTCAGGCCGCCTAGTCAGAGGGGAAGGGCCGAGGGCCGAGGATATCGGGGGTACGCCCTCGGCCCTTGGCCCTCGAAAACCCGACCCAGCGCAAAGATTCGAACGCCAACCCGCCCAGGGGATCCAGATGTCCGACACCCCCATCAAGATCATCGCCATCGACGACGATCCCACCGGCTCGCAGACCGTCCACGGCTGTCTGCTGATCACCCGCTGGGATCCGGAGACCCTGGGTGAGGCGCTGGCGGACCCCTCGCCGCTCTTCTTCGTGCTGAGCAACACCCGCGGCATGGGGGCCGAGCAGGCCGCCGCCGTCACCCGGGAGATCTGCGTCAACCTGCGGCAGGCGCTGGCCGACTCGGCGGCGGCTGGTCGCCCGATCCAGCCGATCCTGGTCAGCCGCTCGGACAGCACGCTCCGCGGCCACTATCCGGTGGAGACGGACGTGATCGCCGAGGAGCTGGGTCCGTTCGACGCCCATTTCCTCGTCCCGGCCTTCTTCGAGGGCGGGCGCATCACCCGCGACGGGGTGCACTACCTGATGGTCGATGGCCGGCCGGTGCCCGTGCACGAGACGGAGTTCGCCCGCGACTCGGTGTTCGGCTTCTCCACCGCCTTCCTGCCCGATTATGTGGAGGAGAAGACCGGCGGACGCATCCCCGCGGGCCAGGTGGAGCGCTTCGGTCTGGCCGACGTCCGCGGCGACCTGGGTGAGCGCCTGCGGGCACTGGCGGACAACGCCTGCTGCGTGGTGGACGCGGAGCAGCCATCCGACCTGGACGCCTTCGCCCGCCAGGTGCTCGCGGCTGCCGCCGACGGCAAGCGTTTCCTGTTCCGCAGTGCCGCCAGCCTGCTGACCGCGCTCGCCGACCTGCCCCCCCAGCCGGTGGCCCCCGGGGACATGGCGCGCTTCACCCGAGGCGGGCGCCCCGGCGTGGTGCTGGTGGGATCCCACGTGGACAAGACCACCCGCCAGCTGCGCCACCTGATGGACACGACCGACATCCTGCCCCTGGAGGTGGAGCTGGATCGGATGCTGGCAGACGAAGACGCCCTGGTGCGGGACCTGCTCGCCCGCCTGGAGACTGCCCAGCAAGAAGGCCGCGACGCGGTGCTCTATACCAGCCGCGGTGAGCGCCAGTTCGCGAGCGCCGCCGAGCGGCTCGCCTTCGGCGAGCGGGTCTCGGGGCTCCTGATGCGGCTGGTGCGCAACCTGCCCCCGGAGATCGGCTTCCTGGTGAGCAAAGGGGGCATCACCTCCAACGACACCCTGAGCGAGGGGTTGGCCCTGCGCACTGCCCGGGTGCTGGGGCAGGTGCGGGCCGGCTGCTCGGTGGTGCGCTGCCCGGCCGACCACCCCCGCTACCCGGACCTGCCCGTGGTCATCTTCCCCGGCAATGTGGGCGGGGACGAGGCCTTGGCCGAGGTCTACCGGATCATGAGCGCCTGAGATCCGCCGGCGCCGCACGTCCGCTCCCCGCCCCGCTACCTCTGGGCAATCCTGCTGGCGCAGCTGTTCGAGTCCCTACCGCTGGTCTGCCCCAACTGCGGGGCGAATATGCGCATCATCGCCTTCGTGCCCGACGCCGCTCCCATCGAGCGCATTCTCACTCAAATCGGCGAGCCGCCACGCCCGCGCCGGCGCTCCGCAATCCTGCTGCGCTTGGGTACCAGCCCGAAACATCCCTGGGTCAGGCGTTCGCTACTCCATCGCAGCTCACCCACCCGCCTGGGAGGATGCCCTCGAGCCGGTGCCGGACTGGGACCAGGTCGCCCAACCGGATCCCGGCTTCGAATTTGACCAGCGCATCTCCTGGTAACGGCCGTTCTCAGCGATCGATGGCGCCGCCGCCCCTGATCTTGCGCCTGCCCGGCGCGTCTCGAAATCTCCTCCCTCAGCTTCGCGAAACCCGCTCTCACGCCTCCCAGATGTCCGCGCGCGCGATCATTTGCGCCTTGACCGGCCCTCCGGCCATCGGTCGTAAGTGTGGCCCCGGCCCAGCGGGGCTACGTGCCGGTCCAGAAACCACCCGACTTTCGACCTGGCTTCCGCGCCTGCAATCGCACCAAGCTATACGAGGGTCATGGCGCCCAGAGATCGTCAAGGGGGAGGGTGACGGCATCGAAGGGGACGGCGCGGACCGCGTCACGGCCGCTGTAGCGGCCGCTTTGCTGCCAGCCGCCGTCGACCAGGTCATAAGTCTCCAGGCTGCGCTTGCGTGGGTCCACGAGCCAGGCATGGGCGACGCCGAAGCGGGCATAGATCGGCATCTTGATCTCGCGGTCCTTGCTCTCGGTGGACGGCGAAAGAACCTCGCAGACCCAGTCCGGCACCACCGTGAAGCGGTGCCCCTGGGGCAGGCGCGGCATACGCTCGCGCCGCCAGCCAGCGATGTCCGGCACGTCGACCTCGACATCCACCAGGAAGTGCAGCTCGGGCTCGTCGATGATCCACCAGCCGCCTGGGCCGCCGCGGCCCTTGTCGAAGGGATGAGCCAAATCCGCGCCGAGCATCGAGGCAGCATAGGCGCGTGGACCCGTCGGCCGAGGCTGGGCGTGGAGCTGACCGTCGAGGATTTCGCCGATCAACGCGTCGGGCAGGGCCTCCAACTGCTCGTAGAGCGTGGGGCGCACGCGTGCGTGCATGACAGTGCTCCGATGCTGTGGTTGCAGAACCGATCCTGTACAGGAACTGAGGCGTCGTCAATCCCAAGCGGAGAAGGAAAGGCGCTGTCTGCACTGGGCGTTGGTCTAGCCGGGAAGCCACAGGTAGGAGCGCCGCCTCGGCGCGACGCAGCAGCTTCCAGCGCGTAGATGCCCCGCTCCAAGGCGCGGTCGAAGGATTCCCAACCGGTCCTGATGAGCCTAGAAAGAGCCGTTGGGACCGGAATTGGCGGTTGCTCAGAGCCTTGCGCGGCAATCGTCGGTGCGAACTCATTCGCACCGAACCCCTCGACTGAGCGAATAAATTCGCACCCGCACCGGGTGAACCACGGGATTTGGGATGAAGCTCAGGCCATTCTCCTCCCACAGCTCCCCGAAACCCACTCTGACACCTCCCAGATGTCCGCGAGCGCACTCGGTTGCGCCTCGACTGACCCTCCGGCCCTCGCTAGCCCCCTTTCCCTCGTCCCCCTGGGCTCGCAGGCCTGCTTGGATTTCCTAGTTGTGATGAGCACAAAACAACCTGCACATTCGTAGGGTGAATGAGCGCAGCGAAATCCAACAGACACGCCGGTGGACTGCGCTTCTCTTGTCCACCCTACAGCCACAGCGTTTCAGTTGTTTAGGCATGTTTCCCTATCCGTACATCACCGGCGACGACGTCGATCTGGAGCTCGGCTACCTCTATGGCCTGTTCGCCCCGGTCATGGCCCAGGCCTCCGGGACGTCCGTTGCGAACGCCTTCGCCCGGGTGGAGCTCTTCTAGGACCTCGACCTGATCCTCGATGAGATCGTCTCGGCGACCCTTGACACCCTCGACGCCGACGGCCAAGACGGCGGAGGGACCTTCACGGTCACGGTGCCCGCGGATGAGCTGCGGGCGGTGAGCCTGGTCGTGGAGGCGGGGGATGATGCCTTCTACGTCCCGGTCCCCGCCGTCCTGCCGCTGCTGGCATTTGGCCTGGCGCTCGCCGGGGCGTCTGAGCCCGCCCACCTGCGCCGCACCCGCCGTTGATCGGCGCAGGCTCGGGCCAGCGTCGGCGAGCAGAGCGCCGAAACCTGGGCGCCCACGGCGGCGCTTATCAGGGAAACGCTGATCCGTTGCGTTTCCCGTCCGGGCCAAGGACGGCCCGGCATCTTCAGTGGCAGTCAGCCACTGCACATGGAGCCGTTCGAGCGTCGTGTCTCTCGGATCGCGATCTGATCGAATACATGGATGGATTTGATCAGCATCTCCCTGGGAAAGCCTTGGGTTCGCCCCAATCCCCGCCCACATTCGCAAACCGAGATCGGAGCAGAATCCTATGCCGCAGGCAGACCGCCAGCCAGTCCTAGGGCACGCCTTCAACGACGTTCTGATGGAGCTTCACGCGCACGTCTTCCACGGCGTGCCTGGGGAGTCCGACCCCTTTGTGCTGAGTATGCTGGACCGCGAGTACATCGCCTTCGTGCTCGCCTGCTACTACCAGTGCGAGCACTGTCGCGTGTACCACGCCCGCGCCATCGAGCGGGAGCGTCGCCAGGGGGGCGTTCCCGATTGGGACTGGCAGAGGGAGCTGGTGCGCGCGACCCTCTTCCTGCGCACCGCCCGGGAGGACGTCTCGGAGGTGGAGTGGCGCGAATGGGAGCAGGCCTGGCGCGCCTTCGCCAAGCGCATCAACCTGCGCCATCCCAGCGCCGCCTGCTATATCGCCTACGCCTTGGGAATCGCCCGCAACGACCAGTCCCTGATGGACCTCGCCTTCAGCTCCATCAGCGCGTCCATCCCCGATGACGACACCGTCAAGGGCGTGATCCGCGATATCGACCGGGTGGTGATCTTCATGAAGGCGGCGACCTCGAAGAACCGTACCGACCCCATCATCATCCGCCAGCTCAAGTCCCGCGACATCGCGGCGGCCTGACGACCGCGTACCCGCCGGGATGCGGCGTCACGTCAGGCGTCGCGCACGTCAGCATGGGCTGGGGGCGCCATATTGATTGGGCTCCGGCTGGCGCCATGTCATGCCAGGCGGCACGAGCATCCAGTGCCATCAAACAGGAGGCCCATCCGATGAAGCTCAGTCGCCGATTCACGGTCACCGCCCTGCCTGCAGCGGTGATCCTCTTCAGTGGCCAGGCCCCCGCCCAGCAGATGGGAGGCATGGGCCCCGGCTGGCAGATGCCGAGTCCCTATTCCGGCATGTTCGGCAGCATGGGAAATGTCGACAGCCCCTACTACCGCCAGTTCCACTCCCCGGGGATGGCAGGGATGTCGGGGATGTCTGGCATGGCCGGATCAGGGCAGGCGACGGGTCAGGTCGCCGCCCAGCCGGAGCGCGCGCCCCAACCACCGGCCTGGCCGGCCTCGGCGGTCGCCCCGCCGCCCCTGCCGGGCATAGGCTCGCCGGGCACTGTTCCATACCCGAACCCCTACCAGGGCATGTTCGGCAGCATGGGAAATGTCTACAGCCCCTACTACC
>CAVQQM010000006.1:0-98352 GCA_963714915.1 uncultured Gammaproteobacteria bacterium
TGCTTGCGCGAGGGTTCGTCCTCCCGCAGAGGATCTTCGCGTGCCGGGCCTGGTAGCGGGCGCGCTGCTCGACGGCATTCCAGCTCGCCCTGGGCGTCGTCGGCGCGGATCGCGCGGTCGAGGGATGCCGCCGCGTCCTCGAAGCGCCCCAGCTCCCCTTGCGCCAGTCCGAGCGCCTCGGAAACGTCTCGCACTGCTGCCAGTTCGGCCGCCTGCGGCGGTGACGTCCTTCAGGGCCTGCTCGATCCGCTGGAGCGCATCCCGGAGCTTGGCGATGCGCTCGGGTGGCGCCGTCTGCGCATCGGCTCTGAGGTTGTCGAGGTCGGCGACGGCCTCCGCGGGACAGACGTAGCTGGAGTCGGAGGATCCCGGCCGCCCCTCCCCATCGCCGCCCAGTACGAAGTCCGGATCCCCGAGCACTTGTAGGCGCCCCAGGTGTTGTAGGCCGGGTGGTGCTGCCAGGTCTGAAGGCGTGCCCGCCGCACCGCTTCGCCGAAGGGAACCCCCTTCGCCATGAGGCGGTAGAAGGTCTCCGCGAAGGTCACCGCCGCACGATCGTTCACGGCCCATCCGGCGGCTACAACCGCTCGAACGCCCATTTGGATGAACTGGGCGGCCAGATTGGCGGCGAGCCGGGAAAGCTCACTGCGGTTCGGACGGCTTCCCTTCGTCGTCCACCCGACCGAGGTGACAGCAGTTCAGGAACACGAGGTCCGGCACGCGGCGCATCTGCTCCACGTCGCCCGGGCGTGAGCACCATCCCTTCGCCGATGATCATGCCGCTCACCAGATCCGGCTTATTTTCACGGAGCGGCTGGCCGCAAAGGTCGCACGGGCGTTCGTCGCGGCTCTCCAATCGGTGGTGATGTACGCCGTGACCGGCCAGATGCAGGATCCGGTAGGCATCGGCGTGCAGGGCCAGCATGACCTCTTCGGCCTTCGGCCGGATCAACTCCCTGACCTTGTAGTCGGATTGGGCCAGCAGGGCGGCGACGCGCCTGGCCTCGTCGCGGGCGCCGGGAAGCGGCACGAGCTCCGAAACGGGGTCGCCGACAGACCAGGGCCGTGCGCTCGAAAGACATGACAGGCCTGGCACGCGGATTGGCCGTCTTCAACTGACGCAGCAGGCCGAATTCCACGGACCTGGGCATGCGCCCACCGACCCGCTCCGCGCGGGTCGTCGTCCCCGGACCAGGCAGGGCCTGCGACCACCGGTCTTCGAGCATCTCCCACGGGAAGCGCGCGGCCTTCTCGTCCAGCACCAGGACCAGGTGGCTGCGCATCTCGCTGCCGTCCTTGAGGCGGTTGGGCAGCAGCATCTCGTAGAGGGTTCGGGTCAGCTCGGGCGCGGCGCCCGTGCCGGCGATGGCGCGGGAGACGAAGCGGTCCACCAGCTCCGCCTGGGTGGGGACGAGGGTTTCCTCGGCCCGCGGGCGCGCTGGGTCAGCAGGGTGAAGCGCAGGGCACCCTGCTCGTCCGCCAGCACCTGAAGGCGGTGCCACCAGCCCGGATCGTCGTCGGCCGCCGGCACGCCGCGGTTTCCGCCCACGCCGGGCGGATCAGACGCGCCACGTCGAAGGCCCCGGCGAGCTCGGGATCCTGGCTCACCATCTGGAGCGCGCGGGCCGCGGCGATGGCGCGATCCTCCCAGAGCTCGACGAACTCGATGGACGCAATACGCACACCGTCGATCTGACCGCCTGCTCCAGCGTGCGGTTGGCGTCCGCCACGCCGCGGAGCAGCGCCAGCACCGACTCCTGCACGCCCACGCCGCCGGCACCGGCGCCGATGAGCAGGCACGACAAGGCAATCTCCTGCGGTCCGCCCGCGGGCTTCCGGCGTCCGAACCCGGGCGCTCGACGGTGTGGCGGGCCAGCGCAAGCAAGGAGCGGGCGAAGGTGCCCGTGAGCATTCGCGACGTCAACTCGCCCGCATCCCCGAGACCGACCACCAGTGCCCCGAGCGGCTTGGCCTGCGGAGCGGGGTTGTCGAACAGGGCATGGGTGCCGATCGATCCCGGATAGAGCCACAGTGCATGACGGGCCGTGAGCCGACCGCCCAGGACGCGGTCCAGATAGGCCTCGGCGCCGACGATACTGTCGCCCTCGTAGTGACCCGACCGCTACCCGGTTCGCGACAAAGCCGACGCTGCCGTGGGTGACCGAAACGCTCACGGTCCGCAGGCTGGCTGACACGCGCGGTCGCGGCGGGCTGATGGCCAGGGCGGTGCGCACCAGCATGTCTTCGTCGGGGTAGTAGGCGGGCTCCCTGTCGGCCATCTCGCGGGGCACGTCCTCGCCGCGAGAAACCGGGGCCTCACGCTGCAGGACCCTGGCCTCGGTGCGACCCTGCTCGAGCAGATCCTCGATGGCATTGAAGATCGAGCGGTCCTTCGCCAGGTCGCCGTGGCCGATGCCGGGGGCGTACCAGGTCGGGACGCCGGGCAGTACGCCGTCGTCCCACAGGACACTGCTGTCGCCGCGGCGCGAGACGAAGAAGGCGAGGCGCTTGCGATTCCCCCATGGCCAGCGCCCGCCGGAGGTCTGCACCACGTCGCTGGCGGTCTCCGGGGCCTGACCGGCCACGTAGATCATGCCCTCGGGATCGATGGCGCGATCGCGCAGCCAGCCGCGGGCCTCGCGGGCCTGCGTCAACCAGGTGGGTCGGGACGCAGCGGGCCGACCCTGCCCCGGCAGCCCCCATTGCTCTTCGTCGTGGGCCCGCAGGCTGCGCCAGATCCCGTCGGTGAAGAAGTCCCGCGCATCCTCGGGCAATAGCTCCAGCACGCCCGGGAAGTCGCAGACGATCGCCAACAGCTCCGAGCGATCCTTGGTCACGTCGAGCAAGGCCAGTTGTTTCAGCGTCGCGGCCTGGGCAACCAGCAGCCGGACGATCTCCCAGGAGCCGCGATTGGGCGTGCCGAGCATCACCAGGCGACCGCCCCGCGCCAGCATGCGCCGCCACAGATCCGGCCGCTCGGCGATCATGGCCCGGGCCACGAGTCCGCCCATGGAATGCGCCAGGATGCGCACGGGCTGGTTGCCCGCCTCGGTGCGGTCCAGGGCGCGGCCGACCTCCTCCGCCAACAGCCCGGCGGCTCGCGCACCGAATGGCGCCAGTCGTAGGGGAACGGCAGGACGTCGTGGGAGCCGCCCATGAATTCGATGAGGTCGCCGTAGGCCAGGCCGAGCAGGCCCGTGGGCTTGATCGGCAGCCCCTGGTCTATGCGCAGCCGCTCCAGCTGACCCAGGGCGAGCCGGGGAACGGACAGCCAGACCTCATCCGACGCATCGCGCACGGCGAGCGAGCTGCCCATGATGCCCGGCAGGACGAACAGCACCGGCCGCCGCCCGCTCACGCCCGTTGCGCTGCGCGCCGGCGCGATCGAAGGCGCCTCGGCCAGGGGTTGGTAGAGCCGTCCCGGCGGCTCGCCGAGCAGACCCAGCAGCAGGGCGTCGACCGTGATCGGTTGCCGCGCGGCGACCGCGCTGGAGTCGCCGGAGATACCGAAATAGTTGAAATGGTTGACGTCTGCGCCCTGGTCGAAGCAGTACCAGCCCTGGGCCCGACGCAGGCCGCCGTACATGGAGCCCGTATTGACCACGAGGTCGTGATCGCCGGCGAAGAAGAGGTCCGGTATCACCAGCTTGAGCCGGGCCCAGAGACCCTGCTCCTGGATGTCGCCGGAGATGACCGCGAGCGGCTCGGGGATCGCCAGATCGGGACGGTTCAGGAAACTCACCAGCGGCGCGCTCGGCATCATCGCCGCGAGGCCGGGAAGGGTCTCGGGATCCGTGCGCTCCTTGACCATGGCCAGGATCAGATCTTGGACCGCGTCACCGACGGTGCTGCCAAGCACGGGCACCTTGGAGATCAGGTGCGACATCACCGAGAGCCAGCGGTCGAGCCGACCCGAGGCGAGCGTGGTCCCGCGGGATGGGCTCGCGACGCGCACGAAGCGCTCGACCCGTGGGCGCTTGTCGCGCAGGGCCTCGACCAGTTTGGGCAAGTCGCGCTGGTCGTCCGCCGGCAACCGCTTCAGATAGTCGTCGGAAAGCAGGCCCTGTTGATCAACCAGAGGCGTCAGACATAAGAGGTCCGCGACCAAACCGCCTCGGGAGTGACTGACCAGATGGAGTCTTGCGTTCTCTGGGAGCCATTTCACCAACGCGAGCGCGTTCGCGACTGGGCTCTCGGTGAGGGTGCGATGTTCGAAGCCGTAGATGCGCCCCGGATAGTCGGTCTGCAGCGTGGCCGCCGGTCCTGGCGCCCTGAACAGCTCGCCGAAGCTGCCGAGCGTGGACGAGAAGGTGCCGTGGATAAACAGGAGCAGGGGCTCATCGTCGGCCTCCGGCAACTCGCCGGTGACCGGTTGCCAGGCGCCGGCGTCCGCCGGAAGCGCAGCCGCGGAATCGAGATGCAGCAGCGCATCGCCGCCTTTCGGCTCGACCGCTTTGGCCGCGGCCAGGACCAGTCCTTCGACGGGGTCGAAGCCGAAGATCTTGAGGCCCTTGAGCAGCCAGCCGCCGACGCCTCGCTCGGACGCGCCGTCGCCGAAGGCTGGCGCTCAGGGTCAGCTCACCGTCGCGCGCCTCCTCCCCCAGCTCGTGCCGCAGGTCGCTCACCGCTCATCCAGAGGGTGAAGCCGTCGTCGAGCTCCACAGCGACCACGTCGTCGCTGTTCACCGATACGGAGACCTCCGTCCCTTCCGCCCGGCTATCCGATAGCCGGACCTCCGTGACCCGTGCCTTGATCCCGATCCGGGTGAGCTCCTGCTCTGTCTCCGCCCTCTCGCCGAAGACCTGGTATTGCGACACGATCCGATCGTCCGACATGACGGTTCCCCTGTTTCGCAGACACTCGGTTCAATGACTGTCCGGCCCAATCCTATGCGATACAAATGCGAACGACTACGAAGCGTAGACGAAACTCCGGGCTGCTGAGATCCGATCAGGGACCGTATCCACGAGGAGTTCCTTGATGAAGGCCCACGGACGGGGCTGTTGTCGCATCAAGGGGTCTATCCGCGTGGCCATCACGCGGGTGCCGAGGCACGATCTCCAGCGGATCGCACGCGGCACTCCGACCCTACGCCCGCTCCCGGTGGTCGAGCTGGAGAACCGACCGTCTCGTACCCTCTCGCTGTTGCCAGGCGAGGATCGGGGCCGAAGGCGGCGCGGCCATCCGAACGGGCCGTGCTCTGACGAATCATCGTGCCCCATGGCCACGCTGAAAAACTCCATCCCTGGATTCGATCAGGTCGCGATTCGAGAGGCGCGATTCTCGGAATGGCTCCGTTTTCAGTCACTGATCAGCGACTGAGAGTGCCGGGCGACCGCTCGCCCTGACGGGAAACTTTGCGGGCTCGTGTCCCTGGCGCTGCTCCCGCGGACGCGATGCCAGTGGGTGCAGTCTCCGCGTGCCGTTTCCCAGAAGCGCCGTAGTGGTCGATGTCGATTCGGGCGAACCGAAGTTCCATACCCGGAGACCCCCGGAAGTCAGCGTCAAGACGCTGTCGCCGTCCGCCGAGCATGCAGCCTGCCGTGAATGGCACTGACTTGAGCCACAGCGCATGAGAATCCACGACTTACGAGGGTGTCCGAGCGCTGAATCTCCGGGAAACGACGTCATTCGCCCGCCAACTCCGACCTGTGGCGCGGTGGGCACCCCGTCCGGGCGCCGTCCGGGAAACCTACGTAACACGGTTGTTCTTGAGGAAATTCGCTCCTTAAGTCACCGCCATTCTGGTGTGACCCGGAACCTGACCGCCGGGAGCGACGCCACCTGGGCCTCCTGCAGAGGGTCAGAGGGCACAGAACAGAGGGTTAGAGGTCCTGGGCGAGACGGAAGCCGAGGTCGGGGTTCCGGAGGTCGGCGGTGATCCAGAGGCGGGAGGCCGAGCGGAGGTACTCCGGAGTGTTGAGCCAGGAGCCGCCGCGCACCACGCGCCGGCCGCAATCGCCACCCCCCTCCTCCTGCCAGGCTGAACCGTCCGTCGGCGCGCCCGCGTAGCTGTCGTGCCAGCAGTCCTGAACCCACTCCCAGACGTTGCCGTGCACGTCGTGCAGGCCCCAGGGGTTGGGTTCCTTCTCGCCCACCGGATGGGTCTGACCTCCGGAGTTGCCACGAGTACCAGGCGTACTGGCCCAGAGCGCCGCTCGTCGTCACCGAAGGACCAGCGCGTCGGTCCCGGCACGGGTGGCGTACTCCCACTCCGCCTCGGTGGGCAGGCGGTACCGCTTGCCGGTCTGCTCGGAGAGCCACTCGGCGTAGGCGACCGCGTCCTCCCAGCTCACGTTGATCACAGGCCGCTTGCCCCGCCCCCAACCTCGGTCGTCGGGCGGCTCCCTCCCCGTCGCCGCGGCGAAGCGGTCGTATTCATCAAAGGTCACCTCGTACTTGCCGATGGCGAACGGTTGGTCGAAGGTGACCGTGTGTACGGGAAGTTCGTCGTTTGAACAGCCTACACCGCTGACACAGCCCATCTGGAACCGCCCGGGCGAGATCACGACCATCTCCGGCTCTAGAGAGTCCCCAGGCACCACGGAGAGATCGACGCTTGGGAGGATGAACGCGCCGATCGCCAAGACGAGAGCCACGGCTGCGACGATGCCAATGATTTTCGGCCGCCGCCCGCGTTGTTCCGACACGCTGTCGGAGGCCGGTGGCGACGCCGGCTCCGGGGGTGCCTGACCCGCGTCTGCAACCGAGCCCGACTTTCGAGAACGGTTCGAGGCCTCCTCCGTCGGGTCAGGATCGGAAGTCCCGCTCGGGCCTTGCCTGGGGCCCATGCGCTTCTCCCGCGGGCGGCGCCGGCGGTGGCGTTTCCGCTCTGGATACGTCCGGTGTCGCCGACGAAACGGTGTCTGGCTCAGGTTCTGGTTGTATCTCGTCGACCTCGGTGGACGCTTCTCGCGACACCGAGGCGGGTTCCGTCTCCGTGAGGACGCGGGGTGGTGTCGCTGCCGCTTCGGTCTGCGGGTGCACGGATTGCGCCTCACCAGACCCTTGCGTACTCGCCGACGCGCCAGGTTCGGCCGGCTGGGAGGATGCAACAGCCTCCGCCTGCCCGCTGGGCTCGTCGCGGGCGGCGGGTGTCTCTGGCGCCACCGACACCGGTTCCTGCACTGGCCGGACGTCGGGCGCCGGGTCAGGAGCTACGTTCGACGGTTCCGATGACTCCGGCTCGACGGCGTGCTCCGGGATTCGCGCCCCGGGAGGGCCAGCGACCTTGAGAACGTCCGCGACCAGCTCGCGAAAAGCCGGCGATTCCGGGGCGCCATCCCAACCGACGAGGCTCTCGGTGTGGACGTGATAGAACTTGAGGGGGAGCTCCACATCGTCGTCGATGCGAACGGACACGAGCTTGTTGCGGTCCTTTCCCCAAGCCGACTCCGCTCGCACCCACTCGGACGTGACCGAGTGCGCCGACCACACCGTGATGATGCAACGCACGCGTCTGAGCGTCTCTTCGATCAGCTGGTCGAACGACTCTCCCGCGCGTATTTGAAGATCCCACCAGACGTCGTAGCCCTCGGCGGTGAGTCGCCTCGACCAGCGGTGCGACCCGGTCGCGGTCCTTCTGCGAGTAGCTGATGAAGATGTCGGCCATGGCGGATGCGATCCTTCCGTCGATTCTGTCGTCATAGGCGCTCTCAGCCCAGAGCACATGGGGGAAGGGCTAACCGGAAACTCGAGCGGTGGTCAGCGGCTCCCGGCGCCGGTGGCGCGGACAGGGAAAGCCACCGGGCGACCCACACCCACTGCGACTGGAACAAGGCCCGGGGGCCGACACGCTCCATCGGAGAACGCCAGCAGTGAACCGAAACCGCCATCGCCCGCTCGGCGGACAGGACATGGAAGCGCCCCCGAACAGCCCAAGGTAGCCCGTGACAGGAGGCTAGCGAGGCCGAGAGGTTCGATCAAGGTGCATCCGCGGCCGCGCACCGGCATCATCAGGCACACGAGAGCGGACCGCGACAGGCTCGAGGACAAGCTGGCGAGACGCTGCAGGCAGTCCAAGACAGGGGACCGCGGCGGCTTTGTTTGCAGGAGACGGTGGTCACCAGGACATGCGCTCGTCAAACTCCAAGTCGGGATCCGGTTGGGCGGTGAGGTCCCACTCCGCCCCCGGACTATATCGGCGGCTTCGCCTGCACCGCCGGGATCGGGATCGACGCCCATGTGAAGCGCTTCGAGGCCGACCACGACGACTACTCGGCCCTGATGCTCAAGGCCCTGGCCGACCGCCTCGCCGAGGCCCTGGCCGAGATGCTCCATCACCGGGTGCGCACCCGCCACTGGCGCTACGCCCCGGACGAAGGGCTCTCCAACGAGGCCCTCATCGACGAGCAGTATCGCGGCATCCGCCCGCCTTGGGCTACCCCGCCTGCCCGGACCACACCGAGAAGGACCTCCTGTGGCGCCTACTCGACGCCGAGCGCCTCACCGGGATCTGGCTCACCGAGTCCAAGGCCATGGTGCCCACGGCCGCGGTCTCGGGCCTGTATTTCTCCCACCCCGAGAGCCGTTACTTCGCCGTCGGCAAGATCAACCGCGACCAAGTCGCCGACTACGCCGAGCGCAAGGGCATGGGCATCGCGGAGATGGAGAAATGGCTGGGGCCGAACCTGGCCTACGAGCCAGCCTGAGCGGTAAGCCGAGATGCCGAGCTGAACAAGTCCAGGATCTCGCCCGTCACCCCCTCGGGAAGGGCCTGCAGATGCTCATAGAGGCTGGGGTGGGCGCGGGCGCGCATGACGAGGACCGCCGAGGGGCCGTCGAGGTTGCGAGACTTCAGTGTCGATACGCGAGCCCAAGGCGTCAAGGCGACTCGCGTGCCGACGACGCCAAGGCGGCGCCGTGGGATTGCTACTTGAGGATCTCGAGCGATTCGACCGACAGGTAGATGGTCCCGGCCCGATTTCGGTCGACCTCCGCCAACAGCCGCACCTGGTTCTCTGGACCGACGTCACGGCCGCGCCACAGCTCTGGATCGATCTCGACTCGGATCTCGCCCGTCTCGTCGCGGAAGGTGAAGTAGTCCTCGCGCAGGCGGTTGACGATGTTCCCCGTCACCGTGACATAGGTCTCGGGCTGCGCTCGTTTAGCCTGCTGCACGGTGACCTCCGTTCCCGAAACCGATGGTCCCGTGAAGCCAGCAAAGGCGCTGGTGCCAAGTGCGCACAGGGAGATCAGTAAGGCGATCGGGAGCATCTTCATGACGGCTTCTCGCTGGTTTGAGCCTGGTGGTATCGACAACCGAATCTTCAGTCCGCGCAGACACGGGTCTGACCACGGCCGCGACAGGATATGAGTGGCGGTGGCGAGATTCAATGCTCCGGTGCCTCCCTGGACTGGTGAGCGCCGCCCGCGAGGCCGGCGAAGCGGATTTCGATGTCCTGATGGCTCGCGCCTTCAACTACGAGGCCCACGCCACCGACTACAACGAGGAGAGCTTCTTCGTCCGCCACGCCTACTTCCTGGGCGCCGAGGACCCCTACAAGGCGTTGAAGACGACCCTCAAGGCCGAGATCAACGAGGAGGACTGGGCCAGCCTCAACAGCGACATCTCCCGCCCCTTCCCCAAACCCGCCTCCGGCCGCATTGCAGTCAAGGTGATCAACCACCTGGGGGATGAGGTGATGAAGGTCTTCAGGACTCAGTGATCTGCTGGGATGATGCCTAGCGTGCAAGTAGGCCAAGGGCCAGAGATGTGCGCTTGCGCTGTGGCGCGATCCTCGGCCCCCGGCCCTCGGCCCTTCGCCTGGGTGGCAAACGCGTCGTCCTCATGAAACTTGACTCATCTGGAAGCATTTGGGGCCCTCGGGCAATCTAGGATGATGCTCATCTATCTGCACGGGCTGAACAGCTCCGGCCGCTCGGCCAAGGCGGCGCTCCTGCGGGAGCGTCTCGCCCCCCATGCGGTGATCGCCCCCGACTACCCGGCCCACCGTCCGGCTCAGGCCGTCGCGCGCCTCAGCGGGTTCTTCAGGGATCTGGGTGAGCCGCGACCGGCGGTGGTCGGCAGCTCCATGGGCGGCTTCTACGGCCAATGGCTGGCCCGACGCCTCGCCTTCTCCCACCTGTTTCTGATCAACCCGGCCCTCGCCCCCTGGATCCTCTTCCCACCGCACATTGGTGAGACCCTGACAAGCGCCGACGGCGAGACCTACCAGGTTACCGCCGGGATGATCGAGGCGACCCGACCTTACGGGATCGCCGATCCCTGCGACGGGGTACCCACGACCCTGTTCCTCGACCGCGGCGACGAGATCATCGACTACCGCATCGCCGAGGGACTCTACCGGCGCTGCGGTCGGCTGATGGTCTGGGACGGGGGCGATCATGCCTTCCAGCACATGGATGAGGCGATCGCCGTCATCCGCGCTCACCTGGAGGGCGAGGCGTAGGGCGAGCCACGGCGTGCGTCGATCAGCGCCGACGCTGGCGATAGCGCCAGGGTGTTTGATGCTCGCCGGGCTGGGACCAGATGCCGAGCCCCGCCCCTTCGGCCGCTCGCTCGGCCTTCAGATAGGCCGGATCGTCGCAGAAGCGTTGGTAGACCGCCGCATGACCGGCGCGCACCAGCTCGAGATTGAGCAGGCGCGGATCTGGATCGACCGTATAGACCTCCCCGACCGTGCGTCCGAATCGATCCAGCTCGATGGCCCGCAGCTCCAGGTCTCCGGCGGCCATGCGCCGCAGATGGCTGGCCGCCCGCCGGCCCCAGGGGACCTGCCCGTACTCGGGGGCGTCGATGCAGTGCAGGCGGACCTCGACCTCCTCGCCGCTGCAATCGAGCCGTAGCGAATCG
The DNA here is from genome assembly GCA_963714915.1 of uncultured Gammaproteobacteria bacterium. GTDB lineage: Bacteria > Pseudomonadota > Gammaproteobacteria > Chromatiales > Chromatiaceae > Thiodictyon. Next base: position 10,818 of record CAVQQM010000006.1, read on the forward strand.
CCATCCAAAACCTTGATGAGAGTGCAGCGTTCGGTCGGTGGGGAGGCGAGCCAGCCCGCGGCCTGCACCTGCCCGAGTCGCGAACAGGGCCGCGGCGAGCCAGAGCCGCCGTCCAGCCGGAGGACCCGTCGCGGCTAGCCGTTGATCCACAGATGCGCGCCCACGCTCGCGAGATAGCCGAGCGCAATGGCGGGCGTCCACCTGAGATGACCGAAGAAGGTGTAGATGCCGCGGGCCTGCCCCATCAGCCCCACCCCGGCGGCCGATCCGATGGAGAGGAGCGAGCCGCCCACCCCGGCCGTGAGGGTGACCAGGAGCCATTGGGTCTGGTCCATCTGGGGGTTCATGGTGAGCACGGCGAACATCACCGGGATATTGTCCACGACGGCCGAGACCAGTCCGACCCCGATGTTTGCCGCGGTCGGTCCCCAGCCGTTGTACATGACCTCGGAGAGTAGGGAGAGATAGCCGATGAACCCGAGCCCGGCCACGCACAGGACCACCCCGTAGAAGAACAGCAGGGTGTCCCATTCCGCCCGCGCGACCTTGTTGAAGACGTCGAAGGGGGTGACGTCGCCGAGGAGGGCCGCCCGGGCCTGGTTCTGCTCCTGCCAGCGGTGATGGGACATGCGCAGATAGAAGCCCATGAACTGGAGATAGCCGAGCCCGGTGAGCATACCGATCACGGGCGGCAGGTGCAGGAAGTTGTGGAAGCTCACCGCGGTGGTGATGGTGAGCAGGAAGAGCAGCATGATGCGCCGCGCCCCGCGCTTCGTGGGCACCCTCACCGAGGAGGTCTCGGGCCGCTCGTCAGGCACCGCGAAGTGCATGATGATCGCGGGGACCAGGAAGTTCACCAGGGACGGGATGAACAGGGCGAAGAAGTCGAAGAAGGGGATGATGCCCTTCTGCCACACCATCAGGGTGGTGATGTCGCCGAAGGGACTGAAGGCGCCGCCGGCGTTGGCCGCGACCACGATGTTGATGCAGGCGAGGGTCACGAACTGGCGGTTCTCGCCGCCGACCGACAACACGACCGCGCCCATGAGGAGCGCGGTGGTGAGGTTGTCGGCGACCGGGGAGATCAGGAAGGCGAGGACCCCCGTCATCCAGAACAGGGCGCGCAGTCCGAAACCCTTGCGGATCAGCCAGGCGCGCAAGGCCTCGAACACCCGACGCTCCTCCATGGCGTTGATGTAGGTCATGGCCACCAGGAGGAAGAGCATCAGCTCGGCGAACTCGAGGAAGGCGTGGCGGACCGCGGCCTCGGCCGCGTGGGGCATGCCGTGGGCCACGTAGAGCGCTGCAATCAGGGCCCAGATCAGGCCCGCCGCGATGATCACCGGCTTGGACTTGCGCAGGTGCAGGAACTCCTCGGCCATCACCAGCGCGTAGGCGAGGGTGAAGATGCCGAGCGCGGCGAACCCCACGGGAGCGGCCGTGAGATCGAGGCGTTCGCCGGCCTCTGTCCCCCAGGCGAGCGCCGGGGTCAGGGCGGCGAAGGCCGACACCGCCAGCACGAGCGACCTGATCATGGGATCTCCACGCCGAGGGAACGAGGGGCGTTGGGGCGTTGGGGCGGGAGGCACGATACTCCCGGGAAAACCCCCGGCCAAGGGGGCCCCGAGACCCTCGGGCACCCGATGGCCTCGGTGTCCGGTCAGAAGACCAGGTTCAGCATGGCGAGCGCCACCACCAGGAAGAGGACGGTCATGATGCCGCCGGCACGCATGAAATCCACGACCCGGTAGCCGCCCGGCCCCATGATGAGGGCATTCACCTGATGGGTGGGGATCAGGAAGGAATTGGAGGTCCCGATAGCGACGGTCAGGGCATAGAGGGCCGGATCGGCGCCGATGCCGAGCGCAATGTTCACCGCGAGGGGCACCAGGAGCACCGTGGCGCCAACGTTGGACATGACCAGGGTGAAGATGGTGGCGAGCACCATGATGGCAGATTGGATCACCCAGGCCGGCATCCCGCCCAGCACCGAGAGGGTCTGCTCGGCGATCCAGGCGGCGGTTCCGGAGGACTCCACCGCGAGCCCCAGGGGGATGAGCGAGGCGAGCAGAAAGACCGTCTTCCAACTCACCGCCCGGTAGGCCTCCTCGATGGACAACACCCCGGAGAGCACCATGCCCAGGGCACCGGCCAGCAGGGCCACTGAGAGGCGCAGGTCCGTGAAGAGTACCAGGGCGAGGGTGATGGCAAAGAACAGCAGGGCCGCTTTGACCTTGTGGGGCCGCAGCTCCTCGTGGGGGTATTCCGTCGTGACGATTACGAAGTCGCGGTCGGTCTCGAGCCGGGCGAGGTCGGCCCAGGTGGTGTGCACCACCAGGGCGTCACCAGCCTGAAAGGGTGCGTCTCGAACCCCGCCGGTATTGAAGGTGATCTGGGCCTCCCCGCGCTTGATGGCCAGCAGCGACAGCCCGTAGGTCTTGCGCATCCAGATGTCGCGGGCCGACTTTCCGATAAGGTTGGAGCCCGGCGGTATCACGATCTCGGCGATGCCCGCCTTGGTATGGCTCAGCACCTCCGCGAAGCGATCGAGGTCGCGGGCCACCGTCAACTGATTCGCCGCCGCGAATGCCGCATGGGCATCGGGGGACGCCACCAGTCCGAGGACGGTCCCGCCCTCAATGCCCAGCGAGCGATCCACCCCGTCGGCGCCCAGGCGCAGGCCGTCGCCCTTGTCGACGGCCACCACCCGCACGTGCCAGGTGCGCTCCATGTCGTCCACGCTCACGCCCACCAGCGGGCTCTTGGGACCCACCCGCACCTCCTTGACGTGGAATCCGCTGAGGCCATAGGTCTGGGTGAAATAGTCGAGGGTATCCACCCCCTCGAGCTTGTCTGTGCCGCGGGACGGCAACACCAACCGGCCGGCGAGGACGAAATAGACGATCCCGGTGAGGAGCAGGACCACGCCAATCGGGGTGACATCGAAGAGGCTGAAGGTCTCCATCGGCGCGACCCCCTGGGGCAGGGCCTTGTTGGAGGTCAGGATGAGGTCGTTCAGTAGGATCAAGGGGCTCGAGCCAACCATGGTGACGGTGCCGCCGAGGATCGCGCAGAACCCCATGGGCATGAGCAGCCGTGACATGGGTAGACCGGTGCGGGCAGAGATACGGCTGACCACGGGCAGGAACAGGGCGGCCGCTCCGACGTTCTGCATGAAGCTCGAGATGACACCGACGGTCCCGGAGATCATGGGGATGATGCGGGCCTCGGTGGTGCCTCCCACGCGCATGATGAAGCTCGCGACCTGGGACATGATCCCGGTGCGGTCGAGCCCCGCCCCGATGATCATCACCGCGATGATCGACATCACGGCGTTACTGGCAAAGCCGTCGAATAGATGCTCGACCGGCACCAGCCCTTCGCTGATCCCCATCCAGGGGGCGACCAGACTGGTGAGTCCGAGGAGCACCATCACCGTGATGGCCGCAACGTCCACCCCCACCACCTCGAAGGCGAACAGGAAGACCGTGAGCATGAGGAAGGCCATCACCCAGGCGATCTCCACGCTCGGGACCACCCCGGCGAGATAGATGGCGACGACCGCGAACAGGGCCGCGGCGATGTCGGTCTTGGTGAGGCTCTTTATGGCGTCCAGCATGGCGGTCTACTCTCGCAGCGGCGTGGGAGCGGGGACGGGGCGGCGCGGATCGACCGATGGCACGATCGGCATCCGGCAGGTCGCGAACGCGGGGGGCGGGGGGCCGCCCGCCTACTGCGGGCGATCCTTCCGGACCGCAACACGGCCGACGATCATACCGGAGTCCAGATGTGGTTTCTTTGCGGGCGGTCAGGCCGAGACGGCCACCATGCCCCGCACAAAGGCCCCCGCACAAAGGCCCCGCCCACCCGACTGGCCGCGCGGGCAACCCCCTGATCGACCCGAGCCGGACGGCCTTGCGTGTTCTCCAGGGCTAACCCTCTGGCTCGTCGACGAATCCTCGCGACTCGCCACTGGATACTCGCAAGGCTCGGGTATAGTCTCCCCTCAGACGCGCTTACACGGCGGAACGCCCATGACATCCCAATCCCTCGTCCCCCGGCGGCGCCGACGCCTCGCAGTGCTCGCGCGCGTCTGTCTGGGCGCGACCCTGCTGGCCGCGGCCGAGGCTCAGGCAGAACGGGTGGACGTCGGCGCCGAGCTGGAGCGCCTGATGGGGATACACGGGTTCAACATGCGCCCGGCGGATCTCGCCTCCGCCCGCGAGGTGGAGGGGCGTGCGGAGGGCGAGGCCCTGATCCCGCGCCTGCGCACCCTGCTCGAGAACTTCGATCACGTCATCGTGCAGGCCCCAGGGGGCGGCGTCGAGCGGGTGCTGATCCTCGGCGAGAAGGCCCCCTACGTGCCCCCGCCGCCCGAGACCGCGCAGGCCGAACCCACGGCCGGGGACGACGGTGAGCCGCCTGCCGAGGGCGATATTGTGCTCGACAGCCAGCGCAAGGGGAGCTCGCACGCCGTCACCCTGACCCTGGAGGGCTCTGGCGGACGGCGCATGCAGCGCATGCTGCTGCTCGACACCGGGGCCGATTACGTGGTGCTGCCGAGCTCCCTGATCGCGCCCCTGGCCATCCCGCCCAACGCCCTGCGCAGCCAACCGGTGCAGACCGCGAATGGGACGGTGGAGGCGCAGATCGGGAAGCTCACGGCGGTCTGGCTGGGCGGGCAGCGCATCACCGACGTGGACGCTGCGTTCATCGAGGACGAGCGCCTGGGCGGTAACGCGCTGCTTGGCATGAGCGTGCTCGGCCGTTTCCGGGTCACCATCGACGACGACGCCAACCAGATCGTCCTCGGGAGCAAATGACCGGGCTCACCCGATGCGGCCATGACGGATAGAACGGATAGATCCGAGGCAGGTCGGTCTTGCGTCTTGACCGGGGCGAAGCCTCTGGATCGTCGAGCAGCCCTCGGGTGTCACTGCCCAGGGTCTCGGGTTCGCCCCCATTGGCTCGCCATCGGGTTGGTCGCTGCCCTGCACCTGACACCGGCCCCCATCGCCGAGGGTACGCCCATGTTGATCGATGACTTCTCGACGGGTGACGGGATCTCGCGGCTCGGCACGCCCTGGCGGCTGGCCACGGACCAGGTGATGGGCGGCGTATCGAGCGCCCAGATGACCATCGAGGGGAACGGCGCGCGGCGAGCACTCTGTCTGCGCGGCGCAGTCAGCCTGGCGAACAACGGCGGCTTCGTTCAGGTGAACCTGGCCCTGGGCCCCACGAGCGAGGGTCTCCAGGGCACCCTGGACGCCTCGGGATTCGCCGGGGTGCGTCTGGTCGTGAGGGGTAACGGGGAGGCCTACAAGGTCCATCTGAAGACCCCGGACGGCCCGCTGCCCTGGCAGTCCTACCGCGCCGACTTCGTCGCCGACGACGCCTGGACGGAGGTTCGGCTGCCGTTCGCGGACTTCCAGCCCCATCGACTCGGGGTGCCCCTCGACACCCGCCGACTCCAGCGACTGGGGATCGTCGCCATCGGCCGCGCCATGCGGGCGGAGGTCTGTGTCGCGCAGCTGGGTCTGTATTGAGCCCGGCGCCGGGCGCGGACTCAGAAGCCCATCTTCTCGAAGAAGCCCTTCACCCCGTCGAGCCAGCTATGGGACTGGGGGCTGTGGCGGGAGCCGCCCTCGCGCACGCTCTCGTCGAACTCGCGCAGCAGCTCCTCCTGGCGACGGGTGAGGTTCACCGGGGTCTCCAACGCGACCCGACAGATGAGATCCCCGACCGGACCGCCGCGCACGGGCTTCACGCCCTTGCCGCGTACCCGGAACATCTTGCCCGTCTGGGTGCCGGCGGGGATCTTGAGCATCACCTTACCGTCCAGGGTCGGCACCTCCATCTCCCCACCCAGGGCCGCGGTCACGAACCCGATGGGCACCTCGCAGTAGAGATGGTTGTCCTCACGGGTGAAGATGGGGTGCTCCTGCACCTGCACCTGCACGTAGAGATCACCGGCGGGCCCGCCGTGCTCACCATGCTCCCCCTCCCCGGAGAGTCGGATCCGGTCACCCGTATCGACCCCTGCCGGCACCTTGACCGAGAGGGTCTTCTCTTCCTGGAGTCGACCGCGCCCGCGGCAGTGACCGCAGGGCTCCTCGATGACATGACCCGTGCCCCGGCATTGGGGGCAGGTCTGCTGGATGGAGAAGAAGCCTTGCTGCATCCGCACCTGGCCATGTCCGTGGCAGGTGGGACAGGTCTTGGGTTTGGTGCCCGGCTTGGCCCCGGAGCCGCCGCAGAACTGGCAGTCCACCAGGGTCGGGATCTTGACCTTGACATCCTTGCCGGCGACCGCCTCCTCGAGGGTCAGGGAGAGGTCGTAACGCAGGTCGGACCCCCGGCCGCCACGGCGTCCGCCGCGCCCGCCGAAGATATCCCCGAAGACATCGCCGAAGATGTCCTGGAAGGACCCGCCGCCGGCGAAATCGCCTGATCCGCCGAAACCGCCCGCCGCATCCACCCCCGCATGGCCGAACTGGTCATAGGCCGAGCGTTTCTTGGGGTCGGAGAGCACATCGTAGGCCGCCTTGGCCTCCTTGAACTGCTCCTCGGCCCGCGCATCGCCCGGATTGCGGTCCGGATGATGCTTCATCGCCAGGCGCTTGAAGGCCTTTTTGACGTCGGCCTCGCTGGCGTTGCGGGCAACCCCCAGCACTTCGTAGTAATCGCGTTTGGACATGGCTCAAGGGTCGCCAGCAGGGTTGCAGCGGTCGTCGACCCCGTCCGACAACGAGGACGCACGGGTGAAAGACCCGCGCGTCCCTGTCTCCGACAACCGCCAACTGACCACCGACAACGGTCGTTACTTCTTGTCGTCCTTGACCTCTTCGAACTCCGCGTCGACCACGTCGTCGGCGCCGCCCTTGGCGCCCGAGTCCTGGGCCCCGCCGGCGGAGGGCCCGGGCCCGGGCCCCGACTCCTGCTGGTTGTTCTGGGCATAGAGCCGCTCGGCCATCTTGGCGGAGGCATCCCCCAGGGCCTTGGTGAGGGTCTCGATGCGATCCTTGTCGTCGCCCTTCATGGCCTCCTCGAGCTCGCGGATGGCGGACTCGATCGCCTCCTTCTCGCCGGACTCCATCTTGTCGCCCAGCTGCTCCATGGACTTGCGGGTGGCGTGGACCATGCTGTCGGCGTGGTTCCGGGCCGAGATCAGCTCATGGAACTTGCGGTCGTCCTCCGCATGGGCCTCGGCATCCTTGACCATCTTGTCGATCTCGGCGTCGGAGAGACCCGAGCTCGCCTTGATGATGATCGACTGCTGCTTGCCGGTGGCCTTGTCCTTCGCGGAGACGTTGAGGATGCCGTTGGCGTCGATGTCGAACTTGACCTCGATCTGGGGCACCCCTCGCGGGGCGAGCGGGATGTCGGAGAGGTCGAAGCGCCCGAGCGACTTGTTGTCCACCGCTCGCTCGCGCTCGCCCTGGAGCACATGCACCGTCACCGCCGTCTGGTTGTCGTCAGCGGTAGAGAAGACCTGTTGGGCGCTGGTCGGGATGGTGGTGTTCTTAACGATGAGCTTGGTCATGACCCCGCCCAGGGTCTCGATCCCAAGGGACAGGGGCGTGACGTCGAGCAGCAGGACATCCTTGACCTCGCCGCCCAGCACACCGCCCTGGATGGCGGCGCCGATGGCCACGGCCTCGTCCGGGTTCACGTCCTTGCGCGGGGCCTTGCCGAAGAACTCCTCGACCTTGGCCTGGACCTTGGGCATGCGGGTCTGGCCGCCCACCAGGATCACCTCGTCCACCTGACCGGCGGTGAGACCGGCGTCCTTCAGGGCGATGCGGCAGGGCTCGATGGTGCGATCCACCAGGTCCTCCACCAGCGACTCCAGCTTGGACCGGGTCAGCTTCACGTTCAGATGCTTAGGGCCCGTCTGGTCGGCGGTGATATAGGGCAGGTTGATGTCGGTCTGCTGGCTGGAGCTCAGCTCGATCTTGGCCTTCTCCGCGCCCTCCTTGAGCCGCTGTAGGGCGAGCGGATCATTGCGCAGGTCGAAGCCCTGCTCCTTCTTGAAGGTATCGACCAGGAAGTCGATGATCCTCATATCGAAGTCTTCGCCGCCGAGGAAGGTGTCGCCGTTGGTGGAGAGCACCTCGAACTGATGCTCGCCCTCGATCTCGGCGATCTCGATGATGGAGATGTCGAAGGTGCCACCACCGAGGTCGTAGACCGCGATCTTCTGGTCCCCGCGCCGCTTGTCCATGCCATAGGCCAGGGCCGCGGCGGTCGGCTCGTTGATGATGCGCTTGACCTCGAGCCCGGCGATGCGCCCCGCGTCCTTGGTGGCCTGGCGCTGGGAGTCGTTGAAGTAGGCCGGCACCGTGATGACCGCCTCGGTGACCGCCGTCCCGAGATAGTCCTCGGCGGTCTTCTTCATCTTCTGCAGGACCTTCGCCGAGATCTCCGGCGGGGCCATCTTCTTGCCGTTCACGGCCACCCAGGCATCGCCGTTGTCGGCGCGCACGATCTCGTAGGGCACCATGCCCTTGTCCTTGCCCACCACCTGGTCGTCGAACCGGCGTCCGATCAGACGCTTGATGGCGAACAGGGTGTTCTTGGGGTTGGTGACCGCCTGACGCTTGGCCGACTGACCGACCAGCACCTCGTCGTCGCTGGTGTAGGCGACGATGGAGGGTGTCGTGCGGTCACCCTCGGCGTTCTCGATGACCTTGACATTGTCGCCTTCCATGACGGCGACGCACGAGTTGGTCGTGCCGAGGTCGATTCCGATGATCTTGCCCATTGCTTATGCTCTCCCGAGTGATCTGTTTCTAGCGGCGCCCCTGGGATCGGGCCCGGGCGTCGAATTGCCGCCTGAGTTGGGGGGAAACCCGACGCCGTTCAAGGCCATTCTCCGGCGCGCCCGGCGCGCTGCCCCGCCCGGCCTCAGCCGGCGCTCGACACCATCACCAGTGCCGGTCGGACCAGGCGGCCGTTGAGGGTGTAGCCCTTCTGCATGACCGCGACCACGGTGTTGGGGGCGACGCCCGGCGCCGACTGCATGGTCATGGCCTGGTGGAGCTCCGGGTTGAAGGGCTCCCCCTGGGGGTCCACCGACTCCACGCCGAACTTGCCCAGCACGTCGCCGAGCAGCTTCAGGGTGAGCGCGGTGCCCTCGCGCAGCTTGTCCAGGTCGGCCGCCGGGTCCTGGGCGGCGGCGGAGCCGAGCTCCAGGCTGTCCTGCACCTGCAATAGCTCGCGCACGAACCCGTCGAGGGCGAACTTGTGCGCCTTCTCGAGCTCCGCGGCCTGGCGCCTGCGCAGATTCTCCAGCTCGGCACGGGCGCGCAGCAGCTGGTCCCAGTTCTCGTCCGCCTTGGCCCGGGCCTGATCGAGCTCGGCACTCAACTCTTCGAGGGAAGCCTGGTGCTGCTCGATCGCCTCGTTCACATGATCGGCGGGGGGATCACCCGCCGGATCAGCACCGGGATTGGCGGCGACATCGGCCGGGGCGACTGGGGGTTCTCGTTGATCCGTCGACATGACGACCTCCTGAAGTGGTGATGCTTGAGTCGGCGCGGTTGGCTCAGGGTCATCCGCTTCGCCGTCGGGTTCTACTGGCGCAGCGCCGCCGAGAGCAGCCGCGCGGTGATGTCCACGATCGGGATCACGCGCTGATAGTCCATTCGGGTCGGCCCGATGACGCCGAGCACCCCGACCACGCGCTCCTCGACCCGATAGGTGGTGGTGACCACGCTCAGGTCGTCGAGCAGGCTGTAGCCGGACTCCTCGCCGATGAAGATCTGCACCCCGTCCGCCTCGATGCAGCGGTCGAGGATATGCAGGATCTCGCGTTTCTGATTGAAGGCGTCGAAGAGCTGCTTCAGCCGCTCCATGTTCGCCAGCTCGCCGAACTCCATGAGGTTGGTCTGCCCCGCCATCATGTAGTCGTCCGGACTCTCCGCGGCCTCCACCACCTGATGGGCCAGGGTGACCGCGCGCAGCATCAGGGCATCCATGTTCTGGTGGGTCTGCTTGAGGTCCTTCAGCAGCCGCTCGCGTACCGCCTTGATGTCCTGGCCCGTGAACATGGCGTTGAGATAGTTGGCGGCCTCCTGGAGCTGGGACGGCGAGAAACCCCGGTCGGTGATGATGACCCGGTTGTGGACCTCACCCTCGTCGGTGACCAGGATCGCCAGCACCCGGGCCGCCGACAGGGGCAGAAGCTCGATCTGGCGGAAGACATGTCGCTCGTGGCGCGGGAGCATCACCACCCCGGCGAGGTGAGTGATGTGCGACAGCAGCTTGGACGTGGTATCGACCAGCGACTTGGAATCCGTGGCGGCGCTGAAGCGTTGGCGGAGGGACTCGATGTCCTCGTCCGAGGGCGGATGCACGGTCAGCAAGGAGTCGACGAAGAGCCGATAGCCGGCGGCCGTCGGCACCCGCCCCGCGGAGGTGTGGGGCGAGATCACCAGGCCCAGGTCCTCGAGATCCGCCATCACGTTTCGCACGGTGGCAGGGCTCAGGTCGAGACCCGCGTCCTTCGACAGGGTGCGCGAGCCCACGGGCTGGCCGTCCTTGATATAACGCTCCACCAGCGCCTTGAGGAAATGCAGCGCCCGGTCGCTGACCGCATGGTCTCCGTGTCGTGCCTGGAGTGTCACTGGATGGCTCGAGGTTCCGGGGAAGGGTCATTATCGCGGCGCCGTTAGCACTCCCTGCCGAAGAGTGCTAAGACCCGCCAATCTAGGCACTCACCGTCGGTGTGTCAAGGCGGCCCGGTCCTATTGGAACCCCATCGGGCCCGTGCTACCGTCCGGTAGGTCGAGCGAACGGGCCGCCCCACACCCATGCCCCAATTCCAAGTCGTCGGCATCATCGCCAAGCAGAGCGACGCCGCCAAGGTGGGCGCCACCCTGCGCCGCCTGCACGGGCATCTGTGTGCCCGCGGGCTGCGCGTGCTGCTCGACGGGGAAGGGGCGCGCCTACTCGAGCGACCGGGCTGCGAAGGGCTGCCCATGGCGGTGCTCGGGGCACGCTGCGACCTGGTGGTCGTGGTGGGCGGCGACGGCACTCTGCTGCATGCCGCGCGCACCCTGGCCGAGCACCACGTGCCCCTGGTCGGGATCAACCTGGGCCGGCTCGGGTTCCTGGTGGACGTCTCCCCCGCCGCCATCGAGTCGACCCTCGACGCCATCCTCGACGGCGAGTACCACACCGACCATCGCGCCCTGCTGAGCGCTACGGTGGTGACCGACGGCACGGTCGAGCGGGCCTACGCGGCCCTCAACGACGTGGTCATCCACAAGTGGAACACGGCGCGCATGATCGAGTTCGAGACCTATATCGACGGGGTCTTCGTCAACGCCCAGCGCTCGGACGGACTGATCGTGGCCACCCCGACGGGCTCCACGGCCTATGCACTCTCCGGCGGCGGGCCCTTGGTGGACCCCGCGCTGGACGCCATCCTGCTGGTGCCCATCTGCCCCCACGACCTCAGCAATCGCCCGCTGGTGGTACCTGGCTCGCGCGGCATCGAGATCCGGGTGTGCGGCCACGACCACGGCCATGCGCGGGTGACCTGCGACGGTCAGACCGACCTCGACCTCCCGCGGGAGACCAGCATCCGCGTCGTCCGCCACCCCGAGCGGGCCTGCCTGCTCCACCCCAAGGGCCACGACCACTACGCCATCCTGCGCGCCAAGCTGGGCTGGGGTGGCCATCCCCAGGGAAACGGACGATGCTGAGTGGGGCGGCGAGCCGCGGGCGGCGCGCGGCGCGGGGGTCGCCATGCTGATCCATATGCTGGTGCGCGACCTCGCCATCGTCAGCCGCCTGGAGCTGGAGCTGGACGCCGGGCTCTGGGCCCTGACCGGGGAGACCGGCGCGGGCAAGTCGATCCTGGTCGACGCCCTGGGTCTGGTGCTGGGCGACAAGGCCGACGGCGGACTGGTGCGCGCCGGGAGCGAGCGCATCGAGGTGGTCGCCACCTTCGACCTGGCCCAGGCACCCGCGGCCCGAGACTGGCTGCGCGAGCAGGCCCTCGACGACGAGGAGGACGGCCAGACCTGCATCATCAGGCGCCTGGTCCCCGCCGAGGGCCGCACCCGCGCCTTCATCAACGGCCGCTCGGTCCCGACCTCCCAGCTCCGTGAGCTGGGCGACCTGCTGGTGGACATCCACGGCCAGCACGCCCACCAATCCCTGCTGCGGGCCAACGCCCAGCGCAGCCTGCTCGACGCCTATGGTGGCCATCTCGACCTGGCGCTGGCGGTCGTCAACGCCCATCGCGACTTTCGCGCCCTCGATCGTCGACTCGCCGATCTCACCAGCGCCGCCGCGGAGCGCGCCGAGCGCCTCGACCTGCTGCGCTTCCAGGTGGACGAGCTCACCGCCCTGGGGCTTACCCAGGCGGAGCTGGAGACCCTCGACCAGGAGCAGCGCCGGCTCTCCAACCTGGGCCGCCTCCAGGGCGATTCCGCGCGGGTCCTCGGTCTGCTCAGCGACTGCGAGGCCCCCCTCGAGGACCAGCTGCGCGGGGCAGCGACCACCCTCGCCGAGCTCGCCGCCATCGACCCCGGGCTCGCCGAGGCCCAGGAGCTGATCGACGGGGCCGCCATCCATGCCCACGAGGCGGCGGTCAGTCTGCGCCACTATCTCGACGGGCTCGACCTGGATCCCTCCGCCCTCGACGCCGTGGAGACCCGGCTCGTCCAGGTCCAGGACCTGGCCCGCAAGTACCGGGTCTTCCCCCAGGCGCTCCCCGAGCTCGCCGATGCCCGGCGCGCCGAGCTCGAGTCGCTGGAGTCCGCCGACCAGTCACTCGAACGTCTGCGGGTCGAGCGCGAGGACGCACTGGGCGCCTTCCTCGAGCAGGCGCGAACGCTCACGGCCGCCCGCACCTCGGCGGCGGCCCGCCTGGAGGAGACGGTTACCGAGGCGATGCAGGAGCTCGGCATGGCGGGGGGTCGATTCGCGGTCGAGATCGCGCCCCTGGAGCCCGAGACGGCCGGGGCGGGCGGGCTCGAGCGGATCGAGCTCCAGGTCAGCGCCAACCCGGGCCAACCCCTGGCGCCCCTGGCGCGCGTCGCCTCAGGCGGCGAGCTGTCACGCATCAGCCTCGCCATCCAGGTCGCGACCGCCGCCTGCGGAAGCGTCCCGACCCTGGTCTTCGACGAGGTCGATGTGGGTATCGGCGGCGGGGTGGCCGAGATCGTCGGGCGCCTGCTGCGCCGGGTCGGCGAGTCCCGGCAGGTGCTCTGCGTGACCCATCTGCCCCAGGTGGCCGCCCAGGCCGAGCACCAGTTGCGGGTGCGCAAGGAGACCATCGCGGAGGCCACCCACACCCGCATCGAGCCCCTGGACCACGAGGCCCGGGTGGAGGAGATCGCGCGCATGCTGGGCGGTACGGAGATCACCCGACGCACCCTCGACCACGCTCGCGAGATGCTCGCCTGGCAAGCGCGCTGACCCGTTGTCAGCCTGGCGATCAAATGAGGAGCAGCCGGCCGCGCGGACCCGAGCGTCGCTGCCCGGTCCAGCCCGTAGCGGGCGCAGGCCCAGGAGGTCATTCCGATGCCCAGGATCACCCACCTTGCCGACGAGCAGGCCCGAGGGGCACCGGCGCACCCGACCCTGACCTGGATCGATGTCGATATCGATGATCCGCCGGATCGGGCATGGCTCGCCGCACTGGAGGACCTGAGCATCCAGACGCGGGCGCTCCTGCAGGAGCCCGTGCGCCTGAGCCATCGCGAGCACCTCGACGAGGGTCTGCTGCTGAGCCTGCGCACGCTGCAGACCGGCGCAGGGAACGATATCGAGCAGCTCGCCGATCTCAGGATACTGGTCGGCAAGACCCAGCTCCTCACCGTGCACGCTGGCCCGGTTGCCGCGGTTGACGAGCTGAGCCGCTACGCTGGGACCGCGCACAATCTGGTGACACCGGTCGATCTACTGGCCTGGATGATCGCCGGCATGACCCGCAGGATGGAGGTCATCATCTTCGACATGGTCCGGCTCACCGATTCGATCGAGGACCAACTGCTGGACGATGGGGTGATCCCCGCGCCCGAACAGCGCAACGATGTGCGCCGCCGCATCATTCGAACGCGCCGGCAGTTGAACTCGGTCGAGCAGATGCTTGCGTCGATCGCCACCGATCCCGTCCTGCCATTGGACCCTGACGATCGCGAGACCTTGATCCGGTCGTCGAACCATGTGACGCGCTACCTGGCGAGCGTGGAGGATTGCCGCGCCCGGGTCGAGATGCTGGAGGATCAGATCGAGGCTCAGCGTGCCTCGATGATGACCCGCGCGAGCCTCAACCTGACCGTGGTCGCCACCGTCTTCCTGCCGCTGACCTTCATCTCAGGGCTGCTGGGGATGAATGTCGCCGGCATCCCCGATGAGCACAATCCCTGGGCATTCTGGATCGTCAGCGGTGTCTGTCTGGTCCTTGCCGTGGTGATCTGGGTGCTGCTGCAGCGACGCATGCGCTATTGAGCAATGCGCATCGCCGTCGGACGGGTGAAGGCTTGTCAGAGACGGTCCGCGCATACCCCCAACGCCCGCACGCGCCTTGCCCATCCTCACCCTGCGGTGACGCCCGGTGTCGCGCCGCGTGCCGCCAGGGGCGGCGCGCGGCGGACCGGGCGGGGGATCGGCCTACTTGTTGACCGGGGACTCCGGATCGAAGAGATAGGCCAGGACGTCGAGGATCTGCTCCTGACTCAAGAGGCCGTTGGCCCCCTGCCGGGGCATCCGGGTGCAGGGGAACACGGAGTGGGCGTTGTAGATGATCCCGTAGGCGAGGCCCAGGATCGCCTGGCTGTTGCCCCGGGTCTTGCCGTAGCCCTGGAGGCTCGGGCCGATGCTGCCGCCTTGGCGGTCGCCGGCGAACTCGTGGCAGTTATAGCAGTTGGCGCCGGGCTGGGTCTTGTTGTGGTCGTCGAAGTTGGGACTCACCCGAAAGCCGAAGCCGGACCAGGCGAGCTCTCGCCCCTTCTCCCAGTCCCCGAGCTTGATCTCACCCTCGGGGAGCTCGATCGTGGCCTTGGCGGCGGCGATGATCTGGTCCCGCTGCTCGGGCGAGGGCTTGTTGCGGGTCTCGGTGCAGATCTTCTGGAGATCATCCTGCACCAGACGATCGCGCGCACTGCCACCCTCTTGGACCTTCTCCTCGAAGTTGAATCCGCCGGCCTCGAAGATGAGATATTCGGCCAGCTCGCTCGGGGTCATCTCCGTGTAATCGACCTCGGCCATCGCCGGGCCCGCCACCAAGATCAAGGCGGCGGCGCCGGCCCACAGACCCATCGTGATGTCATTCATGGCTTTCATGCTCTAGTCCGCCCCTTCAGCGCTTCATGTCCGGGATGATGGCCGGTTGCCCCCGGGCCTGATCGGTCCAGAAGGAGAGCAACGCGATGGAGAGATCCGACCCCTCGACGATCTGGGGGTAGCGCATCTGCCAGACGCACTCACGCACGCGATGCTGGCTGCTGCGCAGGTTGTCCTGACCGACCCGGAAGGCGGGCCAGGAGATCGCCTTGGTCCATTCTTCGGGTACCCCCACGGATGGCAGCACGGAGGCGCGTACCCGCTTGCCCTGCTCGCCGTGGCAGGCGGCGCAGTTGAAGTCGAAAGGGCCGGAGCGGCGGTAGAAGAAGGCCTCACCGGCATCCCGCATGGCCTTCTCCAGGGGGTGATCCAGCGGCGGGTTCCACGCCATCCCATTGGACTGGGCGGCGATAAAGCCTTGCAGTCGCATGTGATCCGTATCGGACCCATGGGTCTTGGTGATCGCCGGGTCATCCTCCGGGAAACCCTGAAGGGTCGTCATGCAATGGATCAAGCGGGTCTCCAGATCCATGACCTTCCCGGTATCGGCGAAGTATCGAGGCAGCTCCACATAGACCCCTTCGAGCTCCCCAGGGCCCTTGCCGAAGTCGCAACCCTCCAATGAGACGTTGTTCGGGCCGCGTGGGGTGCGGAACAGCTCCTCGCCCTCCTGGATGGTCCAGGCGGCTGGGCTGTCGGCCATCATCATCAGGTTCTGTTGACTCTGGGTGAGGTACGCCGAGTCGGTGGACTGGATGAGCCCCTCCAAGACCTCTGCCGCCTCCTCGGAGGTCGCGGCGAGGACCGGTTGGCTCATGAGGAGGGCCAGGGAGGCCGTCACGAATGGCTTTCGAGGCATGTATCGCATCCTATGGTGGATAGTCGGGTCGTTGTCGTTGCGCGCGAGACGGGCATTCGGCTCGGATGCACCTCGCGACGAGATGCCCGCCTCCCCCGGAAGCCAACATCGACGCATGGCCGGGGAACCTCGGGATATTGGGTATTGTGTGGATCGGGTTACATCGGAAATTTTCGCTCAATTGTTCGATTTTCTGACCGGTATGCGACTCCCGATGTCTTGACTCGTGGGCCACCGCCATCGCTCGAGAGGATGACCGGCGATCGACCCCGCGGCGCCCGGGCCGCAAGCGCCTGACGGCGCGGCCGGGTTGCGCCCGCTCGAGGCCGATACGAGGTTGCGTCGATACCTTGGCGCGCCTACCGTTCGAGCTTTCGCGATACGGAGACGGCTCGGATGAACGGAACCTGGCGGTACCTGGCGCGGCCCGTCGCCACGGATACGATCTATGGCCTCTGCGTCAGTCCGGATGAGGGGCGGCTGGCGACGGCGAGTTGGGACGGCGCCGTGCGGGTCCTCGACCTGGAGGACGGACGCACCCTGCATTGCCTGCGCGGCGGCCAGGGGCGGGTGTATTCAGTCGCATTCCATCCGGACGGCCGGTTGCTCGCCTCCGCCGGCACCGACTCGCGGGTGCGCGTCTGGGATAGCAGGACAGGCGAGCCCCTGTGGGAGCAGAGCGGGCACACGAGCCTGGTCTATAGCGTCGCCTTTCAGCCCCAGGGTCGGCTGCTCGCCTCCGGGAGCGAGGACGGCACCCTGTGCATCTGGAGCAGCGAGGGTGAGCGGCTGCACCACATCGAGGGGCACAATCAATATGTTCAGGGGATCGCCTTCAGCCCGGACGGCCGCGTGCTCGCGAGCGGCAGCCGCGACTGCTTCCTGGCCCTTTGGGACGTGGAGACCGGCGCCGAGGTCGGCCGGCTCGAGGTGGTGCGCAACGGCATCAACAGCGTGCGCTTCAGCCCCGATGGGACCCGGGTGCTGATGGCCAATGTGGACGGATCGGTGGGCATCTGGGACCTGGCCTCGGGCGATCCCGTCATGGAGCGCAACGAGCACCGTTACCCGGCCTGGTGTGCCGTCTTCAGCCCGGACGGCGACAGCTTCGCCAGTGCCAGCGCGGACAAGTCCATCCTCATCTGGGATAGCGCCAGCGGCGAGATCCTTCAACGCCTCGCGGGACACCAAAAGGACGTCTATTCGCTGGCCTTCACCAGCGACGGCCGGCGGCTGATCTCCACTGGTGCAGACCGCGCCGTCTGCCTCTGGGGCCGGGATGTCCCGGCAGAGGATTGGGAGGCCCTCGACGCACGCTGGGCAGCGAGCGAGCAGGCCGAGCGCGCAGAGGCCGAGGCACAGGCGGCCGCCGAGCGCGCCTCGGCCCCCCGGGATGCCGGTGGAGCCGGACTCCTGGGACGCCTGTTCGGCAAGCGCCGCACCTGACGCCGCGCGCTAGCGACCTAGACACCCTGCGAGGGCCCGCGAGCGACCTCGGCTGTGAGGGGCGCACCTCCGCTGGTCGACGATATCCACCGAAGGGTAGCGATGTGGTTCTCTCACGCCTCGCCCGTCCGTCGCGGGCCACCAGAGCCTCTTCTGCACGGCGTCAGGCGCCCGCCGAAACGCCCCCGAACCAGGCCCGAATGGGTGTCAAGTTGGCTTGACACTCAAAAGCGACAACTTTTCTTGACATTCCGCCCCGCCGTTCCTAAGCTTCTCCACAAGCCGGATGAGGTTTCCCGCTCGCGAGAAGCCACCGGATGCCCTTGATCCTTGGCCAAGCCCAAGGGTCTGACGTGTCGCTCCGCCCTGGAGAGCCCTTCAGGTCGGCCCGTCACGGTAAGGGCAACCCCGCGTGCGGGGCTCGCACGAGGCTGAGATGGTTGAAACCTCTCTTTGTCCTGGAGAAATCATATGGCAACCGACTTGGACGATCCGGACCGCGTGTGGCCGACCGGACTGACCATCAAAGAATCGGAGGAGCTCCACAAGCACGTCATCGACGGCGCCCGGGTCTTCTTCGTCATCGCGCTGTTTGCGCATGTGCTCGCGGCGATCCTGACGCCGTGGCTCGGCTAAGGAGCAAACCATGAACCAAGGTAGAATCTGGTGCGTCGTTAACCCGACCGTTGGCCTGCCCCTGTTCCTGGGCTCGGTCGCCATCATCGCCTTCATCGTCCATTGGGCCGTCCTCACCTACGCGCCCTGGTTCGGAGCCTATTGGGCAGGCTGACACCACAGCGCTCGCCCATCTCGGAGGCTATACCGGGACTTGGGGATCGCCTGATCCCCAAGTCCCGGATCATCGGACGTTGACGCCGGTGGAAACACCCTCGGGCACCGACCGCTGTTCGCGTGGGTCGCGCACGGGCCGCGCGCCCTCGGCACGGGAGCGCGGTCATGTGGCGCGGGTGTGGGCTGTCATTCAGGCGGAACAGGCCCGCGAATCTTGTGGAGAGTCATCATGACCAGCCCGATCGTACGCATGTACGCCACCGAACAGCAGGCACGTGACGCGGCCAGCAAGCTCGCCAAGGCCGGGTTTCCAGACGAATTCATCGTATTGGTGGCACAGCCGCCACCGCGCGCAAAGAAGAAGGCGCCCGTGGTCAGCGAATCCGGTGGCGAAGAGGCCGTCGCCGCGCCGACCACCGCCGCCACCCCAGCTCCCGCCCGGCCTGGTCGCGCCGAACCTCGCCAAGGCTTACAGCGATGGGCTGAAGAAGGGCCGCTCCCTGGTCGGGGTGAGTGCACCCTTCGGCTCCGGTGTGCGGGCGACGCGGATCCTCGAGCGATTCGATCCTGTCGATATGGACATCGCCAAGATCGACCAGGCGGCAGGGCGCCCCGCCTACATGACCTGGGACGTCGCCGCCCCGATGTCATCGGCGGTGCGGCTGCCGCCCCTTCTGCACGGCCAGCCATCGCCCTTCTCCGGACTCTTCGGCCTCGGGCTGTTGTCGAACGACCGGACCTTCGAGTCCAAGTACGCGGAGCTGACGAGCCCCGACTGGACCTTGTCATCACGCCTGGGTCTCGGCCTGTTGAGCCGCAATCAGAAGGGCCGGGCGTCCCTATCGGGGAAGTCGGGCTCAGCCTGGACCTCGAGCCTCTTCTTCCCGATGCTCACCAAGGACCCGACGCCGTTCTCGTCCATGCTCGGCATGGGCTTCCAGACGCAGCCGGTCCAGCCCGGTGATCCGGCGCCCTTCTCGGCGAGCGTGGGCATGCCGACGCTCTCGCGCGGCCGCAGCTTCCTGTCGCGCATGTTCGGCGAGCTCGCAAGCTCGCGCTTCATGCTCTTCGGCCGCAACCCGCTGATCAGCAATGCGGCCCCATCTGTCGTCGATGATCGGCCAGCCGCTCCTCAGCGAGGATCCGGCGCCGCTGTCCTCCAAGATCGGCCAGTCGCTCCTCTCGGGCGAGAAGGCACCGCTGTCGTCGAAGCTGTCCTTGCCCCTCTTGTCGCGGAACCCGACACCCTTGTCGTCCCTACTCCACCTCGCCCCGCTCAGCCGTTACCAGTAACCGGGGCAGCGACGGGCAGGCCCTCCCGGCCTGCCCATTCGGCGGCAACCTGCCGCATCCAGCACAGACCCCGACGGAGAAGGGCAGCCTGCCCAGCCGAGTGAACCCTGCAGCACCCCATCGGCGGGATCGATCAGAGGGGCCCTCGGGAAGCGGGTCTGGGGTGGCGACTACATCATCCTGCACCGACCCGCGCACCCCCGACGGCGCGCGCTCGCTTTGCGCGGGCACCCCCATGTCCTCCGCGGCGCCCTTTCGATCCCGAACCCCGGGTCTCGCACCTCGCGCGCGGGGACCGACACCGCTTGACACCCGTCTCGACGGAGGGCATCTCAGCCTCACCACGACGTCAAGGCAGGATCCGCGTCAGCGACTGCGCGGGCGGACCCGGCCCGTGCCGGGCTCGCACCAGGGGCCGCGCGGCCGCGAGCGTCAGGACTGGCGCCATCAACCCCAGTGAATACAGGAGAACCACCGTGACGACCCCGATCGTACGCATCTACGAGACCGAACAGCAGGCCAGCGAGGCCTTCGGCGCCCTGCGGGCAGCAGGCTTCGGCGAAGACCTCGCCTTCATGGTGACGCCCGGAAGCGACGAAGGCTCGGGCCCGACGGGGGCCCTGGCCGCCGCGATCCTGGCCGGATCGCGCATGAGAAAGGACGTCGAGGTCTATGCCGAGGGGCTGAAGCAGGGTCGCTCATTGGTGGTCGCACTCGCACCCTTTGGCCATGCCCTCGAGGCGAGCACCATCATGGACAGGTATTCCCCGGTCCCGACTGGTCTCGAGCGCCCCGTCCGGCAGCCATCCACCATGGCCTGGGACGAGGCCGCGCCCCTATCGTCGGCCCTACGCTGGCGCCCGCTCTCGGCGGGACGTCGACCGGCGCCGTTCTCCGAATCGATCGGGATCGCACCCCTGTCGAAGGGTTCCGGAAGGTCCAAGACCGTCCTGTGCTCGACCTGGACCTTCTCGTCGTTGCTCGGCGGGATGGGCCTGCTGAGCACCAACCCGACCCCCGCATCCTCGGCCTTCGGACTGAAGACCCTCCAAGAGAACCCGAACCCGGGGAGGTCCAGCTTCGGGATGCCCCTGGTCTGGAACAAGCGGCGCCGATCTCGGCCCTGATCGGGATGCCGCTGCTGACGCGCGAGCCTACCGACCCGTCCGGGCGGCCCTACAACCTTGTGGACCCCAACTGGAGCCTTTCGCGGTGGCTCGGGCTCGGGCTGCGCAGCTCCAACCCGTCCCCGTTATCGTCGTTGCTCGGGTTTGGCCTGCTCAGTACCAACCCTACCCCGGCATCGTCCCTCTTCGGGATGAAGACCCTGTCCGCGAACCCCAACCCAGGGAGGTCCAGCCTCGGGATGCCGCTGCTCTGGAACCGACCGACGCCGATGTCGGGTCTGATGGGGGTGCCGCCCTTGACCGGCAACCACACCGGCCAGTCCGCCAGCCCCGAGAATCTGCTGCCCTCGACCTGGACCTTCTCGTCCTGGTTTGGGCTCGGCCTGCTCAGCACCAAGGCGTCCCCACTGTCGTCCATGTTCGGTCTCAGGACCCTGTCCGCGGACCCGAATCCGGGAACATCGAGCTTCGGCATCCCGCTGTCTTCCAACAAGCCAGCGGCCCTGTCGTCCCTGTTCGGGCTCCCGGTGCTGTCGCGTCACCCGACGCCCCTGTCGTCCCCGTTCGGCCTTCCCGTGCTGAGCCGGAGCCACTGAGCTAGCGGGCCCGGAGGGCGGGTCCTAGACCCCGCCCTCCGGGCCGATCCTCCGACCTTCCCCACGCGCCCAAGTGCCGGCGCTCCCCAGCCGTATCACGACGCGCGACCTCTCTGCGCACCCCTCTCCGACACCCACGGATTCAGTCGAGCGACAGGCCCGCTTCTGGGCGTTTCATCGCTGGCGAGCCCGCTCGAATGTGTCCCGGATTGATCCTGGCCAAGTGTCAGGCTGTATTGACATATCTAAGCGACAGTCTAGATTGACATTGGCGGCTGGCGTTCCTAAGCTTCTCCACGGACCGGCAAGGGTTTCCCGACGAGGGAGAGGCCGCCGGATGCCCATGGTCCTTGGCCAAGCCCAGGGGGCGAGGGCACCCCGCGTGCGGGGCTCGCACGAGGCTGAGATGGTTGAAACCTCTCTTTGTCCTGGAGAAATCATATGGCAACCGACTTGGACGATCCGGACCGCGTGTGGCCGACCGGACTGACCATCAAAGAATCGGAGGAGCTCCACAAGCACGTCATCGACGGCGCCCGGGTCTTCTTCGTCATCGCGCTGTTTGCGCATCTGCTCGCGGCGATCCTGACGCCGTGGCTCGGCTAAGGAGCAAACCATGAACCAAGGTAGAATCTGGTGCGTCGTTAACCCGACCGTTGGCCTGCCCCTGTTCCTGGGCTCGGTCGCGCATCATCGCCCTCATCGTCCATTGGGCCGTCCTCACCTACGCGCCCTGGTTCGGCGCCTATTGGGCCGGTTGAGCCCGATCGTCCTTGAGGGACAACCCCGCTTCGCCATCGGTTGGCGTCGCGCGCGGGCAGGCACGCCCCGTTAGGGGGAGATCGTCGGTTCGGGATCGTCTGATCCCGAACCCCTTTCGAGTCATCCAGCCATGACGCCGGTATGAACCAGCTCGGGCACAAACTGATGACCGCGTGGATCGCGTTGGGTCCACGCTTCCTGCCGTTCGCCGACGTCGCGACGCCCGATCTACCGCTGCGCCGCCTGCTGCGGCTCTCCCTATTCCAGGTCTCGGTCGGCATGACCCTGGTGCTGCTGGTCGGCACGCTCAACCGGGTCATGATCGTCGAGCTCGGCGTGCCGGCATCGCTGGTCGGCCTCATGGTCGCCCTGCCGCTGGTGTTCGCCCCCTTCCGAGCCCTGATCGGCTTCCGATCCGATACCCACCGCTGCGAGCTGGGCTGGCGACGCGTCCCCTTCATCTGGCACGGATCGCTGCTCCAGTTCGGCGGCTTCGCCGTCATGCCCTTCGCGCTGCTGGTGCTCGCGGGCAAGCTCGAGGCCGCCGACGCGCCGCTCTGGATCGGCCAGGTCTCCGCGGCGATCGCCTTCCTGATGGTCGGCGCAGGGGCGCACATCGTACAGACCGCGGGGCTCGCCCTGGCGACCGACCTCACACCGCCCGCATCCCATGCCCGGGTGGTCGGCCTGATGTACGTCATGCTGCTCGTGGGCATGATCGCGAGCGCCTTGTTGTTCGGCGCGGCCTTGGCTGACTTCTCGCCGGGGCGACTGGTGCAGGTGATCCAGGCCGCCGCGGTCGCCGCGATGCTCCTGAACGTCGCCGCCATGTGGAAACAGGAGACCCGACGTCCCGCACGCGGGCGGGCACCGCCCGCGGCAGACCCCAGCTTCCGGGAGTCCTGGGCGACCTTCTGCGAGGGGGACCACGCGGTTCGCCGACTGGTGGTGGTCGGGATCGGCACCATGGCCTTCGGCATGGCGGATATCCTGCTCGAGCCCTTCGGCGGGCAGGTGCTGCATCTCACGGTCGGGGCGACCACCAAGCTCACCGCGCTGCTGGCCCTGGGCGGCCTGCTCGGATTCGGGTTTGCGTCCCATGTCCTCGGCCGGGGCGGCGATCCCTACCGCATGGCCCAGGCGGGCGCGCTCCTTGGCCTACCCGCCTTCCTGCTGGTGATCGTCGCGGCGCCGTTGGGCGCACCTGCCCTGTTCCTGCTCGGCAACTTCCTCATCGGCTTCGGCGGCGCACTCTTCGGTCACGGCACCCTCACGGCGACCATGAACCGGGCACCGCGGGAACAGGCCGGGCTCGCACTCGGCGCCTGGGGCGCCGTCCAGGCGACGGCCGCCGGGGTCGGCGTCGCGCTGAGCGGCGTGATCCGCGATCTGGTCAACGCCGCCGTGGGCGCCACGGATGGGCTATGGGGGCTGGCGGGCGCGGCCAGCGGCTACATCACCGTCTATGTCATCGAGATCGCCCTGCTGCTCGTGGCCATCGCGGCGACCATCCCCTTGATCCGGCGGGCATCCAGAGCCGCTGGAGAGGCACGCCGGCGTGAACCCGGCGTGGACATCAATTCGGGTCCACTGGCTCCCCAGGCCGCCGAATCCGCCGGCGGCTCCCAGACCTAGACCCCGCGACCCCGGCCCGGCACCATGGCACGCCTCGCAATCCTCGAATATCCCGATCCTCGTCTGCGGCGCCCCTCGGTGCCCGTGGACAGCTTCGACGCCGACCTCGCGCGGCTGATCGACGACCTCCTCGAGACCCTCTACGGGACCACGGGGATCGGCCTCTCCGCCCCCCAGGCCGGGGACCTGCGACAGGTCCTGGTGATGGACCTGTCGGGCAGCGCGTCCGCGCCCCAGGTGTATGTGAACCCGGAGATCCTCACCAGCACCCTGCCCGGTCTGGTGGAGGAGAGCTGTCTCTCGGTGCCCGGGGTGGTGGGCAACGTGGTGCGCGCGACCCAGCTGCGGGTCCGCGCCCAGGACCGGACCGGGATATCGTTCGAACGCGACCTGGAGGGGATGCACGCGGTCTGCCTACAGCACGAGATGGATCATCTCCAGGGCAGGCTGTTCATCGATCGACTGTCCTGGTTCCGGCGCCTGCGCGCCCGCGCAACGGCCAAGGCCCGGGCGCGCGACCGCGCCACCCAAGCCGTCGGCGGCCCCGCCTGATCTCCCCGGCTCCGCCTGATCTTTAGCAAACCCATCTCGGCCCATAGACGGACCGATCGCAGGGCCGCTCGCGCCATCGGTAACGGCGCCGCGGTCAGGGCCGAGGTGTGCCCGCAGCAGCCCGGCAGGGCGCCTCGCGGCAATGGTTCACCTCGACGGTGACATGCATGAGCCCGGGTACGGCCGCGAGTAGAGACCTGTAGTGCTCAACCGGCCTGGGCTGGTGGGTGACCAGGGAGACGATACAGGCATATCCGGCGGGGCCGATGCGCCACAGATGCAGATCGGCCACCTGGTTGTCGGCGTCCCCCTCGATGATCGACCGCACCCGCGCCGCTGTCTCGCCGTGGTCTACGGCATCCAATAGCACCCGGGCAGAAGAACGGGCCAGGCCCAAGGCCCAGTGCCCGATCAGCACTGCGCCCGCGATCCCCATCAGCGGATCCAGGAATCCCCAACCCAGCACCAAGCCGAGTCCCAGGGCGACCAGGGCCAGGAGAGAGGTCGCCGCGTCCGCAAGGACGTGGAGATAGGCGGCGCGCAGGTTATGGTCCTCATGATGGCCATGGGCCCGGTGATGGGGGTGTGCGTGGCCATGTCCGTGGTGGTGGTCGTGCCCATGATCAGGGGACCGGGGATCACTCAGGAGCCACGCCGAGACCAGATTGACCATCAGCCCGAGGGCCGCGACCGCCATGGCATCGCCGTAACGGATCTCGACGGGGTCGATGAGCCGGCTCAGGGACTCGATGAGCATCCACAACGCACCGGCCCCCAGGAGCAGGGCGCTCGAATACCCGGCGAGCGAGGAGACCTTGCCGGTCCCGAAGCTGAACCTCGGGTCCGCTCGGTGACGCCGGGCGAACCCGTAGGCATAGGCGGCGGCCCCCAGGGCCAAGCCGTGGCTGCCCATGTGCCAGCCGTCGGCGAGCAGGGCCATGGAGCCCGTGAGCCAGCCGGCGATCAGCTCGACGACCATGGTCGCCAGGGTCAAGGCCACCACCCAGCGCGTGCGCTGCTCGGCGCGACGCTCCGCGTCGGTGCCATAGTCGTGACTGTGGGCCCAGCGGCTCAGGTCATGGGAATGCATAGAACCTAGAAAGAGCAGTTGACCGCTTCGTCATACATGTAAGCATCTGAGGTTCTTGAAGTTCAGCAGCAACTCGGGAGGCACCCTTAGGGTGAACGGCGCTACGGTCGTCAGGGCACGCCCCGCGCGGCGCCCAGCTGCGTTACAACTCCTTGGAATAGAATGACTATTCCGCGTCGTTGTGCCTTGCTGGACACCACGCGGGACGCACCCTGACGACCGTCCAACTGCTCTTTCTAGGTAGAACGATCTGCACGGATGGGGAGGCAGG
This sequence comes from uncultured Gammaproteobacteria bacterium, assembly GCA_963714915.1. Classification (GTDB taxonomy): domain Bacteria; phylum Pseudomonadota; class Gammaproteobacteria; order Chromatiales; family Chromatiaceae; genus Thiodictyon. Next base: position 36,544 of record CAVQQM010000006.1, read on the forward strand.
TCAGCGTCCCATCGCAGGCTGCTCAGAGAGGCGGAATCGGTTCGGCCACGATGCCGAAGAGGATACCAAGGAATCCGGGATCAACCGGTGACCTCTAGCGACGGCGGACAAGAAAACGGGCGCCGAGGCGCCCGTCGGGTAGCGGCCTCTCGCGAGGCCGTCCAAAGTCCCCAAGTGGAGTGCCCTGGGTCGCGGGGTCGGGCGTCAGCCCTGCTGCAGGAGGATGCGCAGGTCGAGCACCGCGGTGTTGGCCCGCGAGATGTACGAGGCCAGGATCAAGGAGTGGTTGGCGATGTAGCCGAATCCAGAGCCATTCAGGACCACCGGGCTCCACATCCGCACCGTCGCCTCCTCCAGGTCGCGGATCACCTGCTGCAAGGAGACCTTGGCGTTCTTGTCGCGCAGCACCGGCTCGAACTCGATGGCCAGGGCCTTGAACATGTGCAGCAGGGCCCAGGAGTATCCGCGGGCCTCGTAGAAGACGTCGTCGATCTCGAGCCAAGGGGTGGCAATGCGCACCTCAGGCGTGCCGGCCAGGGGTGGGGTTCCCCCCGCCGGGACCAGGGCGGCGGTCAGCTCGGAGTCGCCGACGCTGGCGCTCAGGCGTTGGGCATAGCTGCCGAGCCGCTTCTCCACGATCTGTAGGTAGGCCGCCAGGTTGTCCGCCCTGGAGAAGAAACGAGCTGAGTAGTCATTGCCCGCCGACAGGGCATCGAGGTAGCGCTCCAGGGCCCTGATCCCCTCCCGATACTCCGACTCGGTGGACGGAAGGACCCAGGAGTCGACGTCGTAGTTCAGGAATTCCTCTGCCTTGCGCAGATCCAGATTCTCGATGGACTGGGTCTGGGAACGGCTGAAGTCGTTGCGGATGGCCCGCAAGGAATCGCGCAGCTCCTTCAGCACGCCGTACTCCCAGCTCGACATGTTGTCGAGATAGAGACCGGGCAGGGTGAGGTCGTTGCGCAGGTATCCCCCGGGCTTCTCGAGCAGGTTGCGCGCCACCTCGGCGGCCGTTGCCGCCACCACGACACCGGGACCCATCCGGGCCTCGTCGCCGTCCACCCGCTCCAGGGCGGCCGCGCGCACATCGAAGGTGACGGGCTGCATGGACCAGTACACGCCCAGACCGATCGCGACGACGAGATAGGCCGCGAGGCCCATCAGCACCAGTCGCCCCCAGCGGGTCTTGACCCGTGCCTCGGGTTCGGCGCGGGCCTCGGGCTCAGGTTCGGTCACTGAGAGCACCTCTGGGTGCAGGTCACTCTTGGCATTCATGGGATCTGTCCTCTCGATGTTGCATTGAATTCAGACGCTGGGGATCGGGGCGAGAACGCCCCGGATCGACAGCGTCTCAGGCGGCGCCGCCGGCACGCGGGTTCAAACCGGCGCCGACCTCGCGGGCCGACAGCCCGCCCGAGGCAGCGGCCTGACGCAGCTCGGTGACCTGCGCGCCCCGCCGCTCTCCCGGACCCCGATCCTCTCGCTGCCGCCGGCCGAAGCGGATGTGATCGGGGGCGGTCGTACCGCCGGAGATCACGAAGGTCATGGCCTCGTCCACGGTCCAATCGAGGGGCACGAGCTCGGCCACCGGGACGATCTCCAGATAGCCACCGGTCGGGTTCGGGGCGGTCGGGACATAGACGGCGGCGATCTCCTCGCCCGTGTCCTCGTCGATGAAGGTCCGCGTGACCAGACCGACCGCCTTCATCCGTGCGTGGGGAAACTCGATCAGCACGACCTTCTGGGCCTTCTCGGAGTCCGTCTGGAAGGCCTCGATCAGCTTCTTGGTGGAGCCATAGATGGTCGTCACCAGCGGGATGCGTTTGAGAAAATTCTCCACGGCGCGCAGGATCTGGCGCCCAACCAGCCGCGACATGGCCCAGCCGAGCACGTAGAACATGGCCAGCGTCAACACGATGGCGAGCCCGGAGGAGAACCAGGGCACCTCAATCAGCCAGCGCGCCAACTCAGGGGACAGGGGACGTACTGTGTTGGCGATGATGATGACCTTGGGCCGACCGATGTCGGACAGGAGCTCAAGGAAGAAGCTGAACACGAACACCGTGACCAGGATGGGGATCACGGTGACGACCCCGGTCAGCAAGTTCGCTCGTAGGTTGGTGGTCATGTTCGCTCAGAGAAACTGTTTGATGCGGCGGAGGTGGCGCCGCCCGACCCGGTTCCCAAGCGCACCTCCCGGGCCGGGGCTGATCCCACCGGAGAACTGTTCGGGAGCCGGCGACGGAGTCATCGGTAAAACCGAGCCGTGTTCTAGGAGATTCGCGCGGAGAGCTCGCTTTCACATTGTTTTGTGGGGTATTTCTTCATCGGACCGGAGGTGGCTCGACCATAGCCCATCCGTAAAAACGTGGCTTCGGAAATGGTTTATGGATACTTCGTTTTTTCCTCGACTTCGGATCCGATTGGGACGCACCATTGAGATGCATCGGGTCGCACCCCGATCTTCGACCCAGCTGGCTGGGACCTGGCCAACGGAAAAGCGCCTCGAGCGTGCGGCGATCGCCTGTGATTCCGAGATCCGAGGATCAGCCCCCTAGGACCCCCATGGCGCGGCGCGGAGCGCCGCGGGACCCTTGACCTCGGGTCGCGCGCCCCCGGTGCCAGAGCAGTTGCCCCGTGCGCGGCGGCGATACCGAGCCTCGACTAAGACCAGGCCCGTCGTCGCACCCCGAAGCCGGCTGACTCCCAGCGGAGGTACGACCCGGACCGCCACTTGGGCGCTGGCCGGTCGAGCGATTCGATCCCAGGCGCTCACCCCGGCCGGGGCACGCCAGATGGGGCCGGCTCGTCGTCGGCGACCGCGACCGCCCGGCTGGCACCCCGATCAATGATGAGACCCTTACCCGACATGAGCGCCGACCCGAGCCATCCCTCGCCTACCCCGAGCCCGCCGCCCGGTCTCGGGACGCGGGTCCTCGCCATCGGCTCGCGTCTGTTGTTGTGCGCCGCAGTGTGGGTCGTCATCGCCGGCGCGGATCCGGCGTCGGCGATCATCGGGGTCCCGGCCGTGGCGGCCGCGGCCTGGGCGAGCTGGCGACTGACGGCGGGCCCCGGCATCCGCCTCTCGCCCTGGGGCGCGTTGCGCTTCGTCCCTTACTTCATCTATGAGTCGGTCCGCGGCGGCATCGACGTGGCGTCACGGGTCCTCGGCCCACGGGTCAGGGTCGACCCCGGCTGTCACGACTATCGACTCAGCCTGAGCAGCCCCGGGGCCAGGGTCTTCTTCGTCGATCTCGTGAGCCTGCTGCCCGGCACCCTGAGCGCGGATCTGGAGGGAGACGTCGTGACCATCCACGCCCTGGATCAAGGCTCCGACATGGCGGGAGACCTGTCGCAACTGGAGCGCCGCGTCGCCGCGTTGTTCGCGGAGTCCGTCCCCGTGCCGTCCGCCCACCGGTCCCCAACCGCCCGCACCCTGGAGGACCCTCCTGGTGACTGAGTTCCTGCTCGCTGCCGCCCTGGTCCTGTTCGCGACCATGAGTGCGGGACTGTTGCGCGCCTTCCGCGGCCCGACCCCGTCCGACCGTATGATGGCGGTCCAGTTGATTGGCTCTTCGGGCATCGGCGTCCTGCTGCTGCTCGGCCCGGCCATCAACGTGCCGGCGCTGGTGGACGTGGCCCTGGTCTTCGCCCTGCTCGCGGCGGTCGCCATCGCGGCCTTCACCCGTCGTGCCGAGGGCGCCGGGGGGACGCGATGACCCTGCTCGACGCGCTCTCGGCGGTCCTGATCAGTCTCGGGCTCTTCTTCTTCATCGCCGGTACCGTGGGACTACTGCGGCTCCCCGACCCCCTGAGTCGACTGCACGCCCTGACCAAGGCGGACAACCTGGGGCTCAGCCTGCTGATCCTCGGTCTGCTGCCCCTTGCCGGTGACCTCCTGGCAGGGCTGAAGCTTGGGCTGGTCTGGGTCCTGGTGCTCGCCGCCGGGGCGACTGCGGCCCACCTGATCGCCAAGCGGACACTGCGCGGGGACGGGGAGGACACCCGATGAATGGCCTGTTGCTCGCACTCGACGTCCTGCTGACCCTTTCGGTGGTGGGTCTCGCCTGGGCGACCGTCACCCGCCGCGAGCCACGCCAGGCGGTGATCCTGTTCATCGCCTTCGGTCTGCTCCTCGCGCTCGTGTGGGCGCGGCTGCGGGCGCCTGACGTGGCCCTCGCCGAGGCGGCGATCGGCGCCGGGCTCGGTGGCGCCCTCATGCTCGCGGCGGCCCGCCGCGCCCTTGGGCCCCGGTCGATCGCCCCGGGCGACCAGGGCGAGGGGGACACGAAGGGATGAAGCCGCGCGAGATCCTGATCGTCGCACTCCTGGTGCCCCTGGGCTGCGTGCTCGCCTGGGCCTTCTGGGTGGCGCTCGAGGGCTACTCCGGGGATCGGCTCGCCGAGCTGGCCTTGTCGCGGGTCCCGGAGAGCGGTGTGAGCAATCCCATCACCTCCGTGCTCCTCAACTTCCGGGCCTACGACACCCTCCTCGAGCTCGCGGTCCTGCTCGCCGCCCTGCTGGGGATCTGGGCAGTGGGCCGCGCCTCGCCCGGCTTCCTGCCCGCCGGCCCCGTCCTGCGCTCCCTGGCCGGGCTCATCGTCCCGCTGCTGATCCTCGCCGGCGGCTACATGCTCTGGGTCGGCGGGCATGCCCCCGGCGGCGCCTTCCAGGCCGGGGCATTGCTGGGGGCGGCCGGGGTGACCCTGAGACTGGTCGGATTCCACGGGGCGGGGCTGCCCAGGGAGCCGATGCTGCGGGTGGTGATCGGGCTCGGCGTCCTGGTCTTCACCGGCTGCGGACTGGTGCTCATGGGGCTCGGATACGGGTTCCTGACCTATCCCCTCCCCTACGCCAAGTGGCTGATCCTGACCATCGAGACCGCGGCCACCCTGTCCATCGGGGCGACCCTGGCCGCCGCCTATCTCGGGGGGCGCCCGGACCCCGTCGCCGAGGGAGACGGCCGATGATCACCCACGTGCTCTATGCGGGGGCGGGGATCGCCCTGGTCATCCTGGGGGTCTGGTCCTTCCTGACCCACGCCCCCCTGCTACGCAAGCTGGTCGCGATCAACGTCATGGGGGCGGGGGTCTTCCATCTGCTGATCTCGGTGGGCTACCGGGGGCTCGACACGCCGCCCGACCCCGTGCCCCACGCGCTGGTGCTTACGGGGATCGTGGTGGCGGTGAGCGCCACCGCCCTGGCGCTCGCCTTCGGCCAGCGCCTCGATCGAGACGACGAGGAGCCGGACCATGATTGACTGGCTGGCCCTCAGCGTCGCCCTGCCCCTGATCGGGGCGGTGGCGACCGCCGCCCTGCCCCGACGCGCAGTGCCCATCGGACTCGCCGTGGCGCTGCCCACCCTGGTGGCGGCCCTGATGGTGATGGTCCGGGTGGCCGAGGGGGGTGTGCAGGTCTCTGCCATCGGCGGCTGGGGGGCACCGCTCGGGATCCTGCTGCGGGCCGACGGGCTCGCGGCCGCCTTGCTGGTCATGGCCAACCTGGTGGCGCTCGCCGTGAGCCTCTATGCCCCCGGCTATTTCGGGCGCTCGCCCATGGGGGAGAGATTCTGGCCCCTGTGGATGCTCCTGTGGGCGGCACTCAACGGGCTCTTCCTCGCCGGCGACCTGTTCAACCTTTACGTCACCCTGGAGCTGCTCGGACTCTCGGCCGCGGCCCTCGGGGCATTGAGCGGCCAGCGGGCGGCGGTCGAGGCCAATCTGCGCTACCTGCTGGTGGGGCTGCTGGGCTCCCTGACCTATCTGCTCGGGGTCGCGCTGATCTACACCGCGCTCGGCACCCTGGATCTGGAGCAGGCGGCGGAGTCGCTGGGCCAAGGCCCGGTCGCCTGGGTGGCGTTCGCCCTGATGACCGGCGGCCTGCTCCTCAAGGCTGCCCTCTTCCCTCTGCACTTCTGGCTCCCGCCCGCCCACGCTAACGCGCCCGCGCCGGTGAGCGCGGCCCTCTCGGCCCTGGTGGTCAAGGCCGCCTTCTATCTGGTGCTGCGTCTGTGGCTGGACCTCTTCGGGCCGGTGACGGGGGCCGCGGCCACCCAGGTACTGGGGATCTTGGGCGCGGGGGCGGTGCTCTGGGGCTCATGGCGGGCCCTGCGGGCGGAACGTCTCAAGCTGCTCGCCGCCTACTCCACGGTCGCCCAGCTCGGCTATCTCTTCCTGTTCTTCCCCCTGCTGGCCGCGCTGCCGCAGGGGGACGCCCACGACCAGCTGCTAGGGGCGGCCGTCTTGCTCGCACTCACCCATGGTTTCGCCAAGGCCAGCCTGTTCCTGTGTGCCGGACTCTTGCAGAAGGCCGCCGGTCATGACCGTATCGACGATCTGAGCGCCGCCACCCAGGCCCTCCCGGTGGTGACCCTCGGGGTGGCGCTGGCGGGTGTGGGACTCATCGGCTTGCCGCCGAGCGGCACCTTCACCGCCAAGTGGATGCTGCTCACCGCGGCGATCGAGCTCGGTCAGTGGTGGTGGGTGCCGGTGGTGATGATCGGCACCTTGCTCGCGGCGGCCTATGTCTTCCGGGTGCTCGGACACGCCTTTGCCGCGGCCCCCCGCCACGGGAACGCCCCGCCCCGCAAGCAACGCGGCTGTCCGGGTGCCGCGGCCATCGGACTACCGCTCCAGCTCCCCGGGTTGATCCTGGCCCTGGTGGCGATGCTCGCGCTGGGTGTGGCCTCGGAGCCGCTCTGGGATTTGCTCGATACCACCGCCGGTACGCCGGAGGCCGCCCCATGAATCTCGACGCCTGGCTGCCCGCGGCCATCGTGCTCAGCTCACTCGTGCCTGGGCTCCTGATCTTCCTGCTCAAGGAGGAGAGCTACATCCTGCGCACCGGGCTCAACATGCTGGGCGCGCTGGTGAAGCTCGCCCTGGTGGGCTGGCTGATCTGGGGGGTCTTCCACGGGCGGGAGTTCGAGAGCCGCTTCAGCCTCGCACCCGGACTCGAGCTGGTCTTCAGCGCAGATGCCCTCTCGGTGCTCTTCGTCACCCTCTCCACCGTCCTCTGGCTGGTGACGACCATCTATGCCATCGGCTACCTCGAGCACTCGCCCAACCGAAGCCGATTCTTCGGATTCTTCAGCCTGTGCGTCTCTGCCACGGTCGGCCTCGCCCTGGCCGGGAACCTGTTCACCTTCGTGATCTTCTACGAGATCCTCACCCTCGCCACCTATCCTCTGGTCGCCCATCGCGGCACGCCCGATGCCATCAAGGGGGCACGCATCTATCTCGCGTATACCCTCGGCGGGGGCACCGTGCTGCTGATCGGGGCGGCCTGGCTGCATGCCCTGGTGGGGCCGGTCAATTTCATTCAGGGGGGGATGCTGGGCCCCTTCGTCGAGGAGCACCCGATCCAGCTCACCCTGATCTTCCTGGTCCTGCTCGCCGGGCTCGGGGTGAAGGCCGCGCTGGTCCCTCTCCACGGCTGGCTGCCCCAGGCCATGGTCGCCCCGGCGCCGGTGAGCGCCCTGCTGCACGCGGTGGCGGTGGTGAAGGCCGGCGCCTTCGGCATCATCCGGGTGGTCTATGACGTCTACGGGGTGACCGTGGCCGACTCGCTGGGCGTCCTCACGGTCCTCGGCGCACTCGCCTCGATCACCATCGTCTACGGCTCCGTACTCGCCCTGTCCCAGGACGGTCTCAAGAAACGGCTGGCCTACTCCACGGTGAGCCAGGTCTCCTATATCGCGCTGGGGGCATCGATCTTCGGGCCGGTCGCCACGATCGGGGGGGTGGTGCACCTGGTCCATCAGGGGCTCATGAAGATCACCCTGTTCTTCTGCGCCGGAAACTATGCCGAGACCCTCGGCGTGCACCGGGTGAGCGAGATGGACGGGGTGGGTCGGCGCATGCCCTGGACCACCCTGGCCTTCACCCTGGGCGCCCTGGGGATGATCGGGGTCCCGCCGGTCGCCGGGTTCGTCAGCAAGTGGTATCTGGGTCTGGGCGCGGTCGAGGCCGGGAGCCATTGGGTGCTCGCGGTGCTGGTGACCAGCAGTCTGCTCAATGCGGGTTATTTCTTCCCGATCCTGTTCCGGGCCTGGTTCAAGGAGCCCCCGGCCCACTGGCCCGAGGAGCACATCCCCGCGGGGCGTATGGAGACCGCCGCCCCGCTCCTGTGGCCACCGGTCATCACCGCCCTGCTCGCCCTGGCCGCCGGCCTGTTCGCCGCGGCACCCTACAGCCCGCTCGAGTGGGCCGAGCTGATCGCCCGCCGGGAGTACGGGTTGTGACCGCCCTCCTGGTCGCGGCCTGGGGCCTGCCCTTCCTGCTCGCGGCCCTGGCCGCCTCGCCCCGGCTGTGGTGGAGCCCGGCCGCGGGGCCGATCGCGGCCCTGGCCGCCGCCCTGCTGGTCCCCACTGGCACCCAGGCGGAGATGGCCTGGCTGCTGTTCGGGACCGTCCTGGGGCTGGACGAGACCGGTCGGGTCTTCCTGCTCCTGACCGCCCTGGTCTGGGGCGCCGCCGGGGTGATCGCGATCCGCGAGCTGCGCGGCTCCCCCAACGCCGCCCGCTTCCGAGTCCTGTTCCTGCTCGCCATGGGCGGGAACCTGTGGTCGATCCTGGGTCAGGACCTGGCGAGCTTCTACACCGGATTCTCCATCATGGGCCTGGCCGCCTTCGGGCTGATCGTGCACGAGGCCCGGTCGGGCCCCGAGGCGGAGGCCACCCTGCGCGCCGGACGTGTCTATCTCGTCATGACGGTGATCGCGGAGCTGGCCCTGTTCACGGCGGTGATCCTGATCGTCTCCGACGACCGGCACCCGGACACCCGCCCCGGCCGACCTGGCGGGGCTGGGTGACGGGACCCTGGCCCTGTTGCTCCTCGGGTTGGCCATCAAGGCCGGGCTGGTCCCCGTCCACCTCTGGCTGCCCCCTACCTATGGGCGGGCGCCCGCCCCGGTGGCCGCGGTGCTGGCCGGCTCCATGAGTAAGGTCGCGGTGCTCGGATGGCTGCGCTGGCTGCCCCTGGGGCAGGTGGCCTCGACCGAGTGGGGCGCCCTGCTGGTGCTGCTCGGGCTGGCGTCACTGCTGCTCGCCCTGACCGTAGGGCTCACCCAAACCGACCCGCGGGTGGTGCTGGGCTATTCGAGCGTGGCCAAGGCCGGTCTCCTGGTGCTGACCCTGGGCCTGGTCTGGATGGAGCCGGCGCTGGCCCCGGTGGGCATCACCGCGGTGGCCCTGTTTGCCGCCCATCACGGACTGGTCAAGGCGGGTCTGTTCCTTGGGGTCGGATTGCGGGTCGAGGGTCTGCGGACCTGGCTGGTCCTGCCCGGGCTCGCCTTTCTCGCCCTCGCACTCGCCGGCGCGCCGCTGACCAGCGGCTCGGTGGCAAAGTCGGGGATCAAGCCCTCCCTGACATCCACGGACTGGGCCTGGCTGGGGCCCCTGGTCTGGGTGAGCACGGTGGCCATGGCGCTCCTGATGCTGCGCTTCCTGTGGACCCTCGGGTCCATCAGGCCCACCACGGAGCGCGCACCGGTCGTCTCGGATGGCGCCTGGCTCGCGGTGCTGGCCCTGGTCGCCGCCCTGCCCCTGGTCCTGGGCCCGCCCGAGACCTGGCTCGGCGGGGGCGTCCCCCTCCTGGTCGCCGCCCTACTCGCCCTGCCCTTCGTCCTGAGCGGACGTCTGCGTCCGGACCTGATGAGCCCGGTCGTCGGACGTATCCCACCCGGCGACATCCTGATCCTCGCCCGTCCGCTGGCACGCGCCCTCGGATGGCTGGGCGGCATGGCGCTCGGACTCTGGCTGAGGCTGCTCAAAGGCACCAGGCCCCGGTTGGAGGCCCTGACCGCCCGACTCGATCGCGGACCGGACGCCGAGGGCTGGATCGGCCAGTGGCCCACCGCCGGGCTACTCTGGCTCGGACTTCTGGCCCTGTTGATCCTCGGAGCCCTGGCTACGTTCGGCGGCGCTGGGGCCGGCGCCTAGCCCAGGACAGAGCCCATGAGCCTGTTGTTGGTCCTGCCCTGGCTGATACCCCTGCTCGCGGCCGCCGTCACCGCCGCTCGGTGGGCCTGGTGGCTGCCCGCGGTCGCGGCCCTCCCCGGGGTCCTGAGCGCGGTCCTGCTGACGGATGGGGCACAACTGGAGCTGCCCTGGCTGCTGCTCGGCACCAGCCTCGGAAGTGACCCGATCGCGCGTCTCTTCCTCGCATTCACCTCCGTCCTGTGGCTCGCCGCGGGGATCTACTCGGCACCGCTGATGCGGGACGGGCCCCACGCGGCGCGGTTCAGGGTGTTCTTCCTGCTCGCCATGACCGGGAACCTGTTGCTCATCCTGGGCCAGGATCTGGTCAGCTTTTATCTCGGGTTCTCGTTGATGGGCCTCGCCGCCTATGGGCTGGTGGTCCACGACGGCGACCCCGCGGCCCTGCGTGCCGGGCGCGTCTATCTCGCCATGACCCTCGCGGGCGAGCTCGCCCTGTTCGCCGCGCTGGTGATGATCGCCCAGCATGCGGGCAGCCTGACGCCCGAGCGCGACCAACTGATGGGGCTCGGTGACCTCACGGTCGGTCTACTCATCTTCGGGCTCGCCATCAAGGCCGGACTCGTCCCCCTCCATGTCTGGCTGCCCCTGGCCCACCCGGCCGCGCCGGTCCCGGCCAGCGCGGTGCTCAGCGGGGCGATGATCAAGGTCGCCCTGCTCGGCTGGCTGCGCTTCCTGCCGGTCGGCGAGGAGTCACTCGCGGGCTGGGGCCTGCTCCTGGTCTTCGCGGGGATGCTGAGCCTCTTCTTCGCCGTCCCCATCGGTCTGATCCAGTCCAATCCCAAGGTGATCCTGGCCTATTCCAGCGTGAGCAAGATGGGCCTGCTCTCCCTGACCCTCGGCCTGATGCTCGTCGAGCCGGCGCTGGCACCCGCCGGGATCCTGGCACTCACCCTCTACGCGGCCCACCACGCACTGGTGAAGGGCGGGCTCTTCCTGGGGGTCGGACTGCGCCTGCACGGCCCGCTCCAGGCGGTCGTCCTGGTCGGGCTCGTGCTGCTTGCACTCTCCATGGCGGGGATGCCCCCAACCAGCGGGGCGGTGGCGAAGTACGCCATGAAGCCGACCCTGACGGGCACGGACTGGGCCTGGCTCACCCAGGCCGTAGCCCTCAGCGCCGCGGCGACGGCCCTGCTCATGGCGCGCTTCCTTTGGGTCGTCTGGCGACTGCCCGCCCACCCCGAGCCGGGCTACGGGGCCGGAACCCTCGCCTGGGGCGCACTGATCGTGCTGAGCATCGCCTACGCCCTGATGCTCGGGACCCCCGCCGCCTGGCTCTCCGATGCCCGGCCGGTCGGCATCGGACTCGCCCTGGCCGCGGCGGTCGCCCTGGTGGCCTGGCTGAAACCGGCCCGCCTCTCACCGCTCATCGATCGGGTCCCGCCAGGGGACCTGATCGCCCTCGCGGGCCCCCTGCTCGCCGTCGGGGAATTCACCATCCAGACCGGCGCGCGCCAATGGCGGCGTGGCCGCCGATTCCTGATCTCGCGGGGCGCGGATGCGGTGACGGCGCTCCGCGCGCGGGCCGGGGACCCGGAGACCGCCATGGGGACCTGGCCCGCAGCCGGGGCGGCCTGGCTGGGCGTCCTCGTGTTGCTGCTCGCGCTCGGGTTCGCCGTCCAGCCGCTCCAAGGCCCGCCCGAGACGGCTGGACCCACGATACCGAGGCCGTCGATCGGGAGACGGGCGACGTAGAGCTCGTCGGTGGGGAGGCCGCCGAGCCGACGGCACCGGGCCCGATCTCCGATGTCGAAGAGGCCCCGCCCCAGGATCGCGCGCCAACCCTTGCGGATCAGGATCGCGACGCGCGGCCCGAGGGTCCGGACGCTGACCCTGCGCCCGCCCCGCTGGATCGCCCCATCTCAGGCGCGGAGGCCACGCCCACAACCGAGCCCACGCCCGAACCCACACCGCAGTCCGAGGTCGTCCTGGCGGACGCCGAACCGGCAGACCCATTGCCGGAGAACATCGGGCCCGTGGGTCCGGCGCCCTCTGATCGCGAGTTGGGCGAACCTCCCCCGGATCAACCCGAGGTGGAGGACACCCTGCCGGACGCCGCCGAGCGGGACGAGCTGCCACCGGATGACCCGGGGTCGATGGAGGGCGATGCGGCTGTCGCCGTGGCGGATGCACCGGCGCCCGCGCCGGCCGAGAGCCAGCCGCCGGCGACCGAGGGCGCTCAGGGCGAGGTCGCCCTGGAGACACCCGCGCCGCCCGTCCCCTGCGATCCGGCGGGGTCGTTCGAGCTCGCTCACCCGGCCGCTGCCGCGACCCTGTCCCTCGAGGACTGCCGGGCTGGACCCGAGGGTCCCGAGCGGATCGCCGCCCCCCCGCTCACCAACGACGTCGTCCGCCTGACCCAGCTGCACCTGCGCGATCTGGGGTTCGACCCCGGACCGGTGGACGGCCTGATCGGCCGGCGCACTCGGGCGGCGCTGCGTGCCTTCGCCAGGGACGTCGGTCTTCCGCCCACGGGCGAGATCAGCTTCCTGGTCCTCGAGCGCCTGCGCGCCGCCCGCACGGGGGGCACGCCCGAGGCCGACGGATCGGGCGGGGCGCGGCCATGAGCGCGGTCGAGTCGAGGATGGCCGGACTGACCTACCCCGGGCAGGGCGGCTCCACCGAGCTTGCCCCCTGGGAGTCCGGTTTCGCCGACTATTTCGCCGACTGGATCGCCCCCGAGCTGGAGCGTCTGGAGCTTGGCATCGGCGCGGCGGAGCGGCGCCTGCGACGACGGGCGCCCTTGCTGATCGGGGCCTGGCTGCTACTGACCCTGTTGGTCGCCGAGGCATCCCTGTCCGTGCCCATCACCCTGCTGTGGGCCATCCTGATCGGGATCATCGGGGCCTGGCTCGCCCGCGCCCCCATCCATGCCCTGCGCGAGCGCGCCGTCGAGCCGTTGCGGGACCGGGTGTTGGGTTTCTTCGGGCTGGAGCGGCTCGACTCGGGGGATACCCTGACTAAGGCCCTGCGCGCCTCGCCGCTGGCGGAGCGGACCGCCGCCTTCGGGCTCGTCGACCAGTTCTGGGGGATCCACCAGGGGATGCCCTTTCGCATGGCGCTTCTGACCGACCACGGCAGCCGCGGGCGGTCGGGCCCGGGCCGCGAGGCGGCCGGTCCGCGGATATCCGGACCCCTGGTGATCCTGATCCCGGCCGGGGCCGCCACTCGTGCCAGGTCGGCGGGCACGGCCGACTCCGATGCCATCCGCCGGCTCGCTGACGCCCTGGGCACCAGCCGGATGCGCCACGCCGTCTGCCCCCAGGGGCTCCTGATCGTTGCCGACAACGGGCCCCCGGAGCTCGACTGGTCCCATCTTGCGGAGACCTGGGACGCCGACGCCTGGCGGCGATCCGTCGATTCCACCGCACGCGCCCTGGTGGCGCGCCTGCATCTGGTGCTCGAAGCCGCGCACGGGGTGTCGGGCACACGCTGCGAATTGGAAGGCGCCCATCCGGCGGCGACCAAGCACCGCGAAAAAATCTGATCTTCGCCCCGCCAACCCGGAACCTTTTCCGGCTTGGATCCCTCCGACGACACCCGAAGTGTCATCCCAGGGCGTGTCGGTGAAGCCGCACGGATCCCGGGCCGACCCGCGGCCACCACACGTCGATCAACCCAGTCTGGCCCACAAGGGCCGGAGCGCTCCGTGAAACGAGGTGCGAGATGAACACGACCGAGATCACCCATGCCCTCAAGTCCCGCTACGAGGGTCTCAGCTCCCTGGCCTCCGCCTACGGGCCCGTCATCGAAGGGCACTGGGCGCCTGCGCGGGCCCGCATCGAGGGGCTGCGCGCCTGGTGGGAGGGCAACCACATGACCGACCGGCTCCCCTACGGCGTCGCGGCCGCGGTCATCCTGGGGTCGCTCGTGGCCCTCAATCAGGGCCTTTTCGTCGCCCCCGCGGCCCAGCCTGCCTATCAGGTGGCGGAGCGGGTCGCCCCGATCGGCACCCTGACCCTGATGGATGGGGAGGCCTCGCCGCGGGTCGCCTCGGAGTCGCGTCCCGCCGCGGCAGCGGGCGCCAACCTCAACTAGTCGGCCTGGAGGTATCCCATGACCACCAAGGCCATCCAAGGCCCTCGTGAGCGCCCTCCCCCGTGGTCGCCATGGGGCGCGGGGTCCCGGCGGCCGGTCACCCGGGGCTGACGCCCCTCAATCCATCAGGGCCACGGCCTTCACCTGGGCATAGACCTCCTGGCCCAGGCGCAGGTGCAGCAGATCGCGCGAGCGGCGGGTGATGCGGGCAAGCAGCGCCATGCGACCGCCCGGACCGACCGCGAGCCGGATCAGGACCTGGGCCGCGTCGATGTCCTCGATGGCCTCGATGTGACCGGGCAGGATGTTGAGGATGCTCGAGGTGCCGGGCTCGTCCAACGCGATGCTTACATCCCGGGCCTGTATGCGCACGCGCACCCGCGCGCCGGGCGCGCGTTCGACGCCGGCCACATAGAGGATGCCGCCAGGTGTCTCCACCCGGTTCAGGTGGTAGTGCGGGTCGTGACCGATTACCCGCCCGTCCAGCAGTGCCGCCGCGCCGTCATCACGGGCGAGTGGCAGGTCCACCCGGGTGAACAGCTCCGCGGCCACCCCCGCCGCGCGCACCCGCCCCGATTCCAATAACACCAGGCGGTCCGCGAGCCGGGCCACCTCATCGGGCGAATGGCTGACATAGAGGACGGGGATCGCGAGCGTCTCGTGTAGCCGCTCGAGATAGGGCAGGATGTCGTGCTTGCTCTGGTGGTCGAGGGCGGAGAGGGGCTCGTCCATCAACAACAGCCGCGGGCTGGTCAGGAGGGCCCGCGCCATCGAAACCCGCTGGCGCTCCCCCCCCGACAGCCCGGCCGGGTCCCGGTCGAGCATGGACCCGATCCCGAGCAGATCCACCACCTCGTCGAGACCCACCCTGCGCTCGACCGGCGGCACCCGGCGACGGCCGAACTCCAGGTTGCGCCGCACCGAGAGATGGGGGAAGAGGCTCGCCTCCTGGAATACATAGCCGATGGGGCGCCGGTGGGTGGGGATGAAACACCCCGCGGCGTCGTCCTGCCAGGGCTCGCCATTCAGCCGGCAGTGACCCGCCCCGCGCTCGAGCCCGGCCACGCACCGCAGCAGGCTGGTCTTACCGCAGCCCGAGGGACCGAAGAGCGCGGTGACCCCGGTCGCCGGGGCCTGAAAGGCCACCTCGAGCCGGAAGGCGCCCCGGGAGAGCCGCAGGTCCACATCCAGGCCGTCCATCAACCGCGCCCGATCCGGCGCATCCGCGCCCCGAGCAGGTTGACCGCCAGGACCACCAGGAAGGCGAAGGCCACCATGCCGGCCGA
This sequence comes from uncultured Gammaproteobacteria bacterium, assembly GCA_963714915.1. Lineage (GTDB taxonomy): Bacteria > Pseudomonadota > Gammaproteobacteria > Chromatiales > Chromatiaceae > Thiodictyon. The sequence continues at coordinate 51,865 of CAVQQM010000006.1, forward strand.
CAGCCAATGGGCCTGGGTCCACTCCAGGGACTCCACGTGGTCGTAGATGGCCACCGAGAGGACCTTGGTCTCGCCCGGGATGTTGCCGCCGATCATCAGGATCACCCCGAACTCGCCCATGGTGTGGGCGAAGGCGAGGATCGCGCCCGAGAGCAGCCCCGGCAAGGCGAGCGGCAGGGCGACGCTGAAGAAGGCGCCCAGGGGCGAGGCACGCAGGGTGGCCGCGGCCTCGAGCGGGCGCTCACCGATCGCCTCGAAGGCGTTGTGGACGGGCTGGACCAGGAAGGGCAGCGAATAGAGCACCGAGGCCACCACCAGACCGGGGAAGGTGAACGGCAGGGTGCCGATTCCGAGTGATTCGGTGACCCGCCCCACCGGGCCCGCCGGGCCGAGCAGGAGCAGGAGATAGAACCCGAGCACCGTTGGGGGCAGAACCAGCGGCAGGGCCACCAGGGCGGACACCGCCGGCTTGAGGGGCGAGCGGGTGCGCGCCAGCCACCAGGCCAGCGGCGTGCCGATCAGCAGCAGCACGAGGGTGGTGAAGGCGGCGAGCTTGAGGGTGAGCCAGACGGGGGTCAGGTCGAGCGGCATGCTGTCTCGCTGATCGGTCGGGGGTCGGTCTGAGCCTGGCCGGTGGATCTCGCTAGGCTCATCCATCCGATGGTTCCGGTCGACTTGGCGTCGTCACTGCTCGCCACCGCAGCCCGTCACAGGCGCCGAGGCTACAACGAGCGCGCCAGCACCACCGCGTCCTCACGCCCCTCCCGGGCCGGGTAGTAGCCGCGCCGGGTGCCCACCTCGCAGAATCCCTCGGACGCATAGAGCTGGTAGGCAAGGGCGTTGGAGATCCGCACCTCCAGGAAGGCGGTGTCGGCGTTGCGTGCGCGCGCATGGGCGAGCAGGCCGCGCAGCAGATACCTACCGATGCCCTGCCCCTGCCAACTCGGGTGCACGCAGATGTTCAGCACATGACACTCGCCGGCGCCCACGCTCATGATGCCGTGGCCGACCACCACACCGTTGCGCTCCGCGACGCAGCAGTGATAACCCACGCGCAGACAGTCCGCGATGATCCCCTCGGTCCAGGGGAACTCATAGGCGGCCCGCTCCGAGGCCATCACCAGGGGCAGATCGGATGCCAGCATGGGGCGCAGACAGAGCCCGAAATCGGCCACCGCGGCGCTCATGGTCGTTTGGGGTCGTGATCTCGCGGCATGGTCCCGGGCCCGGACGGAGATCCCCGGCGTGTGCGGGGCAGGTTTGGTATTCGTGGCATTCTAATGGCATCGGCACGCCGAGTACCCATGCCGCGCGCGCTCCTACGCCGCCGGTCTTTCGGCGTATAGTTGGCCGCGGCCGGCGCCGACCCGGCGCGCCCTCGATGTCCACCCGCCCAGCCCGTGGGAGAGCCTCATGCCGCAGCCCCAGTCCGCGCCCGAGATGGTCACCCTCGACGGCAACGAAGCCGCCGCCTACGTCGCCCACCTCACCAACGAGGTCATCGCGATCTACCCCATCACCCCGGCATCGCCCATGGGCGAGTGGTCGGACGAGTGGTCGTCCCTAGGGATCGAGAACCTATGGGGCACGGTCCCTGACGTGATCGAGATGCAGAGCGAGGCGGGCGCCGCCGGGACCATCCACGGCGCGCTCCAGGGCGGATCCCTGGCCACCACCTTCACTGCCTCCCAGGGCCTGCTGCTCATGATCCCCAACATGTACAAGATCGCCGGGGAGCTAACCCCGACGGTCCTGCATGTGTCGGCCCGATCCTTGGCGGCTCAGGCCCTGTCGATCTTCGGGGACCACTCCGACGTCATGGCCTGCCGGGCCACGGGCTATGTCATGCTCTGCTCGGCGAACGTCCAGGAGGTGATGGACTTCGCCCTGATCAGCCAGGCGGCGACCCTCGAGAGCCGGGTGCCCTTCCTGCACTTCTTCGACGGCTTCCGCACCTCCCACGAGGTGACCAAGATCGAGCGCCTGTCGCGCGATCAGGTCCGCGCCATGATCGACGAGCAGCAGGTGACGGCCTGCCGCGCACGGGCCCTGAACCCAGACCACCCGGTGATCCGCGGCACCTCCCAGAACCCGGACGTCTATTTCCAGGGCCGCGAGACGGTGAACCGCTACTACGACGCGGTCCCCGGCATCGTCCAGTCGGTGATGGACCGCTTCGCCGCCCTCACCGGCCGCCAGTACGCGCTCTTCGAGTACGTTGGCGCGGCGGACGCCGAGCGGGTGATCCTGCTCATGGGGTCGGGCATCGGCGCCGCCGAGGAGGCGGTGCGGACCCTCGTCGCTCAGGGCGAACGGGTCGGTCTCATCAAGGTGCGGCTGTTCCGCCCCTTCGACCCCGGCCGCCTGCTCGCCGCCCTGCCGGTGACCGCGACCCGACTCGCGGTGCTCGATCGCTCCAAGGAGCCCGGCGCCGACGGCGAGCCGCTCTACAAGGACGTGGTCACGGCGCTGGCCCAGGCGATGGCCGACGGACGGCTCGCCACCATGCCGCGGGTGTGCGGCGGCCGCTTCGGGCTGTCGTCGAAGGAGTTCACGCCGGCCATGGTCAAGGGGGTCTTCGACGAGCTGGCCCGCGACCAGCCCAAGCGCCAGTTCACCGTCGGCATCCACGACGACGTCACCCACCTGAGCCTCCCCTGGGACCCCGCGTTCCGACACGAGGACCCCGCCGTCACCGCCTGCGTCTTCTATGGCCTGGGCTCCGACGGCACCGTGTCGGCGAACAAGAACTCCATCAAGATCATCAGCGAGGAGACGCCCAACTACGGTCAGGGCTATTTCGAGTACGACTCCAAGAAGGCGGGCGCCGTCACCGTGAGCCATCTGCGCTTCGGCCCCCGCCCGATCCACAGCACCTATCTCATCGGGGACGACCAGGCGAGCTTCGTGGCCTGCCACCAGCCGACCTTCCTCACCCGGTACGACATGCTGGACAAGGCCAAGCCCGGCGGGACCTTCCTGCTCAACTCACCGACCCCGCCGGACCGGGTGTGGGACGATCTGCCGCGGCGCATGCAGCAGCAGATCATCGACAAGGGCCTCAAGCTCTACTGCATCGACGCCTACGCCATCGCCGCTCAGACCGGCATGGGTCGGCGCATCAACACCATCATGCAGACCTGCTTCTTCGCCATCTCGGGGATCCTCCCCCGCGACGAGGCCATCGCCCAGATCAAGGAGGCGGTCAAGAAGACCTACGGAAAGAAGGGCCAGCGCCTGCTCGAGCGCAACTATGCCGCGATCGACGCGACACTCGACGGGCTGCGTGAGGTCCAGGTGCCCGGACAGGTGACGAGCAGCCTCGAGCGCCCGCCCGTGGTGCCGGACACGGCGCCGGACTTCGTGCGCAAGGTCACCGCCACCCTGATCGCCGGCAAAGGGGACAGCCTGCCGGTCAGCCTGGTGCCCGCCGATGGCACCTGGCCGACCGCCACCACCCAGTACGAGAAGCGCAACATCGCCCTCAAGCTGCCCAAGTGGGAGGACGATCTCTGCACCCACTGCGGCAAGTGCCCGCTGGTGTGTCCGCACGCGGCCATTCGCGCCAAGGTCTATCCCGAGTCGCTAACGGCCAACGCCCCCGAGGCCTTCCAGCACGTCAAGATCAAGGGCAAGGACTTCCCGGCGGACCATCACATCACCTATCAGGTGGCCCCGGACGACTGCACCGGCTGCGGCCTGTGCGTGGAGGTGTGCCCGATCCGCGACCGCAAGGACCCCAACCGCAAGGCGCTGAACATGCTGGACGCCGACGAGCGCCACGGCGTCGAGCAGGCCAACTGGGACTTCTTCCTGACCCTGCCCGAGTACGACCGCCGCAGCCTCGACGGCACCAAGATCAAGCACGCGATGATGCTCCAGCCCCTGTTCGAGTTCTCGGGGGCCTGTGTCGGCTGCGGCGAGACGCCCTATGTCAAGCTCGCCTCCCAGCTCTTCGGCGACCGCATGCTGATCGGCAACGCCACCGGCTGCTCGTCCATCTACGGCGGCAACCTGCCGACCACCCCGTACGCGACCGACCCCAATGGTCGCGGACCGGCCTGGAACAACTCGCTCTTCGAGGACAACGCGGAGTTCGGGCTCGGGCTGCGTCTCGCCGTCGACGCCCAGGCGGCCCAGGCCCGCACCCTGCTCAAGGCGCTCGCCGACCGCATCGGCGGCGAGCTGGCCGACGGGCTGCTCAATGCCGACCAATCAGACGAGGCAGGGATATACGACCAGCGCGAGCGGGTGGCCGCCCTCAAGACCAAGCTCGCCACCATCGACAGCCCCGAGGCGCGGGCGCTGGAGGGCGTCTGCGAGCAACTGGTGCGGCGCAGCGTCTGGATCATCGGCGGCGACGGCTGGGCCTACGACATCGGCTATGGCGGCGTGGACCACGTGCTCGCCACGGGCCGGGACGTAAATCTCCTGGTGCTGGACACCGAGGTCTACTCCAACACCGGCGGTCAGACCTCCAAGGCCACCCCCATGGGCGCGGTGGCCAAGTTCTCCGCCGCCGGCAAGCCCACCTTCAAGAAAGACCTGGCCATGATGGCCATGGCCTACGAGAACGTCTACGTGGCCAGCGTCGCATTCGGCGCCAAGGACGTGCAGACGGTGCGCGCCTTCCTCGAGGCCGAGAGCTACCCGGGCCCCTCGGTGATCATCTGCTACTCCCCCTGCATCGCCCACGGGGTGGACTTGTCGAACAACCTGCGCCAGCAAGACCTGGCCGTGAGCTCCGGCCACTGGGGCCTGTTCCGCTACGACCCCAGGCGTACGGCGAAGGGCGAGAACCCACTGCATATCGACAGCAAGGCCCCGAGCATCCCCTATCGGGACTACATCAGCACCGAGACCCGCTTCAGCGTGCTGAACCGCACCCACCCCGACGCCGCCGAGCGCTTCCTGCGCCAGGCCCAGAAGCACGTCCAGACCCGTTTCCATCTCTACGAGCAGTTGGCCCATCTGGCGGTGCAGAAGGCCGAGGCGCCGGAACCGGCGCAGAAGGAGCGAGAGGCGGAGGCAGGGAAGCGCTGATGTAGCGCGCCTCGCGTCCGGGCGACGGATCGCCCGGCGAATCGGGTCATCGAGGCGGGCGCGGTTACCAGGGCCTGCCCCGGGACCATCCTCTGTCCGCGCCGGCCCGGATCGTTCAGGACCTGATCGGCTGCCTTACCGTGGTTACCAGGGTCTCCCGGGGTACCTGCTCCGATAGGGATTGGTCATGGTCATGGCGTTGCGCGGCATCACGCGTTGCCCGGTGTCCGTCAGCGCCTCGGGGACGGCAGCGACGCGCTCACGCAAGGTTGCGAGGTCAGCCCGCACCCCGGCGACATCCGCCTGGAGCGAACCGATGGAGCCACCCATCTCCCCCACGCCGGAGCGCAGACCGCTGAGATCCGCGCGCATCGCCTCGATGTCCGGGGCAAGCCGCGCGGCCCCGGCGCTCAGGCGCTCCCAGTCACCCGCCACGCCCTGGATCCTTGGCCAGGTGTGGTAGGTCAGGGCGCTTACGGACACCAAGGACAGCAGCACCAGCAGGAACCCCACCCTGCCCGACGTCCTGCGCATCTGCTCCAGGGACTCGAGCCGCCCCGTCTGCCGGATGATCTGCTCGCGCTGCTCCTCGAGCATGCGCACCTGCTGGCGCATCTGGTCGGTCTGGCGACGCCACCTGTTGTCCAGCTCGGTACTGATTCGGCGCAGCTCGGCGAGCTGCTCCAGCAGCTCTCCCGACCCGACCCCCGAATCGTCGGCCCGGGACTCGGCGGCCGTGGGCTCCCCGGATCCGGTAGCCGGCGAGTCAGTCGGCCGGGGACCGGCGAAGAGATCCGGAAAATCCTGTGCGTCGGCGTGAGAAGCGAGGGTGATGCCCCGGCGTTTGGCGGGCGCTTTGGCCATGGTACTGCTCCTTGAAACTGCTGGACGGCTGGGCTTGGGCCCACGCCATGATCCCAGCTTGGCCGGCACCGATCAAAAGGTTGCGGCGAGCCGTTCGGTTGCCGGCAGCTTGTCGGAACATTGGGGTTGCCGCGTCGCCGGCCGCGCGGGAAGATGCCGGGAGAGTTGGCGGCGCCCTCCTCACCAGCGTCGGCCCGTACGCCTGTGTCGCCCCGGCCGATGCCGGCGGTTCCCGGCGCAGAACCCGGGCGCCGCGCCGCGGCCCCAACAGGAGCAAAGCCACATGACCAGCAGCGAGACGACACGCATACCGGTCACCCTGCTCGTGCTCGATGTCCTCGGCGCAATCCTCGCGGGCATCGGATTGGCGGACGGGTTTGCGCAGACCAACCTGGTCCCCGAGGGGCTGCGTTTCCCGCACTATCCCTGGGTCCTGATCGTCTGCGGCGCACTCCTGATGGCCCCAATGGGCGCGCACATGGTCAGGCGCGCGCGGCGCGCCCAGCAGGCTGCGGGCAGGCGAGGCCAGGCCTGATCGCCGCGCCCGCCCCGCCGCAACCAGGGTCCGACACCCCCCGGCGCAACGACCTCCGTAAGACCCTGCCGCGCCACACCACACTGACAGCGGGGCTGTCTCTCGGCCGGGGCTGGGGTTAGCATCAGCGCGACCTGGCAGGCATCCCCCGGATGCCGCGTGCGACCATCCATCACCAGCCGGAGCAGCCCGTGGACCTTAGCACCCAATACCTCGGACTCGAGATCAAGAACCCCCTGGTCCCCTCGGCCTCCCCCTTGTCCAAGAGCGTGGACATGGCGCGCGAGCTGGAGGACAACGGCGCCTCCGCCATCATCATGTGGTCGCTGTTCGAGGAGGCGATCACCGCCGAGTCAGAGACCATGGTGCGCTTCCTCCACGACCAGGAGCTCGGGTTCGGCGAGGCCGAAGGGGGCTTCCTGCCCTCCTGGAACGACTTCGACAACGGACTCGAGCTCTACCTCGACAACATCCGCAGGCTCAAGGAGGCGCTCGAGATCCCGGTCATCGCGAGCCTCAACGGGGTCACGCCCTCGGGCTGGATCAGCCATGCCAAGGAGCTGGAGCAGGCCGGCGCCGACGCACTGGAGCTCAACGTCTACTACGTCGCCGGGGACATCACCCAGAGCGGCACCGACGTGGAGGCCCGTTATCTGAGCCTGCTGCGGGAGCTGCGGGGACACATCAACATTCCCATCAACATGAAGCTCTCCCCGAGCTTCAGCTCCCTCGGTCATCTGGTGACCGAGATGGCGGCCGCGGGGGCCAACGGCGTCGCGCTCTTCAACCGCTTCTATCAGCCCGACATCAACATCGACAGCCTGCGCCTGCAGCCCAGTCTGCACCCCTCCACCTCCGCCGAGGCCCTGCTCGCCATGCGCTGGATCGCGATCCTGTACGGGCGGGTGAACGGGCTCTCCCTGGGCGCAACGGGCGGGGTGCACACACCGGAGGACGCCATCAAGCTGCTGCTCGCGGGGGCCGACGTGGTGCATCTGTGCAGCGCCCTGCTCGCCAAGGGGCCGGCCTATCTCTCCCACATCGAGCAAGGCATCCGCGACTGGATGGACGAGCAGGGCTTCGAGTCGGTCGCCGACTTCCGCGGCCGCGTCAGCGCCCTGTCCGTCCCCAACCCCGCCGAGTTCGAACGTGCGAACTACGTCAACATCCTCGACAGCTACAGCTTCTCGGCCGGCGTCATGGTGTGAGCCCCGATCCATCGCCCGCGGCGTCGAGTAGGCCGACCCGGACCGTCACCGTCATCGATGGCGGTTGACCGGGCGGGCCCAGGTAGCTCCCCGCCACCGGCGGCACGGCCTCGGGGTGGCGGGCCACCGCCACCGCGATGTGCCGGTTGCCAACCACCTCGCCGCTGGTCGGGTCGAACCCCTTCCAGCCGGCCCCCGGCACGTAGACCTCGGCCCAGGCATGGGTCGCCCCGTGACCGGTTTCGCTCGGCCCCGCGTACAGATAACCGCTGACGAAGCGGCTGGCGAACCCCAGGTGGCGGCACGCCTCCATGAACAGGGCCGCATAGTCCCGGCAGGACCCCGTCGCGTTCTCCAGCGTCTGCCTGGGTGACTGGACGCCCGGCTCCTCACGCATCTGGTAGGCGAAGCGGCTGGGGATGGCGCGGTTCAGCTGGTCCAGCAGGCCAAAGGTCTCCATGGGCGCCTGGAAACCCAACCCATCCAGCCAGCGTTGGACGGCTGGCTCATCGGCGTCGTACACGCATGTACGGTAGGGCGCGAGCTCGACCTGATCCTCCTGCGCGTAATCGAACGGGTAGCTGACCGCGTAGTCGTCGATCAGGAAGTCGAAGGGGTTGTCCTCGTAGTGCTGAATGACCACGCCGCTCGAGATGCGGAGCCGATCGCAAGGTTGGGGGAAGGTGACGACCGCAACCGAATTGTCCAACACGTCGCGCTTCCATTGCAGGCCATGGCCGGGAGAGACCTCCAGGAGGGAGGATTCGATCCGGACGTTATGGTTCTCCCTCGGTCGCACCAGCAGCCGATGTGGCAGCAAGGTCACGGGCGTGGCGAACACATACTCGGTGACATGGCTGATATCGATACGTCGCATCGGGAATGGTCTTCCGGTTGAAGTGTGCCCTACGGCCGCCGCTCGCCTGCCCTCACCAGTCCAGCTTGGGCAATCGGCTGAAGGTCTGCCGCGTCCCTTCGGTCCATTGCTTACTCAAGGCGCTGAAGTAGGCATCGCCCTCTTCGAATCGTCGACGCATCCGCACCGCGAGGCTGTCGCGCTCATAGCAGATCAGATCGATCGGCATGCCGACGGACAGATTGCTCCGCATCGTAGAGTCGAACGAGACGAGGACACACTGCGCCGCGTCATTCAGCGACACGGAGGGGGTAATCACCCGATCGATGATCGGTTTGCCGTATTTGGTTTCACCGGTCTGGAGATAGGGCGTTTCCACACCGGCCTCGATAAAGTTGCCCTCCGCGTAGATCCGGAACAGGCGCGGCGGCTCACCCGCGATCTGGCCTCCGAGGATGAACGAGGCATTGAAGCCGATGTCACTCGCCGCGAGGTATTGACCGTCGCGCCGATCCACGTCACGCATGGCGTCCGACACCAGCATGGCAACATCGAACATGGACTCCGCTCCCTGCAGATTCGGCACCTCGGCCCGGGCGTTCCGTTGTTTCAGAAGCCCGATGACCGCCTGGGTCCCGGCCAGGTTACCCGAGCTCAATAGGACGATGACGCGGTCGCCGGCACGTTCGAAAACGGTCATCTTGCAGAAGCTGGCGAAGTTGTCGACCCCGGCGTGGGTGCGCGAATCCGACGCCAGCACGAGTCCGGCGTCGAGCGTGATGCCGATGCAGTAGGTCATGGTCGCGACTGTCCGTTCATCATGTTCCTCAATACAAGCATGCTCCGTCACTTCAGGAGGGAGCGCGGGGCGGTGGATCTGACCCCACCGGCCGATCAGTGGGGCGCGCAGGGAGATCTGAGCTCAATGCCTATACAAGCTCACCGCGACCCCGTGGTCACGTCGGTCATCTACCAGGGGTATCGTCTGGGCATCCTGCTCGACGCCATCGACCGTCACCCGAGTCTCTCCGCGCATGGCGTCGTCGCCGGCACGGGTTTGCTCGATGTGGATGTGATAGACGGTCTCGCGATACCGGTAGTGGATCTTCAGCGCGTCCCAGTGCGCGGGTAGACAGGGCGCGATAGAGAGCCTGTCCACATCCAGCCGCAGGCCCAACAGGGACTCGACGATGAGCCGGTACATCCACCCGGCGGAGCCGGTGTACCAGGTCCAGCCGCCGCGACCCGTGTGGGGTGCTACCGCATAGACGTCGGCCGCCATGACGTACGGTTCGACCTTGTAGGTCTCGACCGCCCCCTGTGATTTCGCATGATTCGCCGGATTGATCATGGTGGCAAGATCCCAGGCACGCCGATTGTCCCCCAAGGCGGCGAACGCCATCGCCGCCCAGATGGCTCCGTGGGTGTATTGGCCACCGTTTTCCCGCACGCCCGGCACGTAGCCCTTGATATAGCCGGGGTCCAGGTTTGACTGGTCGAACGGGGGGTCGAGCAATCGGATGAGGGCGTGCTCGCGGCGCACTAGACGTTCGTCGAGTGCGTCCATGGCCTGGCGCACCCGCCCGCGCTCGCCCACCCCGGACAACACCGCCCAACTCTGGGAGATGGAGTCGATTTGGCATTCGGTATTGTCCGCCGATCCAAGGGGCGTGCCGTCGTCGAAGTAGGCGCGGCGATACCAGCCGCCGTCCCACCCGTGCCGCTCGATGTTCTCGCCTAGGCGCGTGGCCTCGGCCGCGCAGAAGTCGGCGAAATCGCGATCATCGCGCAGGCGGGCCAGGGCGCCGAACTGGCGCAGCACTTCGCACAGGAAGAACCCCAGCCACACGCTTTCCCCCTTGCCCCCGATGCCGACCCGATTCATACCGTCGTTCCAGTCACCGGAGCCGATCAGCGGCAGACCGTGGGGGCCGAACCGCAGGCCGTGCCGTACCGCCCGCACGCAGTGCTGATAGAGACTTTCCGCGGTCGCGGAGTGGGCAGGCAAATCATAGTAGGAGTCATCCTCCGGTTTGAGCGGGCGCCCTTCGAGGAACCCGACAGGTTCGTCCAGCACGCCGGTGTCGCCTGTGCTCCGCACATACCGGCAGGTGGCCAGGGCGAGCCACAGGTAGTCGTCGGAACAATGGGTACGCACACCCTGCCCGGAGGGTGGATGCCACCAATGCTGAACGTCCCCTTCCAGGAACTGGCGCCCGGCGCACAGTAACAGCTGGGCACGCAGCAGGCCTGGCTCGGCATGCACCAACGCCATGGCATCCTGCAACTGGTCGCGAAAGCCGAAGGCGCCGCCGGACTGGTAGTAGCCGCTGCGCGCCCACAGGCGGCACGCCAACGTCTGGTACAGAAGCCAGCCATTGGCCAACACGTTGAGGGACTCGTCGGGCGTCTCCACGTGCACCGCCCCGAGGGTGTGGTTCCAGTGCTGCCAGACCGCCTCCAGGACTCGCCGCGCGGCGTCGGGGCCGCGGAAGCGGTGGACGAGGCGGTTGGCGTCGTCCCCGCCAGGGATGCCCCCCAGACCGAGCCTGAAGGTGATCTCGCGTTCCTGCCCGTCGGCGAGGTCGAACCGGACCTGGATCGCGGCGCACGGGTCGAGACCGCTTCCCAGCCGGCCGGACAGGTGGGTACGGGCAAGCGCCGCCGGGCGCTCCAGGCTGCCGTTGCGGCCGATGAATTCGGCGCGGTCGCAAGTGACGGCCCGACTCGGGTCGTCCACGTCGAAGAAGGCGACTCGGTCGGGGAACTCGGTGTTGTAGGGGTTGCGCGCGTAGAGAGCGCCGCTGTAGGGATCGACGTCGGTGGTCACATGCATGGCCGATTTCGGGCGCAGGTCACCCAGCACCCATTCCACGTAGCCGATTGCGGACAGCCGGCGCGGCCGGCCGGAGGCGTTGCGCACCTTCAGCACGGCGAACTTGACCGCCGCGTCCACCGCCACATAGACCCACAGCTCCGAGCGGATGCCGTCCTCGGTATGCTCGAACACGCTGTAGCCGAACCCGTGCCGACTGATGTAAGGCGTCGCGCCGCGCTTGGGCAGCGGTGTCGGCGACCAGAAATGGCCGCCTTCGTCGTCTCGCAGGTAGAAGGCCTCTCCGCTGGGATCGGACACCGGGTCGTTGTGCCAGGGCGTGAGTCGCAGCTCGTGGGCGTTCTCGCCCCAGGTGTAGGACCCACCGCTCTCCGAGATGACAGTGCCGAAGTTGGGATTGGCCAGCACGTTCACCCAGGGCGCCGGCGTGGGCCGTCCGGGCATGGTCGTGATGACGTACTCGCGACCATCGGGAGTGAAGCCCCCAATCCCGTTGGACAGGATCAGATCTCGCCGCGGTAACTCGTAGGCGGCGGGCACCTCGTCCTGACGGGGTCGGCTGGGCATGAGGCGCGGTACGCGCTGTCGCGGCGGACCGGGGCGGTTTACCTGTTCCGCCAGGGTCCCTCGACTGTCGCTGAGGATGACACGGGCGACGGTCTGGAACAGTGTGCGGTCTTCCTCCGAGATCTGCTCGGCCGAGCGCACGAAGATGCCGCCCGGTCTGTCCATCACCTGGGCTTCGAGGCCCACCGCCACCAGGCCCAGGATCTGGTCCTGCAGCGCCTGCCGGTAACCGGCGCGATCGTCGTTCCAGATCACCAGGTCCACCGCCAGTCCCTTCAGGCGCCAGTAGGCATGGGCCTGGATGAGCTGGCGCACCAGCTCGATGTTGGCCAAGTCGCCGATACGCAGCAGGACAATGGGCAGGTCGCCTGAAATGGCATAGCCCCAGAGTCCGGATTGCCCGCGTCGATTCCGCATGAGCACGCTGCTGTCGGCGCGGAGCGACGCATGGGCGTAAATGACCGAGTTGGCCAGGCGCCCGTACAGCTGCGCGTCCGCATCGTTGGCGTTGATCTGGCGTAGCACCACCTGAGCGTGGGTCCAGGCCAGGTCGAAGACGCGATCGGCGAGAGAACGGTCCTGGTATTTCGCCGCCAGCGCCAGAGACGCGTCGCGGCTGTCGCCGATACCGTAAGCCAGGTCCACGGTGGCCGATTGCTCCGGATCGAGGCCGATCCGACAGCGGATCGCGACCACCGGGTCCAGCACGGAGCCTGAAGCGCCGGAAAGCCCCCCGGTGCGGTCCATCGCCTGGGGCGCGGCGAGGTTGCGGCCTCGGCCGATGAAGCGCGAACGGTCAGTCTCGTAGGAAGGCTCGCCGACGTCGGAGTCGTGAACGGCCATCTGGTGAAACATCCAGGGCACCCGCTCGTCCCGGGACCGCGGCCGACGCGTGCAGAGGATGGCCCGAGACGCCTCCACGACCTCGGTCTGCACGAAGAGGTTGCTGAACGCCGGGTGCAGCGCGTCCGCGGCGGGGGGTGCCAGCACCACCTCCGCGTAGCTCGTGACCTCGATCGTCCGGCGCACTGCGGATCGGTTGGTGATGCGCACCCGGCGCAGCTCGATGTCGTCTTCAGGCGATACGGCGATCTCGGTGTGGGTGTCGATATCGAAACCGTCACCCCGGTCGTGACGGCGAAATTCCGCGCGCCCCTCGGAGAAGATCGCCTCGTAGCGTGACGCGCGCCGCGCGATCGGCTGATGCGCGGTAGACCAGGTCGAGCCGCTCTCGACATCTCGTAGGTAACAGAAGGTACCCCAGGCGTCGCGGGTGCCGTCCTCACGCCAGCGCGTCACGGCCAGGTCCTTCCAGCGGCTGTAACCGCCGCCCGCGTGGGTGACCATGACGTGATAGCGGCCGTTGGACAGCAGCTGTACTTCCGGGACCGGCGTGTCGGTACGCTCGATCACACGGACCGGCATCTCCGCGCCGCCCGCGCCGGCCTGGATGCCAGTGACTTCGGCGGTGTGGACGTAGAACGCCGAGGCCCTGGGAATCCGTTCCTGCAACAACAGCAGAGTGGCCTGGAACAGCGGGTCGGATGCGAAGCGCTTCTGCATCGGACGGTCCAGCAGCAGAGAAGCCAAGGCGAGCAGGCTCATGCCCTGGTGATGGGCCATGTACGATCGCACTAGGGCCTGGGATTCGCGGCGCCTTTGCCGGGACGGGGTGTAGTCGATGGCCTCATGAAAGCCGAACCGCCCTTCCGCCCCGGCAGCGGCGAGCCTTTGCAGGTTCCGGCAGGCTGCCTCGGGCGCCACCATGAGCGCAAGCGCCGAGGCGTAGGGCGCGACGACCAGGTCGTCGGCGAGGCCGCGTTTGAGCCCCAGGCCAGGCACGCCGAAGGCGCGGTACTGGTAGTTGAGATGCACATCTACCGCGTTGTAGCCGGATTCCGAAATTCCCCAGGGCAGGCCGCGCTGCTGGCCGTACTCGATCTGCCGCGCCACCGCTGCCTTGGCAGTCTGGTCGAGCAGCGTGTGCTCGTAGGTCGGCATCACCAGTTGCGGCATCAGGTACTCGAACATCGAGCCGCTCCAGGACAGCAGGATCGGCTCGCCGCCGGCGCTCGTGAGCAGGCGCCCCAGGGCGAACCAACTCTCCTGGGGCAGTTGCCCCTGAGCGATGGCGACGAACACGCTCAACCGCGCCTCTGAAGCCAACAGATCGTAGTAACTCGCGTCCTGCCGCCGCTCGTCCAGGCTGTAACCGATGCTGAGCAGACGCGATGACTTGTCGTAAAGGAAGCCGTATTCAATGTCCGCAAGCTCGCCGGCCTGAAGTGCCAGGCGCTGGATGACAGCGATGCGGGCCTGCGCGCGCTCGCTGCCCTCACCGACCTGCCGGTGCAGCTCGGCCAGCCACGCCTCCTGCCCGGGGGTCGCGCCCGTCCCCGGCCGGCTCGCGATGCGGGTCGACAACGCCACCCCGAGCCCCGCTAGGCCGCGCAGGGTTGGGATGGAATCGATTTCAGCGAGGTCGCCGATCTCCTCCGGCCCCTCCGGCAGTGCGGTCCACGGCGCAAGGAACGTCAGCTCATGGCGTGCCGCCTGGCATTGCCGGGCCAGCGCCCCTGCCCACCAAAACGCATGGCTCTCGGGCTCATGCCCCAGGTCGTCGGTGATCAGTTCGGCGGATCGTGCCAACCGGTCCAGCATGCGCCGCGCCGCCGTCAGCGTGGCCGGCCGCGCAGCGCACGCGGCCTCGAGGCCCGTTCGGAATCGGGGCAGCGCGGCCGGAGCGGGGTCGCCCGCGGCCTCTTCCAATATCCCCAGGGTGTCACCTAGCCCGTCAAGCCAGCGGGACTCCAGGATTGGGCGATCGAGCAGCGCCATCAGACCGGGGCGCAAGGTCAACAAGTGGCCCGCCAAGTTGCCGCTATCCACCGTCGAGATGTAAGTGGGGTGAAGCGGTCGCAGCGACTGGGTGTCGTACCAGTTGTAAAAATGGCCCCGGTGGCGCTCCAACCCTGCCATCGTCCCCAGGGTGCGGGCCGTGCGCTCGAGGAAGGGTCCGGCCGGGATGTAGCCGAAGTCGTAAGCGGACAGATTCGCCAGCAGCGCGAGCCCCATGTTGGTGGGTGAGGTGCGGTGGGCCAGCGTGGCCTCCCCATACTCCTGGTAATTGTCGGGCGGCAGCCAATGGTCCTCCGGGCCGACGAAGGTATCGAAGAATGCCCAGGTCTTGCGGGCGATCCTGCCGAGAAAACGGTTCTGCTCGGCCGTGAGTGAGGCCTCCCGGCGGGCCAGCGGCAGGCTGATCCACCAGGCGATGGCGGGGGATATCAGCCATAGGAACAGGATGGGCCCCGCCACGAGCAGCGCCACCGGATTCGTCGCCGCCAGGGTGGTAGCCGCGCCGGCGGCGAGCACGGGGGGGAACCACATGGCGCGGAACGAGGCGGCGAGGCCGTTGCGGCTCAGTCGTTCCTGGTCGCCGGAGGGATTCCATTCCAAGAGCCGCTGGTGCGAGACCAGCAAACGCCAAAGGGTGCGAAGAATCGCATCAAGGCTGTAGTAAGCCTCGTGGGGCAGTGTCACCAGCGCAAAACCGGTCTGGACGACGCGCTGGCCGGCGGCATGGGCGACGGCGGCGAAGTGCTGACCCGCCTGAAGGTCCTCCGGTTTTCGAAGCACATCCAGCAGGGCGGCCAGCACGGGCTGGATCAGGAGGACGCCGAGCACCGCCAGGGTCCAGAACGCGGCCGATGAAAGCACGGTCCAGCCGAGCAGCAACAGCAGCGTCAACACCGCCGGCACCAGGCTGCGGCGCAGATTGTCGAGCAGCTTCCAGCGCGACAGCGCCGAGAGCGGGTTCTTCAGGCGCCGCCCGTCGGGGCCGGGCACGCGCGGCAGGAGCCAGCCCGCGAGTTGCCAATCGCCGCGGATCCAGCGGTGGCGACGGTTGACGTCGGCCCCGTAGCGGGCCGGATATTCCTCGTATAACTGCACGTCGCTCAACAACCCGGAGCGGGCGTAACAGCCTTCCAGCAGGTCGTGGCTGAGGATCCGGTTCTCGGGGAAACGCCCTTTTAGGGTCTGCTCGAAGGCGTCGACATCGTAGACCCCCTTGCCGATGAAGGAGCCTTCACCGAACAGGTCCTGATAGACGTCGGAGACGGCGCGGGTATAGGGATCGATACCCGGCTCGCCGCCCAGCAGGCGCGCATAGCGCGACTGACGAGTACCAGGAAGGGCCGCACTCACGCGTGGTTGTAGGATGCCATAGCCCGCGCGGACCCGCCCGAGGGCCGGGTCGTTGACCGGACGCTGCAGTGGGTGCGCCATGGTGCCGACCAACTGCCGCGCCGCGTCACGCGGCAATTGGGTGTCCGTGTCCAGGGTGATCACGTATTTGACACCGGCCAGCACCGCGGTCGCGCCGACCACCAGGAAAAAGCCGTCGCTTGTGCCCTCGCGCAGCAGGGCATTCAGGTCCGCCAGCTTGCCGCGCTTGCGCTCGTAACCCATCCAGATCCGGTCGTGGGGGTTCCAGCGGCGCGGGCGATGAAACAAGAAGAAGACATCGTTCCTGCCGCCCGCGTAGCGTGTATTCAGGGCTTCGATCCGCTCCCGGGCCAGTTCCAACAGCGGCGCGTCTGCGGCCAGCGACTCCTCGGCCGCGTCGCCAAAGTCGGTCAACAGGCCGAAGTGCAGGTTCGCGTCGCGATTGGCCAGGAACCGCACCTCCAGCGCCTCGACCAAGCTTTCGACGTTGCGCCGGCTGGTGAGCATGGTCGGAACTACCACCAAGGCACGCGATGCTGGCGGGATACCCGCGGCGAAATCCATGCGCGGCAACGGATGGGGCGAAGCGAGCAACGTGGCCAGCCAATTCACCAGCGCGACCGCGAGCTGGCCGGTGGCCACCAGGGCGAGGATGCCGAGCGGCGCCAATGCCCAATCGGGCAAACCATCCGCGCGCGCCTCCGCCAACAGGCCTGCGGCCAGGAGCACCGTTGTCAGTGTGATCGCGCCCAGATACAGCCCCAGAGGCGATCGGCTTGCCCTGCGCCGGAGCGCCGCGGCGGGGGAAAGGCGCGCCCGCGTCGTCGCTTCCAGGTCGGGCAGACCGCGTTCGACCAGGTAATAGCCCACGTGCGCCCTTCTGTCGTCACCCCCGTGTCGGCCCGCGCCCGCCTGCGCAAGCCCGATGGCGTGATGGGCCACCGCGTCCTCAGCTAGGCCGCTGGCCTTCGCCACTTCCTCGACGGCATGGCGGTAGCGGTCACGGCTGGCGAAATCCATCTCGGCGTAGGCCGCGGCCGGGTCCGAGCGCAGGGTCCGTTCGACGACGCTCATGGTCTCGACGAACTCGCGCCAGTCCATCGTCGCAAGGTGGCGCAGACTACCGATGCTGTTGCTGATGGAGACCTGGTCGGCCGCCTGCTGCTGGTTGCCCGAGCGCACCAGCCGCTCGATGCTCAGGTTCGACTCGGCCAGTTGCTGCTCGATCCACGTCAGTGGCAAGGCCAGGGCGGGCCCATGCCCCTGCAGGCGGCGAGCGAGCTCCGAGACAAACGGCGTGGTCATGGGCGGATTCGAGCGCGCCATGTCCGCGATCACCAGGATCAGGTTCTTCGGATCCTGCCGGGCGATCTCCGTCAACTTGTTCGCCCAGCCGACCGCCAGATCCCTGTCTATCCTGCCGGTGGCGATGCCCACCGCGACGCGGCGCAGATTCTCGATCAGCGCCAGACGCAGCATGATGGGGATGGCCCACAGCTCCCCCAGCCGCAGGGGCGTGACGGTCTGGTACGCCGCAACGAAGCGGCCGAGACTGTCCGGGTCAACCCGTCCATCGCCGTGAGCGATGGTCTCGAGGGCGATGTCGTAGACACGTGGCAGCCCGGCCGAGGCCCCCTCCGCCAGGACCGGCAGCTCCCGACTGTAGCCCTTGGGCAGGTGCCGCCTCGCGGTGCGGATCTGTTCTTCGATGAGATAGAGGTTGTCGAGCAGCCATTCCCCGGCCGGGGTGATGCGGTGTTTTGCGGTAATCGCCGCCGTCAGCCGGTCGCAGGTCTCGATCAGTACGCGCTCGTTGGCGGCTAGGCGCGACAGCAGCTGGTCCGGCGCGCGTCCCGGCGCCACGCGGTGCCCGGAGGCGAGCCGCGCACCGTGCTGCTCCATCTGATCCGTACTAAAGAGCTCTGCCCGCAACGGCGGCTCACCGCCGAAGGCCTCGCCCGGCGCAACGTATCCGCCAAGTTTCCGTCTTGTCAGGTGATCCCGGATCTGACGCCAGACCCCCATCAGGCTCGAGTCGCCCGCCTTCCGCACTGGACCCACGCGATCCTCCCGACCGCTCGGCGAGCGGCCCCGGTTGCTCCTCGCGACGGTGATCCCAACCCGCCAGATAGATCCGCCCAGACGCCGGGCGCCGCGTGGATCCCTGAAAGAATAGGTCCGCGGCCCGCTTGCCGCTGACGTGACGCGAGCAGGTCAAAACGGTTCGAGCTGCACCGGCTCGGCGACTTTGGCGCCTGGGCAGAAGCCGACTGACCCGCTCTCCGTGTGAATAAACAGCGGGACTCACTGATTAATCGATGCTTCTTGCGAGAAGCTGCTTTATTGCGGTTCCCGTACGGGGCCTGCGCGTCTCCGTTGTTCAGTGACGAAAGGCGATTCCCGAGACTGCGCCACGGCTTGGTTGGCAGCAATGTCTTGACCATTGCAGCATCAGCCCCGGTCGCGACCTCCGCGGTCATAGGGTTTCTCTTCGACCAACACGCCTTGCTATTTACCCCAAAAGGCATACATTCTCCTTACCGGCCGAGATCTCCCCGTTGGTGGTAGTTCTACTAAGAGCTCGACGAGTACGCCATAGAAAACAACGGTTGCAGGCCTGCTCAGGTGAGACAGGATGGCACCGACCCAGGCGACACCGAAACGTTACATAACCATATTCTCAACCCGCGCACGGAATCGACGCACGAACGCTGGATTGGCGAAATGTCTTTGGCGCCAGACAGATTGCAAAGATTTAACTTCCTGATCGAATTGGTCTTTAGCACGTGAAAATGGTCCCTTGGTGCTCATCCTCGCCGGGCTGTTCGGCATCGAGACCTCCGACCACGGCGACGAAAATCACACGCGCCACCGCTTCGGCGGTTTCCGGGTGAAGCGGGGTAGCCGGCTGACCCACTTCCACATCCAGCATACGCGGCTTGGCATCATTTTGATATCTGTCCTTGTCCCGGCCTGTAATGGTTACTGGCAGGTGCGTGGCGATCCTGCAACCTCGGGTGCAAGCCGTCATCCGTGATTACCCAAGACCACCGGATACGGCTGGCCGAATGTCGACTTGATCAGATAAGGAGAACGTATCGATGTCTAATAAATCCCAGCGATCTAACAAAGAGCCGAAAAAGCACGCTGCCATGACCCCCAAGGAAAAGAAGGCGGCCAAGCGCGTGAAGAAGCACCCCGGGGACGTACTTCAGCTAATCTCCGAGCGTACCTGAGAGATTGTAACGCTTCATCGGTTCGAAACGGGGGGAGGCGCCGCGCAGTGGATCTGCTGACTCTCCCCCTCAGAGCTTGCGAAAAATTCGTCGGCCGTAGCGAGGGCGATCCCGGGCGTGCCCGATTGAGATCAGGGCAAGGCGCGGGAAGTCGGAAAGCGGGGAGCGTAGTGGGCCTACGTGACTCGATTTTCGGCTTTTCGCAACGCAGCGGAGTGCGTCCGGGGGCGCCCGCAGTAGGTCGGCGAATTTCTTCACAAGCTCTGAGGTCACAACGCGACCGACGGTCATCACCTCGCCCGCCGCTCCGCCGGCGGCATCCGTCGATCTCTTGACTCATCCATGCCCGGGAGGCTGGGCCTAACCCATAGATCTCTTGGCCGGGGTCACCCGACTACGTCTCCCGCGCGGCAACCGACCGAGCACCCATCCCCCACTTCCGAGATTGCTCATCGCGCTCTAAACGCGAGGAACAGACGGCCTGTTCCTACATGGAAAAGCCACCCACGGAGAAGACAGTGACTAGAAATGCGCTGAAGGAGTCATTCCGGTGCTGCAGCGGACCGGTGATCTTCCTGGCCGGTGTATCGACGGCCTTGGGCTTGCTGTTCCTCTCGGTCGGTTCCGGCGCCGGCTGGATCTTCATCGTCACGGCGGTCTCGGCGTTGGGCGCGTTCAGCCTCCGGGGTGCCATGAGCGGCGCAGATGCTGAGCGGGGAGGCCCACGCCTGCTGGCAAGGGCTCGATAGCGCACTTCTGAGAATGACCCACAAGAAGTGGGTCCATCGCCGCGGCCGACGCCTGGGCCTGATCGGCGGGCGTGCGACCTGGGGTTCGGCGCGGCATGAATGATTGGATGACCCGGCCCGGTCTAAGCTCCCGGGGATCGAGCCGATCGATGCCCCGGAGGTGGGCCCTCGGGGTTCGCCGTGGTCGCCGGTAGGGACTCGGCCGGTCAACACGGTCCCCATCGGCACCATCGCCCATCGCGCGGGTGCGGCGCACAGCCCCCCGCGAACCCATCGGAGGCGCTCGAACCATGGATACCCGGCCGACCCTGTCACTGATCGCGGGCCTGGTCCTGCTGCTCCCACTGGCCGGGATGCCTAGCCCATCAGGGGCGCGGCCCGAGCCCGCACCGGGGCAGGATTACCTCCCACTCGAGGTCTTCTACGACCTGATGGCCGACGACCCCAAGGCCATGGCGGCCCTGAAACGCATCGACGCCAACTGGCGGCACGCCTATGCCGCCATGCTGCTCGACCTCGTCTACTTCGTGACCTCCGACCCCGTGGAGGACGAGATGACCCGCTTGCTAGAGAAGGCGTCGGGCCTGCCGTACCGCGGAGACTTCGATCCCTTCTACCGCTGGCTGTGGTCGTTCGACCCCGGTCAGCATCCGGACTACGCCGAGTTCAAGGCGACGCTCTACGCGGACATCGACCCGCGGTTCCGGGAGTACTTCGACCAAGAGCCGCGGGCGGAGATCCGCCTGGACGAGATCCTCTGGGGCGGCGTGCGCCGCGACGGCATCCCGCCGCTCGTCGCCCCCAAGATGATCACCGCGGGCCAGGCGACCTATCTGGACGACGACAACATCGTCTTCGGTGTCTTCATCGACGGAGAGGCACGCGCCTACCCCAAGCGCATCCTCGCCTGGCACGAGATGGTCAAGGACCGGGTCGCCGGGCGTGACATCACCGGGGTCTACTGCACCCTGTGCGGGGCGATGATCCTCTACGACCCGACGGTGGCCGGCGTCCACCACGTGCTCGGCACCAGCGGGTTCCTGTATCGCTCCAACAAGCTCATGTACGACCAGGCCACAGCGTCCCTCTGGTCCACCCTCACCGGCGAGCCCGTGGTCGGCCCCCTGGTCGGCAAGGGGATCGAGCTCGTGACCCTCTACGTGGTCACGACCACCTGGAAGGAGTGGCGCACCCGCCATCCCGACACCCTGGTGCTGTCGCTCGACACCGGCCGCGAGCGTGACTACCGCGAGGGCGCCGCGTACCGAGACTACTTCGCCACGGATCGCCTGATGTTCACGGTGCCCAAGCTCGACCGGCGCCTGCCGAACAAGGCCGAGGTCCTGGCCCTGCGCCTGGACGGCGAGCCGCTGGCTATCTCCGCAGCCTTCCTCGCCCGCCACCCGGTCCACCATGACCGCTCTGGCAACACCGAGCTCGTCGTCCTCACCGATGCGAGCGCGGCCAATCGGGCGTATGAATCGGCCGGGGTCCGCTTCAAGAGTTGGGATGGCGTCAACCGGGCGTTCGACAGCACCGGACGCGGCTGGTCCGTCACCGAAACCGAGCTGGTCGCCGCCGACGGCCGCCGGCTCGAGCGCCTCCCGGCCCATCGCTCGTTCTGGTTCGGCTGGCACTCCCAGTTCCCCCAGACACGGCTGGTGAAATAGAGGCCCGGGGTCCAACGCGCTCGGCCCCGGTTCCCACCATAGCCTTTGCGTCAAGCCCCCTCCCAGGTCACGGAGGGCGGTGCGCTCTGGTATCCCTGTCGCCGGGAACCAACCGAGGCGCCAACCTCGCCTGGCCCGTCGATCCGCTCGAGGCAGATGACATCGCCCCCACCCCCCGGGCGATGCTCGATGCTCGTTGGACCGTCCAGGCGCCCCGGATGGCTGTTGTTTCGGCGACCCTCCCCGATCTGCGGATACGCACCTTCCCATTCGACCGCTATCCGGCCAGTCGGCCGCGTCACGCACAAACGCACCCGCCAAGGAACCTCGGCAAGTCGTTGACGGCCCGAAAGAACTCTGGTCGAATCTTGCTCGGACACCGCGTTGGGGAGCGGTTCGTCCGTAGAAATCTGGTTACGCAACAAGACGCAGCGCCCCCCAAAGCATGAGAGGCGCTGCAAGCTTTCTCACTTACTTCAGGTCAGAAATGCTCGCTCCGAAGTTGATGTGGAAAGGCGCTCCCTCCAGCACCAGAGCCGGAACCGATTTTACTCCGGCCGCTTCAGCTTCTGCGATCCGTGCCTTGTCGTTGCCAAGGTGAACGATTTCTACGTCATAGCGGGAACGGTCAATTGCCTTGGCCACATTATCCTCAGCCGCTACACATACGGGGCAGCCGGCGTGGTAGAAAGTTGCTTTGTCACTCATCGTTAAACTCCAGTTGTGGGTTGGTTGCTTGGTGTCCGCACGTCCAAACGATAGACTGAGCGGAGCCCAGAAGATAGCGGGCACAAATTGGTGGTGTAGGCACCTTTTGGTGTAATTTGGCGAAATCAATGGAGAATAAAATTAAGCGTTCTCGCAGCACGTACCACAAACTGGAAGATGTCATCGGCTGTAAGTGGTCGGTGTCGGTGCTCCTTGCGGTGGCGGAGGGTGTAAGCCGGCCGGGGGCATTGGAGCGTCACATAGACGGTATATCGACCAAAGTACTGTCGGAGCGTTTGCGCAAGCTAACCGCTTACGGGCTTCTAACCAAAAAGTCCTATCCCGAGGTACCTCCACGCACGGAATATTCAGTAACCGTTTCAGGGGAAAAGCTCACCAAGATTATTCGCCAAGTGCAAGATCTTGACGTTGCTTTGAATAGGCGAAATGACCTGAATGGGTAGGGAGAGCTTATTGCCTAACTCAGGCGTTAGGGTGCAAGAAGTGAAAAAGCCGAAATATACCGGTGGCTGTCTCTGCGGGAGAATACGCTACGCAAAGGAGCGCAAAGGAGCGGGGTCAAAGGAGCGGGGTCAGGTCTTGCCTTTTGCCCAGACAAAAGGCAAGACCCGAGCTCGACTCGTGCCCAGCGAGCGGGACAGATGCCAGTAGCTCTTCGAGCTCATGCCGGTCCAGATCGCCGCGCGCTTCGGTGTCCCCAGGGCCAACAGGTGGCGAATGCGGTTGCGCACCCCGCGCCACTGTTTCCAGTACCACATGTGGATACGCGGCAAACCGGGGAGGCAAACCGGGGACAGACAACGGTTGCGTTTCGAGCTGGAGCTTTTGGGGCAGCTCTTGGCTCTTGGACATCGCAACAGTCGTGGTCTGACTCGACGCGAGCCCTCATCCCTACGCCGACTTCCGCCGAGATAGCAGATCATCTGCGGCCTTTCTCATCTCGGCGGTGAACTCACCTGGATTTTTCACAATGTTTTCAAGCATCCAATCGGGTTTACCAGAAAGCTCCGTGATCCAATCGTCCCGAGTCTTTTTCTGACCGTGATGCCGGTCGAATAACCAAGAGAATATGTTCATCCGTGGTTGGCTGCTCGTATTGGATGGATGTTAAACCACGAGAGTTGGCTGGGGTGACTGTTCAGGAGCTAGTTAGGCGCCGGAGGACCGAGTCATGGTGAGCGAAAAGGAGCTCGACAAAGCGACCTTAACTCGTGTCACGCACGAAGAAATCGCTGAGCATGTGCATCTGTTTCCCACGAGCAGCGTCTCCTGAGCCTTACGCTACCCGCGACCGCAGTTTGAAGAACCTTGGACGCAAGGATACCAACCAATCCAAGGCAAGATGGCTCGGTTCTAAGCCAATTACGCATACCAGGATGGGATCGTCAGCGTGGACGACCGGACACCGAAACCGGATCCTACGCACCCAGCCCTCTTTCGATCATCCAGTTTCGGCGTACTTCCTGAACCATGAGCCCATCGACCCCGACACCCTTCCCGCCTGGCTTCCTCTGGGGCGGGGCGACGGCCGCCAACCAGCTGGAGGGCGCCTACGACCTAGGCGGCAAGGGCCTCTCGATACAGGACGTGGCGCCCAAGGGCATCAGGGGCCCGCGGACGCCCGCGCCGACACCGGACAACCTCAAGCTCATCGGCATCGACTTCTACCACCGGTATGCGGAGGACATCGCCCTGTTCGCCGAGATGGGCTTCAAGGTCCTGCGCCTGTCCATCGCCTGGAGCCGGATCTTCCCCAATGGCGATGACCCAACCCCCAACGAGGCGGGCCTCGCCTTCTACGATCGGGTATTCGATGCATTCGCCCAGCACGGCATCGCGCCGCTGGTGACCATCTCCCATTACGAGACCCCGCTGAGCCTGGCCGAGCGCTGCAACGGATGGGTGAGCCGGGAGATGATCGGTCTCTACGCGCGCTACGCCCGGGTGCTGTTCGAGCGATACGGATCCAGGGTGAAGTACTGGCTGACCTTCAACGAGATCAATTCACTGCTGCACGAGCCCTTCCTGAGCGGGGCGATCAACACCCCGAAGGATCAGCTATCGCAGTCGGACCTGTATCAGGCCGCCCACCACGAGCTAGTGGCCAGCGCGCTCGCCACCCGCATCGCCCACGAGATGATCCCCGACGCCAAGGTGGGCTGCATGCTGGCGGCGATGCCGACCTACCCGCTCACCCCGAGCCCGGCGGATGTGGTGGCAACCATGCAGACCGAGCACCGGAACCTGATGTTCGGCGACGTGCACACGCGCGGCACCTATCCCGGATACGCCCTGCGTTGGTTCCGGGAGAATGGCATCGAGCTGGAGATCACCGAGGAGGATCGGGAGATCCTGACCAACACCGTCGACTTCGTGTCCTTCAGCTATTACATGAGCGTCTGCGAGACGGCTGACCCGGCGCGGAAGGTTAGGGGCGAGGGCAACGTGTTCGGCGGGGTGCCCAACCCCACCCTGAAGGCCAGCGAGTGGGGCTGGCAGATCGACCCGGTGGGCCTCAGGATCGTCTGCAACCAGTACTGGGAGCGCTGGGGCAAGCCCCTGTTCGTCGTGGAGAACGGCCTAGGCGCCAAGGACGCGCTGGTCGAGGTCGATGGCGTCAAGACCGTGCTCGACGACGCCCGGATCGCGTATCTGAACGACCATCTGGTTCAGCTCGGCGAGGCGATCGCCGACGGGGTCGAGGTGATCGGCTATACCGCGTGGGGGTGCATCGATCTGGTCAGCTTCACCACCGCGGAGATGAGCAAGCGCTACGGGTTCATCTACGTGGACCGCAACGACGATGGCACCGGAACCCTCGAGCGCTACCGAAAGAAGTCCTTCGGCTGGTACGCCGAGGTCATCGCGAGCAACGGGGCCAGCCTGCGCCGCGGCGGATAGACCTGACGGTTGCGAGTATCGAGTGGTCAATCGCGAGGATTCGCTGGCCGCTCCGCTGCTTGGCTTCTTCGAAAACGGAGAACTGACGGGGCTCGGGTCAAACCCCGCCCGCCGCCTGGTGCTCCGATTGACGGACCACGCGGACGGACCGCCCGGCATCGCTCAGGGCCGCCCGTGCCGGGCGCTGCTGCCGCCTCCAAGCCGAAACCCGATCCGCGCACTCGACCGATCGCATCTACGCCATGCCCATGAACAGAGACCTCGATAGCGACACCATGCTGCGGGTCCTCGCAGAGGCCACCCGGACGGTCACGCGGGAGCACGCGGATGTGCCGCTCGCGGTCTACGGGGAGCTTCCGACGGGGCTCGATGGCGTGCTGTTTCGCAACGGTCCAGGCCGATTCGAGCGCGGCGGGATCCGCTATGCCCATCCGTTCGACGGGGACGGACATATCGTCCGGCTCGACCTCGGCCCCAAGGGTGTGCGCTTCAGCAACCGCTTCGTGCGCACCCCGGAATTCGTCGCCGAGGAGCGCGCGGGGCGAATGCTCTACCGGGCCTTCGGCACCAACCTGCCGGGCGGTCTGGCGGCCAACCTGCTGCGCCTGCCCATCAAGAACGCGGCCAACACCAGCGTGATCTGGCACGCCGGCCGGCTCCTGGCCCTATGGGAGGGCGGCCCGCCCTATCGGCTCGACCCCCACTCCCTGGAGACGATCGGACCCGAGGCCTTCGACGGCAGTCTGCGAAACCCGGCCCCTGGGCCGCTCGGCGCACTGGCGCGCCGCCTCGCGCCCCTCCTGCCCTTCTCCGCGCACCCCCGCCTCGATGCCGACACCGGCGAGATGGTCAACTTCGGTCTCGTCTACGGCAGACCGAATCGGCTGATGCTGTATCGGGTCGACCGCGATGGGCGCATGGCGGTGCCCCAGGCCCTGGATCTGCCCCGGTTCAGCTTCGTGCACGATCTCGCCGTGACCCGCCGGTGGTTCTGCTTCCTGCTGCCCCGGGCGGACTTCGACGTGCCACGGGCCCTGCTCGGCATCAAGACCCCGGTGGGCTCCCTGCGTATCGCCACCGAGCAGCCGATGGAGGCCCTCCTCATCCCCCGCGATCCCGCACGGGCCGGCGAGCGGCCGATCCGCTTCGATTGCGTCCCGGGGTTCGTGTTCCACATCGCCCAGGCCTTCGACCGCGCCGACGGCGCCCTGGTCCTGGACGTGGTGCGCTACCGGGCCTATCCGGCCTTCGACGACTTCGACTCCCTGTTCAGCGCGCCCCAGCCGGATATGGTCCCGCGCCTGGAGCGCCTGACCCTCCATCCGGAGGCGCGCGACTGGGGGATCGAGGCCTGGGGCGAACGTGCATTCGAGCTGCCCGTGACGGCGCCGGCCACGCTCGGCGAGCCACGACGGATCATCTACGGCGTCGGCGCGCCGCCGGAGCGCGCCAATCCGTTCTTCACCGCGATCCAGCGCCTGGACACCGAAAGCGGCGAGATGCGCGCGCACGACCTGGGCCCCGACCTGGCCGGTGAGCCCATGTTCGTGCCTGGCAGGGACGGTGAGGAAGGCTGGCTGCTGAGCCTGGTGCATCGCGCCGGCCGCGACCGGACGGACCTGGTGATCCTGAGGGCGGGCGACCTATCGCTACAGGCCAAGGTCACCCTGCCCTGCGTGATCCCGGTCGGCTTCCACGGCTGCTGGGTGCCGCGCGCCGAGTTGCCGAACTCCCCACCTGGCCCGAAAGCCTGATCGACAGCGGCGCCAGCCTGTTTGTCCTGCCCGACGGGCAGGCCGGCCACGGCCACGCCGCTCGTCGGCTCCGTGGATCGGTTATGCCGCGATACCTTCGTCGGTGAGATGGCTATGGCTTTGCGACCCGGGAACTGCTGATCCGGCGCGTCCCCATGGGATATCCTTGGGAAGCGAAACGGTAGCACCGGCCAGGCCTTCCGGCCCCCATGGGCACGGGATGCGCCGAGTCCTCCCGCCGCATCCATCCCGATTGCGGGCCCACCACCACGAACGAGCCGACACCATGCAGCGAGTCATCCTCTATATCGGCGCAACCATCGCTGGCGCGGCCTTTCTATTCATGGTCAAGCTCATGTACGACATGACGGGGCACATGGCGCGCATGACCGATCAGGTGGTCGTCATGTCCGCCGACATGGGTCAACTCCGTTCCCAGATGGAGACCATGACGGAGCAGGTCACCGGCATCAGGGACAGCGTCCGCTACATGCTGCCCCTGGCCGCGGACGTGCAGGGCATGCGCGACAGCGTAGCGGCAATGGCTGGTGTGCTGCACAAGGGCGGAGAGCAAATCGAGCGACTCAACCCGATGCAAATGATGGAGCAGATGGTCGCACCCGGCCAGCCCAACCCTCGGTCGGGCCCGGCCCCATGACCCTTCGACCTAGAAACCGCAGTTGCGCCCCCCGCGTGCTTCTCGCGTGGTGGCCTGATCGCACACCGGCAAGGCGCACCGAGGCGCAATAGCGGTTCTATCGCAACGAGTTGCAACGCCGTCCAGGCACCCCACGAGTCGCGCCTCAGGGGCGGGAGCTGATTCAAGCCAAGGATGGCTCTGGTCAACGTCTCTCGAGGCGTGGGAGATGCGCACTCGGATGAGGTGATCGCGACGGATCTCCGTCAGCAGGGGGCCTCGACGCATCGGGAGACGGCGCCCATGGCGGCCGCGCTCATCCCGCCTTGGCCCGTCGCCTCAGCTCCCAGTTGGATTGGCTGATCAGGTACTTGATGTACCGGGCCAAGCGCAGCTCGGCATCGAGCTCGAAGGGCTGCCCCTGATTCCAGCGCTCGGTGGCCTCGTCCGCGAGCAGGGGCAACCCCTGTCGGCAGAGCTCCCAGACGGCTTGGGTTTGGCTGGTGGTCATGGCTGTCGCGTCCTGTTCGGAGGCAGTTGGCCAGGTGCGGACCCGATACCGACGACGCGGCGAGGAAGGGGATCGCGACTCCGACCGTCTGCACTGTGTTTTAGTCACTTCAATGTTTACAGCCATCACTGGATTTTGCTCGACCTGGGGCCCCGACATCTGATACGTCGGCCCATTTCGGCGACCAACGTCAACTTCGGCGACGGCTCCACGGCCGTTCCGCTTGGGATGGGCGCAGCGATGTCACAGGAGCCCCGGGCGGATGCGGGTGTCGTCAGCGTCCCGTCCGGACAGGAGCGGACCGCACGGGTGGTCGCGGCCTCATCCGTCCCGGTCCCGCTCCAGGGCCTCGAGGCGCTCGCGCAGACTGGTCAGCTCCTTGCTCTGTTGTTTGAGGGTCTTCAGCAGCCCGGGGAGCTGGGCGAGGGCGCCGAGCTCGCGCAGGGTGTCGCGCATGGGCCGCGCCGGGGTCCCGAAGACGGTGGCGCCCGCGGGTACGTCCTTGGTCACCCCCGATTGGCCGCCGACCCGCGCCCCCGCGCCCACGTTCACGTGGTCGGAGATGGCGACCTGGCCGGCGATCACGGCCCCGGTCCCGACCGTGCTGCTGCCCGCGACCCCCGACTGGCTGACCAGGATCACGTGTTGGCCGATGTCCGTGTTGTGGGCCACCTGCACCAGGTTGTCGATCTTGGTCCCCGAGCGGATGCGGGTCTCACCCAGGGTCGCCCGGTCGACACAACAGTTGCAGCCGATCTCCACGTCGTCCTCGATCACCACCCGCCCGAGCTGGGGGATCTTGCGATGCCCCGTGCCGTCCCAGACGTACCCGAAGCCATCCGCCCCGATCACCGTGCCGGAGTGGATGATGCATCGGCTGCCGAGCTCGACACCGCGATGGAGGGTGACGTGGGCCTCGATGACGCACCCCGTCCCCAGCACCACGTCCGGGCCGAGATAACAGCCGGGACCGATGATGCAGCCGTCCCCGATCCGCGCCCCGGCGGCGATGACGGCATAGGCGCCGACCGACACCCCCTCGCCCAACACGGCCGCCGGATCGATGACGGCGCTCGGGTGCCTGCCCTGGACCTCGGACGGCAGCACGAAGAGCTCCGCCGCCCGAAAGAACCCCTTGCGGGGCTCGCGCGTGCGAACGAGCACCGGCCCCGAGAGCGCAGGGAAGTCCAGCGGCACGATCACCGCCCCGGCACGGCTGGCCCGGATGGCGTCCGCCTGGTCCGGGATCTCCGCGAAACAGAGGTCCGTCGCCGCCGCGAGCGCGAGTGTGCTGACGCCGTGGAGCCGCAACGCCGCGCTCCCCGGGGTCGCGGCTGGCAACGGGGCCTCGAGCAGGGCGCACAGCTCCGCGATATCGATGGCCATCGTCGGTCTCCTGATTGATCGAATCCTCGCCCAAGGATACACGCGCCACGGTCGGCGCTTGCGCGGCCGATCCATTCCCGGTCCGACAGCCTGCCAGGGCGCGACCAGAAACCACCGGAAGGGGTAGAGCTGAGAGTTGCGAGTATCGAGTGGCGAGTAGGGAGGATTTCGCGACGAGCCCGTGACTTAGCCTTGGACAAAACGGAAAAATGACGTGGTTTGGGTATAGCATGATGGGCCCCGCGAGACCGACCCGGCGCAGGCCCTCTCGGCACGGCCGCGGGCGGCCCGCGAGGTGCGACCCTCAGATCGCTACAGGTTCAAGCACTTGGGGCGCTTGAACATGCCGGGCCGTCCATGGCCCGGGCGGGAAGCGCAACAACGCAGCGCTTCCCTTTACAACCACCAGGAGAACCAAAAGATGATGTACGCCTTCGGTATCGAGCTCCACACGCCCTACGACAACGCGGTGGAGCAGTTGAAGCAGGCCCTGGGCGCCGAGGGGCTCGGGGTCGTGAGCGAGATCGACGTTCAGTCCATCATGCGCGCCAAGCTTCAGGAGGAGATCCCGCCCTACCGCATCCTGGGGGCCTGCGCGCCCAAGCTCGCGAAACGGGTGATGGAGGCCGAGCCGGAGGCCGGCGCCCTGCTGCCGTGCAGCATCATCGTGCGGGAGGTGCATCCCGGGGTCACGGGCATCACCTTCATGGATCCTCAGGCCGTCTTCGGCCTCGCGGAGAATGAGGCGGTCAGCGCCGTGGGTGACGAGGCGCGCGCCCTGATCGAGGCGGTGCGCGACCGTCTCACCGGCCAGCACCCGGTCGATCTGACCCACTGAGTCCGGCCCACCTTGTCGGGACCGGCGCCGAGCCCACTCCATCTCACGCTCGGCGATCACGCCGCCGGCTGTCTGCGCGCCGCCTGTCGGGCGCACGGCATGCCCGGCGGCGTGCACCCCATCCCGGATGACCTGAGCCATGGTCCGCTGGCGGACGGCCGCGCCCGACTCGACTACATGCGGGCCTGCTTCCGGGGCTACGACGACTGGACCTTCGCCACCAGCGACGCCTTCGCCCCCTGGCACGAGCTGTCCCGGCTGCTCGACGACACTGGGCGCCGGACCCGTCCTGCTCTGGAGCGGGGACAACGTCTCCGAGGCCAGCTTCCTCGCCATGGCCTGCTGGTGGCTCGCGGGACGTCCTGTGCCCCTGCTGCACGTCCAGATCCCGCCGAGCGACGGACGCCGCCACGTCGCCACCCGAACGCCGGCCGAGCTCGCCGGGCTGTTCGCCTACCGACGGGTGCTCGCCGAGGACGAGCGCGGCCGCCTGGCCGAGGACTTCACGCACATCCGCGATCACACCGGACTCCTGCGCCGCTGGGAGGACGGCCGGATCATCGGCGTGCCGACGGACCGGTACG
Source organism: uncultured Gammaproteobacteria bacterium (assembly GCA_963714915.1). GTDB lineage: Bacteria > Pseudomonadota > Gammaproteobacteria > Chromatiales > Chromatiaceae > Thiodictyon. Next base: position 82,999 of record CAVQQM010000006.1, read on the forward strand.
ACCCCTTGCTACTGGGCTCCTGCCCTCCGGCTGGACGCCGGCGGCACGCGTCGTCGGGACCGCCATGGGCCGGTGCGACCCGCCGAACATCCCGAGCGACCTCTTCTTCGCGAGCAGACTCCAGTTCCTGATCGACGCCGGGCGCATCGAGGCCGACGGGCCGACGACTCAGGCTGCGGCGACTACACCGTGCGTCGCGCCCCAGCCTGACCCGCCCGCGGTCCCCGGCCCCTCGGCGACCGGGAGTCCCGGGCTCGAATCCTCCCAACGTCCCACCCCCGGGATGTTGATCCGGTCCTCGTTGTAGACGCCCTCGGCCGCGCCCTGGTGGCAGGCGTTGCAGTTGCTGAAGCTGCCCACCTGGTCGTTCCCGGTCACCAATCGCGCGGGGATCTCGTGGTGCTCGTTGCGGAAGTAACGCGTCTCGGTGATGCGCGGCAGATCGCCCGCCAGGCTCACGTCCACCGCGAAGGCCCGAGAGCGCGAGCGTGAGGCACCGTCCGCGCTGTTCGACTCGAGGTAGTCGGCGATGTCTCGCCGCAAGGGATCGGGGAGCGAGGCATCATCCCCGTAGTGGGCGGCCAGGGCGTCCGGGGTCATGATCCGCGCCCAGGCCGCGGCGGGCAGCAGTCCGGGCTGATAGGCCATGTGGCAGCCCCCGCACTCCTCCTGGTAGGCCGCGTTGGCGACAGGGGCGACGTCCGCGCGGGGCGCGAACCAGCCCCCGCCGTGCTCGTCCCCCTCGTGCTCATCGTCGGAGTCGCCCAGGGCCAGTCCCGCGGCGAGGCCGGCCAGGATCGCGAAGCTCAGGATCAGGATGGGTTTGGATGTCTTCATAACGGGCCTCACTGGGTCTTGATGTAGCTAACGAACGAGGACTTCTCATCGGCGGTGCACTCGCGGCCCAGGGTCCAGCGGCAGTTGCGCAGCAGCCACTTCTCGACCTTGGCCGGATCAGTCAGCCGCTCGGGGTTCACCGAGGGCGCCAAGGGCTCGATGGTCTTGCCCGTGGTCGCTTGGCGGCCCGGGCGGGTCAGATCCGCCCCATGACAGGTGGCGCAACTGCGGGCCGGGGAGCCGTCGGTCTGGGGATACTCGCGCACCCAGGCGGCGGCGCCGTCCGCGGCGCCCGCAGCACAGGTCCAGAGTGAGAGCGCGAGCAGGGGCATCAGGGTCTTGGATCTCATGGGGTCTTCTCCTCAGTTGATACGCTTGCGGCCGGTCAGCATGGCGGCGACCAGGTTCTCGCCGTGGGACAGGCCGGAGAACAACACCCCGGCCACATGCAGCACGACCAGGGCCAGGGTCGCGTTGGCCAGGATCTCGTGGAGCCCTTCGAGCATCTCGCCCCACTCCGGGGAGAGACCGCCAAGCCAAGGCGCCAACGGCCCCGAGAGCTCCTGGGCACCGTAGAGGGCCATCCCGGAGAGCCCGGTCGCGCCCACCAGGGTGAGCAAGGCGACGACCATGGCGCCGCCGGCGGGGTTGTGGCCCAGGTGGCGGGGGGCGCGCATCCGCACGGCATCCCCCAGGTAGGCCGCGACCGCACGCGGCCCCCGCACGAAGTCGGTGAAACGCGCGTGCCGGGTCCCGACGAACCCCCAGACCAGACGCAGGGCGATCAGACCCAGGGCGAGATATCCGGCCCAGACGTGAACGCCGAGCCAGTTGTCCTCCAGGACGAAGGCCACCGCGAACGAAGCCGCAAGGGACCAGTGGAAGAGACGGACCAGGGGGTCCCAGACCATCACCCCGGGAGCGACCGCCGTCGCGCCGCGGGACGCCTCGATGGGGCCGGGGACCGCCCCGGGACCGATGGACGTGGAATCGATGGACATGGATGCTTCCTCCAATCGGGGTCGGTAAATCGGTTGGCGCGCCGGCGCCCTCTCGGCGCCGCGCCTCGATCGTGTTGGCCGCCCTGGCTGGGAGACCGCGGCGATGCGAGGATGGGGCCATCCTACGGGCCGGGTGCTGACCGAACCCTGACCCTCGCTGTCAGGGAACCGTCAGCTTCGCGGGACCATACTTGCGCCCCTTAGGAATAAAGGGCCCATGCGTCAGTCCCGAGCCGGAGCCATGTCCAGTCACACCCAGACCGGCCGCATTCTCGCCGCCCTGCTGCATAAGCTCAGGTGCGCTGCGCTAGCAAGCGCGAGGCTGGCCCCGGGTGTGTTGCTCCTGGGGATGGTGACCTTGGACTCGGCCGCGGACCCGCCTGACCACGACCGCGCGCGCGCGGCCCTGGAGCGCGGAGAGGTACGCCCGCTGGATGAGATCCTCGCCGCGGCGGCGGCGGAGGTGCCCGGCGAGGTCGTCGAGCTGGAGCTCGAGCGCGAGCGCGGACGCTGGGTCTACGAGCTCAAGGTGATCGCCCCGGACGGGCGCGTGCTCGAGGTGATGGTTGACGCCGCCAGCGCCCGGGTGCTGGGCTGGGAGCGGGACTGATGCGGGTGCTGCTGGTTGAGGATGACGAGCGCCTGGCCGCGGGGGTCGTCACCGCGCTGGAGGCCGCCGGATTCGTGGTGGACCGCAGCGCCGACGGCCAGGACGCCTGGTTTCGCGGCGATACCGAGAGCTGGTCCGCGGTGGTACTCGACCTGGGTCTGCCCGGCATGGACGGACTCTCGGTGCTGCGTCGCTGGCGGTCCGCCGGACAGGGCTTCCCGGTGCTCATCCTCACCGCCCGGGGCGACTGGCACGAGCGGGTGGAGGGCATCGACGCGGGTGCCGACGACTATCTCCCCAAGCCCTTCCGGATGGAGGAGCTGATCGCCCGGTTGCGGGCCCTGGTCCGGCGCTCCGCCGGCCAGGCCTCGCCCCTGGTGCGGATCGGCCCGGTCACCCTCGACACGCCGCGGATGCAGGTGGCGGTGGACGGCGTGCCGGTGCATCTCTCGCCCCAGGAGTACCGCCTGGTGAGCTATCTGATGCAGCACGCCGGACGGGTGGTCTCCCAGCTGGAGCTGACCGAGCAGCTCTACGCCCAAGACTTCGAGCGCGACTCAAACGCCGTGGAGGTGCTGGTGGGCCGGGTGCGGCGCAAGCTGGGGGTCGATCTCATCCAGACCCGGCGCGGCTTCGGCTATCTGGTCGAGCCCGATCCGTCCCCGGCAGCGGACGGTCCGTGACCCGCCATTCATTGCGCGCCAGGCTCACCCTGGCCGCGGCCGTCTCCATCGCGCTGGCGCTCTCGGTGGCCGGCATCGGTCTAGTCACCCTCTTCGAGCGCCACGTGGAGCGACGTATCGGCAGCGAGCTCGACGCCCAGCTCAGCCGCCTGGCGGCCGCCACCAGCCTGGCCGCCGACGGCAGCCCGCAGGTGGACCCGACCCCCGCCGACCCCCGCTTCCATGCCCCGCTGAGCGGCCTCTACTGGCAGGTCGACGACCCCGGGAGTCGGCCCGCGACCCTCGGGCGGCTGCGCTCCCGCTCCCTGTGGGACACCATCATCCGGCTGCCACCGGACCGGCTCGACCCCGGCGCCGTGCATGCCCACACCCTCCCGGGTCCAGGGGGCCAGGAGCTCATGGTGCGGGAGCGTCTCATCGTGCTCGAGGGACCCGGCGGCCCCCGCGGTCTTCGGCTCATGGTCGCGGTGGACCGTGCCGAGCTGACCCAGGCCCGGGACGCCTTCGCCGCCGACATGCTCCCCTATCTGGTCCTGATCGCACTCCTGCTCGGGGTCGCCGCCCTGGTTCAGATCCGCACGGGTCTGGCCCCCCTGGAGGCGGTGCGCCGTGGCGTCGGGGCCGTGCGCTCAGGTGATGCCAGCCGACTCGCGGAGACCTATCCGGACGAGGTCATGCCCCTGGTCACCGAGGTCAACGCCCTGCTCACCGCGCGCGAGCAGACCCTGCAGCGCGCCCGCGCCTGGACCGCCGACCTGGCCCACGGGCTCAAGACCCCCCTGGCAGCGCTGGCCGCCGACGCGGACCGGCTTCGCGGCCTGGGCAACCCCGAGCTGGCAGCCGAGCTCGAGCAGCTTGCGCAGACCATGCGCCGGCGGGTGGACCGGGAGCTGGTGCGTGCCCGGGTGCGTTCGGGCGCGGCGGACGCGCGCGTCAGCGCCGACCTGATCCACGCCCTCCAGGGGGTGCTCGGGACCCTCCGCCGGACCCCCGGCGGCGGGCGTCTGGAGTGGATGCTGGAGGGCCCGGACTCGGTCGGGGTGGCGATGCTCGAGGACGACCTACACGAGTTGCTCGGGAACCTGCTGGAGAACGCCGCGAAATGGGCGCGCGCCCGGGTCAGGGTCGAGGTCCAGGCGGGTGAGCGGGTCGATCTGCGCATCGCCGACGACGGCCCCGGGGTCCCCGCGGCGGAGCTGAGCCGCCTGGGCGAGCGCGGGCTACGCCTCGACGAGAGCAAGGACGGCAGCGGACTGGGCCTCGCCATCGTGCGCGACATCGCCGACGCCTACGGGGCGGACCTGAGCTTCGGCGCCGCGTCGGAGGGCGGGCTCGCCGTCACCGTCGCCCTGCCGGGCGCCCCGGGGCGGTTCTCGCCCCAAGGTCCGCGCACCTGAGTCCGACAGGCTGCTAGTCGGCCCCGCGCTCACGCAGCTCCTCACGCCGCATGGGCATGCCGTCGATGAGCTCGAAGAGCCGCCCCAGGGACTCGCTCGCCGGGGCCCGCAGCTTGGCGCCCCCGTCCAGCCCAACCAGCACCATGCGGGCCTCGCCGGTACCGGCATCGAGGCGATCCGCGAGCGACCGCGCCTCGTCTCCATCCAGGGGCCGACCGTCGATCGCCGCGCGCTCCGGATAGACCTCCACCAGCACCATCCGACGCTCGCGGAACCCGGCCTGCTCCGCCGCCACGCGGGCCTTGAGATCGAGTGCGGCGGGGTCGTCCGCCCGGGGGGCGATGAGGATCAACGGGCGCGCGTTCCACCGCAGGGCGGCGAGGCTATCCGTGTCCGCACCGACGTCGGGGCTGAGGGCCAAGGCGAACGCCGCCGCCCAGAACCGCCAGTTGGAAATCACCATGGTGCCTCTATCCTTCCCGCGCATGGATCCCATCGACCAGCTCGCCGAGCAGAAGATCCGCGAGGCCCAGGAGCGCGGGGTCTTCGACAACCTGCCAGGGTGCGGCAGGCCGCTGGCATTGGAGGACCTGGCCCTGGTGCCGGAGCCCGTGCGGGCGGCCTACCGGCTGCTGAAGAACGCGGGGTTCGTGCCCCCGGAGATCGAGATCCTGCGCGAGATCGGGGCCGCGCAGGCCCGCATCCAGGAGATCGAGGACCCGGCGCAGCGGCGCGAGGCGCTGAAGCGCCTGCGGCTACTGGAGCTGCGTGCACTGGAGCGCTCGCGCCCCTGACCAGCCCCCTGGATCACGGCCGGGGCTCGACCGGATCTCGTCGGTCATCGCGAGCCTGCCCATCCGGGCGCGCCGGTGCCTTAAGCTTGGACACGTGGACACCCAACCCCCCATCGACTGCCTGACCTGCGAGGCGATCCGCGCGCGGCTCGCGCCCCTGGGCGAGCCTGGGTCGCCCGCTACGGAGATGGACGGGATGAGCCGCGTCGGGCTGCGCCGCGCCGCGGTGCTGCTGCCCCTGTATCAGGACCGCGACGGCTGGCGTCTGATCTTCATCCGCCGCGCCGAGCACGCGGCAGACCGACACAGCGGCGAGGTCGGCTTTCCCGGCGGCGGGCACGAGCAGCACGACCCCGATTGTGCATCCACCGCCCTGCGCGAGGCCGAGGAGGAGATCGGGCTCGCCCCGCCCGAGGTCCGCCTGCTCGGTCAGCTCTCCCCCTTCTGCACGGTGAGCCGCTACCTGGTGACCCCAGTGGTCGGCTGCGTGCCCTGGCCCCAGCCCCTGCGGGCCGACGGGCGCGAGGTCGCACGGGTGTTCAGCATCCCGCTGGCCTGGCTGGCCGACCCCGCGCACCATCGCATCCGCACCTACCCCGCTCCCGGTCATCCCCAGGCGCGCGACCTGATCTTCTTCGACCCCTACGACGGCGAGCAGCTCTGGGGGGTCAGCGCCCGCATCACGGTCGATCTGCTGGCGCGAATCCGCCCGGCCCCCGGCGCCTGACCCGCCTTCCCGCCCCCCGGAGCTCGCCCGCACGCGCCGAGCAGTTTGGATTCCCCTGTTGTCTCCAGGCATTCCCACACGCGGCCGGTGCAGGCTCCCCATCGGACGCGCAACCTAGTCACGCCCTACTTGATCTCCTCGATATAGGAGCGCGCAATCGGGGTCTGGACATAGAACTTCTTGCCGTCCTGCGTGGCCCAGAAGAAGTAATAGCCCTTCTCAGGCTCCGAGGTGACCTTGCCGTCGAGCACCTCCCAGGTCTTGACGTGCTCGCCGTCCGCGTAGGTCACGCGATAGTCCCCCTCCAGCCAGGTCACACCCAGTCGGCCCAAGCGGTTCTGCTGTTCTTCCGAGCAACCGGCAAGGAACAAGACGGTCAACAGGACCAGTAGCATTCTCTGTGTCATTTGAACCTCGGATTACGACGGCAGTGGACGAGGGCGGCAGAGCCCGGAACCGTCGCGTGCCCCTTTCTTGTGAGCCGCCTGGCGTGGCCTTCATTTACGGAGATGATCGGAGGGATTCTCCGTCAACTGCAAGGCATGGTTCGCCACTTTCTTCGCCATCTTGTACCGCAGAAACGCGACGCCATGCCGCATAGGACGCTCCTCTTCCACGACATGGTAGCCGGCCTTCTCGAAAAACGGTTTGGCCACGCAACTGGCCTCAACGCGGAGGGCATCGACCCCACCTGCCGCCGCCTGCTGTTCCAGTTTCGCGAGGATGGCTGTCGCATACCCGCGTCGTGCATGGGCTGAATGACAGTACAGATACGCAATGTGATCTGCCGGATGGATCTGCCCGAAGGCGACAGGTGAGTCATCTACGACCGCGCAGACGGTCACCCCCTCCGACAGCGTGGCTCGGAATTCCTCCACATCCTCGGGATGCATCGCCCACACGCGCGCCTGCTCGGAGGTGTATGCCTGTGTGCCCAGGTTGCGAGCGGCGTTGCGATAGACCTCGGCGAGGGCGTCGGCATCGGCTGGCATGTAGTCTCGGAGTGTCATCTCATCCGGCGAACGTTCCACGAAAACCGACGCCCCTCGCCGGGCGGTGAGCTTTCCACGAGCAACGAGCTCGATGTCCAAGCGGCGGTCGGTTCTGACGTGCGTGTTAGCCCTTGCCGAGTTGTAGGCGACTAACGACGTCTGCCAAAGAGGTAGAAGCCGCTGTACCCTCCGCCTCCTTGGCGCTGCGAAGATCTTGAAGATCCTGATAGTCTTCAAGCGCTTCTGCGACGGCCCGAAATTCGTCGATTGGAAGGACCACGTACTCTTCGGAGCCCTCTTTTCCGATAAACTGAGGATGTAGGTTCATCGATCACCTCTTGGAGTAGACGTGCTTTCGGTGCATCACACGGTAGACAACGACCGTATCGTCTTCGACCTCGAACAGCACCCTGTAGTCGCCCACGCGAAGCCGATACTCTGGCGTGAAATTGGTGAGCCGCTTTATATTGCCCGTAAGTCCATTTTCCAGCTCTTGGAGTTTTGCGGCGATTCGAGAGGCGTCCTGTTTCTGAACGCCGCGCAGATCCTTTATTGCCTGGGGCTTCAGTTCGACCTTCATAATTCATATACCCAGCTTCGGACTCTGCTCTCACTGGCCAACAGACTGTTAAGCGACACCCCCGCCACCGGGCGGCCCTTGAGCGAATAGTGGGCATCAGCAAATCCCGAAACAAGAGACTGCAACTCTTCTACGGCGAACGGTGGATCTTCGCGATGAAGCGTTGCAGGACAATTTGGGCATACGGGCCGCAGATCTTCGATTGGGTTGACTCGATACTCTTTGCCGAGCTTCGCTCGGCGCGACAACGTTAGCGCTAGCGCACCGCCCGTTGCCGCGCCGATAGTTGGGCGATTCGTCTGCGATGCTTCTCGAATCATTCTTCATCGCTCCGGTTCAGCGGCGGCGCGCAGCACCGGCCGCTGCAAACGGTTTTTGGGCCGCAGCTTTACGGGGCTCGAGGATTCGCAGACTCCTGCTGCCAGGATGGTCTTCAAGGAACAATCACAGCGTCCAATGCCCGGCGTATCGACATCGGCATGAGCGGCGCCTTGCCGAACCGGACCACAAGATCAGGACGACGTCCGGGAATGCCTAGCCAGTCAGCAAACGCAGGTCGAAGCTCGGCCACTTCGATAGGCATGTTCAGATGGGCGTGCCGGATACCGAGAACGGTCGCCTGCAGAGCAAACCGCTCAAAACTCCGACCCACCTCTATCCAGCTGTCTGGGGCCTCTCTTTCGGCGACGAATACTGCAAGGCCGGCTGAGGAGCGAAGTTGTCTCGCGTACTTTTTGTTCTCCGCGTTCTTCTTGAAAGCGAGATCAAAGATCGTTGGGCCAAGCCAGTTGGGTGCAGGCGGATTGCCCGAGCACTTCCCCAGCATCCCGTCACCGGTCTTCAGCGCCGCCGCGGGGTTATAGCGAATCCACTCCTTCAGCTCGCGGACGAAGGCGGGGCTGTCCATCTGGGCGCTGTTGCCCCGTTGTATGAACTCGAGCGCCAGCTCCAACTTCTGACGTTCCGTAATGACAAGGACATCCACGCCCGGCATTGCGGCGGCCTTTTCGAGTTGACGTAGCTCGGAGCCGGAAAGAGCTTGGCCGTCATACACTGACCTGGTCGACTGCCGGACGGGGATCGCGCCACATAGGTCCGCATCAGTGCTGTGAGCCGTGCCCGATCCTTTACCCAGGAACACGTGTATCGCAGTACCTTCACCTGCATCGGCCGTTAATGATAGCTCTGCGGGTCGGCTGCTCGCATTTGCGGCGATGACAATATTCTCTGCGGCACAGCCAAGGGTGACGTATAGGTGATGATCGTCGGGATCCACAACCGGCGTTCGCCGGGCGAAGTCCGGAAGGACATCGATCGTGTCCGTACCCAGCCGAAACTTCCATGGCTGAGTATTGTGGGAATTGGACGCAAGCGTTCCGAAGCGAACATAGTCGCGCAGCTCCGGTCTAGCCGGGAGTCCGACGCGCATTGCGCTCACGGCATCGTCATATCTGTTCACGCTGCCTCCCAGACCGCTCTGCGGCCCAACGTTCAGGCTGGCCAGCCCAATACCGCGCTGGCACGACCTTGCAGATTTGCGCGGAGCTGACCGCGCGGTATTGGGTCGGCGCCAAGCCTATTGTTCGGCGTTCTTTCGCGATTGGTCGCGTGCCAATTCTATGAGCAATCGCAGTGCCCTGTTTACAGAAGCAGAGTCACGAAACGCACGCGCTACGTCAGGCTCCAAAAGTACGAGATTCGTGCCTTCTTGGTAGGCTCGGTGATGCTTGCCTTGTACGGCCTCCGAGAAGTCGTATTCGGCACGCATATCATCGCTTGCATCTGAAGTCATAAATTTGCCTTTCTGGTCTGGACGCGACCCTGGCGCTAATGATGCGGATCGCGTTGGGGTGGCGCTCGGTATATGAGACCACAAGCAGGCGATCACGTTCTGAGCGGCCAATGCTCAGGAACCGATACTCTCCATGGGAGTGATCCGGGTCGGATATCGTGAGCTCGAAGGGATCTGAAAAGACGGTGCTCGCTTCCTCGAATGACACGCCGTGCTTGCGGATATTCGATTCGGCTTTGCTTATGTCCCACTCGAAGTCAATCACGTTTCAAATGCGATCCGTATCCGGTTGATTGAGGTAAGCATGTTACGAAGCTTGCACCCTACCAGCGCCCAACGTTAAGGCTGGCGCGCCGCCCGTTGCCGCGCCGATAGTTGGGCGATTTGTCTGCGCTGCTTCTCGAATCATTCTTCATCCCAGAAATCAAGGTCCACCTTGGGGATGGCGATGGATTCATGACGCACCCCGACCTGATAGCTGATCATCAGACGAGCCAACTCCACCCCATCAACGAGCCGCAGACTCAGTGCTCGGACTTCGTCGGCAGCCTTAGCGGCGCCTGATGTGAAGCGACTGGTGGTAATGAATACGCCCTTATTCGCCCCCTTGAGGTGCAGAGCACCAATAAACCCATGGATTGCCTCCTTGGTAACAGGTCGGTCCTCTGCGTAGCGTTTTGCCTGAACATATACCTTGTCGAGTCCAAGCCGGTCCAGGGAAATCACTCCATCGATGCCGTCATCACCTGGGCCGCCACTTTGCTCCAACGAGTCTTCATTAGCTCCATACCCCATCGCACTGAGAACCTTCAGGACTAGACCTTCGAAAAACTCTGGGTCCCTGGTCCGAATTCTGACGAGCACGTCGTTTCGGAGGCTTTCCTCAATCTCTGACAAAGCCCCGCCGATCCGATCGTCGGGTGTCTCAAGTACCGTGTCGACGTCCTCTTGGTGACATGGGGACAGCCCGTCAGGTCGGTCCTGGCTCGCAGTAGCGGTAGAGTTATGTTTCGGGTAGGCGAGACGCTTCAGCTCATTCGTGGGAAGGCTTGGGTTTGCACGGGCATACTCGATTCCCTTGTCTGTGATCTGCCAAAAGCCTCGCCGAAGGCTGGTCGAAAGTCCCTCGCGCTTCAGTCGATCATGAGCCCAACCGATGCGGCTCTTGTACACGGGATAGGTCCCACTAGGGAGCAGCTCTCGCTTCTGGTCGGGTCCAATGTCGAATTGCTCCGCTAGTAAGCGCTGCGCCTCGGCTGTCGCAATGCCATTCGGGTGCTCAGCGAGGAGCCGGAGTAGCGGCTCGATAAATTTGTCGAAACTAGCAATTGTCATAATCGACCGGTGAAGCTACTCACCTTCGTCCCGAGCATGTTCTTACGCTTTATGCTAGCCCAACGATTATATGCGGTTTTAATAATCATCCCGGGCCTCCCATAACCGATTTAACTTATCACGGTTTTTCAAGTAAATTGATGAAGGAATTGTGGGAGTGCTTTCTAAAAGCGAGTTATAGTCACCAACAAGCAGTAAAACATCTTCGTCTGGCTCTATGTCCTTTGACATATTGCTCAGCCTGCCTTCAATTGCATCAATAGCATTGGCAGTACTAGAGAAAGCCATTGCAGTAGTAAATAGACTTCCTGTAATTAGCCAAAGCAAGATAAGGCAGATAACATGAGAAATTAATAGACTCAAGTCACCGATATTTAAAAGCGGAATCACTAGCAGACCAATCATTGACACACAAAGTGTAGCGCCAAAGTATATCCATTGGCTTGTCGCGCTTAATCTAAATAAGTGCTTTGACCAAAAAGAACTCTCTTCGACTATATCAGTGAGTTTCTTGTTGCCATAATCGTTTGTGGATTTGAAATAAGTTGCATCCTCCCATTTGCCACCTTCAGATTCATTCACCCTAAATTGCATCATCAAATCGGAATATGACTTACGGCTTAATCTAATGCCGAGACCATTTCTCAGCACAACGGCCCTTCGTGCTTTCTCGGCCGTACTATGAGAAATCTTCGATTGATGCGACAAATACAACCATAGAATAGCTACAAGTAGGCTGAGCAATGTAAGCGCATATACAAATTTTGGTTCACTTACGAAGATCGAGACAATAGAAATCAATACAATAAGTAACTGCGCCTTATTGCTTCTCGCGCCAAAGGTTTCAGCGCGTTGAAATTCAGCTCTTTGCAACCCTAGTAATTTTATATCATCCATAAGCAGGAAATTGATCTCCAAATATTTGGCGCCAAATTGTTATGCCACTTTTATGATCGTCGTTTTGTTCATGGGTCTTGTACCAGGCATCACGAGATTTATCTCGTGCTGTTTCGAGTCTTTTCCTCGCCTCTGATCTGGTGATCCAATTTAGATAATTATCCACATATGCACCTTCATACCAAAGACTATTGCCAACCAAATCTGCCGCATTATTGAAAAAACTAAAAACATCCCATGTGATATCAGTCATTGAGCTATCAAATATGTTCATTGCCAAAGCTTCTATATGGTATGACTGCAAATAAGAACTGTGTATCCTATTCCAGTGCTTTGCCACTGTGATTACTCGCCGGAAGTTTGACCCACAAACACCTGCACGGGCTGTCATGTTGGATGTGTGAGATTTTGGCCTGCTTGTGATCCATTGTTCAGTATTCATGTCAGGGATGGAATAAGAAGTGAGCTTTCCATCATCATTTACGACTCGGCTACAGGGAACAATGTCTACATTGGGCCATGTTTTATAATATAGCGTTACAGCCTGACCATTCTTCCGAACGTTTGTTCTGTATTCTGCCAAGGCATCTCTGACTTCCTGGAGCACCTGTGACGGCAATTTGTTCTTAATATGTTTTGAATAGTGAAGCGCGACAATCACATCTAAATCCGCATGTCCCTTTAATGCGGTGTATCTAGGAATGGATCCTGAGGCAAATGCCTCAATCACATCTAGTTTTTTCTTCAACGTGGATACAATATCGTCTCTACGTTTCCTGGCCGTATCTCTATGATCACCTGATAGGTTGATATTTTGATAAAAGTTATCAAAAGACACAGGTACAGTGTACGGCACGATTTCTCCTTATGTTGAGCATATAACGACCAAGCTCAGCCGACGCGAAACCGCGCAGCGGTTGAGTGGTCGGCTGGAGCGCGTTGTTGGGCGATTTCAATTAAACAAACTCACTCACTATTTCTCTGACTATGGGACCACGTGCTTTTCCCGGTGGCGTACCTCCAGGATCTGGAACTTTGTCGTGCCCATGGGAAGATGCGCCTCGATGACCTCGCCTTCCTCTACGCCCAACAACGCCTCGGCCAGTGGAGTTTGCTCGTTGATCAGGCCAGTTTCGGGCTCGGACGGGCCTTTGACTATACGCACGCTGAGCAGGTTATCCGGATTTTCAACGTTCACGTATGTGACGAGGTCGTTCAGGTCGACGGCACGACGTCGAATGTCGCCCTTCACGGACTGACCGGCATCAGCGGTAGACGCTACTTCGGCTTCGCCAGCCGGATCAGTCAACTCAAAATGAGGGACCGGTTGATTATCTCGCTTCTCGTCGGGTCTTGATGTGGCTGCCGCTATTTCCTCAAACTGGTCCGTGTTGTCCAGGGGCGTCTCAGCCGTTTCTTCGGGAGGTGTCGGTTCCCGGGAGACCGTTAGAGCATCGGCTTGCTCAGGCTCGATTACTCTGCGCTCGACCAGTTGAGGCCGGTCGCTTCGGACAAGCGCTCCTTCCGCATAAGGTTCAACGCCTTGCGCGGCAAGAGCATCAAGCAGGTCGGCCAAGCAGCCTTCACGATTGGCAATCCAGCTCGAAGCCCAGCAGCGCCAGAAGCGCCAACCCATGCGTTCTAGGACGCGCTGGCGAGTCAAGTCTTCCATCCAGCGGTCCACACCGTGATACTGGTCGCCGTCGCACTCGATCGCTAAGCGTCGGTCCTCGCCTCCCTCAACGACCATGTCGATGCGGTATCCGCCTGCGCGAACCTGGGGCAGGACCTGATATCCGCGCTTAACCAGCTCGTCATAGACTTCTCGCTCAAACTCCGATTCGCACAAATCTTTAAGTTCCCGCACCCTCTGCTCGTCTATCCCGAGAGGGTTATCAAGGTGATCTAGCAGTCGTGCTCTTAGGTCGCTATCGCTAAGTTCTGCTCGGTTGAAGCTCCGAAAAACGTACATGCGGTCGCGACCGCGCGAGCAAGCGACGTTATACCTTTGCTCGTACATGCGCGCGGTATCGGCGCGTATCGACCCAGCTGCGACCATGGATATCATGATGATATCGGCTTCCTTACCTTGAAAATGCATCGCGTCGCCGCAACGGATCTTGTGTCGCAAAACGACGTCCTCACCCAACTCATTTAGAAGCTTTTCCTGAATGTATTTGGTTTGGTCAGCGCCGAGAAGGGACACCACCCCAATCGTCCGATGCACCATCTCAGGATTCGCCGCAATTACTTTGATCTCCTCGAAGATAGCCGCGGCTTCCGGCTTATTGATCTTCTTGCGGGCGGCCCGATAACCTCCTTTGACGTATACGTCGATCAGCGGAGGATCGAGGCGCTCCGAGGGCTTCGGCACCCGCAGCGGCTTGATCTCGTGATCATAGAACTGCCGATTTGAGAACTCGATAATGGACGTGACACAACGGAAATGCTCGCGGAGACGAATGACATCCGCGGCAAACATGGTACTCCCGAGGTCATAAACGGAGGTACCCGGGAGCAGATTCTCGCCATAGGGCAAGTCGGAAAGAAATCTTTGTCGCAATGAGGTGATGTCGTTCTCGGCAAGGCCGACGTCAGAAGGGCTCACCTGTTTGTCGTCGCCAACCACAAGAATCTTCTTGGCGCGCGCGATCGCAGGCAACGCCCAGACATCCGACTGGGAGGCCTCGTCGATGATCAGAAGGTCGAACATCCCGAGTTCTGGAGGCAAGGACTCGGAAACGCGCCAGTGGGCCATGATCCAGCAGGGGGTGGCCGTGTAGGCGTTTACCATTGCCTTGCGGGCGTCTTGTCGGTAACGCACCGCACGAATCCCGGTGCCGCGTCCAATCCTAGCAATCGCGGTCAAATAGGCACTTAGCGCAGCCCCAACCCTTGGGGTCATGTTGCGTTTAAGTTCACGCCAGGTACGCAGCTCGACTAGCCGAAGGTAAGCGCGCTGCAGCTCTTCTTCGGCGAGGGCACGGTCTCGGGCCAGCCGCCGTAGGGCTTCCCTACCGTCGATTTGATTGAGATAGCCCTTTGCCCGCGCCCACTCCCAAGCCGTTCGCCAATCGGCGGGCATCCACTTGTCGCCGGATGCCGTGGGCGGCTCGGTTCGTAGCGCTTGCGCCCGAGCCCGCGCCCCGGCCACTTCAATGGCCTCGCTGACGTCGCCAACGGTTTGCAGTGCGCTCTGGAGTTCATCAAGCCTTCGCAGTTCCCTGGCCAAACCGTTCCACCGTGCGATGACGTCATCAGCGCTCTTTTGCTTGCTGCCCAGATCGGAACGGATGAACTCTCGCATCTCGTCCACGATCGGGCCCTCGCACTTTCTCAGCGTCTCTTCGATGGCTTCACGACTCTGCGCGGCCACTTTGAGCCGGCTGTGCTGGAGGTGGGTGTCGATGGCGGTGCGAAGAAGCTCCAACTCCGGAAGGGAGTGAGGCAACGGCCTGAAATCGATGCCATTGGCGAACAGGTTTCGTGTCTCTTCAATCAGGATGTTCGCGATCTTGCTGTCGAATGTCCAGGCGTGCGCTAAGGGCCGCGCCAGATATGCCAGAGGTTTGATCGCGGCAAATCCCTCAACACCAAGTGCGGGGCCGCCAAACTCGGCGTGAAGCTGCTCCCATTGGGCGACCACCTTTGCGGCGGCGCGGGCTGTCTCCAGGTAGTGCGCCACCCGAGTCGACTGCTCTGCCGAGCG
>CAVQQM010000007.1:0-42223 GCA_963714915.1 uncultured Gammaproteobacteria bacterium
GAGTTCCAATCGGAGAATCGGGAGGCGCGGATGGTCGATGGTGAGCTGCATCACGGGGAGTCGGTGGAGGAGAAGATCTCCCTGTCCGACCGCTTTGGCCTGTGGGTCGCCTTCCATCCCTTCAATCAGGCGCAGTATCTCTCCGTCGTGCGCCATTGGGTCGCGCGTCTGGGGGAGCCCCCGTCCGACTGGCAGCCCGTGGAGCGGGACGCCCTGCAGTGGGCCCTGCGCCGGGGCTCGCGCAGCGGCCGCACGGCCTGGCAGTTCGCGCGCGACTGGTCCGGGCGCCAGCGGCTGAGCGCTTTCGCGCAGCCGCAGGGACTGACGCGACGGCCGTGTCTTCGTGCATAGTTCGGAAAAAGCCGGGGCAACGACCCCGGGCCGAACCGCCACCCCACTGGAGGACCTGCCATGCGGCGTCGTTGGCTTACCCTGTTGATACTGCTCGCTGCCCTGCTGCTTGCGTTCGGCGGCGCGGGCGCCGCCGAAAACGCGACCCCGGAACCGGCCGAGAAGGCCTTTCCCGAGGAACAGATCGAGCAGATCGTCGCGCCGATTGCGCTCTACCCGGATGCCCTGATCGCCCAGATCATGATGGCGGCGACCTATCCGCTCGACGTGGTCCAGGCCAACCGCTGGCTCGGCGATCAGGAGGGGCTCGAGGGTGAGGCCTTGCAGAGCGCGGTCGATGGGGAGTCCTGGGACGACAGCGTCAAGGCGCTGGTGTTGTTCCCCAGCGTGCTCGAGTTCATGAGCGATAACCTTGACTGGACCCAGGACCTGGGCGATGCGGTGCTCGCCCAGCAGGGCGATGTGACCAATACCATCCAGCGCCTGCGCGGCGAGGCGGACGCGACCGGCGCGCTGGCGTCCAACGAGCAACAGCGGGTCGAGAAGGCCGGCGACACCATCATCATCCAGCCGGCCCAGCCCGAGGTGGTCTATGTGCCCACCTACGACCCGGTGAAGGTGTACGGCGAGAGTGCCCCGCCTGCCAAGCAGTATTACCCGGACGCCTACGCCGATGCCTCCGCGAGCTATGACGCGGGCTATGCGGCGGGCGTATCCGCTGGCAGTTCGACGACCGCCCTGGTGCCGAGCGGCGAGGTGGTCCCGGCCGAGAGTGCCTACACCACCAGCGCGGTGGATACCAGCAACAGCGGGCTGATCAACTTCGGTGTCGGCGCCCTGGCGGGCGGACTGCTCACGGCCGCCATCATGTGGGATGACGACGACGACTGGAACGACCGCATCTATTACGGGGGCGGCGGATACTACGGTGGGCCGAGCTATTGGGGCCAACCGAACTATTGGAACAACAATGGCTGGCGCGAGCCGGCGAACATCAATGTCGATCGCACCCGCAACTTCGATATCGACCGCAACGTCGAGCGGGGCGACATCAACATCAACAAGGGCATCGTCGGCAACGAGATCGATCGCAAATCGATCAAGAAGTGGGAGCACAACCCCGAGCGCCGCGGCGGGGTTCGCTATCGCGACGCGTCCACCGAGAACCGCTTCGCCGCCAAGCGTAAAGAGACCAACATCGGCCGCGACGAGGCCCGCGGCCGGGTGCGAGACGGCCAGCGCAAGGTCAAGGCCCCCGATCTCTCGCAAGTGAAGCGGGAGGGTGCGGCGAGCGGCGGGCTCTCCAACCTCGCGGAGAGGCGCGGGGACGGCGGCGGCAGCCTCGCCGGGCTCAAGGAGAACCGGCCCGCGGGCGCAGGCGATGCGCGGGCCAAGATCCAGGACCGGGCGCCCCAGGCGCGGGACAAGGTCCAGGCCAAGGCCCCGCAGGCTCGCGAGAAGGTTCAGGCTAAGGCGCCCGCGGCGAAGGCCAAGGTGAAGGCCGCTCCCAAGCCCAAGGCCAAGCCCGCCGCCGCGAAGAAGCGTCCAGTCAACAAGTCCGCGCCGCGTCCGGCGGTGAAGAAGGCCAAGGCGGCTCCGCGACCGCAGGTCAATCGGGCGCCGGCAAAGAGGTCGAGCGGCAGCGCGTTCAAGGCGTCCAAGCCCAAGGTGTCTCGTTCAGCGAGCCAACGGGGCGGAGCGAGCCGCGCCAAGGCGGCCAACCGCGGCGGCGGCCGTCGGCGCGGGTGAGGGCGATACCCATGTCCAGTAATGCCGAACGCCTTCTCATGTACATCAGGGGACGCTTTTCGATGACCACCTCGTTCACCCAGGCGGCGCTCGCCGCGTCGTGGCTGTTACTTGCTGCCGCGCCCATGGCCGACGACGCACCGGCAGCGCCGGTCGCGTCCCCCGACGTGGCCTCCCCCGACGCAGCCTCCGTGGACACGTCCGTTGTGCCGGACCCGGTTGCCGGGGACGACGCTGAAGCTGAGCAGGAGGTCCCTGCGATGCGCTTCGACAGCCCCGACGCAGCGGCCATGGCCCTGATCGAGGCGGCGGGCGACGAGGATCGCGGCGCGCTGTTCGCGGTTCTGGGATCCGACATCGATTCCCTGACCTCCGGTGACCCGGTGGCCGACGCCGCCGACCGCCGCCGGTTCGTGGAGCTCGCGGGGGAGGGGGCGCATCTGGAGGACGAGACCGAGGATTCCGCCATCCTGGTGATCGGTCCGGAGGATTGGCCCTTCCCCATCCCGTTGGCCAAGGACGAGACGGGCTGGTACTTCGATACCGAGGCCGGAATCGAGGAGATCCTCGATCGCCGCGTTGGCCTGAACGAGCTCTATGCGATCGCCGCGGCCCGGGCCTATGTCGACGCGCAGTTGGAGTATGCGGCCGAGGACTCGGATGGGGACGGCGTCGGGAACTTTGCCCTGCGGTTTCTGAGCAGCGCGGGCGGACGGGACGGTCTCTACTGGCCCACCGCCGAGGGTGAGCCACAGAGCCCCCTCGGTCCGCTATTCGCGGAAGCCGTCGACGAGGGCTATCTGACGACGGCGGAGGACGTGACGGAGGGGCAGGGCCCACGGCCGTTCCACGGCTATTTCTTCAAGATCCTCACCGGCCAGGGTGCCGCTGCGCCTGGTGGGGCGCGGAGCTATCTGCGCGACGGCAAGCTGGTGGACGGCTTCGGCCTGGTGGCCTGGCCCGCCACCTACGGGAACTCCGGCATCATGAGCTTCCAGGTCAACCAGCGGGGGATCGTCTACGAGGCGGACCTGGGTGAGGAGACCGCCGCGCTCGCCTCCGCGATGACCGAGTTCGATCCCGGCGAGGGCTGGGAGCCGACCGTCGACGTCGAATGACCCGCGCGACCGGTCCCCTGGGGGTCCGTTGGGGCTCATGCCCGGGACCGGTCGATCTGGTCCCCTCCAGTCTGCGGAGGCATCGGTGATGACGAGGTCCCGGGTCGGGGCCGGATCAAGCGACCTCGGTCTCGAGGCGGCCGCTCTCGCCTTGGTTGTCTTCCCAACGTACGACGATGCGGTCGCCCACCTCGCCCTCCAGTAGATCGAAGGACAGATAGGGATCGGCCGCCACCCCCCAGCCCCACTCCAGGGTGAGTACGGCGACTCCGTTGCGCTCGCACACCACATCGCGGATGAAGTGTCGCGGCAGCAGCGCGCCCGTGGCCGGATGCTTGCGGGCGCCTGTCTCCATCGGGTGACGCATCAGGACCTTCACGTTGACGATGCCGTCTTTGAGTCGGGCGCGCATCCGCCCGGATTCTTCACTTGCCATCCTGTCCTCTCCTTTTTCTCGGTCTCGCCTAGCCGCCGCAGCCCCCCGCGGTCACCTTCACCGGGAGTGCGGCCCGGTACAGCTTGCCCTCGGCCTCGACGATGGCGATCAGATTGCCCGAGCCGCCGAGCTTGAAGCGCATCGCCAGCCGCGGACCCACCGCGGGGGTGAAACGGGCTCTGGCGAGCAGGGGTGCCGGGTTGGAGTCCGAGAGCAGGGTGATCGATTCGAGCCCGGGGAGATCGGTGCTCACCTCCACGGGCACGTTGCGACCGTTCTCTGCGATCTTGGGTGCGACGATCTCGATGCGCTCGCTTTCCTCGATCGTGCGCTCGCCGAACAGTAGACGCTCGGTCTCGGACTGGACCTCGGCGTGGAAGGCATCGGCGGGCCATTCGGCAAGAACACGCCTGGGGACGACCCCGAGGCCAGCGGCCAGGGTTGCGGGGGCTAGGGCGAGCGCCGCGCGCAGAAGGTCTCTACGTTGCATCCTGTGATCCTCGGAGGTTCCGATACATGGCCGACTTGTCGCGGATGTAGGTCCAGGGTAGGCCGGTGTTCCTCGAGTTGCCACCCCCGGACTTCCTTTGGGGGCTCAATGCACCGCGACGGCAGGCTCCGGGATCACCCCGCATTCCACCAGTTGGCGCGCGAGACGACGGCTCCCAGTCTTGACCCAGAGCTCGTGCAGGCGCATCAGATCCGGATTGCGGACCTGATTGCCATGCTCGATGGTCTCGGCGATCAGGTCGACGAAGTCGATGAAGCGTCGCGAGAGCTGCTCGAAGACCGAGCGTAGGGCCCGCACCCGGTTGCCCGCACTCGCGGAGTCCGACAGATTGCCGTAGGCGGCGGCACCCATGGCGACGTAGTAGTCCACGTCCACCAGACCGCGCTGAAGGCTGTGGGGGAGGAATCCGGAGACGAACAGGGCGAGGTCGCCGAGACGCTGCAGGGCGAGCTCGCGCTCGGCGTTGGTCTCGGCCTCGCTGGCCTGTTTGTAGATGTCCACCAGTGGGCGGCGCACCATCCCGTCCTGGGTGTGATCGTAGAGCCGCTCGGATCGCGCGTAGTCGGTGAGGAGGTGGGTCAGATAGGCGAGGGTGGGGTCGTCCGTGTCGAGCCTCTGGCTCCTTGCCGTGGTGTGGAGGGCCTGCTGGAAATAGGCGTTGAGGTTGGAGACCGGGATCACGGCCCCCGAGCCGTTGACAATTGTCATGGCGGTATCCTCTCGGGTTACGGAACGGCGACGGCCCAATTCGTAACCCGCGCGCTAACAGACTGTCAAGGCGAAGAAAATTCGTTGGCAGTCGAGCGCGTCTGCTGCTGACAACGGATCCGCCGATTGGCTGCTGATGGTGCGCGAACGACCGGCGCGCACCATTGTGGCGCTGGCTGGGTGGGAGATGAGGCTGAGGCGCGCTCCCGCCCCTACCCAATGGGGCGGCAGGGCAGGTCCAGGTCAGGCCTTCAGCTTCTCCTTCAAGAGTGCATTCACCTGGGCCGGATTGGCCTTGCCCTGGCTCTGCTTCATCACCTGGCCGACGAAGAACCCGAATACCTTCTCCTTGCCCGCCCGATACTGCTCCACCTGGGCCGGATTGGCCGCGATGATGGCGTCGATGATAGGTTCGATGGCACCGGAGTCGGTGATCTGCTCGAGTCCGCGCGCCTCGATCACCTGATCCGCATCACCCTCGCCATTCCAGATCGCCTCGAAGACCTGCTTGGCGATCTTCCCTGAGATGGTGTCGTCGGCGATGCGCCGGATCAGTCCCGCTAGCGCCCGCGGGGAGACCGGGCTCTCCGCGATCTCGATCCCCGCCTTGTTGAGCGCCGCCGCCAGATCCCCGCCGATCCAATTCGCCGCGAGCTTGGGGGCGCCCGTCTCGCGGGCGACCGTCTCGAAGAAATCGGCGAGCTCGCGGCTGGCGGTGAGCAGGTTCGCGTCGTACTCCGACAGACCGTAATCGCGCTGGAAACGCTCCCGCATGGCGCCTGGCAGCTCCGGGAGGTCGGCAGTGGCATCGGCGATGAAGGCCGCGTCGATCTCCACCGGGAGCAGGTCGGGGTCGGGAAAGTAACGGTAGTCGTTGGCCTCCTCCTTGGTGCGCATGGCGCGCGTCTCGTCGCGATCCGGATCATAGAGACGGGTCTCCTGGACCACCCGCCCGCCGGACTCGATGACCTCGATCTGGCGCTCCACCTCGAACTGGATCGCCCGCTCGAGGAAGCGGAAGGAGTTGATGTTCTTGATCTCCGTACGGGTGCCGAAGGCCGCCTCGCCCGCGGCCCGCACCGAGACGTTGGCGTCCATGCGGAAGGAGCCCTCCTGCATGTTGCCGTCGCTGATGCCGATCCAGCGCACGATCTGATGGATCTTGCGGCCATAGGCCGCGGCCTCCTGGGGCGAGCGCAGATCGGGCTCGGAGACGATCTCCAAGAGTGGCGTCCCGGCGCGGTTGAGATCGATGCCGGTGTAGCCGTGGAAGTCCTCGTGCAGGGACTTGCCCGCATCCTCCTCGAGATGCGCCCGGGTCACGCCGACCGACTTCAGCGTGCCGTCCTCGAGCAGGATCTCCACCTGTCCGCGACCCACGATGGGGAGCTCGTACTGGCTGATCTGATATCCCTTGGGGAGGTCCGGGTAGAAGTAGTTCTTGCGGGCGAAGACCGAGCGCGCGGCCACCTGCGCCCCGATGGCGGTCCCAAAGCGCACCGCCAGGCGCACCGCCTCGCGGTTGAGCACCGGCAGCACCCCGGGGAGCCCGAGGTCGATGGGGCTCGCCTGGGTGTTGGGCTCGGCACCGAACCGGGTGGGGGAGCCCGAGAAGATCTTGGAGGCGGTGGCGAGCTGGGTATGGATCTCCAGCCCGATGACGGTTTCCCATTGCATGCTTGCTGCCTGCGGTTCAAGGTCCGGGGCCGGCGTCGAACCCGACGACGGGAGGCGGGTGCCGCATGGCCCCATCGATGTCCGGTGTCGGCGTCGCTGGCCGGGCCTCGTTGGTGGGGCGATCAGTCGAATCCGGGCGGCGCTGCCCGGTGCCAATCGGTCTCGCGCTGAAGCCCGTGGGCGGCGGCGAGCAATCGGCCCTCGTCGAAATAGTTGCCGATGAGCTGGAGGCCGACCGGCAGCCCACCCACCGGTGCCACCGGGATCGACATCCCGGGCAGGCCGGCCAGGTTGGTGGCGATGGTGTAGATGTCGTTGAGGTACATGGACACCGGGTCGTCCATCTTGGCCGCGAGCGGGAAGGCGGTCGTGGGGCTGGTCGGACCCATGATCACATCGACCTGCTCGAAGGCGCGGGCGAAATCGTCGGCGATCAGGTGACGGATCTTCTGGGCCTTGAGGTAGTAGGCGTCGTAGTAGCCCGCGGAGAGCACATAGGTCCCGATCATGATGCGGCGCTTGACCTCCGGCCCGAATCCCTCGGCACGGCTGCGCTCGTAGAGGTCGGTGAGATCCTTGGGGTCCGAGCAGCGGTGTCCGTAGCGCACGCCATCGAAGCGCGCCAGGTTCGACGAGCACTCGGCGGGTGCGACCACGTAGTAGACGGGGACCGACAGCGGGCTGTTGGGGAGGCTGATCTCCCTCACCCGGGCACCCAGGCCTTCGTAGACTCGGATCGCCTCATCGATGGAAGCCGCCACGCCCGGATCGAGCCCCTCGCCGAAGTACTCTTTGGGCAACCCGATGCGCAGGCCGGTCAGATCCTCGTCGAGCGCGGCGGCGTAATCGGGAACCGGACGATCCGCGCAGGTGGAGTCACGCGGGTCGAACCCGGCCATCGCCTGTAGCATCAGGGCCGCGTCGGCGGCGCTGCGGGTCATGGGCCCCGCCTGGTCGAGGGAGGAGGCGAAGGCGATCATCCCCCAGCGTGAGCAGCGCCCGTAGGTAGGTTTGAGTCCGGTGATCCCGCACAACGCGGCCGGCTGGCGGATGGAGCCGCCGGTGTCCGTGCCGGTGGCAGCGGCGCACAGGCGCGCCGCGACGGCGGCGGCGGAGCCACCGGAGGATCCCCCGGGCACCCGGGTCGCGTCCCAGGGGTTCTTGACCGGACCGTACCAGCTGGTCTCGTTGGACGAGCCCATGGCGAACTCGTCCATGTTGGTCTTGCCGAGCACCACGGCCCCGGCCGTGGCGAGCCGTTCCACAACCGTCGCATCGTAGGGTGCGACAAAGGTGTCGAGCATCCGCGAGCCGCAACTGGTGCGCAGACCCTGGGTGCAGAAGATGTCCTTGTGGGCAATGGGGATGCCGGTGAGCCCGCCGGCCGAGCCGGCGGCGATGGCCTCGTCGGCCGCCTTAGCCGCGGCGAGGGCCGACTCCGCGGCGACGGTGACGAAGGCGTTCAACGCACTGTTGTGCTGTGCGATGCGATCGAGGAAATGCCCCGTCAGCTCGACGCTCGAGAAGTCTCCCGAGCGCAGACCGGCGGCAAGCTCGGTGATGGTCGCCTGATGCATCATGGTCAGATCCAGCCCCGGCCCGGGATCATTCGATCACCCGCGGCACCAGGTAGAGCCCCTCCTCGGTGAGGGGGGCGATGGCCTGGAAGCGCTCGCGCTGATCCGGCTCGGTCGGGACGTCGGGACGAAGGCGCTGGGCCATGTGCAGTGGGTGCGACATGGGCTCGACCTGGGTGGTGTCCACCCGGTCCATCTGCGCCACCAGGTCGAGGATGTTTCCCAGGTCCGCGGTGTAATCCGCGATCTCCTCCTCGGAGATGGCGAGTCGAGCCAGATGGGCAATCTTGGCGACGTCTGAATGCTCCAGGGTCACTGCGGGCGGGCCTCCGATAGGAAAGCAAGCAAACATAGCACAGGGTGCCTGAATCGGGTATGGAGCGCCCCGCTGCGCGGGGGTCGCCCGAGCTGCGGCCCATGCCCGATGCCACAGCTCATCCCAGTCGCCTTGCCCATACCCGGGTGCGTTGCTAGATTACCGGCTCTTTTTCCCTGGGTTTTCCCAAGGCCCCCGCCGAAGCCCGGCGCTGCTCCTCCCGAAAGGTAATAATTCGATGTTTTTCAGACGCTTCAGAGGGATCTTCTCGACCGACCTGTCGATCGACCTGGGCACGGCCAACACCCTCATCTATACGCGGGGGCAGGGGATCGTGCTCAACGAGCCGTCGGTCGTGGCGATCCGCCAGGAGCGCGCCGGTGGCCCCAAGTCGGTGGTCGCGGTCGGCGAGGAGGCGAAGCTAATGCTGGGACGCACGCCCCAGAACATCACCGCGATCCGGCCCCTGAAGGACGGCGTGATCGCCGACTTCACGGTCACCGAGAAGATGCTCCAGTTCTTCATCCATAAGGTCCACGAGGCCCGGCTGGTGCGACCCAGTCCGCGGGTGCTGATCTGCGTGCCCTGCGGGTCCACCCAGGTGGAGCGGCGCGCGATCAAGGAATCGGCGGCCGGGGCGGGGGCCCGCGAGGTCTTCCTGATCGAGGAGCCCATGGCCGCGGCGATCGGGGCGGGGCTGCCGGTGGACGAGCCGCGTGGATCGATGGTGATCGACGTCGGCGGGGGCACCTCTGAGGTTGCCGTAATCTCATTGAACGGCATCGTCTACTCCAACTCGGTGCGAATCGGCGGCGACACCTTCGATGACGCCATCGTCAACTATGTGCGCCGCAACTACGGTACCCTGATCGGTGAGGCCACGGCCGAGCGGATCAAGCACGCCATCGGCTCTGCCTTCCCGGGGAACGATGTGCTGGAGATCGAGGTCAGGGGACGTAACCTGGCCGAGGGCATCCCGCGTAGCTTCACCCTCAACAGCAACGAGGTCCTGGAGTCCCTGCAGGAGCCCCTGATGGGGATCGTGGGGGCGGTGAAGTCTGCCCTGGAGCTGACGCCCCCCGAGCTCGGGTCGGATGTCGCCGAGCGCGGCATCGTGCTGACCGGTGGCGGGTCGCTGCTGCGGGATTTCGACCGCCTGATCGAGGAGGAGACCGGGCTGCCCGTGGTCCTGGCCGACGATCCCCTGACCTGTGTGGCGCGCGGCGGCGGCAAGGCCCTCGACATGCTCGACCGCCGGGGGCTTGATCTGTTCACGACGGAATGACCGAGCGTCCCCGCGGCCGCCGCCCTGACCCTGACGGGGCACCGGCGGGAACGCCCCAGACCATGTCGAGGCGAGCGCCATCAAACCCCTCTTTCTACATGGTCCGTCCCCTTCGTTCCGCCTCGCGCTCGCGCTGATCGCGTCCCTGGGGCTGATCGTCGCGGATCATCGCTACCATCATCTCGACAGCCTCCGGGCGACCCTCGGCATTGCCATCTATCCCCTCCAGCTGATCGCCGATCTGCCGTTGCGCATGGCGCGCAACGCGCGCGGCCGTATGGCCGACGAGGGGGAGCTGCGTGAGGCCAACGAGGCCCTGCAGCGAGAGAACCTGGTGCTCTCGGCCCGCCTCCAGCAGCTCGCGGCCCTGGAGGCGGAGAACATGCGCCTGCGCGACCTGCTTGGGTCGTCCTTCAAGATCGGTGACCGGGTGCTGATCGCCGAGATGCTCTCGGTGGACATGGACCCCAGCCGCCGCCTGGCGCTCATCAACAAGGGCTCGAGCTCCGGGGTCTTCGTCGGCCAGCCGGTGATCGACGCCGACGCGGTGATGGGGCAGGTGATTAGGGTGAGCGCCTTCTCCGCGACCGTGCTCATGATCACCGACTCCGAGCATGCCTTGCCGGTGGAGATCATCCGCAACGGCCTGCGCACCATCGCCGTGGGGACCGGGCTGGGGCAAGAGCTCAGCCTGCTGCACATCCCCAAGAACGCCGACGTCCGCGAGGGCGACCTGCTGGTCACCTCGGGGATGGGCGGGCGCTTTCCGCGGGGCTATCCGGTGGCCCGCATCAACGCGGTGCGTCATGAGCCCGACAGCCCCTTCACCGTAGTCACGGCCGAGCCCACCGCCAGGCTCGACCGCAGCCGCGAGGTGCTCCTGGTGTGGACCCTGTCGGCCGATCCCCCGGTCGCGGCCGAGGAGCCCAGCCTGACGGGCGAGCCGCGGGTGGGCGGGGGCGCCCGGTGAGCGAGGCCGTCTCCCGCGGCGGCTGGGCGGTCTTCCTGAGCCTGGCCCTGGCGCTGCTCCTGACCCTGCTGCCCATGCCGCCCCTGATCGAGGACCTGCGGCCCCAGTGGGTGGCCCTCACGCTGATATATTGGTGTCTGACGGTGCCGGATCGGGTGGGGGTGTTCTGGGGATTCGGGACCGGGTTGACGATGGACGTGGCCACGGGATCCCTCCTGGGCTACCACGCCCTCGGTCTGTCGGTGATCGCCTTCCTGGCGGTCAAGATGCATCAAAGGGTACGGATCTATCCCCTCTTGCAGCAGGCCCTCTTCGTGTGGGTCCTCCTGCTGTTCGAACGGCTGATCTCGCTCTGGCTGCTCGGGGCCACCGGGCAGCCCATGCCCAGCCTGATCTACTGGGCACCGACCTTCCTCGGTCTGTTGATCTGGCCCTGGTTGTTCGTGGTGCTGCGCGATCTGGCACGCCGCGCCGGGGCGGTGTAGTACCTCATGTCACCCAATTGTGCGTCCTCAGAGCCCCCCAAGCGACCCAAGCCAAGGCACGGGCCGCGGGGAATAGTGGGTGCTATTTCCAAGGTCCGTAACGTGGGTGACATGAGGTACTAATCCCATGCTGCTCGACTCCAGCATCGAGGATCGGCGTCGCCAGGCGCGCCTGGTCTCCACGCGGACCCTGGTGGCCGCCCTGCTGGTCTTGGTCGCCCTGGCCGCGGTCGTCGCGCGCCTGGTGCGCCTGCAGGTGCATGAGCACGAGCATTTCTCAGTGCTCTCCCAGGACAACCGGGTCAAGGTGCAGCCGGTGCCGCCCACCCGCGGCCTGATCTACGACGTCAACGGGGTCCTGCTCGCGGACAACAACCCGACCTTCTCGCTGGAGATCACTGTCGAGCGGGTCGAGGACCTGGACGCGACCATCGCCGCCCTGGGGCGGGTCCTGCCCGTGACGGAGAAGGACCTGGCCCGCTTCGAGCGCATGAAGCGCCAGCGCGTGCGTTTCCAGGGGGTGCCCCTGCGGCTCAACCTGACCCCGGAGGAGGTGGCGCGGTTCTCGGTGGACAGCCATCTCTTCCCCGGGGTCGACGTGCGCGCCCGTCTGATCCGCACCTATCCGCGCGGGGACCTGACGGCCCATGTGCTGGGCTATGTGGGGCGCATCAACGAGCAGGAGCTCACGCACATCGACGTGAGCGACTACGCCGGCACCCAGTTCATCGGCAAGACCGGGGTGGAGAAGGCCCACGAGGAGCTGCTTCATGGTCATGTGGGCTACCAGCAGGTGGAGGTCAATGCCCGCGGACGGGTGCTGCGCACCCTCGAGGGGAGACCGCCCGTCCCAGGTCGGGACCTGCTGCTCTATTTCGACGTCGCCCTCCAGCGTGCCGCGACCGAGGCCTTGGGCGACAACCGGGGCTCGGTGGTGGCCATAGATCCCCGCACCGGTGGTGTGCTGGCGCTGGTGAGCAAGCCGAGCTTCGATCCCAACCTGTTCGTCGAGGGCATCAGCCAGAAGGACTATCACGGCCTGCTCTACGACCCGGACAAGCCGCTCTACAACCGTGCCGTCCGCGGACAGTATCCGCCCGGCTCTACGGTCAAGCCCTTCGTGGGACTCGCGGGGCTCGCCTCGGGGGTGGTGGGCGCGGGGACCGCCAAGTACTGCCCCGGATACTATCGACTGCCCGGGCAGAGCCACCGCTACCGCTGCTGGCGGCGCGGGGGGCACGGCAGCGTCGCCCTGACCCAGGCGGTGGTGCAGTCGTGCGACGTCTATTTCTACGACCTCGCCTATGACCTGGGGATCGACCGTCTGAAGGAGTTCCTCGGCGCCTTCGGGTTCGGAACCCCGACCGGGATCGATGTCGCCGGTGAGCTCGGCGGACTGGTCCCCTCCCGGGCGTGGAAGGAGAAGGCCCGCAATCAGCATTGGTATCCGGGGGAGACCCTCATCGTGGGCATCGGACAGGGGGCCTTCCTCTCCACACCCCTGCAGCTCGCCGTGGCCACGGCCGCGATGGCCAACCGGGGTCACTTCATCCAACCGCGGGTGGCGCGGGCCGCGCGACTGCCGGGGGCCAGCGACGCCGTGGAGCTGCCGGCGCGGACGCGCCCCGTGGAGGTCGGCGATCCCCATCATTGGGACAAGGTGATCGCCGCCATGACCGAGGTGGTGGAGGGCGCCCGCGGCACCGCCAAGCGCATCCAGACCGATCGCTACCGCATCGCCGGCAAGACCGGCACCGCCCAGGTCTTCACGGTGGGGCAGAACGAGTCCTACAACGCCGCGCGTCTCGACAAGCGCATGCACGACCACGCCCTGTTCGTCGCCTTCGCGCCGGTCGAGGACCCGCGCATCGCCGTGGCCGTGATCGTGGAGAACGGCGGACACGGCGGCTCGGTGGCCGCGCCGGTGGCGCGCGCCGTGTTGGATGCCTATCTGGCGCCCGACTCCTTGTTGGCGCAAGAGTCCGTCGCCGGCGAAGAGGGGACGCATGCCGACTAGGATGGCGCCGGCGGACCTCGAGCGGGTCGATGACCGCCCGGGGGGCCGGCTGCTGCATCGGCTCCACATCGACGGGCCCCTGCTGCTCGGCCTGGTGCTCCTGTGCGGATTCGGGCTGATGGTGCTCTTCAGCGCCAGCGGCCAGGACCTCGGCGCGGTAAAGCGCCAGCTCGTGCGTCTGGGGTTGGCATTCGGGTTGATGATCGCCATCGCCCAGGTTGCGCCCTGGCGGCTCGCCCGTTGGTCCCTGCCGCTCTATGCGGCTGGCTGTCTGATGCTGGTCGCGGTGCTCCTGGTCGGCGATATCGGCAAGGGCGCCCAGCGCTGGCTGGACCTGGGCTTCATGCGTTTTCAGCCGTCCGAGGTGCTCAAGCTCGCCGTCCCCATGATGGTCGCCTGGGTGCTGGCGGCGCGCGCGCTGCCGCCGAGTCTCGCACGCGTGGTCGGCGTGGCCCTCCTCACCCTGGTGCCGGTGCTCCTGATCGCCAAGCAGCCAGACCTCGGCACCGCCATCCTGGTTGCCACCGCCGGGGCCGCCGTGCTGTTCATCGGCGGCTTGTCCTGGCGCCTGATCCTCGCCATCGGGGCACTGTGCGCGGCACTGGCCCCGATGCTTTGGTACGGGATGCACGATTATCAGCGTCAGCGCGTCCTGACCTTTCTCGATCCGGAGTCAGACCCCCTGGGTTCCGGCTATCACATCATCCAGTCGAAGATCGCCATCGGCTCGGGCGGCATCTATGGCAAGGGCTGGCTGAACGGCACCCAATCCCACCTAGAGTTCCTGCCCGAACGGCATACGGATTTCATCTTCGCGGTGATCGGCGAGGAGTTTGGCCTGACCGGCATCCTGCTCCTGCTGGCGCTGTATGCCTTCATCATCCTGCGCGGCTTGCAGATCGCCGCGTCCAGCAGCGATCCCTATGGACGCCTGCTCGCGGGTGGTTTGTCGGTGGTCTTCTTCTTCTATGTCTTCGTCAATACGGGGATGGTGATCGGACTGCTACCGGTCGTGGGTGTGCCCCTGCCCCTGGTGAGCTATGGCGGGACCTCCATGGTGACCCTCATGGTGGGCTTCGGAATGGTGATGGCAGTCCAAACTCATAAGAAAGTCTTGGGTATTTAGCGGGTTTCGTTCTACACTGAAAGTCGGATCTCAGATCGGGGGGCGTCCATGCCGCTTGTAGCGCCAAGACCTGCCGTGAATCGCCGGAAAGGTGGCGCGGCATCAAAAGCTTCCGCCCGCGTCGCGGCCTGTCTCGCCCCGGTGGTGGCGGGGGTGCTGGCGGGGGCGCTGGCCGCCACAGGGGTGACCGCCTCGGCCGGGCAGCCCGTCGACTTCGTCGCCGAGCAGAAGGCCTTCGCGGCCGAGATGGCGCGCAAGCACGGATGGGAGGCGGAGGATGTATTGGGCCAGGTGGCACGGGGCCGCTACTCTCAGCCCATCATCGACGCCATGGAGCGCCCCTTCGAGGCCCAGCCCTGGCATAAGTACCGTCGGCTGTTCGTCACCCCCGAGCGGATCGCGGGCGGGGTGCGTTTCTGGCGTGACAATGCGGACTTACTCGAATCGGTGCGTGCGGCCTATGGTGTCCCCCCCGAGTTGATCGTCGCCATCATTGGGGTCGAAACCAACTACGGGGCCAACCTGGGCAAGCATCGGGCCTTGGACGCCCTGAGCACCCTGGCCTTCGCCTATCCCAAACGCGCGAGCTTCTTCCGCGGCGAGCTCGAGGCCCTGCTCCTGTTGGCCCGGGACGAGGACGTGGACCCCCAGGCGGCCCTCGGCTCCTATGCGGGCGCACTCGGCAAGCCCCAGTTCATCCCATCGAGCTACCGGGCCTACGCGGTCGACTTCGACCGCGACGGCAAGCGCGACCTCTGGTCGAGCAACGAGGACGTGGCGGGGAGTGTTGCCAATTATTTCGTGCGGCATGGCTGGCGCCGTGATGGTGCGGTCGCCTATCCGGCCGAGCTGACGGGCGGGCGCGAGCCGCCGGGGCTCGAGGTGGCCGTGAAGAAGCCGCTCAAGCCCAATACCACCGCCGCGGCCCTCCGCGTCGCCGGGGTCGACTGGCGGGGCGCCGTGGAGAGCGATGCACCGGCTGCCCTTATCCGGCTCGACGGCCCCGACGGGGACCTCTACTGGATCGGCTTGGACAACTTCTACGTGATCACCCGATACAACCACAGCAATCTCTACGCCATGGCCGTGTTCGAGCTCGGCGAGGCGGTGCGGGCGGCGTATGGGGGTCGTGCGCCAAGCGACCCGTCGTGATCTTCACCAGAAAAGGGGGGAATGGGGATGCGATCTGAGCGGGGGAACGATCATCATCGCGGTCGATCGCGGGGCGGACCCGGCGGGGGCCGGGTCCCGGTGGCCGCGGCGATCCTGATCGCACTGGCGCTCGGCGGCTGCGCCGGGGGAGGGCAGGACCGTTCGACCGCGTCCGCCAAATCCGATGACGACTCGGGCATCCCCGATGCGGTGCCACGGGTGGAGCCGCGCTCGCGTTATGGCAATCCGGACACCTACGTGGTGCGCGGGAAACGTTACTACACCAAGGACTCGAGCGACGGACACCTGGAGCGGGGGCTCGCGTCCTGGTATGGCAAGAAGTTTCACGGGCGCCGGACCAGCTCGGGCGAGCGCTACGACATGTATGGGATGACGGCGGCGCACAAGTCGCTGCCCTTGCCCTCCTATGTCAGGGTCACCAACCTGGAGAACGGACGCAGCGCGGTGGTGAAGGTGAACGACCGCGGCCCCTTCCACGGTTCGCGGGTCATCGATCTCTCGTATTCCGCGGCCAAGAAGATCGGGGTCGTCGCCAAGGGTACCGCCATGGTCGAGGTGCGGGCGATCGACCCTTCACGGCCCGGCTCGGATCCGGGGCCTCGAATCGCCGCACGGTCGGCTGCTCCAGCTTCACCCAACCCCGCCTCCAAGACGGTCCGGCGGGGCCGCGATGCCATGGAGGGGAGGGCGTTCGACGCCGCCTTGGCCGCATCGGGCGCACGCGAGGTTCAGGGCTCAGGTGCCGATCCGCTCTACCTGCAGGTGGGTGCCTTCGGTGATGCCGGCAACGCGGAACGGTTGCGCGACCGGTTGGTCGGGCAGGTCTCCGAGCGGGTCTGGGTCCAGCCGAGCGCCGCGTCAGGGCCGACCCTGTTCAAGGTGCGCGTCGGTCCCCTGAGCTCCGAGGACCAGCTCCGGAAGGTCTCCCGGCAGCTCGAGGATCTGGGGGTCGTCAGCCCGCGCCGGGTGGTCGGCTACTGAGGACGCCGCTCAGCAGGCGCGACCATTGGAAGGCGTCCTCCTTGGTCTGGACGGCAAGTGCCGTCAGTCAGCGCTGGCCGGCGGGGGACGCCGGCGGTCTCCGCAGTTGATAGACTATCCGGCCATTGTGTCCCTGACAGCCCCGGTGGTTCGCCGCTCATGAAGTCCCGGTTCCTACTTGTCGCCGTCCTGCTCTGGTCATTCGCCCCCGGTCTCTGGGCGGAGGATGCGCCGCCGGTGCCGGCGCCGCCGGAGGTGGAGGCGTCGGGCTATCTGCTGCTGGATTTTGGCACCGGCATGGAGCTGGCGGCCCATCAAGCCGACACCCGTCTCGAGCCCGCCAGCCTCACCAAGATCATGACCGGCTACACGATCTACCGCGAGCTCGCGGCCGGTCGGGTGAGCCTCACGGATCAGGTCCTGATCAGCGAGAAGGCGTGGCGGACCGACGGGTCCAAGATGTTCGTCGAGGTCGGCAAGCAGGTCCTGCTCGAGGATCTGCTCAAGGGCATGATCATCCAGTCGGGCAATGACGCGAGCGTGGCCCTGGCCGAGCACGTCGCGGGCAGCGAGCAGGCCTTCGCCGATCTCATGAACACCCGCGCCGCTGAGCTCGGCATGACCTCCTCCCATTTCACCAACGCAACCGGCCTGCCGGATCCGGAGCACTACACGACGGCCCGAGACATCGCGCTGGTCACCGCGGCGCTGATTCGGGAGTTCCCCCAATACTACGTCTGGGATGGCACCAGGGAGTTCGAGTACAACGGGATCAAGCAGCAGAATCGCAACCGGTTGCTGTGGAAGGACCCAACGGTCGATGGGGTCAAGACGGGCTTCACGCAGGCCGCCGGCTATTGCCTGGTCGCCTCGGCGGAGCGGGACGCGATGCGCCTGATCTCGGTGGTGATGGGGGCCAAGTCGCCGAACGCGCGGGAGCAGGCGAGCCTCGAGCTGCTCAATTACGGCTTCCGGTTCTATGAGAGCCATCGGCTCTATGCCGCGGCGCAACCCTTGGACAACCTCCGGGTGTGGATGGGGGATATCGAGCGGGTGCCGGTCGGGCCCGCGCGCGACGTGGTCGCGGTCATCCCGCGCGGTCGCTATTCGGGGCTCGCGGCGCGACTGGAGAAGCTTCCCGAGCTCAGGGCCCCCATCGCCAAGGGTACCCGGGTCGGGGACGTGGTGGTCGATCTGGATGGTGTCGAGGTGCTGCGCGTCCCGGCCGTCGCCCTGGAGACCGTTTCGGAGGGCGGACTCTGGCGCAAGGCGACCGATACCGTGATGCAGTGGTTCTAGGCCCGGATCTCTCGCCCGCGGGCAGCGACGGCGCACTGGGTTTACGCCATGTCTGAGGTCTATCTGAGCGGCGTCTTCCTGCCCCCCGAGCGGGCGACCGTCTCGGTCATGGACCGTGGGTTCCTTTTCGGCGACGGTGTCTATGAGGTCATCCCGAGCTACGGCGGACACTTCCTCGGCCTCGCCCCCCATCTCGCGCGTCTGGAGTCGAGTCTCGCCGCGGTCGCCATCCCGAGCCCCTTGTCCGAGTCCGAATGGAGTGCGTCGTGCTGCGGCGCCTGATCGGCACCCCGCCCGCGGCGGATCAATACGTCTACCTCCAGATCACGCGGGGTGCGCCGGACGAGCGCGATCATCTGTGTCCGCCGCGCATCGCGCCCACGGTCTTCGCCATGGCCCGGCCCATCAAGCCCAGGCGGCCCGAGGTGGCCACCGAGGGCGTGGCCTGTGTGACCCGGACGGACATCCGTTGGCGCCGCTGCGAGATCAAGGCGGTGTCCCTGCTGGCCGCCGTCATGATGCGGCGCGAGGCGGAGGATGCGGGTGCCCTCGAGACCATCATGATTCGCGACGGGGAGGTCACCGAGGGCTCCTCCACCAATGTCTTCCTGGTCAGGGACGGCGAGCTGATGACGCCTCCCAAGGGCCAGCTCATCCTCTCCGGCATCACCCGCGAGCTGGTCATCGACCTGGCCCGCGGGCTGGGGATCCCAGTCAGCGAGCGCCCCATCCCCGAGTCGGCCCTCGGCTCGGCCGACGAGATCTGGCTGACCAGCTCCACCCGCGAGGCCTTGCCGGTGACCCACCTCGACGGCCGACCGGTGGGCACCGGGCGGCCGGGGCCCCTGTGGCAACGCCTCGATGCGGCCTATCAGACCCTCAAGACACGGACCCGCGATGGCTCCCAGCGATAAGGCCGCTGATCAAGAGACCCTGTTCGAGTTCCCGTGCCGTTTCCCCATCAAGGCGATGGGACGGGCCGACGCGGATATCGAGCAGGTGGTGGTGGCGATCGTGGGGCGTCACGTGCCCGGTCTGGACCTGGTGGAAGCGGTGAGCGTGCGACCGAGCAAGGCGGGGCGCTGGCTGGCGGTGACGGTCGTCATCGAGGCCCAGAGCCGCGCCCAGCTGGATGCCATCTATGGCGAGCTCACGGCCCATGAAGCGGTGATATGGGCCCTCTAGCCCGTCCCGAGCACCTCGTCATCCGCGACCTGCGGGGCCCCCGCGACTACCGAGCGACCTGGGACGCCATGCGCGCCTTCACCGACGGGCGCCAGGAAGGGCAACCGGACGAGCTATGGCTCTTGGAGCACCCGCCCGTCTACACCCTCGGTCAGGCGGGCCGATTCGAGCATCTTCGCGACCCCGGCGGCATCCCGGTGGTGCAGAGCGACCGCGGTGGTCAGGTGACCTACCACGGTCCAGGTCAATTGATCGCCTATGTGCTGGTGGACCTGCGCCGTGCCTCCATCGGCATCAAGCGTCTGGTCCTGCTCCTGGAGCAGGCCGTTATCGACCTGCTCGCCGGATACGGTGTCACGGCGCTCGCCCGGGCCGATGCGCCGGGCGTCTATGTCGGCGGCGCGAAGATCGCATCCCTGGGGCTGCGGGTCCGCAACGGTTGTAGCTATCACGGGCTCGCTCTCAATCTCGCCATGGATCTCAGCCCATTCGGCCGCATCGATCCCTGCGGCTATCCGGGGCTCCGGGTGACCCAGTTGGCGGACCTGGTCCCCGCCACCGACCCCGTCGCCGTGCGCAAGGGTCTCGGCCAAGCCCTCGCCGATGCGCTCGGCCTGCGGCCCGCCTGGACTGCCGAGGGGGTAGGGCGGAGCGGCCCGGGTGAGCGGACTTGACGCGTGACAGTCTCGCGCGCCGTCACTATACTGCCCTGCTCTGGCTGAGTGGCAGAGTGGTTATGCAGCGGCCTGCAAAGCCGTGTACCTCGGTTCGATTCCGGGCTCAGCCTCCACTCCCCAGGTCTTGACGGCGCCTCGATAGCGCCTGAGCCGCACACCCCGCCGCGCTTGCGGTCATCCAAGCACTCCGTCCCGCCCATTACCCGCCCGGGTGGCGAAACTGGTAGACGCAAGGGACTTAAAATCCCTCGAC
Source organism: uncultured Gammaproteobacteria bacterium (assembly GCA_963714915.1). GTDB lineage: Bacteria > Pseudomonadota > Gammaproteobacteria > Chromatiales > Chromatiaceae > Thiodictyon. The sequence goes on from CAVQQM010000007.1 coordinate 19,895, forward strand.
CTCGGTCATGCGGGTTCGAGTCCCGCCCCGGGTACCACGCCACGCCAGCTCCCCCATTGTCCGACGGGCGAGCGCCGCCATCTCCGCCGCATGATTTCCCCATCGGAGCGGCGATGAATGCCCTCGAGCCCGTAGATCTGCCGTGCCCGTGGTGCGGTGAGCCCCAATACCTCGCGATCGATCGCGCGGAGGGCGCCCATCAGTTCATCGAGGATTGCAGCGTTTGCTGCCAGCCGATGCTGATCACCGTGAGACTGGATCCCCGGGATGGCGCCATCGAGTCGATTTGCTGTGATCGTGAGGGTTAGGCGGATTGGCTCCGTGACGGATGACGGCCCTTGGGGATCCGCTCCGTGGACCTGTTACGCTAAAGGACGCGGACGTGCGGCGTGCTGCATATCAAGCCGAGATCAGGCTCGGTTCGTATCCTGGCGCCGGGATGAGCTTACCCGCATTCCAGCCCGCAATGGGTCACTTCCCGAGCATCCGCTCGGCTGATCGTGATGTGCGATTCGCGCACCAGGCGCGGCTTGGTCCGCCTTTCATGCGGTCTGATTTCATGGCCGCGCCTTGACATTCAATAGAATCGGAATACATTACGAGAGGCACGCCCATTTACGGGCGTGTCTGATGTCAAATATCAAATCCTGGGGGTTACAAAGTGGAGTACGAGAACCTGACCGTCGACGAAATCCAGCAGCAACTGGAGGACATCGAACAAAACAAGGCAGAGCTTCAGCGCGCTTTGGTTGCGCGCCGCCAAGAGGCCCGGCACGGGGTCGCTCAACAGGTCAAGGATCTGATCTTTTCCAACGGCTATGAGCTCGACGAGATCGTGCCGCTGCTCACCACCCGCCGGCGTCGCGCCGCCAAGGCTGCTGCCGCCCCCGTGAGCACCACCGGACGTGCCTACACCCGTTATGTGGACCCCGAGAACCCCGATAACATCTATGTGCGCGGGGTGCTTCCTGGCTGGATGAAGCAGAAGATGCAGGAGCAGGGCTACGACCCGTCCAGTCGTCCCGACCGGGAGGCCTTCAAGGCCAACTATCTGCAAGCCATGGAGCCGTGAGATCGGCCACGCTCAGGGAAGTGCGATCTATCGGCGCTTCCTTGGGGGCGACGCTGGTCAAATGCCGTCCTGGCCCTCGACCAGCTCGCGATCCGAAGATGCGATTGCCCAATCGCTCCATCTGCAAGGGTCTGGTGCCTTCGAGGATGACGGACCATCCTTAGGGCCTAAGGGAAGCGGGGATCAGTAAGCGCTTCCCATGGGCAGGGCGGGTCGCCCTGCCGACCGCGCGCCGAATCACTTGATCTTCAGATCGAAGCCGCCTGACGCGCAATCACGTAGGTCTTGGCGGATAGCTCCAGGGATCCGGTCCATTTGTAGGCCTGGTCCAAGGTGGCGCCCCACGCATAGACGCCATGGCCACGCACCATGGCGATGGGCGATTGGGACAATGCCTCCGCCACCTTTGCGGGTGCCTCCTCAAGATAGCGGTCGTACTCGATCGCCAAGACTGGCACCGTGTCGAAGTAGTGGCGTCCCTCGAAGTCGGCGGGCTGAAAGTCCTTGCCGCCGAAGCTCAAGCCCACCGAATAGGCGCCGTGACTGTGAAGCACGGCGCGTGCTTGTGGCTGCGCGCGATAGACCTCGCGATGCAGTGGCGCGTCGAGTGAGGCCCCTGCGGGCGGGTCGCCTTCGATGGGGCAACGCACCAATTGCTCGCGGGTGAGCGCATCGGCGCTCGCACCGGTGGGGGTGACGAAGAAGGTGTCGCCGATGCGAATGGAGGCGTTGCCCGAGTGGCTGTCGTTGTAGCCGTAACGGCGCAGCCAGCGGTAGTAGCGCACCAACTCGTCGCGCGGGTCCTCGCTCTGGGTCGCTAGCTCCGGCAGGCGCGCCTGGATGAAGTCCGCGATTGCCTCCGGCTCGTCGATCGGCAATCGCGTCGGGGATTGATCGCCGCTCAGATGGCTGTCGGTGGCGACGGCGATGATGTGCGGGTCGTCGGGGTAGAGAAACGCCTCGCCCACCACGCTGCGGTGGATCTCGATCTTGGGGAAGGCCGCATGCTTGAACCCCTCCACCAGGATCAGGTCCAGGTCGCCGCCCTCGAACCGGGCGAGCATGGAGGCCAGATCCGGATCCGATCCCCTGAGGCGGTTCTCGACCTGGAGGGCCCAGCGCTCGGTGGACGCCAGCAGTGTCTGGTCGGCGCCCGCCTCGCGCAGCTCATAGCTGTCCTTGCCGGGGCTGTCGAGGTCGAAGGTGTGGTGGGCATGCTTGAGATAGCCGACCTTGAGGCCGCGCTCGCGCAGACAGGGCATGAGCTTGCGCAGCAGGGTGGTCTTGCCGCTCCCGCTGGGGGCGACGAATCCTATGGCCGGTGGGGCGCTGTGAGGCATCGTGAGTCTCTCGGACAGACGGTGAGCAGGGTTGGTGTGCCGGGAGTGATCCCGTCGCTCAGTAAATTGGAGAGGATACGCGCGAACCGGGCCTGAGCGCCCCAGCGCGTCCTCTTCGATCAATGGCCGATCAAGGCCCGATCAGTCCCTGGTGGATGGCCCCGCCGCTCGCTCTCTGGCCGGCTCACTGGTCGCCGGGCCGGGACAGGATCTCAAGCGAGGTGCCCGCCGGCAGCTCACGGATCCAGGGCTCCATGGCGGCGAGGTCCGGGGCCAGGCCCGCGACGGCCGATTGGGCGTCGGCGACGTTCGCATGAAGGCTGTGGATCAGCACGAACCAGGGCTGACCGCGCAAGGTCTCGCGCTTCAGGTAGATCTGGTCGGGCAGATCGGCGCGGCCGGCGAAGGCCTCGAAGTCCGCCAGATCGTAGAAGCCGATGAGCTGCAGCGCATAGGGCTCGGCGGCCGAGATGCTGAACTGGGACCCCGCTGGGTCCACGGCATCCTCAGATGCGGGGCTGGTCTCGGCGACTGCCGGTGTCTCGGCGGGGGGCGGAGCGGGCTCGCTGGACGCACCGGCATCGCTGGTGATCCTGACCCCGGCGCTTTGGGCGGACGCCAGGGCCTCCTCCAAGCGTCCGCGTAGCACCGATTGCTCGGCACGCAGCTGATCGATCTCGCTGACCAGGGCCGCCGGGTCTTGCGTGGGGGGGGCGGCGCATCCGCGGCCAGGGCCTCGATGGACTCGGAGAGCGAGCCCACCACCGCCGATAGGCTGGCGAGCTGGCTCTGCATGCGCGCGTCCTGGGTACCGACCTGGACCAGGCTGCCGATCTCCTCGCGCAACTGGGCGGTCTCGGAGGCGTGGCGGGCGTCGAGTCCGCGCAGGTCGTTCCAGAGCAGGAACAACCCCGTGCCGGCCGCCGCCGCGATGAGCAGTAGCGCGATCCGTCCCCGCCAGACCCCGTGGCTCTGACTCGCCCGCAGCTCGTCCGCCTGGGACTGGATGGCCCGTTGTAGCTGGCCGTTCGCGCGCCGGCGGTCGTCATCGACATCGGCGATGCGTTCCACCAGGGAGCGCTCCAGATCGCGCATGCGCGAGCGGTGGGCCTCGAGATGGGCATTCAGGGCCGCGATCTGCTCCTCGAGCTGGACGACCCGGGCGGGATCCACGCCGGGATGGGCATCGGATCGCGACCCATCCCCCGTGTCCCGCTCGCCGAGCCCCAGGGCGCGGAGCTGCTCCTCGAGGGGGGCATCCCCAGGGCCGCTGGGGTGACGAGCTGCATCGCGCTCGGCCGATCCGTGGGTGAGGGTCGATTCAGTGTCAGGACCTTGGCGGGACATGAATATAGGCAATCCAGGCGTCTTGGGGATTCCATCAATGATCCGGAATTCGGGCCATGCCCGCAAACGCGATTCCAAATGCCCTGCGCGAGCCACTGATCCGCCGATCCCCGCATGGCCGTCCCTTGTCAGACCGGCTCGGGGGCCAGATCTCCGGGCAGGGTATGGCCGACACGCCGGGAGCGACGATCTAGACCTCATGAACTATTGCAGCGAATGTGGCGCGCCCGTGATCGTCCAGGTTCCAGCGGGAGACAACCGTCCGCGGCATGTTTGCCCCGTCTGTTCGGTGGTGCATTACCAGAATCCCAAGGTCGTGGTGGGCTCCATCCCGGAATGGGGTGATCAGATCCTCTTGTGCCGCCGCGCGATCGAGCCCCGATACGGGCTCTGGACCCTGCCCGCCGGCTTTCTGGAGCGCGGCGAGACCACCCTGGCCGGCGCGGCGCGGGAGACCCTGGAGGAGGCCAACGCCAGGATCGAGATCGGACAGCTCTACAGCCTGTTCAACCTGCCCCATATCGATCAGGTGTACATGCTCTTTCGCGGTCGCCTGCTGGACCTGGATGTCTCTCCGGGCGAGGAGAGTCTCGAGGTACGGCTCTTCTCCGAGCCGGAGATCCCCTGGGACGAGCTGGCATTTCCCGTGGTGCGCGAGACCCTGCGGCTCTACTTTCGCGATCGCGCCGAGGGCAGGACGGGTCTGCGGCTCGGCGATATCGTGCGCGAGGGGCCGGAGATGCGTCGCTACCAGTTCACCTTGTTGGGTGACTGAGCGTCCCCGGGTTGCAGTCGGCGCCCCATAAGGTAGCTCAAGGTCGCAACGCTCGCGGAGAGCACGACCCCCCAGAGGGTGTCCACCAGAACGACGCGCAAGGGCCAGTCGGGCAGGGTGGCGAGATTCGTGAGCTCGTAGGTGATGTAGGTGAAGAAGCCGAAGAGTGCCCCGTTCTTCAGCGCGAGCCCCCAGGATCCTCTCGCGATCGCCGGCACGACGGCAAAATACAGGATCCCGCCGATGAAGAGCAGATAGAAGACCAGGGCGGCCGGCCACAGCACCTCGTCGCTCAGCAGGTGGTCGAGTTCGGTCTGGTAGAAGTCGCTTGCGATCACGCCCAGCCAGAGCAGGTCGATCGCGAAGAACACGGGGACCGTGAGCAGATAGAGCTTGATGGAGTTGGCCAAGGTCATGGGTTGGGTGGCTCGGTGATGTGCAGGCCATGGGGCGGCCGCGTGGTGCGGGGGTGCCGTCTCCGTTAAACTGCGCGCGAGAACCGCCGGCGTTGCAGGCCCAGATGTCGGACGCCGGGCGGCTCATCTCAAGCCCTCGTAGCTCAGATGGATAGAGCAATCGCCTCCTAAGCGATAGGCCGTGGGTTCGAATCCCGCCGAGGGCACCATCCCACCATCACCCGCCCGTTCGTCTCCCTGGACGATGCACGGCTGCTGTAGGGCTCCAACGGTCAGGGGTTCATGGCTGCGCCTACTTCGCGGATATCTAGCAGGTCTTGCAGCGAAATCCACCGTGCCGGTGGACCGCGTTTCGCTTGTCCGCCCGATCAGCCTAGGTCTGAGTCGTTTTCTAGCCTTCGGCTAGCGGGTGGCGCAGGGGCGTTCAGCGCTCGTGCGCCGGATCATGGCGGCTAGTATTCTCGCTCGCCGAACAGATCTGTTGCCTCATCGTTTACGGATGCAACATATCTGTATAGTCTGCGGGCCGTGAATTCGAAGCAGATGAAGAAGTGGTTGGAGCAACAAGGCGCGACCTTCCAGCCCGGCAAGGGTTCACATCTGCGGGTGTTCCTGAACGGCCGACAAACGGTTCTGCCCATGCACGGCAGCGCGGAGCTGGGCAAGGGACTGGAGGCCGCGATCAAGCGACAGCTCGGGCTGAAGTGAGGACAACCGATGTTTGACTACCCCGTGACCCTGACCCCCGATGACGGGACGGTGATGGTCTCTTTCCCCGATATCCCGGAGGCACTGACCTTCGGCGCGGACGAGGACGAGGCGCTGTTGCAGGCCGTCGATGCCTTGGAGACGGCGTTATCGCTCTACGTGGATGCGCGCGAGCCCCTACCGGTGCCATCCGCGCCGGAGGGACGTCAAACCGTGCGCCCGTCTCCGCTGGACTGCGCCAAGCTCGGCATCTACCAGGCGATGACCGAGCAGGGTATCCGCAAGGCCGAGTTGGCGCGTCGCCTGGGCTGGCACATGCCGCAGGTCGACCGGCTGCTCGATCTCAACCATGCCTCGCGGTTCGATCAGATCGAGGCGGCCGCGCGCGTGCTGGGGCTGAGCGTGGAGGTGCGCGTCGGCCCAAGTGCCGCGGCGGCCTGACAATGGGTCGAGTCGAATGCCCTCCGTTGCGTGCCCGCTCGCGCTGACCATCCCCTGCGGGCGCGTCGTATTGAGCGCGTCCACCTTCGCGCCGGGTTCAGCGGGTGACATGAGGTACCGGGCTTCAACCTAGAAACGGCAGTTGACCGCTTCGTGCCAAGTGCAAGGTATTGTGCCGCCTCGGTCTCCCGCAGATCGCGTTGTTGGGCAAGCAGCAGTGACTGGGCCTCCGAGAACTGGCTGATCATCGCCTGCTGGCGCTGCCGGGCGTGCTCGAGGGTCTGATCCATGCGCGACATTCTACCGTGCAGGTCTCGCCAATAGAGCTGGCTCCCCACCACGGCCCCGATCACGACCAGCACCACCAGGGCCGCGAGCAGTGTTGGCAGCCAGGGTCGGCGGGTCGCGGCGGGCAGGCGGGGCGGGCGCCTGGGCGCGGTCACGGATCGCCCTGATCGGGCTGGACCAGCTCGATCAGGGCGCCTACCAGGGCCTGGTCGTCGGCCCGTTGGGCCACCGCGACGCGCGCCACGCCGAGCTCGCGTGCGCGCAGCCCCGTGCGCTCGCTGAGCACCGCCAGGGGCGTCGTCCCCAGGAGCCGGGCCGCGGCATCCCCGAGCATGGCGTGCAGATTCAGCAGCACCTCGTCGCTGGTCGCGGTGACCAGATGGATCTCGCTCGGCCAGCGCGCGATCAATGGGCCTGCATCGACCTCGGGTCGCGCCCGCCGGTAGACCTCGGCGTAGGTGACCTCGGCGCCCCGCGCGGCGAGGGTGTCCGCCAGGGTCGCGCGTCCGCCCTCGCCGCGCACGATCAGGACCCGCCAGCCGAGTGGGCGGGCGAGCTCGGGAAGGGCGAGCAGGGTCTCGCTGTCGTAGCGTTCGCCGGGCACCAGGTCGGGCGGGCGACCAGCGTCGCCGAGGGCGATCGCCGTGGCGCGTCCGACCGCCGCAAGCAGGCGCGCCTTCCCCCAGGGCGCCGCCGCGGGGGTGAGTCGGACCGCATGCTCGACCGCGTTGCGGCTGATGAAGACCATCAGGTCCCAGGGTTGGGCGAGCAGGTCTTGAGCGGCCCTTGGGTCGCGCGCCGGGATGATCTCGATGGTGGGGAAGGGGATCGGTCGCCCGTTTGCCGCCTCGATCAGACGGCATAAGGGCTCGGCCTGATCTGCCGGCCGCGTCACCAGGACGCCCCGGCCCCCGAGGTCATGGGCCGGGGTCATGGCTCGTCGGTCGGATCACGCAGGGCGTCGAGGATGGCCCGGGCGCCCTGGGCGAGCAGATCCTCGGCGACGCGGGTACCCAGCGCATCGGGGTCTTGCCGGCTCCCCCGGGCCTCGGCGCGCAGCACCAGGCCGCCGTCGGGCTGGCCGACCAGGCCCCGCAGGTGCAGCGCATCGCCCTCGAGCACCGCATGGCCGGCGATGGGGACCTGACAGCCGCCCTGGAGGCGCGCGTTCATGGCGCGCTCGGCGCGGACCCGGGCTGCGGTCTGGGGATGGTGCAGGGGGGCGAGCAGAGCGTTCACGCGCTCGTCGTCGTCTCGGCACTCGATCCCGATGGCCCCCTGGCCGATGGCGGGCAGGCTCGCGGTCGTGTCCATGCGCGCGCGGATACGGCTCTCGAACCCCAAGCGGATCAGGCCGGCCGCCGCCAGGATGATGGCGTCGTAGTCCCTGGCGTCGAGCTTGGCCAGCCGGGTGTTGACGTTGCCGCGCAGGGGCTCGATCACGAGGTCTGGCCGGCGCACCGCGAGCTGGCACTGACGGCGCAGGCTGGAGGTGCCGACCCGCCCGCCATCGGGGAGGGCGTCGAGGGATGCGTAGCGGTTGGACACGAAGGCGTCGAGGGGGTCCTCGCGCTCCAGGATCACCGCCAGATGGAGTCCGCCCGGGAAGTCCACCGGCACGTCCTTCATGGAATGGACCGCGATGTCGGCCTCGCCCGCGAGCATCCCTTGCTCGAGCTCCTTCACGAAGAGCCCCTTGCCACCTACCTTCGCGAGCGGGGCGTCGAGGATCCTGTCGCCCTTGGTGGTCATGCCCAGGATCTCCACCTCCAGGCCCGGATGGGCGGCGCGCAGCCGCTCCGCGACATGCTCGGCCTGCCACATGGCGAGGGGTGACTTGCGGGTGGCGATGCGCAGGGTGTCGGACATATGGGGGCCTCGGCGGCGGAGGGGCTGGGTTCGGGCCGGTATGCTAGCCGCGCCGCCCGCGGCGTGCACCCCGACCCTCTGTCACTCGCCCGCGCGCACCGTCCGCGAATCCTCCCGCTTGGCCTGTAGGACCCGGCCGGCAAGGGTCTTGTGGAGTAGACGGAAGGCCTTGCGCTGGGCCATCTGGTTGGCGCTCCCGGGTTCCCCGATAATCTCGAGCCGTGCCTGGAAGTAGGCGAGATCTGCCTCCAATCTAGCCAGGCGGACGCGACGGCGGATGCGCTCGTCGGGTGCGGGGACGATCTGGGGGTTGTCCATCCGGGGGAGACGGTCAGGCCAACGGGCGGGGCGGGCCGCCGCGCCATGGGAAACGTCGCCGCCCAAGCGGGTTGTCTTGCTTAGGGAAGGTCAAGGTCAGGGCCTGCTGTGGGATGGGAGACTGGTGGCGGGTGGACGGTCGCGACCCCCTGGATTGTCCTGTTTCTACCCCATCCAAACAATAGAGCGGGGGCCGTTTCGGTGTGCTATAAACGGTCGTTATTCGGGCATAAATAAAAGCCTGGGGAATCAATATATAGCATGAGCGCCATCCTCGAACTCTTCCGCAGCTCCGGGGCACTCTACGGCGGTAACGCCGCCTTCATTGAGGATCTTTATGAACGCTACCTAAAGGATCCGGAGAGCGTCGACCTGGCCTGGCGCGAGCGCTTCGACGCCATGCGTCAGGAGGCCGCCAACGAGGCGCCGGACGAGGCCCCGGCGGTCGAGGTGGCCCATGGGCCCGTGCGGGAGAACTTCCTGCGCCTCGCCCAGGAGAGTCGCTCCCGGGCCCGGGCGAAGTCCACCGAGCGGCTCGAGCCGGCGGCGGCCGAGAAGCAGTCGGCGGTGCTGCGGCTCATCAATGCCTATCGTTACCGCGGCCACCAGGTGGCGGACATCGATCCCATCCGACTGCGTGATAAGCCGAAGATCCCGGACCTGGACCCTGCCTATCACAGCCTGGGCCCGGACGACATGGACCTCGTGTTTCACACGGGCTCCCTGTACGCCCCCGACCGCATGCCCCTGCGCGAGATCATCTCCATGGTGGAGCAGGTCTATTGCGGGCCGGTCGGCTCGGAATACATGCACATCACCAACACCCAGGAGAAGCGCTGGATACAGAAGCGCCTCGAGGGTTATCGGGCGATCCCGGAGCTGGACAATCAGGATCGCCGCTGGCTGCTGTCACTCCTCACCGCCGCCGAGGGCATCGAGAAGTATCTGCACCAGCGCTATGTCGGCCAGAAGCGTTTCTCGCTCGAGGGCGGCGAGGCCCTGATTCCGCTGCTCGACGAGCTGATCCAGCGGGCGGGCCGCAAGGGCCAGAAGGAGCTGGTCATCGGCATGGCCCATCGCGGGCGCCTCAACGTCCTCACCAATATCTTCGGCAAGCCGCCCCAAGACATCTTCGACGAGTTCGAGGGCCGGGTGCACATGGACTGGCGCAAGCAGGCGGGCGATGTGAAGTACCACATGGGCTTCGCTACCGACGTCGATACCCCCGGCGGGGTGGTCCATCTGGCCCTGGGCTTCAATCCGTCCCACCTGGAGATCATCAACCCGGTGATCGAGGGCTCGGTGCGGGCCCGCCAACGCCGCCGTCGCGACAAGACCGGCGACCTGGTCCTGCCGGTGCTGATCCACGGCGATGCCGCCTTCGCGGGGCAGGGCGTGGTGATGGAGACCCTGCAGCTCTCCCAGACCCGCAGCTATTCCACCGGCGGCACGGTCCACATCGTCATCAACAATCAGATCGGCTTCACCACCAGCCATCCGCTCGATGCCCGCTCCACCCTCTACTGCACCGACGTGGCCAAGATGGTCCAGGCCCCGGTCTTCCATGTGAACGGCGACGACCCGGAGGCGGTGATCTTCGTCACCCGGATGGCGCTGGACTTCCGCAATCAGTTCCACAAGGACGTGATCATCGACCTCATCTGCTACCGGCGCCTGGGGCACAACGAGGCCGACGAGCCCTCGGTGACCCAGCCGATGATGTACAAGAAGATCACCGCGCGGCCGACCTCGCGGGCGGTCTATGCCGAGCGGCTCCAGGAGTCCGGGGTCGTCTCCAAGGACGAGGCCGAGGAGATGGTCACGGACTATCGGGAGTCCATCCAGGAGGGGGTGGTCGTTGCGCGCCCGGTCCTCTGTGGGCTGGACAACGCCTACAAGGTGGATTGGAGCAAGTGCGCCAACACCACCTGGGACCAGGGCGCGGAGACGGGTGTGCCCCTCGACAAGCTCAAGGAGGTGTCAGAGGCCTTGCTGCGTCTCCCCGAGGGCTTCGAAATGCACCCCAGGGTAGGCAAGGTGTGGGACGAGCGCCGCAAGATGGCCCAGGGCGACCAGCTGATCAACTGGGGCTTCGCCGAGAACATGGCCTACGCGACCCTGGTGGATGCCGGGATCCCGGTGCGGCTCTCGGGTCAGGACTGTGGCCGCGGCACCTTCGTGCATCGCCACGCCAAGGTCCACGATCAGGCCACCGGCGAGGCCTATACGCCCCTGCAGCACATCGCCGAGCACCAGGGTGCCTTCATCGCCATCGACTCCATACTCTCCGAGGAGGCGGTCCTCGGTTTCGAGTACGGTTTCTCGACTGCCGAGCCGGATGGACTCACGCTCTGGGAGGCCCAGTTCGGTGACTTCGCCAACGGCGCCCAGGTCGTGATCGACCAGTTCATCTCCTCGGCCGGGACCAAATGGGGCCTGTGCTGCGGACTGGTGATGCTGCTGCCCCACGGCCTGGAAGGGCAGGGGGCGGAGCACTCGTCGGCGCGCCTGGAGCGCTACCTGCAGTTGTGTGCCGAGCACAATATCCAGGTGTGCGTACCCACCTCCCCGGCGCAGATGTTCCATCTGCTGCGTCGCCAGATGGTGCGCAACTACCGCAAGCCCCTGGTGGTGATGACCCCCAAGAGCCTGCTGCGCCATCGCCTGGCGGTGTCTTCACTCGATGAGCTGACCCAGGGACAGTTCCAGAACGTGATCCCGGAATCAGACCCGATCGATCCCGCGGGGGTCGCGCGCGTCGTCTTCTGCAGCGGGAAGGTCTACTACGACCTCCTGGAGGCACGGCGCGCGCGCGGCGTCACCGACGTGGCCCTCGTGCGGATCGAGCAGCTCTATCCCTTCCCCAAGGAGGAGTTCGCCGCGGTGCTCGCCCAGTATCCGGACACCGAGGAGGTCATCTGGTGCCAGGAGGAGGCCCAAAACCAGGGTGCCTGGGACCAGATCAAGCACCGCTTCCACAATCTCATCCAGGACGGCAAGCGGCCCAATTACGTGGGTCGCCCGTCGTCGGCCGCACCCGCCGTCGGTCACCGCGCCGCCCATGTGGAGCAGCATGAGCGCCTGATCGACGAGGCCCTGACCGGCCGCTTCAACCCCAGCATGAACAAAAGGATCCCCCAACAATGAAGAGCGAAGTCCGCGTACCGCCGCTGCCCGAGTCGGTCTCCGACGCCACCGTCGCCGCCTGGCACAAGCAGCCCGGCGAGGCGGTCAAGCGCGACGAGAACCTGGTCGATCTGGAGACCGACAAGGTGGTGCTCGAGGTGCCGGCCACGGCTGACGGCGTGCTCGGCGAGATCAGCGCCCCGGTGGGTGCCGTGGTGACCGCGGATACGGTTCTGGGCCTGATCGAGGCGGGCGCAGTGGCAGCGGCACCCGCGGAGGCACCGGCAGCGGCGGTGTCCGGCGAGGCCGAGGGCTCAGCCGTGGTGGCGCCTGCCGCCCGGCGGCTGGTCAAGGAGCTGGGGCTCGATCCCGGTCAGATCCCGGGCAGCGGGCGCGACGGCAGGGTCCAGAAGGCGGACGTGGTCGCCTATCTCGACGAGCGTGAGCGCGCCGCGCCGGCCCGTGATCCCGAGTCGGCCGCCGAGCCCGCGCCGGCGCCCCCCGCGCCCAGCCTCAGCGGCGAGGCCGGGCGCCCCGAGCAGCGCGTGCCCATGACCCGCTTGCGCGCCCGGGTCGCGGAGCGTCTGGTGCAGGCCCAGCAGACCGCCGCCATGCTCACCACCTTCAACGAGGTGAACCTGAGCGCGGTGATGGAGCTGCGGGCCAAGTACAAGGACCGCTTCGAGAAGAACCACGGGGTGCGCCTCGGCTTCATGTCCTTCTTCGTGAAGGCGGCGGTGGAGGCCCTGCAACGCTTCCCCGTGGTCAACGCCTCGGTGGACGGCAACGACATCATCTACCACGGCTACTACGACATCGGCATCGCGGTGAGCTCGCCCCGGGGCCTGGTGGTGCCCATCCTGCGCAACTGCGATCAGCTCAGCATGGCCGAGGTCGAGCAAGGCATCACCGAGTTCGCTCGCAAGTCCAAGGACGGCTCCCTGAGCTTCGAGGAGCTCATGGGCGGGACCTTCTCCATCACCAATGGCGGGGTGTTTGGATCCTTGCTCTCCACCCCCATCCTCAATCCGCCCCAGAGTGCCATCCTGGGGATGCACAAGACCCAGGAACGACCGGTGGCCGAGAACGGCCAGATCGTCATCGCCCCGATGATGTATCTCGCCCTGACCTACGACCATCGGATCATCGACGGACGCGAGGCCGTGCAGTTCCTGGTCACCATCAAGGAGGCCCTGGAAGACCCGGCGCGGCTGCTCCTGCGGGTATGAGATCGGGCGCGCCGGGAGGCGCGCCAGGGCGAGGAAGCCATGACCGGGGCGGGTGGATGATCCACCCGCCCCTTTGCCCTCGGCGGATATCTGGACGCAACCGCTGGGCCTTCACCACCAACAGAGATCCCAACATCCATGAAAAAGATTGCGTTTGCAGCCCTCATCCTCGTGCCTCTGGCGGCTGGCCTCGTCCAGGCCGATGAGCGTTACGAGAAGCAGAAGGTCGTCTATCACGTGAACTTCGACGACGCCGCCACCCAAAAGGCGGCCTTAGCCAATATCCAGAACCACATCAACGCCGTGGGCGCGGAAAACGTCGAGGTCAAGGTGGTGATGCATGGAGACGGGATCTCCCTGCTGCTGGAGCCTGACGGTCTCGAGGGCACCAAGATGAAGGCGGCGAATGCCACCGCGGACCAGCAGGCCAAGATCTCCGGCTTGAAGGACCAGGGCGTCGCCTTCGAGATCTGCGCCAATACCCTCAAGGGCAGGGAGGTCGCCCTCGACGCGCTCTATGACGCCGAGGACTCCGACATCGTCCCTAGCGGGGTCGCCGAGCTCTCCCGCCTCCAGCAGATGGGCTACACCTACATCAAGCCCTGAGGCCCCAGGCCAGGTCGGCGACGGACCGCCGACCCGATACCCCGCGCGTGCCTCTTCCCAGTCAGGCGATCTCCACCAGCTCCAGGGCGAAGGTCAGATCCTGGCCGGCCAGGGGATGGTTGCCGTCCACCGTCACCTGCTCGTCATCAAAACCCGTCACCTTGAAGCTCAGGGTCTGCCCAGCCGGTCCCTGGGCCGAGAGCATCAGGCCGTGATGCAGCTCGATCTCCGGGGGGATGGCGGCGCGGGGCACCTGCTGCACCCGCTCGGGGTCGTGGACGCCGTAGGCCTCGGCCGCCGGGATGGTGACGGTCTTCACCTCACCGACGGACATGCCGGCAACGGCGGCGTCGAATCCGCCGATGACCTGGCCCGAGCCGAGCGTAAAGGCCAGTGGCTCGCGGTCCGCTGAAGAATCGAATTGGGTGCCGTCGTCGAGGGTGCCGGTGTAGTGGACCTTGACGGTATCGCCGGTGCGTGCTTCGGGCATGGGATGGCCTCCATGGGTTGATACCTGAGAGGCACGCCGATTCCGGCGCGATAGACCAGCGAGTGGAATCAAGGCGCGGAGATTCGAGCACCGAACAGGCAGATTGGATTGCACGGGAGGGTTGAGGTTTTCGAGCCGGATTGCAACGCCAGGGCGGTGCACGATCACGGCGGGAACCCGGAACCTTACATGGATGCGGCAGCGGCAGGCGTGTGCCCGAGGCGATGCATGATTACCTGCCATCCGGGTGTTCGTTCAACTCGAGAATCGAGAACGTGGCCTCCGATTCGCTTTTGTTGCAGTGACTTGGCGCGATGAGCATGTCGGGCCATCCCTGGCCTGCACGGGAAACGCGATCAATCGACGCTTTCATGGTCCGCGAGCCACCAGGGCGTTTGGAAGGCCTGCGCCTCCTCATCGCTGCCCGGCGGGTAAAAGGAATGGATGGCGTCAGTGGTGTAGTAGCGCCAGAACCCCGTCTCCATCCCCGGGTCCAGGAGGGCGAAGTCACCCTCGGCTTGGCGCTCCTCGAGGAACCCGCGGTAGGCGTCCAGCGGCTCGGGACCGCCCTGTTGGAAGATGATCCTCCCGCCATATTGCTCGTAGAGCGCCCGGTTGATCTTCCATTGCCTTATAAAGGCAGCCGCCACGGTTTCCCTTGCCTGCCGTGCCTCCTCGGCATCCTCGCCCTGGTCACCGGACATCTCGTCGAGGTCGCCCTGGAGCTGCCGCAACGAATCCAGCTCTGACGACAGGGCCGCGCGCTCCTCCTCACTCACCGTCGCGGATGCGAGCTGCCGTTCGATCTCCGCCTGGCGTGCTTGCCGTTCGGCCCGGTCCTGCTCGGCCAGTCGTGCCATGCCCGCAAGGTAGGCCTCGATATCCCCGGGTGTGACCTCGATGCCCTTCTCAGCGGCGTAGCGATCCGTCAGCCCGCGCAGGACCCAGTAGCGCAACTCCTCCGGGTCGCCGGTACGGATCTCCGTGCCCAGGATCTTCCCCGCGAGAGGCGCGGCCGGGTCGCCGTCGACCTCCAGGGCCGGCGCCAGTCCGAATGTGAGGATCAGGCCCAGGGCGACGAGCAAGCGCAAGGATCCCACGCCGCGGCTCATCGGAAGTCCTCCGACGGATCATTGGGGTTATAGATCTGCGGGGCCGTCTCCTGGCGACGGAGCATCTCGTTCAGCTCCTGGAAGATACGCTCGCCTTCGCTGCCGCCCGGCGTCGATCGCAGCATGCCTTCGACATCGTCGAGCTTCTTGATGATCTGCTCGAGGTTGTCGTTGATCCTGCGCAGCTCGAAGAGCATCTCGCGGTCGCTGCCGGCCCGCTCGCTCATGGCTGGCACAGACACACTGGCGAGTCCCAGGGCCAGTAGGGATGCGATCGCCCTTCTCATGTTGAATGGCCGCGTCGTGCGATCGGCCAGTAGGGCGCCAGCATTAGTCGATGGCTGATGAGGGACCCGATGCGGGCCCCGAGATCGCCGCGGAGGCGTCCGACAGCGCCGGGCCGGTGGCGAGGACGTCCAGACGCGGGCCAGTGGTGTGCTCCAACACCGGGGCGTCGGTCACCAGCACCGTCGCGCCGGGCTCCAGGAGTTGGGCCAGCCCATCGCTGAAGGGGCGGGGTGCCTCGACGCGCGCCAGCGGATTCGGATCGACTGCCTCGGCCGGACCTCCCGCGTGCCGTGGGAGCCCGATGGCGTGCCAGCGGCTGTGCCCCGACGCCGCGGTCCCGAGCATCGAATAGGCATGGGTGCCCAGCGGCTGACCGGAATCGCGAATCCGGATCTTGGCGCGGCCGATCTCGACGCCGTCGCGCAGCAGGATTGCGCGCTCGTCGCCGCCGCTGATCACCAGCGTCAGGGGCCCGACCGGCGATTTCTCGGGCTCCAGACGCCAGCCCTCCAGGAAGCTCAACCTTGCCTCGCCCTGCGGTGAGCCGGTTAGCGCATCCACCGGAGCCAGCAGTGGCGGATGCACGACCTCCCGCGGGGCGGTGTGCTCGTCGGCGATGACGACCGTGGTGCCCTTGTGGGTGATGCCGAACAGACGCTCGGCAAACACACTCGGGAGGTGCACGCAGCCATGAGACGACGGATAGCCGGGCAACCCGCCGGCGTGCAGCGCCACGCCGCCCCAGGTCAGGCGTTCGGAGTAGGGCATCGGCGCATTGTTGTAGGTCTTGGAGTGATGATTCTTGTCCTTGTTCAGGATGGTGAAGACGCCGGTGGGCGTCCCGTGTCCGGGCTTGCCCGTGCTGACCGTGGTGACCCCGACGCGCACCCCGTTGCGATACACATAGGCCATCTGCTCCGGCAGGCTCACCAGCACCACCACCGCACCGTCGCGCTCCAGACCGCCTTCCCAGATGAACTCGCCGGGCTTCAAGGCCTCGAGCGGGGTGTCCGCGGGTGAGGACTCAGTCGCGCCCCAGAACGGGGTCGCCAGCAGCACCGGGATCGGCGCGACCAGCAAGGCGACCAGCAACATCAGCAGTCGTAGATCCCAAACCCTCATCATCTATCCCCCAAACCAATCAGCAAAAACGTCACAGCGGCATGGTCTCCGTCGGCTCTCGGCCGTTAACGGTCCTTCAGCTCCGCGATGCGCGAGCGATACTCGCTGGCCACGCAGCCGCGCAGATCATCGCTCTTCCAGCAGTCGTCGCGGCCCTTCACCCAGCCGCGCTGCTCGGCCTTGAGGGTCTTCTGCCCGCTGGCAGGGGTGTTCTTGAGCACCGTGGAGTAGAGGCTCGCGAGGCTGTTGTCGAGCTCCGCGAGCTCGGCGTCCGTGCAGATCATCTTCTCCACGTCGCTGGACGCCTTGGCGCAGTCGAAGCTAGGCGACGCCGCCCAGGCGCTGGAGGCGGCCAGACAAAACCCGGCGATCACGACGGCGAGGCCGATCTTGGGGTGATGCGTCATCGATGTTCTCTCCTGTCGGTGTGAATAGGCCCCGCGGGGCGGGGCCTGGATGTGGTGCGGGATCTGGACAGGCGCGCTGTCCCCGCGAGCTGGTCGACTCAGGTCGTAGGCGGGGTTCCTGGTCTGCCGTCCGGGCCCGCGCGCTGAATTTCAGGCCTTCTTCAGCATCCTGGCGACGAGGAGCACGACCACGGCGCCCACGGTCGCGGTGATGATGGAGCCGATGAGTCCGCTGGCCTGGAGACCGAGCAGGCCGAACACCAGGCCGCCGACCACGGCACCGACGATGCCGAGCACGATGTCCATGAGCAGGCCGTAGCCCCCGCCTTTCATGAGCACGCCCGCGAGCCAGCCGGCGACGGCGCCGATGGCGAGAAAGATCAACAGGCTGGTGATATCCATGGTGACTCCTGGTGGTTGATGGATGGTGCCGGTTCGTCGGGGTATACCGATCGAGAATAGGCGCGGGCGGTGCCTCGGCGATCGTTCTCCGTGCGCGGCGGTCTTGGCCCCTGGCGCGACAATATCGGTGGTGGCGGATGCCGTAGGGGTTCTTCTGGCCATCCCCCAAGCCGCATGCGCCGCCACCATACCGATATCTTGCGCAGATCGGCATCGGCGATTTCCCGTCAGGGATTGCCTGACAAGGGATTCCCTGGAGTTGCTCGGATGCCACGCGCGGCGCGATTGGGGGCAGGGAGATGCGAATCAGCGGGAGGCGTTGGCGGTGGTGCCCTTGAGGCGGCCGTCAGGGTGCATTCCCGGAATCAGCGCCGGGTCGAGCGCGGCTGGGGACGCACCCGAGGTCAAGCGCGGATGTGAAAGGCCCTGACGCCGAACCCGCGCGCCAGGGCCTCGCCCGGAGGCGTCGTGGGATTACTTGCCGTCGGTGGCCTGCTCGACCTTCACGGCGGTGTCATGAACCGCCTCTTGCGTGGCGTCGGTCGCCGCCCCGGCGCCCTCTTGCACCTTGTCCGCGCCGGCTGCCATGGCCTCACCCGTGGCCTCGACCATCGCGCCGGTCGTCTCCTTGACGGCCTCGCCGGCCTCGACGGCGTTCTGCTTCATCTCCTGGGCACTCTGCGTGACGGCATCGCCGGCCTTGTCGGCGGCCTCGCCGGCCGATTGCTGGGCCTGCTCGCCGCAGCCCACGAGGAGGAGACCCGCGGTGAGCAGCGCAGCGATCCCGATCAGTGGTGTCGATTTGTTTTTCATAACCTATTCCCCTTGTGTCTAGTGTTGCCATGTCCAGCGACCGGGGCATCTAAATCCATAGCCCCGGCCGATTTTTGCATCGCTTGCCGATCACGCGACGCCGAACGCGGGGACGTGTACGGGCCCGACGCGTTGCAGTCCGAGCTCGAGACCCCGGTCGAGCGCTACCGTCGGGAAGAACCCGTTCTCCATCCCTGACGACCGGCACCCCCTAGATGGGGCCTCGCGACGAGAGTTCGCCCCCAGCTGAGGATACACTTGCCGAAGACTCCCCGCTCGTGTTCGAGCCGGGTCCCTGCGAATCGGCCTGTGCGGATGCCCCACGCACCCTATCCTAGTCCAAGGGGCGGGTTTGTCAGGATTTGCCTGAAAGACAAGACCGACAAGGTGTGGACCGCCCGCGAGGGGATTGGCGCAGCGGTCGCCGGGATCAATTGATGATCATCTCCAGGCGGTACTTGGCCACCTCGTCACGGCGCGCCGCGCTGCGCATCATGTACACGCGCACCTTGTAGTCACCGTTCGCTGGGAGGGTGCCCTCGTATTGGTTCCCGGAAACCGATCCGTTGAACATGGCCACCTCGTTCTCGCCCGGGGCGAGGATGTTGAAATAGCTGGCGCCGTTGTCGGTCGCCATGCTCACGTTCATGGACTGCCCCTTCTGGGCGCCGAGCACATAGTCCACGGTCTGGTAGCCCTTGATCGAGTCCTCTACCACAGCACTGGTGGCACCGTGCTTGAAGTGGACACGCTCGGTGCGAATCTCATCGCGCGCTAAGAGGGGGCCGGCGACGATCAGGAGTGCTGAAAGCAGGATCGGGGTGAAGCGCTTCATCCGGGTATGTCTCCCTGCTGGGTGTTGTTGGAACGGGATGCCTCGGCCGCGGGGGCACCTGGGGGCCTCCGGGGCGGACCCCGGGGCAGGCACGAACGTCACTGGACGACGGTCAGCTCCTCGACGTTCCCGTCGTTCGAGACCAGGCAGCGCCAGCGCTCGCTCATGGATCCGCCGCGCACCCCGGCCGCGTTGACCATCACCACCGAGTTCGCCTGGGAGAACTCTGAGCTGGCCACACTCACCGTCTTGACGTTGCCGCCGTACTGGCTGTTGACCGCAGACATGCAGGCGCTCTCTGCGGCATTGCTTGCCTCGCGCAAGCTGCTGCTCCCCGCTCCCGAGTCGTATGAAGAGTTGGTTGCGCAGGCGGTCATCGCAAGGCAGGCGGCGGCGATCAGGCCGATTCCAATAGCGTTCGTCATATCGATGGTCTCCATTGTTGGTCAGAAGGCGGGTGATTCGGAGCGGGGGGTCTTGGGGTCTTGCCGCACCGCTTGGGAACTGATTCTGCTGGATCGACGCCCGGATACCCGTCGATGGCGTCGGCCATAGGTGGGATCAACCGTTCCGCGCCATGGCGCATATCGGCCCGTCTGCTCTCGATGTTGGCGGGTCGATGTGGGTGCTCCCAGAGCTCTTTCGGCGGATGTCCGCGCCACTGCCCAGCGGCCGCAGTCGCCGTCCTCGTCGAGGGGGCACGGCGGAATTCGTTGGCGTTGGGATGTCGGCGTCCGGGATTTACGGAAGGTCCGCAACGCGCCGGGCCGCAAGAGTAGGCGACGTGGAGACCCATGTCTGTCCGGACGCCTCCGTAAGGAGATGCCTGACGGAGAATCCCCAATATCGCAGTCGCCACAACCTTCTCTACCATGGCCCGAAACCCTTGGGGGCAGGTGGAGCGGTCTGCTGTCGCCCTCGCATACGTTCGACGAGGAGATTGAATGGCCAGATTCGTTGAACAGACCACGACCGCCATCGCACTGGGAGCAGCACTGACGGCCTGTGCCGCGCCCTCGGCCAGTCCGGACTTGGGACCCATGAACTATAACGCCTCTGGGACCATGCCCTGCTCGGCCGGAGCGCCCACCTATGATGGGGCGTGCGGCTGGCGTGTGCTGAGAAGGCCCGGCGGGGGCGCCGAGATGTGGATCTCAAACATCGCAGTCAGTGACAAGCCCGCCTATCGCGTGCTCGAGTTCTCGGGCGGCGAATTCACGTCTCGGGACGCCGCGCCGTTGCAGGTCTCGAAGGACGCGGACACCTGGTCCGTGTCGCTCCCCGGCAGGGAGTACTACCGCTTTCCCGATGCCTTGATCACCGGCGGCTGATCCCCGACCCCATCGGAAGACGACGCCGATTTCCTGCAGATCGATCCTTAAGGAGAGGCTGGCCGATGATGCTCGAGCCCCGGCGACCGGTCGCCGTGAACCCACTCCTGATGCTGGTTCTGATCGGGTTCTTGGTCCTCGCGCCACTGTGGGCGGGCGAGATCCGCAGCGAGCGGGTCCAGTTCGCGCCAGGCGCGACCAGCGCCACCATCGAGAGCAGCATGACCGGTGGCGACACGGTGGACTTCGTGCTCCGGGCGCGGGAAGGGCAGGCCATGAACGTCAGCATGGCGAGCGACAATCCGTTCAACTACTTCAACATCCTGCCGCCCGGTGGGACCGAGGCGGCGCTGTTCAACGGGTCCATTTCGGGAAACCAGTACGAGGGCACGCTGCCCGCGACCGGCGACTACCGCGTACGCGTCTACCTCATGGGCGAAGCCGCTCGGCGCGGCGAGACCGCGAACTATCGGCTGGAGATGATCATCGCCGGGGTTGAGTCAGGAAGCGGCACCGGCGAGGCGCGGCAAGGCCCCGTCCCGACGATTGCGCCCGCCGCCCCGGAGGAGGGCGGACCGCGCAACTGGGAGGTCAGCGGGGTCTCCCACCTGCTGCACCTGCGCGAACAACCGTCCACGGGGGCCAAGGTCGTCGCCAACTATGCGTCCGGGGCCATCCTCGACAACCTGGGCTGCCTGAGCGCCGAGGGGCGCGTGTGGTGCGACGTACAGCAGTTGGGTGGCGGCCCACGCGGCTATGTCGCCGCAGAGTACCTGAGGCCTGCGATCTCGCCCAACGGCGCGCCCGCAATGGGGCCCGATGACTCGGCGCTGCGCGCGGGTCAGGGCGATTTCGACGCGTCGGGTCAGATCCCCTGCGCCCACTACGCCGGACAGCCGATGACCGAGTGCGATTTCGGCGTCGCACGCGCCGGGGGCGGGTACGCTACGGTCATCGTCACCGGGCCCGATGGGCGCAGACGCGCCATCTTCTTCCGCAACGGCGTGGCGATCGGCGCCGATGCTAGCGAGGCCGACGGCTACGGCGAATTCCGCGCCGAAAAGGAGGCGGACCTCAACCTGATTCGCGTCGGCAACGAGCGGTACGAGATCCCTGACGCCGTCATACTCGGCGGCTGAGGTTTCGGGGCGGTCTCGAGGCCGGTGACCCCCGCGCCTTCTCCCATCGTCCGATCATGCCAGAAGGCCGAAGCGCCAGATCGTGGCGCTTGGTCCTTCACGGACACGGCCCCGCTCCGGGAGAGCCGGCAGCCCCACGGCGCCTGGGCATCGGGCACGCCCACACGCACGAACGCCCGTTCCTGATTGGAATCGGTGCCGATGATCCGGAGTCTGCTGCCGGGGATACTGACCTCGCCCGCGACGGTGTTGCGGCAGATGGCCTCATCGCGAGCATTGGGGAGCGCAGCGGTCGATGAACCGGACGCGGATCGTTAGGAACCGCCTCCGCAGGCTGCGAGGGTTGTGGCTGCCAGCAGGACAGGACACGCGCGTGCGCCCTGCGTCGGATCACTGCTCCGGATCACTGGATTTGGGGATGCGGATCTTCTGGCCGGGGTATATCAGGTCCGCGTCCTTGATGACCTCCCGGTTGGCCTCGAAGATGCGCGGGTAGGCGTTGGCGTCTCCATAGAACTGCTTCGCGATAGCGGAAAGGGTGTCGCCCTTCTGGATGACGTAGAACTCGACCTTCGCGGTCTGTGGAGGGGCCGCAACCGCCTCCGCCTTGACCTCGGCCACCCCCTTCACGTTACCGGCCATGAGCACCGCCTTCTCGAGTGCATCCGGGCTGTCTGCCTGGCCGCTGAGGGAGACCACGCCGTCCTCATAGCTGACCTTCAGGTCGTTGATGCCCGGGTTGTCCCTTTCGATATCTTCCTGGATCTTCTCGCTGGCCTCGGCCTCGTTGCCGAACAATTTCTTGCCGATGTCTTTGGCAAAGTCGAACAGTCCCATGATGGTCTCCGCTGTGGA